>NZ_JBHZAF010000016.1:0-219395 GCF_042754085.1 Nocardia sp. NPDC059236
ACTGTGCCGTCTAGCTGCCCCTGACCTGGTCACAGGCGTCGGCGCTGGTCAGACCGGAAATATTACAATTGGTGCACTGCCGACCCTCTGCCCCGGCATCGTCCACACCAATATCGTTGCCACCACCCGCTTCTCGGGTGTCTCCGCCGAGGAGGAGGCCGCCAAGCAGCAGCGCTACGACAAGCTCTACGCTGCCCGCCGCTACGGCCCGGAGAAGGTCGCCGCCCAGATCGTCAAGGCCGTCGAGCAGGGCCGCGACGTCGTCCCGGTGACCCCGGAAGCCTGGCTGCAGTACCGCTTCAACCGTTTCGCCCCGGCGGTGGCCCGCTTCTTCGCGGCCCGCGTGAAACTGACGTAGTCAGGTACCCATTTCGGCGGGGGCTCACACCGGTGGTGAGCCCCCCAGAAAATGGGTTTGTCGGACCGATTCTTCCTGGCGTAGCTTTCGGCTATATCTCGCGGTAGGGGCCGCGAGGTGGGGGAGGAGGCCGACGATGGTTGGCGGAATTATCTGTGTTGGCATCGTGATCGCGCTGATTGCCGTGGCGATTTCTGTCGCGAACGGGAGAGAGCCCGATCGCCGTCGTGGAAGTCGCAGCAAGAGTTGGGGATACGGGGCGGCCGGCGGCGATGGGGGCGGCGGGTGGTCCGACGGTGGCGGGAGTCACGGCCACGGCCATGGCTGCGGCGGTGGGCACAGCGGGTGCGGTGGCGGCAGTAGCTGCGGCGGCGGTGGCTGTGGGGGTGGTGGCTGCGGAGGCGGTTAGCCCGCCCGTAGCGCGGCCTCGATGGAGTGGACCCGCTCCGCGGGGATGCCCCACGGATGGTCCACTCCCACAACGGTATCCAGGTCCCACAGCACGCATTTCTCGCCTGGTCGCGCCACGAACGACCAGGCGACCACCGTGCGTCCCAACTGCTCCGTCATAGGGTCACCCGAACCCGTGCCCTCGCCGTCGGGGAAGTGATGCAGAAACCGGCCATACGCGCTGTCGCACAACCGCGCATACCGCTTCGTGCACAGGATGAGCCCGTGCCACGCCTCGTCCACCGCATGCGAGGGCATGCCGATCACCCGATCGTCCCGCATCGCCGCCCCGCAGCAGCGCAACCATTGCCGCAGACCGGTTTCCACCAGCTCGCGCGGCTGCCACGGACAGGTCTTGAACACTGCCTCCGGAAGTTCCAGCGCATCCACGGCGCGATTGACCTGCTCGAGCCGAGGCGGCCGGGAACGGTGCAGCAGCATGGTTTCACGCTACGTCGATACCGGCGCGGTTCGCGAGCGATATTCACCGGTCCCTGCCGCGCGGCTCACTGCACGTCGACCGCGGTCTCCTCAGCGTGTCCCTTGTCGCCGCGGGTGGCGCGGAGGCTGGTGAAGGTCACCGTCGCCAGCACCACCACGATCACCAGTAGCGAGGCGGCCGTGGGGATCTGGGGGACACCGCTCCAGATGCCGTGCGCCCAGTGCAGGACCAGCTTCACGCCGATGAAGGCCAGGATGGCGGCCAGGCCGTAGGCCAGGTGCACCAGACGGGAGAGCGCGGCGTGCAGGACGAAATACAGTGCGCGCAAACCGAGTAGCGCAAAGGCGTTGGTGGCGAACACCAGGAACGGGTCGCCGGTGACGCCGTACACCGCGGGCACCGAGTCGACGGCGAAGACGATATCGGTGGCCATGACCGCGCCGACCACCAGCGCCAGCGGGGTGAGGGCGCGGCGGAATCTACCGGGCTGGGTGGGATCCGCCTCGCGGACCACCATCTTGGTGCTGCGGTAGTCGTCGGTGACCGGCCAGATGCGGCGCAGCAGGCGCACCGACTTCATGGTGGCGACATCGAGTTCCTGCTCGTGCCCACCGGCCGCGTCGGCCAGCAGCTTCACCGCGGTCACCAGCAGGATCATGCCGAACAGCAGGAACGCCCAGTCCAGGGTGGCCAGGGCGGCCGCACCGAGCGCGATGAAGATGCCGCGCAGCACCAGCGCGCCCGCTATGCCGTACAGCAGCACCCGCTGCGCCAGCGCCGCCGGGACCGCGAAGGCGGACAGCAGCAGCATGAAGATGAACAGGTTGTCCACCGACAGCGACTTCTCCAGCAAGTAGCCGGTGAAGAACTCCACGGACGGGGTGCCGCCGTTGTTGAACCACAGGAACACGCCGAACGCGATGGGCAGAGCGATGTAGAAGATGGTCCAGGCGATGGCCTCGCGCATGGACACCTCGTGCGGGCGGCGGGTGAGCGTGAAGTCGAGGATCAGCAGCGCCAGCACCGCGGCGATCGTCCCGCCCCACAGCCAGGGCGTCCCGACGCTGTTGATGGTGGTGGAACTCGCGAGAATGGACAGGGTAGGACTCATGGGACCTCCTCGGGCAGGGTAAACCAGCCGAGGTCTCCTTCACCTGCGTCTTCGAATGCCACAGTCGCAGGCAACCATCCGGGGGACGCGTCGGCGCGGCCCGTACTGACCGGAGTGATTCTTGGGAAGTACTCCCCTCAGGTCAGGAAGGATAGTCGACCCTTACCCACGAGGTCCACCCGGCGCTGGTGTCAGCGCGGTGTGAGCACCACCACGGCGATCGGCCGCGAGGTCATCGTCTGGTACTGGGTGTAGCGGCCCTGGTTCACCTTGTCGACGAGCTGGAAGCGCCGCGCGTACTCCGGATCGTCCGGATAGGTGGCCTGTGCGGTGACCGGAATCCGCTTGGTACCGATCTGAATGTCACAGTCCGCCTTGGCCTTCACATTGGCCAGCCAGCCCGGCGGCCTGGGTGACCCGCCGTTGGACGCGGTGACCAGGTAGTCCTTGCCGTCCTGCGCGTAGGTGAGCGCATTGGTGCGCTCCTGGCCGGTCTTGCGGCCGACCGTGCGCAGCAGCAACGTCGGGTTGCCGAACAGCAGCTTGTGGCCGACCAGGCCGTTGCTGTTCTCATAGATCCACTGATGTGCCTTCAGCACGTTCGCGAACAGACTCGCCATCGTGATCCTCCCTGCGGTCGTGGACTGCCCCAGATTAACGCTTCACGATCCGGTCACGATCTTGTGGATACGTTTCCCGAGCCGGTTCGCCCGGGATTTCGAAAACTGCACGACGACAAAAGGATTCATCGCATGACCACCGCTCTCGCCATGCCGATAAAGCCCCGCAACCCGGTGCTGGTGTGGCTGGTCTGGCCGCTCATCACCCTCGGCATCTACTTCTTCGTCTGGTACTACAAGATCCACAAGGAGATGGCCGAACTCCGCCGCGACCCCGAGGCCCCGGTCGCGGGCCCCCTCCTGGTCATGCTCTTCCTCTCCTGGACCGGCATCGCCGCCATCATCAGCTTCTGGCGCACCGGCACCCGAATCCGCCAATCCCAGGAAGCCGCCGGCCTCGAAGGCACCTGCAACCCCATCCTCGGCTTCGCCCTGAACCTGATCCTCGGCCTCGGCATCCTCTACTACCAGCTGGAACTCAACAAGATCGCCGACCGCTACGCCGGATAGCGAGTCCAACTGGGCATCGACCCTCCCGAGGCGGTAGCATCTCGCGGAGCCCGTAGTGATCTGAAGCGGTCGGGGGCGGTAGCTCAGTCGGTTAGAGCCGTGGACTCATAATCCATTGGTCGCGGGTTCGAGCCCCGCCCGCCCCACAAACCCCTTTCACCTGCGGATACTCCGCCTCGTTCTGTCGAGCCGCTCCAGTACAGAGCACCTCCAGCCTTGTATTCTGCACGTAGAATCGGCTCGCATGGGGGCCGAGAATTGAAGGACGACTTCGCCACGGAACTGCAGCGAAGGAACCGCAGCAAGAACACGATCGACGGCTATCTGGTCCGGATCGACTACTTCATGTCTGGCCGCCGCGCCAGCAACAGCGGGGCATGGTCCTCCAAGAGGAATCTTGGAATATTCGACGTTGAGCGGTACGCCCGGTTTGCATTCGGCTGAACCTTATTCAGCCTGTTGTCCGCTCTGGCAACGTGATGACGCTCATCCCGATCGGCGTCATCGTGTCGATTCAGGTGGGCAAGAAGACCAACGGCCGCAAACGCCCGGATAGCCGATGCGCCGCGCCGAGGTGTTACCGCCGCGCGCCGCGAACCCTCAGGCCCGGCATCTGCAACGATCCAGCAAACATCGCCTCCGTGCGGACGCGTCCGCAGGCGAAAACTGCCAGGATGCAGTACGACGACTCTGATTCCGTGCGGACTTGCGACGTGTGGAGGGACATGTTCACAAAACTCGCCAAGGTGGCTCGGGTAGCCTGCGCCGGTGCCCTGGGCGCGGCGTTGCTCGGGACGGGCGCGGGGGTCGTGCGGGCCGATTCCGGTCCGCCGGTGATCGGGGGCGGTTCCGGAATCATCATCGACAACGTGGAAACCTGCACCGTCACCACCGTCGGCCATGATGCGGCCGGACGACTGGTCGGCCTGACCGCCGGGCATTGTGGCGAGCAGGGCTCCCAGGTGTGGGCCGAGCAGGACCGCGGCGCCGGCGTGATCGGGCATTTCGTCTACTCCAACTCCGACTGGGCCCTGGACTATGCGGTCATCCAGTTCGATGAGGGCAGCATCATTCCGGTCAACCGGATCGGCAACACGACGATCACCGAGATCGGCGCGCCCGCGACGTTCCCGATGATCGGCTGTAAGCAAGGCCGGACAACTGGCAACACCTGCGGAATCACCTGGGGCGACTTCTTCCAGACCGGCAATACCTGGACCCAGATATGCGTAGTCCAGGGCGACTCCGGTTCGCCCGTGGTGGTCGGCACGACGCTGGTCGCCATGGTGCGCGCCTACGTGGTCGCGGCCTGCATCGGTCCCGAAATCGGTCCCAACATGTCGGCGATCGTCAACGATATGAATGCGCGCGGCGGGGTCGGCGCGGGGTATTACCCGATCTGATATCCGAGCGTGCCCGCCTGAAAGTGGTTGTGCGGGGCGGTGATTCGAGTGCGAAAAACTCAAGTCACCGGCCCGATCCGTGTTCGGGGGCGTTCGGCTGCATGGCCGGACCGGTCACGGCGCAATGCGGCAGGCCGGTCCCGGCCGGAGACCGGATCGACGTTCGCAGCAACCCGTCTGGGTATGGTGGGGGCGACGGCTCGAAGGGCGCTCGCCCGTGGCCTCGACTCTCGCGGTGCGCGCTCGGAGTTCGACGTCCACAACGAGAACCGTCACCGGCCCCGACAACGGTGACTCGCTCATCGGGCGGCGCTCGAGCCCCGATACACGACACGATCGCCCGAACGGGCACGACAACCTGTCTCGGAGAACAGATTCCGGCCGCCTCACCGCGACCGTCGATTGCGCATAGCGCAGCGTGCGGCCCGGCGAGTCCGGCTCGACCGCTACCGGCGTAGGCGCGGCCGCTGCTACGGCTATGCCGACCCTCATCGGCGCCCAGCAATTCTGCGCTCTACACAGCGACATCTCCACCGCCGCCACACACGGCTGCCTACTCTCGACACCCTCGTCGAGTTCGACCGGGGGACAAACCCTTCCGCGAAGAGCAGGCCGTTGATCTCGCCGTAGTCGTGGATCGGGATGATGTGTGGTTCCCGCAGGCGGGCGGCGGTGCGGGACTCGCGCCGGAACCGTTCGCGGTAGCGGGCGTCGGCGGCCAGGTGTTCGGGCAGCAGCTTGAGCGCGACCGTGCGGTCCTTGGTGGTGTTGTATGCCTCGTACACCTCACCCATACCGCCCCGGCCGAGCAGCTTCCGCAGCTGGTACCACCCGAATAGGACCACAGCGAGCCCGCCGGACAGGCGCTGCTGCACCGGCCCGAACGGCGCCGCCTGCACCACCGCCAACGCCCACTGATAGAACTTCTCGAGCACCGCATCCGATCGATTCCACGTCACCGCGGCCACCTGAAACGGCGGCCCGGCAGTCGGCGCGCGGCGTAAAACGCCTCGCTGATCTGGGAACGCACGCGCACCACACAGCCACGTGCTGGCCGACATGAAGCGCACATCCGGTGCAGGACACGCGCGATTCTGGCGAATCGGCCACGGCCTTCGAGGATCGGCCGGTGCTGTGCCAGCGCGGTCATACGCTGCGCTTCTCGGCGCCGTTTTCCGTTGTCAGTGCGGAAGCAGACCGCGCGTGCGGGGATGAGCCCACCGCGATCACGTTGCCCATCGGGGTCGAGGCGTGCTCTCCGCATATGCGGGGATGAGCTCTCAGGAGGGCCCGGTCGTATCGATCGCCAGGGTGATCTCTGCGCGCGCGGGAGGCACGGCGATCAGCCGGTTGCAGGTGTCTCAGCGATCTGCACGTAAGCGTCTTGCGTTGTGGGACCGTCGATTTCGATGCGCACTGGTTTCGGAATGAATGCACACTGGATGCGCAATGAATGCACACAAGTTGTGCGATGAAAGTGCGATACGAAATCGCTTTGACCTGTGGGTTTGGTGGTGGTCCGCCTCCCGCCTGATCCCTACTATCTCCCGCTTCGCTGAAGATAGTAGGGATCAGGCACGAGGCAAACCACCACCAAACAGTTGGGAGGAGAAGAGAAGAACCAGAAGAGGGGGAGACCACAAGGAAGAGGGACCACAAGGGGGAACACAAAGAGAGGACCACAAGAGGCGGGTTGGCATGGCAAGGTGCGTTGGTAGCGGAGGCGCGTCCGGCGACGAAACCACAAGCGGGGCGTGAGCGTGGATGTCACGTCGACGCCTGGGCTCGGTTCGAATATTGACCACAACAAGGGGATTCAGCGCGGAACTTCTTTGATGCCTGTGCAACAACATTTTTGATGCATAGAAATCAATTCTCGGAGGTGTGGCATGAATGCCATTTCGAGTCCTCTTGTCGTAGCTATCGAGTCGGTGTGGGCGGATCTGCGCGCACGTCATGCCGATATCCCCGATGTGGTGGTGGCCATGGCGTCGGGGATCGATGGGTCGGCGTGGGGTGCTGAAGCTGGGGCATTTCGGCCCCGACCGGTGGAAGGCCGGCCAGCAGATGATGCCCGAGTTGTTCGTCGGTGGAGAGGGTTTGGCGATGGGCGCGCGCGATGTGCTGGGAACATTGCTGCACGAAGCCGCACACGGTGCGGCGGTTGCGCGCGGGATCGACGACACCAGCCGCGCCGGTGCCTACACAACGGGAAGTTCCGGGACATTGCGCGCGAGTTCGGGCTCACTGTCGAACGCACTCGCGATCGTGGCTGGACGGTCACGACCATGTCCGACGCCACCGCCGACACCTACAAGCGGCAGATCCGCACACTCGACGCTGCGATCGTGGCCTACCGCCGCGACGAGCACGATCCCGCTGATGGCGACGGCGAGGGGGACGGCGACAAGTCCGGCAAGGCCCCGCGCAACGGGCGCGCACTGCTGTGCACCTGCACGCCGGCGCGGCGAGTTCAGGCGGCGCAGAAGACCATCGACGCGGGCCCGATCCTGTGCGGAGTGTGCCGCGAACTGTTCGCCGCCGAGGCCGAGGAGTGAGATGAAGCCACCGATGGCCTATTACGGGGCAAAACGACGATCGCGGCGAAGGTCGCGGACATGCTGCCCGAGCACAGGCATTAAGTCGAACCGTTCGCCGGATCGCTGGCAGTGCTGCTGGCCAAGCCCGCAGCGCGGATGGAGACAGTCAACGACATCGACGGCGACCCGATGACCTTCTGGCGCGTGCTGCGCGACCGGCCGGCGGATCTGGCTCGGGTGTGTGCGCTGACCCCGCACTCGCGCGCCGAGAAAGCGGCCTCGCACGGGGACCTGTCCGGGCTGGAACGGCCCCGGGGGCTGAGGGAGGACTGAACAAGTTGGCCGCCTCTCGAACACAACATCATAATGTCGACCTACGCCAACTCATGTTGGCAGCCGGGTTATGCAGCCATTCATATCGGTCTCATTCATGGCGGACGGGCCTGCGTTGACAAGGAACCGGGGGCGCGGAATCGCGTCGCGCAGCAAACCGTCCCGTTGTACAACCGCGGTGGAATCGGCGCCGACCAGCAGTGCTGTGTCGGCACCCAGGGCGTGAGATGTTGCCCAGGGGTGAAAACGATCGCCACCTATGGTGGCTATTCGGGACGAGCGCCTACGCCGAAGATTCTTGTCAAGGCTGCTGCCAACGAAGCGGCGGACCTCACCCATCGCGCGCCGCGCCGATACACGAACCAGCTTTCCAGGAGTTCACGAATGCCGTCCACCTTTGTCGCGGATGTTCGCGAAGCCGATGCCTACCGCGCTACACCTTTTTCCGCGAGGTGCGCCGCGAACTGGTCGCGGAGGCGGTGAACCACCGTGCACTCGACTCCGACACACGGGCAGTGGGGGTCCGGCCACCGTGCCGTCCTCAGGCCGATCGGACGGAGCCGTTGCTGTATCCGCTCGGACGCGAGTTCTTGCGGGCGTGCTTCGGTTGCCCGTACGCCGGAGCGATCGCAGCACCGGCCGCGTGCCGCACGCTGCGCGCAGCATGCAGCGAACCAAAATCCTCCAGGCGAGTCTGTGGAACGAGACGGTGCCCCCATTCGCAGTGAGTCACCAGCATTCGCTGGATGTGTCGGCGCGAGAGCCGGTCGATCCCCGAGCAGTCGTAGCACGCCGGCCCATACCGTTGGACTAGAATTCAGGGGGGCATAGATTGTGTGGCAGTGGGGTCGCACTTTCGCCGAAGGGGCCGAGGCCGCGTCGTCGTCCACCTGGCAGGTCGACAATGTTCAAGCGCCGATTCTCGATTCTGATCAACCTGCGCAGGTTGCCCACAACGCAGGCAAGGCAGTCGTGAACAACCTACGGCCGCCACTGATGCCAGGGTCGACGTTCGGGAAATATAGCCTGCGGCGGCTGATCGGTTCCGGCGGGATGGGCCGGGTGTTCGAGGCACTCGACACCTCCAAGGGCCGGGTGGTCGCGGTGAAAGTGCTGCCCGAACAGCTGGCCGACGACCCGGTTTATCGGGCCCGGTTCCGGCGCGAATCCCACATCGCCGCGCTGCTGCAGGAGCCTCACGTCATCCCGATCCACGACTACGGCGAGATCGACGGGCTGCTCTACATCGACATGCGACTCGTGCACGGCGAGAGCCTCCGCAGCGTGCTGAGAACCCGCGGCCCGCTGCCGCCCGAGCAAGTTGTCTCGGTGATCTGCCAGATCGCAGCCGGACTCGACGCGGCACACCACGACGGTCTGGTCCATCGTGACGTCAAGCCGGACAATATCTTGCTCACCCACGACGGGTTCGCCTACCTGGCCGACTTCGGCCTGGCCAACACGAACACCGACGAACGCCTGACCCAGACCGGATCGGCGATCGGGTCGTTCAGCTACATGGCACCCGAACGTTTCCGACCCGGCCCGGCCACGCCGGCTGTCGACGTGTATGCCCTGGCGTGCGTGTTGCACGAATGCCTGACCGGCACCCGCCCTTACGCGACCGACGGCGGCGACGCCGCCATCATGCGGGCCCACATGATCGAACTTCCACCCCGAACGAGCAGCTACGCACCGGGAATCCCGGTCGCGATCGACGCTGTCGTAGCGCGCGGTATGGCGAAGTCGGCCGATGAACGCTACGCCAGCGCCGGCGAACTGGCCGCCGCCGCTCACGCCGCACTTGCACCGTCTACCGGCGACGCCGAAGACGATAGTCCCCTTGCCGTATTCGAATACGATCCCACCGTGGCGGCGCATCCCGCACCCCGGGCGACCTCCACACCCGAGGCGAGATCCGTCCCGGGGCCCAGGCGCCGGCCACGCGGCCTCTGGATCGCCGCTGCCGTGGCCGCCGTGGCCGTCGTGGCCGTCGGAGCCTGGCCGCGACTCCACAAGCCGACACCACCGGCCCCAGGGACGGCGAAAGCCGAATTCACCGACGACGACATCACCCTGCTGACGAACGTGCAAGGCCCGTACAACCGCAGCATCTGTCATCACTCGAACCCAGAGGCGATTCTGGGGGAGAAAGCCCGTCTCGGCTGCGACGAGATTCCCGAAATCCGCGTGCCCAGAGCGGAGTTCCACCTGTTTCCCAACGCCGACGCGCTAGGCAAGGCCTATCACGGCTTACCGGTACAGACCAGCAGCTGTCCGGGCTATCCATCCGGCCCGGATGGCCCCGCGACGAGAGACGGCAGGGAGGTCGGGCGGACGACCTGCTTCATGGATGCCACTACGACACCACCGACCTCGGGGGTGATCCAAACCGACGACGCGGCCATGAGCATGGCGGTTTTCTACTTCACCGAGTCGGTGGGCGGTAACGCCAGCTTGTTCTGGACGCTGAAGGACACGGGAGAGGGAAATTCGCAATTCCGGACCAAACCGAAGGACCCGGACTACACCACTCAGGCCGACCGCGATCTGCTCACCAAACTGCCCAAAACTTACAACCCGCGATACTGTCGACACGAGTCACCCGAGAGCGATGCGACCGCCGTCGTTGTATGCTTGGGCAACGAGTCTGGTGCGCCGACAGCAACGTTTTTCCAATTTCCCAACCATCCGATCGCGACCCAGTTTTTCGATGGTGTCATGAGGAAGTCCGGCGGGCGCGCGTGCGGCGGTGCAACGGTTCCCGAGCAACCGTCGATTCGAAATGGTGCGACCGTCGGCCGGTTCACCTGCACCACCGATCCTGTGCCGACGCTCGTTGCGTTGGATCAGAGCAGCGACATCGCCATTCGAGTCAAAGCAGTCGGTCCCGATTCCCCCTCGAACCGTCCCAAGACGGATCAGGGTTTGATCGATTGGTTCAAAAAGAACCCGCTGTAGGCGCCGATGTCTCCGCGGAGTCGGCGAACCAGCGTCGACCACCGCACGTCGATACGTCGATAACTCGCGTCATGCGGACTGACGAAGTCAACTGGTCTTCGATGCCGATGCGACGCGAACTCGCTAAGTCCGGGCGGTGGTTGCTTTCCGTTTGCGATCCTCACCAGCACCAGCTGAGGCAGGGGCTGTGGGTCTGGCCATGGATCCTTGGGCTTCGGTTGCTCCCCGGGCAACCGCGTCTGGCCTCGCAGCCGCTGCGCTCGTGTCACAGTGTGGGCTGCCCGGGGCGCCGCAGCCAGCCCGCCCTGGTCCGGGGCTGGAACACCGCGATAGATCTGGCAGGAGCCTCCGCCCCTCCGTGTACTGGAGAACCCGCCGCCCGGTGGGGAACTGAGTTAGCAGTCGAATCTAGGGCACCGAGGCATCGGCGGATGCCAGTGGCTTTGCGAGGCGGCATCGAACGACGACGCGGATGCCACCGGTGATGCGGCTAGCGGCAGCGAGCCCGACATCCCCAAGACGCTGGGGCCGAGCAGCATGAGTCCGCCGGTAAGGGCCATCGACAGCAGGACGCGGCGGCGGGCATGCGAGTGCATTCGCCTGCCAGGGGTCCCGGGACGAGAAGACAGAAACTGAACAGCAAGAGGCATCTGCATCACTTCCCTGGGCGCGGTATCGCTCACGACGTGGACAGGGTCAATTCTCGTCTGTGAACGGATCGCGCAACACCCACCCCAGGGTGAAACCCGCACCCGCCCTTACCGGCTGGCAGATCGGATTTCGGTCAACAGGGCCACTCCTGCTGTGACCGATTTGATGGTCACGCCGAACCCCGCACGATCGTTCCTCTCGCCGAAAGCGGACGAAACTCGCTGCTATCAATGCTCCCGAATGTCCGGTCTTGTCGATTACCGAATGTCCCTGCAATGTCGATGAGTGCGCTGGACAGCCTGATGCAGACTTATCGGGATGTGCCCGCTTCGTGGAATGCGGGCAGCGCCGGGATGAGGGTGCCGACGTAGTCGCGAATCCGTCGTGGTGGAAAGGATGCCACCGGTGATGCGGCTAGCGGCAGCGAGCCCGACATCCCCAAGACGCTGGGGCCGAGCAGCATGAGTCCGCCGGTAAGGGCCATCGACAGCAGGACGCGGCGGCGGGCATGAGAGTGCATTCGCCTGCCAGGGGTCCCGGGACGAGAAGACAGAAACTGAACATCATTCGCACATGAGTTCGAATGACCGGCGGTGTCTGGTATCTGCACCCGGACAGCTACGCCATCGATAACGACCACCTGGTCCAGACTCCGCGCGGGTGGGTTCTCCCGACGCCGATCTTCTGCTCGGGCGCAGAAAGCCACGTGCTCGCGGCGAGCCGGTCGACCCTCGGATGGACCGCGTGCCGCCGGGCGGGATGCTCCCGCGGTCATCTCGTCCACACCTGCGGCCGCTGCGGTGCCCATGTGTATCAGCCGGTACTCGGGCCGGGCTGGGCAATGCCAGCATCGAAAAGTGATGCCCAAGCGGGCTCGTCGGCGACGCGGACACCCTCCCCGCCAGACCGGAAGCGCCCGTGCCGCAACCAGATCCGGCGCCATGGCGGGCCCACCTCAGGCCGAAGGCACCCGTCGTACACCCTGCGCTCCCGCAACGACGACACCACCGCGGAGAACCGTGCATCGAAATCGCGGATTCGGGCGCTGTCGGCGGTCTGTGGCTGCGCTGTACCGCATTGTCCGCATGGATTCCCTATAACCCGGGCTGCCGGGCTATAGGGTTGCATGGTCATAGGTCACACATCGTGGGCGCGCGTTGGCGGGCCGGCTCGCTGCCGGATTTCACGGGAGGCGCGGCATGACATCGACGTATATGGGGAAGCCGTACTATCCAGCGTGGCTGGATAACCTGGCCGACGACGTAACCGGGGAAGGCGCCGCGTGGGACGGCGTCATAGAAGGCGCAGAGGCCGTCCATGAAGTCGTGGTCGCCGCCCGCGAAATATACGAGTTCCAAGACTTTCACTACGCCGGCCCCTGTGGCGAGAACAGTTTCCTCGAGGACTACACCTCATCGGTACGCGGCGTGCCGATTCATGTCATCGTCCTGGTCACCTTCAACGCCGCCGGAAAGGCCCAGCGCCTCGTGGTGAACCACCGTCCACGCAGCTCGGTGCTGCTGTTGTCCCGCTTGATGCTCGAGCGGTTCGCCGACACGCCCCTTGCCAAGCACTGGGAAAACACACCTTGAGGAGCGAACATGAATGCGCCCTTGTACCTGATCACCGGGGCGGGTGGTGGCACCGGTGGCGTGAGCCGGCAGGTGATCGAGCAATTGCGGGAACGTGGGGATCGCGTTCGCGCGCTGGTGCACCGCGACGACGCCCGAGCTGAGCCGTTACGTGCACTCGGCGCTGATGTCGTAGTCGGAGATTTGACCGATCCACGAGATGTGGTCGATGCGATGGCCGGCATCGATCGCATGTTCTTTTCGATGGGTGTCTCTCCGGACTACCTGCAGGCAACGGTAGTCGTCTGCGACGCCGCCTTGGAGTACGGCCACCTCGAGGTGGTCGTGAACATGTCCCAGATGACTGTTTCTCAAATGACGCTGACCAGTGTGGGAGAGTCTCGTCAACATCGACTGCATTACCTCGCCGAGCACGTCTTGAACTGGTCGGGTGTCCCGGTCGTGCACATCAGGCCGACTGTGTTTCTGGACAATCCGATATTCACCGGACTCGCGGCACCGTCGCTGCGAGAGCAAAACCTGTTGGCCCTCCCCTTCGGAACGGGTCGAACATCACCGATAGCTACCAGCGACGTGGCCCGCACGATTACGGCAGTGCTCGTGGATCCCACCCACCGCATCGGCGACGTCTACGAATTGACCGGCCCGGCGCGTTTGGACATCGATGGCCTGGCCGCCGAGTACACCCTGGGGCTTCACCGGCAGATTCGCGGCACCGACATTCCCCACGAAACCTGGGTCCGGGAGGTCCTCGCGCCCCGAGGTCTGCCCGCGCACGTCGAGCAGCATCTGACCACACTGGCACTGCTACACCGTGCCAACCGCTACGACCGAGCCACCGACGACGTCGAGAAGATCACGGGACGGCCGCCATCCACCGTTGGGCAGTACATAGCCGAACACCCGGAACTGTTCTCATAAAGGACGCCAGACGGTGTGGCCGCCCTGGACAAAACGCTGAACTCGATCGCCGGACCGAAAGTTCTTGTGGGCCATGCCTATGCGGGCGCGGTGATCGGCGCGACACCTCGATTCCGCATCCCCGAAGAAAGTGAGTCACCCAGTCATGTCCGCGATCCGATATTTGCAGGCCGACGTCGACGGATTCCACGTGTCCTACCGCGAGGCGGGAACGCCGGGAAGGCCCAAACTGCTTCTACTGCACGGCTTTCCGACGTCCAGCCATATGTTCCGCGACCTGATCCCCTTGCTCGCTGACGACTTGCACCTTATCGCCCCCGACCTGCCGGGCTTCGGCGGTTCGGACATGCCGCCACGCGAGCAGTTCGCCTACACCTTCGACCACATTGCCGAGGTGATCGACCGCTTCACCGAAGTGGTGGGCTTCGACCGGTACGCGCTCTACGTCTTCGACTACGGCGCTCCGACCGGATTCCGGCTCGCCGTCGAACATCCCGACCGCATCACCGCCATCGTCTCCCAGAACGGCAACGCCTACGCCGAAGGGTTGAGTGAGGGCTGGAACCCGATCCGCGCCTATTGGGAGAACCCCTCGGACGCCAATCGCCAAGCGCTGCGGCAGTTCCTCGCACCGGAAACCACTCGCTGGCAGTACACCCACGGCGTATCCGACGATGCCCTGGTTTCCCCCGACGGCATCGCCCTCGACAACCACTACCTGGCCCGCCCCGGCGCGGATGATGTGCAACTGGACCTGTTCCTCGACTACCGCGACAACGTCACCCGCTACCCCGAATTCCAGTCCTACTTCCGCACCCATACACCCCGACTCCTCGCAGTGTGGGGCAAGAACGATCCCTTCTTCCTCCCTGCCGGTGCCGAGGCTTTCCGACGTGACCTCCCCGAGGCCCAGATCCACTTCTACGACACCGGCCACTTCGCCCTCGAAACCCACGCCCTTGACATAGCCCAAGCCATCCGGTCGTTCCTCACCGTTTGAGTGGCGGCGGTCATGGCCGGCCTGGCGGCCGAGTATCGAATCCTCGAGACCCGGTGCCTCGCCGACGATCTCATGCTCGGCTATCGGTCATTTCCAGGTCTCGCGACTGTGAAACATCGCCCCTATCACCGCGGGGGCTGGGTCAGCTGTTGAGGAAGATCGGTTTCCAGCGCGGTGCGGTTGGCACCGGAAATGCCGTGGGGCGCATCGGGATCACGCGCAGTTCGGAAACGTCCCTATCGACAAAAAGATTCGCTCGTGGAACCCGAAGGATCCGCCCGCCGACTACCTGACCATGCTGCACCGCTCTGACACCCACCACGACATCCGCACCGCCGCCGTCGTTCTCGCCTTCCTGCTGGTCATCGCCACGACCGCCCGCATGATCGGCACACCGACGCGCCAAGCCGCCCCGGCCGCGGATCGTACGCACTGACAACCGCCCCTCGGGGATGAGCAGGACTGGAGGACAAGACAATTGGAACGACGAGCCGTGTTGCGAGCGCTGATGGCTGCAGGCGGTGCTGCCACGTTCGCAACCACCCTGCCCAGGAGCGGCGCACCGGAAGCGAAGGCGGACGGACAAGGCCCAGCCGGGCCTCTCCGCGTCCATATCGTCATGTTCGACGGTGTCGAAGAACAGGATTTCATCGGACCCTTCGAGGTGTTCTCGCTCGCCGCCATGCTCGCCGAGCGCGGCGTGGACCTGCGGTACGTGACTACCGGTCAACCCGGAACGATCCGCGCTTCCTACGGCACCGTCGTGCAGGTCACCGAACCGTGGGCACCCCAGAACGCCGATGTGCTCGTCGTACCCGGCGGCGGCTACACACACCGCGACGCGCCAGGCGTCTGGGCCGAGATCAATCGTGGCGTCCTACCCGAAGCCCTGGCAGCCGCGCCCCGCGCCGGACTGACGATCAGCTCATTGTGCACCGGCGCATTGCTTTTGGGCGCAGCCGGGCTGATCAACGGCCGCCCCTGCACAACCCATCACGGTGCTCTCGACACACTGAAACAACAGGGTGGCGTCCTTATGAAGGCGCGCGTCGTCGACGACGGCGATCTGGTGACAGCGGGCGGCATAACCTCGGGAATCGACCTGGCCCTCTGGCTGGTGCGCCGCGAGCTGAGCGCCGAAACCGCGACCCGCGTCGAGGAGATCCTGGAATACGAGGCACGCGGGCCGATCTGGACCCGATGACCCAATCTCGATCCACCCGTTGACCCCTCCCCATCCTGGTGGGGATTCAATTCGGGCTCGGAACGGTATTGATGCGTATTTGTCAAAGGTTCTGATTGAACCGTGGTTGTGAAAACTACTGGTAGGGAACATGATTCGGTTGAATCCCGTGGAACCCGGCAGTCGCCCGCTGACACGCGACAGCTAGCCACGCCCGCAAGAAAGGTCGAGGCTAGGATGCTTGCGAGGGTAAGTGAGTCGACCACGTGAGGCGGCGAGCATATGGTGACCCAGGACAACGAACACCGATCCCTGTACCTGTCTTATCTCGGGTACTGCAATGAGCACGATTTCGATAGTATGGCGTCATTTTATACATCGACCATCAAAGTCGATGACGTTCCTATGGATCCAGCCGCTGTTACGGCGCAATTCTCACCTCTCGTCTCCGGATTTCCCGACTGGCATTGGGAGATACGGCACCTCGTTGTCGACGGCAACTATATCGCGGTGCACTTCACGGTAACCGGTACCCATCGGGGGACTTTCCAGGGAATTGAGGCGACCGGTCGTCGGGTGACTATTTCGGAGTTCACTCTTTATCACCTCGAGGACGGCAAGTTCGCCGAGGTCTGGGACTACACCGATATCGACGCGTTGATGAGGCAAATCGGGCGAGGCGAGGCGCCGCTGACGACCCCGACCGACGAAGCCGGTACCGCAGATAGCTGACTTCGCTCCCGTCCATTTGGTTTGACTCCACCTTCTGGAAGGCAGGCCGATGACCCCCACCACACCCTCGTTCTTCGAGGCGCAACTTCCCGCCCTCTCGAGCAGCGGAAGAGACGTTCAACGTCACGAGCGATGTCTGCCGCGTACTCAACGGCTATACCCCGGCCGGTTTCGAGCAAGTGATCAAGGGGCTCGCGCGACCGGCACCGAAGCGTGAGCTTCCCCCGAGAACTGAAGAGCCGGCGCCAGCAGACATCGCGGCAGCACAGTTCCTGTTCAGCAACTACTGGACCGCACGAGCCGACGATCCCTGGGCGAAATTCTTCGTCCGCTGATCCCGCGCCCGCATGGATAGCACGCTCGATTGCTGTGCCCACTGGAGAAAGGGGCTGATCGATCATCATGACCACGAAATCGTCCGTACAGAGCGTCACATACGATTTGCTGAGGTCGCTGCGCCTGACAACGATCTTCGGTAATCCGGGTTCGACCGAGGAGACATTTCTCAAGAACTTCCCGGATGATTTCACCTACGTTCTGGGGCTGCAGGAAGCGTCTGTCATCGCTATGGCGGACGGCTTCGCCCAGGCCACGCGGCGTCCTGCGTTGGTGAACCTGCACTCTTCGGCGGGGCTGGGAAACAGCATCGGCAACCTGGTCGCGGCCTATCACGGACACACGCCGCTGATCGTCGTGGCCGGTCAGCAGCATCGCGAGTTGTTGATCGGCGACCCGTACCTGAGTAACCGCGACGCAGTGGCGATGCCGAGGCCGTGGGTGAAGTGGTCCTATGAGCCCGCACGCGCCGAGGCCGTGCCCGAAGCGTTCATGCGTGCCTACGCGATGGCCGTGCAGCCTCCTGCCGGGCCTGTGTTCTTGTCCATTCCGCTCGACGACTGGAACCAGCCACTGGAAGGGCCCGCGGTACTGCGGGATGTCAGCACGACCTACGCGCCCGACCCGGAGCGTCTGCGGCGCTTCGCCGAGCGCATCACGGTGAGTCGGCGGCCGGCCCTGATCCTCGGGCCCGACGTGGACCGGGCCCGCGGGTGGGACGCCGGCATCGCGCTGGCGGAGAAGTTGCGGGCTGCGGTGTACAGCCCTCCGCTCCCGGATCGCGCTTCCTTCCCGGAGGACCACCCGTTGTTCCAGGGGTCGGTCGGTATGTCGGTCAAGGCCATCGGCGAACGGCTGGCCGGACACGATCTCGTCGTGGTGATCGGGGCCGAGGTCTTCCGCTACTACCCCTACGTACCCGGCGACATCCTGCCTGCCGGAACCGAACTACTGCAGATCACCGACGATCCGGGGATTGCCGCGGCCGCCCGTGTCGGGGACAGCCTCCTGGGCGATGCCCGGCTGTCGATCGAGCTTCTCACCGAACTGGTGGGCGACGGCGCAGGCCGTGAGGTGCCCAAGCCCATGCCGCGCGACCGGAAGCTGCCGGAAACGTCGAACGGCACGCTCACGCCTGCCGAGGTCTACGCGGCGCTCAGCGCAGTCCGTCCCGAACACGCCGTCTTCGTCAACGAGTCCACCTCGACCATGGCCCAGCATGCCAACTGGCTGCCCGCCGTGGAGCCGGACTCGATGTTCGCCACTGCCAGTGGTGGTATCGGCTGGGCCGCACCGGCTGCGGTCGGTGTCGCACTGGGCGACCGCGACCGTGGCGTCACGCGCCCGGTGATCGGTCTGATCGGGGACGGCTCGTTCCAGTACTCGGTCCAATCGCTGTGGACCGCAGTACAACACAATGTGCCGATCGTGTACGTCGTGATGCGCAACCACGAGTACTCCATCCTCAAATCCTTTGCCGCTCTGGAACAGACACCGGGCGTCCCCGGACTCGACCTCCCCGGTCTCGATATCGCTTCCGTGGCAAGAGGATTGGGCTGCCATTCCGTCGACGTCACCTCCGCCGGAGACCTCGAGAAGGAGTTCCGGCTCGCGCTGGAATCCGGCACCACCACGGTCATCGTGGTGACCACCCAACCCGAGAAGGCCGCACTCTGAGCGATCAGCAATTCCGATTCCGCTCGAGCTCGGCCTCGTTCAGGTCGGCCGGTCACCAGACCCCATGCTCGCTGCCCTCCAGCGCGAGTTGGCGCGATCGAAGGAGCCGCAGGGAGACCTGCGGCTCCTTGGGGTTCGGGTTACTTGGTGGCCGGTGGGGTGAAGGGTTGGTTGATGGTGGTGAAGTATTGGGCGGCGGCGAGTATGGCTACCGGGGCGGTAACGAGGAGTAGGCCGGCTACGGTGCCGAGGGGGGCGATGGCGGCGATGCCGCCGATGCAGCCGACGGCGGCGGCGGGGAGGAAGGGGCCGAAGAGGCCGACGATGGTGGCGGAGGCGGCGGCGGCGCCTGCTGCGCCGCCTAGGAGGCAGCCGACGGCGGCACCGCCCAGGCCTCCTACCAGGGTGCCGATCGCGGCGCCGGTGACGAGGGTGGTGCCGAGGCGGGCCCAGGCGGCTTGTTCGCGGTCGTATTCGTTTTTCCAGGGCGCCTGGTTCTCGTAGGGGAGGGCGACGGGTTGGTAGACCGCGTGGTCGAGGTCGAAGCGGGGGGTGAGGACGGCGGTGCGGTTTGTGATGTCGGCGGTGATGGGGAAGACGAAATCGTCTACGCGGAAGGATAATTCGGTGCCGGCAAGGGTGGTGCCGTCAGCGGCTTTGATCTTGAAGGTGCCGTGGTCGTCCACCAGGGAGCCGGCGTCGGTGGTGATGGTCAGCGCGCTGTCGGTGCGGACGGCGGTGTAGTCGACTCGGCCGGTGGTGCCGGAGTCCGCTTGTGCGGCGCCGGAGTCGGCGTGTGCGGTGGCGGGTAGGGCGGTCAGGGCGGTGGCCGTGAGCAGGGCGAGGCCGATGTTCTTGTGCAAGAGGATGACTTTCAATTCGGGGTGGTGAGGATGGGGTCGTGGGTGATGCTGCGTTCGCGGACCAGCCACGAGGCGCCGTGCGGAACGAGGTGATCGCGGATATCGGTGCTCAGGTGCAGCCGCGGGGACTGCCCGGGGCCGGTTTCGACGACCAGGGAGTAGAAGCGGGTGCGGATGGTTCCTGTTGCCGCGCCGTCGTTTTCGATGGTCAGGTTGCCCAGCCAATGGCGGCGCACGAGGCCCGCGGCGCGGAGTCGTTCCGAGGTGCGGCGCAGCCCGTCGGCGATCTCGGCCCGCCCGGTGTGGGTGGCGGCCCGCTGCGGATGGATCAACAGCCCGTCGGGTTCGAACTCGGCCGCCCATTCGTCGACGCGCCCGTCGTCGAGCAGGCGCAGGTGCGCGGCATAGAACTGCTGGAGGTCGACATAGAGCTGGCGGGTGCGGTCAGCGTCGGACATCGGAGCCCCGTTCGGTGGATTCGGCCCATTTCTTCGCGTTCTCGAGGGTGGACAGGGAATTGCGGCCCAGGGCGTTTCGAATGAAGGCCGTGGCATCGGCGAGGGTCTTGCCCGTGCCGAGGATCGAGGGGATCGCCTCGGTGATGAGGGCGACGGTGTGCTCGGAGGTCGCGAGCGTCCCCCCGTCGCGCGGTGTGAAACTCCAGCGACCGCGGTGCAGGGAGAGCAGCGCGGGCAGCCGAGTCTGCTTGTAGACGATGTCGCCGGAGTCGAGGACCACGCGCCACGAGGCGGTGGTGTGGACGTCCCCGTCCGGTGTCCGGGTGTCCAGGCTCAGAAACTGGTGTCCGGGTTCCGGTTCGGTGAGGGTGACGGCGTCGACGTGGGCGAGTCGCTCCGCCCACAGGTCGGCGCGGTCGATGAATTCCCGGACCCGCGCCGGTTCGGCGTCGATCCACAGCGAGTCCGCGAACGTGACGGTGGCCTCGGGTCGCCGGGCCAGCGCCTCGGCCGCGGACTTGAGCGATTCGAGCTCCCGGGTCGAGTTGGTGTCGACCGCGGCCTCGATCCACTCCCGGGCTCCCGCGCTGTCGTCGGGAGAGAAGCTGTGCAGTAACAGCACTCGGCTGTTGTCGGCGTCGATCTCCTGCACCACCCATTCCCCGCTCATGGAGGCGACCGGGGGTGCGGAGACCACCTGCCGGAAAGTGATCCGGCGCTGTTCGGGGTGGAAGGTGCGGCGCGAGGTCCAGGTCTTCAGTGACTCGTTCGCGGTGGCCCACAGCCGGATGTGGTCGCCGGAGGCGTCGTGCTCGAGGGTCTCGGCGTGGATGGTCGGGGGAAAGATGTTGGGCCAGTTGACGACCGAGCGCAGCGCGTCGTGCACCGCCTGGGCCGGCGCCGCGATCGTGATGGTGTGTTCGGTGTGATGGAGGCTCATCCGAGCCACCTCCCAATCTCTCGGTGGCTCAGTAGTTGCCCAGTCCGCCACAGACATTGATGGCCTGCGCGGTGATCGGCGCGGCGGCGGGCGTGGTGAGATAGCCGACCAGTCCCGCGACCTCCAGCGGAGTCGAATACCGCCCCAACGGGATCTTGGCCTCGAACTTCTCGAGCACAGCGGCCTCGGTGGTGTTCCACACCTCGGCGTAGCCGCGCCGGACCCGTTCTGCCAGTGGGGTTTCGACGTATCCGGGGCAGACGGCGTTCACCGTCACCCCGGTCTTGGCCAGTTCCAGTCCGAGCGCCTTGGTGAATCCGATGACGCCGTGTTTCGACGCCGAATAGGGCGCGCCGAGCACCACGCCCTGCTTGCCGCCGGTCGAGGCGATATTGATGATGCGGCCGTCCTGGGCGTCGAGAATTCCGCCGTGCGACAACACTTCTCGCGTCACCCGGAAGGTTCCGGTCAGGTTGATGTCGAGCACGTCCTGCCACAGCGCGTCGTCGATGTCCCGGGTGACGCCGCCGCCGTTGCGGCCCGCGTTGTTGACCAGCACCGTGACCGGTCCGAACCGCGCGACCGCCGCCGCGACGAAGGCCCGCACGTCGTCGGTCGATCGGACATCGGCGGCGATGCCGTCGATGGTGATGCCTTCGGTGCTCAGCTCCTCGACCGTGCTCTTGACCCTTCCCCCATCGCGGGCGTTGATGAAGACCTGATATCCGGCCAGGCCCAGCGTGCGGGCGATCTCGAGGCCGATTCCGCTGGTGGCCCCGGTGACAATGGCGTGCTTGCTCATGCGAGTGCTCCTGAGGATGGATCGGAGGCACCGGCGTCCTGGCCGGCGCCCTCCGCGAGGGTGGTGTTGACGAGTTCGAGAAAATCTCGAACGGTCACGGCGTCGACGACCGAACTGTCGAGAAGCTTGATCCCGTAACGGATTTCGATCTGGTTGGACAGTTCCAGGACCGCGAGGGAGTCGTATCCCAGGTCCTCGAATGAGCGATCGGTGATGTCTCCGCTCAGGTCGATGGTCTCGTCTTCGCCGGCGACCCGCTGCAGTACCTCGCGCAGCTGGTCGGTGGTCACGGCTGGGTTGGCAGACACCATGTGCCTCCCTTCTCGGTCGGGTGCTGTTGGGGGAGTGGGGTTTTCATCGGACGCCGCGCAGGACCACCGCTGAGGTGAACCCGCGCCCACCGCGGGCGAGCACGAGCGCGGCCGGTGTGGTCAGCTCACGCGGCTCCCGGACCAGGTCCAGGCGGGTGGGGCAGGGATAGTGCTCGAGGCCGGGGGTGGGCGGGATGGTGCGGCTGTCCAGCGTGAGAGCGGCCGCGGCGATGTCGAGCGCCCCGCCGCCCGCGAACAGTCGTCCGGTCCCGGTCTTGGGTGCGGTCACCGGGACCCTGTGCGCGCCGAATACCGCGTCGAGCGCGGCGATTTCGTGATCGTCCTGTTCGCGGACTCCGGCCGCGTCGGCGAACACCACCCCGATCTCGCCGGGCGCAATGCGGGCGTCGGCGAGCGCGGCCCGGACGATCCGGGCCAGCGCCGGTGGCCGCGGTGAGCCGGGCCGCGGATCGAATCCGCTGGCATACCCGCTGATGTGGGCGTAGACGTGCGCACCGCGGTCGCGTGCCCGGTCCGGATGTTCGAGGACGGTCAAGGCGCCGCCTTCGCCGGGTACGAAACCGTCGGCGGTGTCGGCGAATGGCTGGTAGGCCCGTTTCGGGTCGGTGCTCGTGCTGACATTGCCCGCAGCGAGCGTGGCCAGCCAGCCCCACGGCGAGAGCACGGAATCGAAACCGCCGGTGAGCACCAGCGGGGTGCCCGCACGCACCAGCCGGCGCGCCTTACCGACCGCGTCGAGGCTGCCCGCCTGGTCGGCCACCACGACACTCGAGGGTCCGCGCGCGCCGTGCCTGATCGCGAGCTGCCCCGTGTTCACGGCGTAGAACCAGGCGAAAGACTGATACCGCTGACATGGCGACTGCCCTGGGCCCATAGTTTCTGCAGCTCCTTCTGCCCGAACTCGAAGCCGCCGCTGGTGCTGGCGGTGACCACTCCGAGTTCGAAGTCGTCCCGGTCGTCCGGGGTGATGCCGGCGTCGCGCAGCGCGGCGTCGGAGGACACCAGGGCGTGCCGGGTGGAGATGTCGGTTTGCGGAAGCAGGCGGCCGGACAGCGGCGAGGGGTCGAAGTCGCGAATCTCCCCGGCCAGGGTGGCGGTGTACGGACTGGGATCGAAGCGGGTGATCCGGTCGATCGCCGAGCGCCCCGCGAGGGTGTTGCGCCAGTAATCCGCCACGGTGACTCCGGTCGGCGCGTGGACGCCGATGCCGGTGACGGCGGGATCCACCGCGAGTCCGGTCATGGCGCGACCAGCACTGCGGCACTCTGGAATCCGCCGAATCCGCTGCCGACGCTCAGCACGGTGTCGGTGCGCTGGCCGCGCGCGGTCAGCGGCACGTAGTCCAGATCGCAGCCGGGGCCCGGGTTGTGCAGGTTGGCGGTCGGCGGGATGACGTCGGTGTCGATCGCCAGCGCCGAGGCGGCCAGCTCGAGGGAGCCGACAGCGCCGAGCGAGTGCCCGATCATGGACTTGATGGAGCTCATGGGAACGCGCCGGGCATGGTCGGCCAGCGCCCTTTTCACCGCGGCGGTCTCGTGCAGATCGTTCTGTTTGGTTCCGGAGCCGTGGGCGTTGACGTAGTCGACCGCGGTGGGGTCCACCCGGGCCTGGTTCAGCGCGGCGCCGATGGCCTCGGCCATCTCCACTCCGTCGGGCCGCAGGCCGGTCATGTGAAAGGCATTGCCGCGCGTGGCGAATCCGGCGAACTCGGCGTAGATGTGCGCGCCTCGGGCGCGGGCCCGGTCCCAGTCCTCGAGGATCAGGGTTGCGGAACCCTCGCCGAGGACGAAGCCGTCCCGATCCCGGTCGAACGGACGCGACGCGTGTTCCGGGTCGTCGTTGTTGGGGCTGGTGGCCTTGATGGCATCGAAGCAGGCCACCGTGATCGGTGAGATCGGGGCCTCGCTGGCGCCGGTCACGACGATATCGGCGGCTCCCTCGCGGATCAGATCGGCGCCGTGGCCGACCGCGTCCAGCCCGGACGTGCAACCGGTGGAGACCACCGA
The DNA here is from genome assembly GCF_042754085.1 of Nocardia sp. NPDC059236. Taxonomy (NCBI): domain Bacteria; kingdom Bacillati; phylum Actinomycetota; class Actinomycetes; order Mycobacteriales; family Nocardiaceae; genus Nocardia; species Nocardia sp. NPDC059236. The sequence goes on from NZ_JBHZAF010000016.1 coordinate 24,222, forward strand.
GGTTGGTCCTTCGGCGCCGATCGTCCAAGCCAGCTCCGCGGCAATGGAACTGGGCACCAGGTAGTCGAAGAGCTGCGCCACCGCCCAGGCCGGGTCCACCAGCCATTCCCGGCCCTGATCGCTGACCAGGGAGTACTCGCGTTCCAGGCCCGTCGTGCATCCGACCGCACTGCCGATGCTGATGCCGATCCGCGCGGGGTCCACGGTGCCGAGATCGAATCCACTGTCCTGCAAGGCTTCCCGGGCGGTGGTGACCGCGAACTGGGTGACCCGATCCCAGGCCCGCTCCTCGCGCCGGCTCAATCCGTGGTCGTAGGGCCGGAAGTCGATCTCGCCCGCGATCCGGGACCGGTAGCCGCCGGTGTCGAACGAGCTGATCCGGCGGGTGGCGGTGCGGCCCGCGGTGAGCAGGTCCCAGAACTGGCCGGTGCCGACCGCTCCGGGAGCCAGTACGCCGATTCCCGTGATCGCGACCCGGCGCGGTCCGTGCGCCTTTGTTGTCTTTGCTTGCGCCCCAACGTATGCCATGTTCCATCCTTTCGAGTTCGGAACAACTGCTGGCGATCGCCACGACTTCGTGTCAGTGGCGTCGACACTCGCATCGGCTGCTGGAGGCGACGCCGACGAATGCTGGAGGACCACTGGAATCGGCTGCTCCAGCGATCCTGTAGGCGGTTGTCGGGCGGGTGTCGGCACAGTCGAGCGACGACTGTCACCTGAAGGAGAAGTAATGACTGTGCAGCCGAATGGTCTGGCCGAACGCCGCATCGTGATCACCGGAGGTGGCCGCGGGCTGGGCCGCGTGGTGGCCGAGGATCTGCTCCGCCACGGCGCGCGCGTAGTGATCGTCGGAAGGGAATCGACTGCGACACAGTGGATTCAGGAGCACCACGCCGGAAGCGCCGTGACTGCGGATGTCACCGACGCCGTGCAGCTGGCGGCGGCCTTCGCCGAGGCCGGCAGCAGGCTCGGCGGTGTCGATGTGGTGTTCGCGAACGCCGGCGTGAGCCGTCCCGGCCCCTTGGCGGTCACGCCGCCGGAGAATTTCACCACGGTGCTCGAAACCAATGTCGTCGGAACGTTTCTCACCCTGCAGGCAGCGGTGCCCTATCTGGCCGACTCCGGGTCCGCCCGGTTCATCGCCCTGTCGTCGGCCCTGGCGCAGCGGATCGCGCCGGGCGCGGGCGCGTACTCGATCAGCAAGGCGGCCATCGAGACCCTGGTCCGTGTCGCGGCGATAGAGCTTGCACCGCAATCCATCTCGGTGAACGCCCTGTCTCCCGGTTTCATCGACGAGGGGATGGGCCGCGATCTCATCGCGAATCCACCGGTGTGGGACCGGTACCTACCGACCATCGCGGCGGGTAGGCCGGGGCGGGCCGGGGAGATTGCCGGTGTGGCCCGGTTCCTTGCGGGTCCGGACTCGGACTACGTCAACGGCCATGTGCTCGAGGTGAACGGCGGCCTCGCGTTCTGACGCCTGCTACCAGTGCAGGACCGCCTTGCCGTGAAAGGTCCGCTCCTGGAGTGCGGTCAGCGTGTCGTCGAGCGTGTCCAGCGGCCCGGTTCGGTTCACGGCGAGGTTCAAATCCCCTGCGGCCCAGCGCTGTCCGAGCCAGCGCAGATCGGCCCCGGCCCCGGTCCCGGCGTCGAGCTCGTCGAACAGGTTCACGTAGCTCAGACTCACCCCGGGCCGCCGATGTCCCCAATCGACCGGCAGCTCGAGCGGCGCGCGGACGGTATTGCCGAAACTCACCAGCACGCCTCGCGGTTTCAGCAGCTCGAACGCCGCCTGCAGCGTCGGTCCGCCGACACTGTCGAACACGACGTCGACCGGCCGCGGTGCGGTCGGTTGGCCTTCCGGAGAGACGACATCGAGCCCGGCACCGGTGATTTCGAGCCCAGTGCCGGTGAACCGGTGCCGGACCGACAGCACCTCGGCCCCGGCGGCGTGTGCGAGTTGCGCCAGCACCCCGCCGACGCCGCCACTCGTTCCGGTGACCAGCACGGTCCTGCCGATGATCGGCCCGGCCCGCCGGATGGCCGCGAGCGCCGTCAACCCGGCCACGGGCAGCGCGGCGAGATCGACGGCCGTGCCGGGGTCGTCGATGACGGCGACGTCGCGGCGCGGCACGGCGACCCGATCGGCCCACCCGTCGCCGCGCGCGAGCGCGACGACGGCCCGCGAGTGCGCCGGCCCGTCCGCGTCGGCGTCCTCGATCGTGCCGAGAATGTCCCAGCCGAGCCGGGATCCCGCCGGAAGTCGCTCCGCCCGGGTCAGCTCACCCCGGTTGATCCCGATGGCCTGCACCCGGACCAGCACCTCACCGGGCCCCGGCGTCGGCTCGTCGACCTCGATCAGCCGCGTCGGCGTCTGCCGGTCGCCGGTGGTCACTACCGCTCTCATCGCACACCCGTCCTGTCTCGTGTCTTCACGCGATCCAGCAAAACGACTGCCGCGCAACGCTGTCCAGCAAGGGCCGGACGCCTTCCAGCGTTCCTCCAGCGGCGCCGGAGCGCGGCTGCATCAGCGGCGACAACACTGCGAACCATGATGGGTAGAACCGTGTGGCCGCTGGCCGCCCTGCTGACCGCTGCCGCGCTGGTCGCGGGCTGCTCCCCGGGTACGGATGGCGGGGGATCGGACGGGCCGCCGGTGGCCGGCGGCACGCTGCGTTTCGCGCTGCCCTCGGAGCCGAGTTGCCTGGACCCGGGGGTGAGTCCCGCCGACGCCACCGCCCTGATCGATCGCGGTGTGGTGGATTCCCTGGTGGCGCAGGGCAATGACAACACCATCCACCCCTGGCTGGCGAAGAGCTGGACGATCAGCGATGACCTGACGCGGTACGTCTTCACCCTGCGCGACGATGTGGTGTTCCACGACGGCACCCGGCTCGATGCCGCCGCGGTCAAGGCGAACTTCGATCGGATCGTCGATCCGAACACCAAATCCCAATGGGCGGCAACGCTGCTGGGACCGTACAGCCGGTCGACCGTGATCGACGAGCACACCGTCGAGGTGGCGTTCACCGAGCCCTTCCAGCCGTTCCTCGCGGCGGCGAGCACCACCGCCCTGGGTATCCAGTCGCCGAAGAACTTCGCCGACAACGCCGGCAAGCTCTGCGATCACGTGGTCGGGTCGGGTCCGTTCACCCTTGCCGGGCATACCGCGCAGCAGAGCGTCAGCCTCGCCAAGTTCGCCGGATACGGCTGGGCCCCGGAGACTTCGGCGCATACGGGGCCCGCGCACCTCGATGGTGTCGAGTTCCGTTTCGTGCCGGAGAACTCGACCCGCATCGGGGCGTTGACCAGCGGCCAGATCGACGGACTGCTGTCGGTGCCCGCGCAGAACGTCAGCGACCTGAAGGCGGATCCTTCGCTCCGGTACACCCGCTACGACGCACAGGGCACCGGCTACGGCGTCTACATCAATACGCGGCGGGGTCCGTGGCAGGACCCACGCGTCCGCCGGGCGTTGCAGCGATCGACCGATGTCGACGCGATCCTGTCCTCGATCTATTTCGGCGTCTACAGCCGGTCCTGGAGCATCCTGACCCCGGCCACCCAGTTCTACGATGCGGCACTGGAGAATTCGTGGAACTACAGCACCGACGAGGCCAACCGGCTGCTCGACGAGGCCGGGTGGAACCAGCGCGACGCAGCGGGCTACCGGGTCAAGGACGGCGTCCGGCTCCGCGCGACCTGGACGACCACCAAGGCACAGGACGAATCCAACTATCGGGGCCTGGTCGGGCTGGCCATCGTCGCCTCGGCCGAGAAGGTCGGCATCGAGATCGTCCGCACCAATGTCCAGACCGGTGAGCTCTTCCAGCTCGTCGCGCGCGGCGACTACGACCTGTTCGACACCAGCTGGTCTTCCAACTCGCCGGACATCATGCGCAGCTTCCTGCTCTCCACCGCCAAACCGATGGCGGGACAGAATATTTCGTGGGTGAACGACCCGCAGGTCGACGCGTGGGTCGGCAATGCCGCGCGCACGCTCGACGCGGGCGCGCAGCGCGCGGACTATGCCGCCGCCCAGCACTGGGCCATCGATCAGGCGGTGCTCGTTCCGATCTTCGTGCCCGCCAGCCAGGTCGCGACCCGGACCCGGGTGCACGGTCTCGCCGCCGCCCCGGCGTCGTACCCGGTCTTCTACGATGCGTGGCTGAACTGATGGCCGCCCTGGTGACCGTCGCCGGTGCGATCCTGCGCCGGGTACTCGGAATCGCCGGAATCCTCACGGGGGTCGCGACCGTGACGTTCCTGGCCATGGCGCTCGTGCCCGGCGATCCGGCCTACGCCATGCTCGGCAACGCGCCCGCGACCCCGGCGACCCTGGCCGCCATCCGTGCGCAGATGGGCCTGGACGAGCCACTGCCGCAGCGGTTTCTGCACTATCTGGGCCGCCTGGCCCGCGGCGATTTCGGCGAATCCTTCCAACGACAGCAGCCGGTACTGCATGTGATCGGCGAACAGCTCACTCCGACACTGCAACTCGCCGCAGCGGCCATCACCCTCGGCGTCACGGGTGCATTGGTCACGGTGGTCGCGACCTCGGGGACACGCCGTGTGCCGCGGGTGCTCGCGCACGCGCTGGAGCTGATCGCGGTCTCCACGCCGACCTTCTGGACCGGCACCCTGCTGCTGGCGGGCCTCTCGTTCCGCCTGCATCTGTTCCCCTCGACCGGGTCCGGTCCGGCGGCCTTGGTCCTGCCCGCGACCACCTTGGCTGTGCCCATCGGCGCGCTGCTCGCCCAGGTGATGCGGGACGGCGTGGACGCGGTCATGTTGTCCCCGTTCGTGCTCAGCGCCCGCGCCCGGGGGTTGGGTGAGCTGGACATCCGAATCCATCACGCGCTGCGGCACACGCTGCTGTCCGCCGTCACGGTCAGCGGTTGGCTGGTCGGCGGTCTGCTCAGCGGCGCGGTGCTGGTCGAGACGGTGTTCGCGCGCCCGGGTCTGGGGCGAGTCCTGTTGTCGGCGGTCACCACTCACGATTTTCCGGTGGTCATCGCACTGGTCATGTTCGGCTCGCTACTGTTCATCGCCGTCAATTCCGTGGTGGACCTGGCCTACCGGGTCATCGATCCGCGCTCGGCGACGCCCTCGGGGGTGGCCCGGTGACCGCGACGCCGAACGTGCGGCTGCTCTTGCCCGGCCTCATCGCCGCCGTGCTGGCGGCCTGTGTCCTCGTGCCCGGCCGGATCGCGGCGCGATCGCCCATCGAGGTCGATCTCGGTCAGGCGCTGGCGACGCCCGGCCGCCACCACTTCCTCGGCACCGATCAGCTCGGACGAGACATCTTCGCGCGCATTGTCTTCGGCGCCCGCTATTCGATCCTCGTCGGTCTCACCGCCACCCTGCTGGCCGTGCTCGGTGGCACGCTGATCGGGCTGTGCGCCGCGCTCGGCGGCCGGCTCATCGACACCGTCGTCGCGCGGGGGCTGGACATCGTGCTGGCGTTTCCGGGCGTCCTGCTGACGCTGTTGGTGATCGCGATGCTCGGGCAGGGGGCGGGCAGCCTGATCGCGGCGATCGCCATCGCCGAATCCGCCTCGTACGCCAGGCTGGTCAGGTCGCAGGCCCTGGTGGTGCGGAACGCCGACTACGTGCGGGCGTCGATCGCGCTGGGCCGCTCGCCCGGATATCGGATCGTGCGCCACATTGTCCCGAACTCGCTGCGCCCGACCGTCGTGCTGGCGACCCTCGGCGTCGGCAGCTCGATCATGATCGGTTCGGCCCTGAGTTTCCTGGGGCTCGGCCCGAAAGAGCCCACCCCCGAATGGGGTTCGATGCTCGCGGCGGGCCGTGAACTGCTGTCCAAGTCGTGGTGGGTGGCCGTTCCGCCCGGAGCCGCCATCACCCTCACCGTCGTCACCGTCACCGTGCTCGGCCGGGCACTGCAACAACGTTGGGAGGGCGGCCTTGCCCGTTCTGCACGTCGATGATCTGCACGTCTCCTTCGGCCGGGGCGGTGACCGGGTAGCGGCGGTGCGTGGCATCGGTTTCGAGCTCGCGGCCGGTGAATGCCTGGCGATCGTGGGGGAATCCGGGTCCGGAAAGAGCGTTACCGCCCGCGCGCTGCTGGGCCTGACCGGACCGGGCTCGACGGTCGCCGCCCGGTCTCTGCGCCTGGGCGACATCGATCTGGATCGATTGTCCGCGCGGGAGTGGCGTTCCGTGCGCGGTCGGGAGATCGCGCTGATCCTGCAGGACGCGCTGATCTCGCTCGACCCGTTGCGGCCGGTCGTGGCCGAGGTGGGCGACACGCTACGCGCGCACCGGCTCGCGCGCTCCGCGGCCGACCGCGCCCGCCGGGTCGACGAGTTGCTGCGATCGGTCGGCATCGACGATCCGGAACTGCGCAGAACCATGCGCCCACACCAGCTTTCGGGCGGGCAGCGGCAGCGGGTATTGATCGCGTCCGCCCTCGCGGGCCGACCGAAGGTGATCATTGCCGACGAGCCGACGACGGCCCTCGACGCCACCGTACAGGCCCGGATCCTGAAACTGCTGGCCGCCCTGCGCGATGACGGCACCGCCCTGCTGCTGGTCAGTCACGACCTGTCGGTGGTCGCCGGAATCGCCGACCGGGTCGCGGTCATGCACGAGGGCCGTATTGTCGAACAGGGCCCGGCCGCACGGGTTCTCGGCGCACCCGAGCACCCCTACACCCGCCGGCTGCGGGCGGCGGTCCCGACTCCCGGCAAACGGGGAAGGCGGCTGTCCGGGGATGGCTGGACCGTCGCGCGATCGGAACCGGCGGTCCGTGCCGGCGCCGGGACCGAATCCGCGTCGCCCGCCCTGTCCGTGACCGGGTTGTGCAAGTCGTTCCGCGTGGCCCGCGGCCGGTCGGTGGCGGCGGTCACCGAGGTCGGCTTCGAGCTGCCGGTCGGCACCACGCTGGGCCTGGTCGGCGAATCCGGCTCCGGCAAGAGCACCACCGCCGCACTGGTTCTCGGCCTGCTGCGACCGGACGCCGGCACCGTCACCCTCGGCGGCCAACCCTGGAGCGCCCTGCCCGAGCGGGCCCGCCGGGCCCGGCGTCCGCAGGTCGGCGTCGTCTGGCAGGACCCGGCGAGTTCGTTCGATCCCCGCTGGGACGTCACCCGGATCATCGGTGAGGCCCTGCCCGCGCGCGGGCGCAGCGCCGCCGATCGGCGCAAGCGAATCCTGAGCCTGCTCGATTCCGTCGGTCTGCCACAAACTTTCGAACGGCGGCGGCCCGGCGAGATGTCCGGCGGGCAGCGCCAGCGGGTGGCCATCGCCCGCGCCCTGGCCTCCGATCCCGCCGTCCTGATCTGTGACGAGCCGGTCTCCGCCCTGGATGTCACCATTCAGGCGCAGATCCTGGATCTGCTCGCGGATCTGAAAGCCCAACGGGGACTGTCGATGCTGTTCGTTTCGCACGATCTCGCGGTCGTGCAGCACCTCAGCGACTCCGTGGCGGTGATGTCCACGGGCCGGATCGTGGAGCAGGGGAGTGTCGACCAGGTCTTCGACACTCCGCAGCACGACGTCACCCGGGCCCTGCTCGCCGCGGTCCGGCTTCAGCCGCAGAGCGAATCCACCTGCGGTCGCAGTCGACCCGCGATGAGTTCGGCCGAATAGCGCGAGGCGGCAACGATTTTCGGTGGCGGAGCCAACTCCGGAGCGCTGCGCAGCACCTTGTGGTGCAGTTGCTGCAGCGCCGGGGTGGGCTCCAAGCCCAGCTCCTCTGCCAGCCGGTGCCGCAACCGCTCGTACACCTGCAGCGCGTGCGCCTGCCGGCCGGAGCGGTAGAGCGCGATGATCAGATGCGCGTGCAGGCTCTCCAGCAGCGGTGAGCGCTGCACCATGCCGCTGAGTTCACCGATCAGTTCGCGATGACGGCCCAGCCGCAGGTCCACCTCGATGCGGTGTTCCAGGATCGACAGCCGCACCTCGTTCAGGCTGGTGGCCCACATGGTCAGCACCGGACCGGGTTTGATGTCGGTGAAGACCGGGCCGCGCCACACGGCCAGGGCCGCGCGCAGCGCGCTGTCGGCGCTGTCGTCGTCCTCGGCCGCCAGTGCCAGCCGGGCCAGCCGGACCTTGTCCTCGAAGACGTCGACATCGAATTCCCCGGGGCCTACATGCAGGAGGTAGCCGCGTTCGCGGGTCTCCAGCCGGGACTCGCCCCGATCCAGGTTCGAGCTGTGCTCGCCGAGGCATTTGCGCAACTGCATGACATAGGTCTGGAGCGTGGAGGCCGCCGAGGACGGCGGCGCGGACTCCCACAGTTCCTCGATGCAGTAGTCGGCCGAGATCACCCGGTTCGCGTTCATCAACAGCAGGGCGAGCAGTTGGCGCTGCTTCGGTGCGCTCGGGACTGCGCCGACACCGTCGATGCAGCACTGCAGTGATCCCAATACCCCGAATTTGATCATGTGTAGCTCCCGAGCTGTATGAAGATTTCAGCGCGCCGGAAATCCGGTCACGCTGGTCGTTCGATCGCGTAGGCGCGCAGAATCAGTCGTGCGGCGCGCGCCGAGATCTCTGCGGCCCGGTCCGGCGTGAGCGCGATGGTGCCGAAGGCCGAGGCCTGCTGGCCGTCGTGGGACAGCTGCGCGAAGAACTGGCCCGCCACCTCCGCCGGTTCGGTCGTCTCCAGAATGCCCGCCGCGGCGAGCACTTCGAAGCGATGGGCGAGCCATCCGGCGATCCGCGGCCCCTGCGCCACGGATTGATCGGCACAGACCTGATGCAGGTCCGGGTGCCGCGCCACCTCACCGACGATCAGCCGCCGTACCGCGGACACCCGCTCGGACAGGGTCACCGCGAGGAACAAACGCCCCACCGTGACCAGATCCTCGAAGACGGTGTCCGGATTCCGCAGCAGGCGCGGATCGAGTTCGTCGGCCGTATCGGCCGCCGCCCGCACCCCGGCGAGTACCACCCGGAACAGGGTCCGTTTGTCGCCGAAGTAGTTGTAGATCGTCTGCTTGGACACGCCGGCCTGCTCGGCGATGGCCTCGACACTGGTTCGCTCGTAACCGAATTCGAGAAACGAGTCCGTGGCGGCATCCACGATCACCGACCGCTTGTTGGCCGCGCGTGATTCCAGCGCGACTGCGGCCCGGGACGAAGCTGACACCATGGGCACACTCCTTCATTCGAAATGCGATCCGATTCCACAGGCTAGCCAGCGTCCGCCGGGTGCGGAATCGTCCCGCTCGCCGTGATCGGAAGGCTTCGTCAGTATTTCATAATCTGTTACGGCACAGTCGAATTGGTGACATGGTCGGCAATCGTCGGGTGGGCGTGCCGAGGTCAGGCGGAGGCCGGGATCGAATGCCCCAGGAAGGCCGCCATATCCGCCAGGACCGGTCCCGAGCGGATCGGCGTGGCGGTGTCCGCGATCTCGGCGTACGCACAATGGAGATTAGCCACCAAACGCTCCGGTTCATTCCACGACGACCACGGATGGTCGCCCAGTCGCGCCGGATCGACCTGGCGGGCCGCCTCGAGTGGCGTCGCGCCGGACGGCATCGCGTCCCCGGCCACCGCGAGCAGCCAGTCGAGATAGTCACGGGTCTCGGTGAGGACGTGACGGTCGGCGACCTCGCCGTGGCCGCCGATGATGGTCTCGGGCGCCAGGTCCCGTAGCCGATCGATCCAGTCGAGCATGCCGTGCACCGAACCCGACAGCAGGAACGGTGTCGTGCCGGGCATGACGAGATCACCCGCGATGAGGACCCGCGCGTGCGGTACCCACACCGCCAGATCGGCGTCGGTGTGTCCGATACCCCCGGTGAGCAGGTGGATCTCGCGCTCACCGGCGTGCAGGACGGCCCGATCACCCACCCCGACACCGGGCAGCACCAAAGGCAGGTCCCCCCAATCGATCTCGGGCCACAGGGCCCGCACCGCCCAGCCGTTGCGAGCCATCGCCGGCCGGCACCGTCGATGCGCGACGATCGGAGCCGGGGCGAACAGCGCGTTCCCCGCCGTGTGGTCCCCGTGCCAGTGGGTGTTGATCACCATCGCCGGTGAGCCCGCGCCCATCCGCGTCAGCGCGGAACGCAAACCGCGGGCCCGGCTTTCGGTGCCCAACGTGTCCACCAGAACGGATTCGCCGTCAGCGCGGACGAGCGCGGCATTGCTCACGCACCAGCCGCCGGGGCGCTCGATATAGGCGAAGACATCGTCGGCGACCTCGTCGAGTGCACTCACCCCGGCTGACCGGCCGATCGAATGATCCGGCACAGCTGCGGATCTCCGGACGCCACCTCACCGACCCGGGTGCGGGTGCGGAATTCCGGATTCGAGGTCGCGCGCAGGAATGCCTCGCGGCCGGACCAGCGAGCGATATTGATATAGACGTCCGGATTGCTCTCGGATTTGAGCAATTCGTAATGCCGGAAGCCGGGTTGCCGCGAGAAATAGTCCGCGACATCGGCATAGATCGATTCGAATCGCTCCGCCGGACCCGCCAGGCGCAGGACGTTCACGAAGACGTACTCGGACTGCTGCCCGGCCGCTACCGGGTCGGTCGTTGGATCGGACACCGATCGTCCTCACTTCTCATCGATCGAACACGTGTCTCCAGCATGTGCGCGGGATCTGCAGCGCCACTGGAGTCCCGCTGGAGTCTCGCTGGAGTCCCGCTGGAGCCGGATTGACGGTGGACTCATGAGTCCAGATATTGGACCCATGAGTCCATCGGACTCGAATCACCTTTGTGTCCAAGGGAATTGGAGCCCAATCCATGTCCACACCGTCTCCGTCGCTCGACACCACACGGTCCCGGATTTCCCGTCCGCCGGATTGGGCGGTGCTGAGCCTGCTCTGCCTGGGGCAGCTGATCGTCGTCCTCGACCTTTCGATCGTCAATGTCGCGCTGCCCGCCATCCAGGGTTCGCTCGACTTCTCCGACGCCGGACTGCAATGGGTGGTCAACGGCTACGCCATCACCTTCGCCGGCTTCCTGTTGCTCGGCGGCCGGGTCGCCGACCTGATCGGCCGCCGGCGGGTGTTCCTCATCGGCCTCACCATTTTCACCCTCGCCAGCCTGGCCGGTGGTCTGGCCAGATCGTCGGAATGGCTGGTGATCGCCCGCGTCATCCAGGGTTTCGGCGGCGCGCTGCTCTCGCCCGCCACCCTGGCGATCCTGTCGACCACCTTCACCGAGGGCAAGGCGCGGGCCCGTGCCACCGCGGCCTGGGGTGCGATCTCGGGGGCCGGGGCCGCACTGGGGTCGGTGCTCGGGGGCGTGCTGACCGATATCGCCAGCTGGCAGTGGATCTTCTACGTCAATATCCCGCTCGGTGCGCTGGCCCTGGCACTGACCTATCCATTGCTCGGTGAGAGCCGGGGCGCGGCGGGGAAGCGGCTCGACGGGGTCGGTGCCGTGCTCGTCACCACGGCGCTGGTGGCGCTGGTGTTCGGTGCGGTGGACTCCCAGAACCACGGCTGGTCCGCACCCTCGACCTGGGGGCCGATCGCCGGCGCGGCCGTGCTGCTGGTCTGGTTCACCCTGCACGAGGCCAAGGTCGCGGCCGCGCCGCTGATTCCGTTGTACGTCTTGAAGATCCGTTCGGTCGCCTTCGCCAATATCGTCATGTTCTGGATCGGCGCGGCGGTGATCGCGCACTTCTACTTCCTGTCGCTGTACATGCAGAACATCCTGGGCTACAACGCCTTCCGCACCGGCATCGCGTTCCTGCCCGGCGCGGTGGCGATGACCATCGGCGCGTACTCGGGTCCGCCGCTGGTCAAGCGATTCGGGGGCGTCCGCCCGCTGCTGACCGGCGCGCCCGCGTTGAGCGCGCTCGGCTTGATCTGGCTCGCGTTCGTCCCGGATCACGGCTCCTTCGCACTGCATGTGCTGATCCCCCAGGTCCTGATCACCCTCGGTGCGGGCTTGGTGATGGTGCCGCTGGTCATTGCCGCCACCGGCGGCGTGGCGCCCGCCGAGGCCGGCGTGGCCTCCGGAATCATCAACACCACCAGGCAATTCGGTGGAGCCATCGGACTGGCGGTGCTGGCCACCATCGCTGCCTCCCGGACCGGTTCCGGCAGTGGCGGCCACCCGCCGTCGCACGCTGAGCTGCTGTCCGGCTATCACGCCGCGTTCGGTGTCGGCGCGGTCTTCGCAGTGGTGGCGCTGGTGTTCACCTTCGGGCTGCGGACCGCCGCGCCGCCCGCACCGGCGGCGGCGACCCCGGCGGAGCCGGAGATCGACGCACCTGAGTCCGATGCCGCTCTGGAGACCACCGAAAGCAGTCCCGCCCGCCCATGACCGGTGCCGGGCGAGGGTCCTCACGAATCGCCGAGGAACCTCGCCCGGTGGTCGCGCACGAACTTCTGATAGCTGATCGGCGGTGTCCCGGTGAGTATTTCGACGTCATCGAAGATCCGGCCCCGGACCGGGCCCGCGGCGGCACGGGCGGCGGTGACCGCGTCCGCGACCGCCGCGGGCACCCGGCGGGCCAGCCACTCCCGCTCCTGGTCGATCGAGATCTCCCGCACGGCGATCGGCCGGCCGAGCACCTCGGCGAGGACGGCCACCTGCGCACGCGGGCTCACCGCCTGCGGGCCGCTGAGCCGCAGCACCGGTGCGCCGGCGGGGTCGGTCTCCGCAGACAGCGCCCGGGCTGCCACCCGCCCGATATCGCGGGGATCGAGGTGGGCCGCGGGCAGATCGGGCAGCGCCACCTCGACCACGCCGGTGCCGAGAATCGAAGGGATCCACGCGAATGTATTGGAATAGAACCCGTTCGGCCGCAACACGATCGACGGAATACCGGACTCGACGGCCACTCGCTCGCCCGCGGCATGCCAGCCGCCGAGCGCGCCGTCCGGATTCTCGTCCACTGCCAGCGACGAGACCGTGACCACCCGCCGCACGCCCGCCGCCACGGCGGCCGCGACCACGGTGGCGTCCTGCCTCGCCTTCAGATGGCCGGAGGTCGCGATGAAGACCGAATCCACGCCCTCCAGTAGCGGATCCAGTGTGCGGGGAACATCGAGGTCCCCGGCCACGAATTCCACGCCCGCCACCGGGGCGGTCCGGCCGGGCTCCCTGGTCAGGGCGCGAACCTTCGCGCCCCGCCGCGACAATTCCCGCACCGCCGCGGTGCCGACGATACCGGTGGCTCCGACCACGAGAATCATTCGAATCATCTCCCTTGCAACGCGATTCACTGCGACGGCGGGAGCGTATCCGGCAATTCGGGCGCACCGTCGAATGCCGGATCCACGCTCCAGAGATCCTCCAGGAGCCGTGCAGTAGCGCTTTCTACGGTCGATTCCGACGCCAAACCTCAGGAGAACTCGATGAGTCACGTCTCCACACCGCTGATCCCCGCTCCCGGTGAGAACCTCGACAACACCGATTCCGGTGGATCGCCCGCACACATTCTCGGCCTGGTCTCCGGGGCCCGCCGCGCCCAGGTGGTGCTGGCCGCGGTGGAGCTGGACCTGTTCACCGCACTGGCCGAAAAGGAGCTTCCGGCAGCCGAAATCACCGCGATCACCGGAATTCGACCCGAGTGGTCGCGCGATTTCCTCGATGCCGTCGCCACCACCGGACTGCTCATCACCGATCATGGTCGTTACGCGAACAGTCCCGATGCGCACCGTTATCTGGTACGTGGCCGTCCCCACTATCTCGGCGGATTCCTGCGTTTCCTCGACAAGACCCTGCATCCGGCCTGGACCGGGCTCGCCGCCAGCCTGAAATCCGGGAAGCCGGCCAATTCCGATGCGGCGGACGGTGATCCATACGGCACGCTGTTCAGCGACGCCGACGATCGTCGCGCCTTCTTCGAGGCGATGGATGTGCTCAACGCCCCCATCGGCGCGGCGCTGTCCCGGCTGGACTGGTCGCAGCGCACCACCTTCGCCGATATCGGCGGCGCGCGCGGAAATATCGCCGCGGAACTGGTGCGAGCCCACCCACACCTCACGGCACAGGTCTTCGACCTGCCCGAGGTCGAACCCGAATTCGACGCCCACATCACCGAACTGGGGCTGACCGACCGGATCGCGTTCCGGCCCGGCGACTTCTTCACCGATCCGCTGCCCGGCGCCGATGTGCTCATTTTCGGGCACGTCCTGCACAACTGGCCCGTCCATCGGCGGCAGCAGCTCATCGCCGCCGCCTACGCGGCGCTGCCGGAGGGCGGCACCATCGCCATCTACGACCCGGTGCTCGATCCGGTCGGCCCCACCCCACCGGCCTTGCTCGCCAGCCTGAACATGCTGGTGTGGTCCTCCGGCGGCAGCGAGTACACCGTCGCGGAGGCCGAAACCTGGCTGCGTGCGGCGGGATTCGTTGATATCGCCGCGGCCCCGCTCGGTCCGACATCCACGCTCATCACCGGCGAAAGGCCACATCATGGCGGTGCCACTGCAGCGATCGCCGAATAGCACCCGGGATCTGGTGCTGGGCTGGCTGTCCCGCACCTCGACCGGGTACCGCATCGATCCGGACAGCGTCGATATCTCGCTGCCGCGCAACGGTTTCTCGGCGGAGACCATTCAGGTGACCGCGCGCGATGTCGCGGGCGGCACCCACCGTTCGATCATCCGGGTCGGCGCCACCGGAGAGAGGATCTATCCCACCGAATCGATTGTGGCGCAGGCCGATGCGCTGCGGGCGGTTCGCCGCCACAGCGATGTGCCCGTGCCCGAGGTGCTGGCCGTCGAACCCGATGCCACCGTGCTGGGCGCGCCGTTCTTCCTGATGGAGTTCGTCGACGGCCGGGTCCCGCCGGACTTTCCGTCCTACCACCGGTCGGGCTGGGTCGCCGACCTGGTGCCCAGCGAACGCACGGCGGTCTGGTGGGCGGCCCTGACCGCGCTCGAACGACTGCATTCGATCACGGCGGACACCGCCGATCTGCCCGATCTGGGTCCTGCGGGTCCCGCTGCGCAGGTGCGGTATTGGAGCGATGCGCTGGACTTCTATCGCTGCGCGGACGATCCGGTCATCCGGCGGGCCGAGCGGTGGCTGGCGGGCAATATTCCGGTCCACCGGTCGCCGTACGTGCTGCTGTGGGGTGACGCCAGGCTCGGCAACATCATCTACCGCGATACCGAGGTCGCCGCCCTCGTCGACTGGGAGATGACCGGATACGGCGAACCCGAGAGCGATCTCGCCTGGTTCCTGTACCTGGACCGGCATCTGAGCCGGGGGATCGGCGCACAGCGACTGTACGGGCTGCCCGACCGGGACCGAACTGTCGAGGCGTACGCCGCGCTGTCCGGCCGGACCCTGCGGAATCTCACCTTCTACGAGGTGCTGGCCGGATTCAAATTCGCGCTCATCACCGCGGCGGTGACGCGCCGCGCGGAGCGCACCGGACTGCCCTCGGATACGCCATTTCCCTTGCACCGCAATGCGGTAGCCCTGCTCGACGAAACCCTGGAGGCGCTATGACCATCAGATTGTCCATCCTCGACCAGGCTCCGGTCCCCGAGGGCACGCCCCAGTCGCAGGCCCTGGCCAATTCTCTCGACCTCGCCCGCCACGCCGAACGCTTCGGCTACACCCGCTACTGGGTCGCCGAACACCATGCCATGTACTCGCACGCCATCTCGGCGCCCGAGATCCTGGTGACCGCGATCGCCTCGGCGACCTCGACGCTTCGGGTCGGATCGGGCGGGGTGCTGCTCACGCACTACAGCCCGTTCAAGGTGGCCGAGACGTTCCGGACGCTGACGGCCCTGCATCCGGGCCGCATCGACCTCGGCATCGGACGGTCCACGGGCGCCGACGAGGTCGAAACCCTCGCGCTGCGACCGGTGCCCGAGGCCGGATGCGGACCGTCGATCGACGCGAAGGTCGAACAGCTGCGCGCGTATCTGGCCGGCTCCCCGGCCGTCGACGGGGCGCGCCGCGCCCCGGTCGCGGTCCCGCTCGACGCGCCCGCACCGGATATCTGGCTGCTGGGCAGCAGCCCCGGAAGCGCCGTGTCGGCGGGCCGGGCCGACATCGACTACGCGTTCGCGCATTTCATCAATCCGGGGGCGACCCGGGAGTCCATCGAGGCGTACCACCGGCTCGCGCCCGGGCGGTCGCCGATCGTCGCGATCACGGCGGTGGTCGCTGATACCGAGGCCGAGGCCGCACGACTGTACTCGGCCCAACGCGCGGTGCGTAATCGGTTGTTCCGCAACGATGTCCGGCCGATTCCGGAGCCGGACACCGCATTGGCGGAGCTGGCCCGCTACGGCGACATCCTCGAAAACGAGAACTTCGAATGGCCCCGGTACTTCTGGGGCACGCCCGACCGGGTCGGTGACCGAATCCGTTCGCTCGCCTCGAGTCTCGACGTCGAGGAGATCATCGTCGTCACCACGGTGCACGACCATCAGGCGCGGGTGCGCAGTTATGAACTCCTGGCCGCCGAGTTCGCGCTGCCGGCCGCCACCTCTTCACTCCAGGACGTGACGCGATGAAGTTCGGCATCAATCTCTTTCCCACCGTCGGCCCGCACGACCAGGCGCCGGTCGACTACTACGATCACGCGCTGTCGATCGCGGTCTATGCCGAAGAGCTCGGCTACCACCACGTCAAGACCGTCGAGCACTACTTCTTCGAATACGGCGGCTACAGCCCGGATCCCACCACCTTCCTGACCGCCGTCGCCGCCCGGACGGAGCGGATCCGGCTGATCACCGGCGCTGTGGTGCCCGCGTTCGATCATCCGATCAAACTCGCAGCGCGGCTGGCGGTGCTGGACAACATCAGCCACGGGCGGCTCGATGTCGGTGTCGCACGTGGATTCCTGCCGGACGAGTTCGCGGCTTTCCAACTGTCCCTGGATGATTCGCGGCCACGGTTCGACGCCACCGTGGCGGCGATCGTCGAGCTGTGGACGGGATCCGATGTGACCATCGACAACGGCTTCCACTCGTTCGGGCCGGTGACGCTGCAGCCGCGTCCGTTTCAGAGTCCGCACCCGCGCATCCTGGTGGCCACGGCGATCACCCCGGAGTCCGCCGAGCGGGCCGGTGCAGCCGGGTACGGGCTGCTGCTGGTGCCGTCGATCAATCCGCGGGAGAAGGTGCAGGACATCATCGCCAGGTATCGGGTGGCCCGGGAAGCCGCCGGATTCGACCCCGCCACAGCCGAAGTGCATCTGAGCTACAGCTCGTTTCTCGCCGACGACGCGGACGAGGCGCGCAGCCTCGGCGAGCAGTTCGCGAACACCAACCACCGTGCGCTGGCCCGGGCCGTCTCCGGCTGGTCGACCGCCCGCAGCACCCAGTACGAGGGGTACGAGAAGATCGTCGACCGGGTCGCGGGCGGGACCTTCGCCGCCCAGCTCGCCGCCGACAAGACCATAGTCGGTACGCCGGCCCAGGTCGTCGATCAGATCGCTCGTATCAGAGAGGCGTTCGGCGACGTGACGATCAGCCTGCAGACGCCGCCCAGCACCGCGCCCGAGGCCGTCGTGCGGCGCTCGGTGCAACTCTTCGCCGAGGACGTGCTGCCGCACTTCTCGACGCCCGTCGCACTCGACGGCACAGCTCCCGGCGTCGCGGCGGCGGCTGTCGCGCCGGGCCGATAGAAAACACCCGCATCAGAAGGAGTTTCGAGCATGGCGCTCTTCGCCGTCTTCACCAAGCAGCACCCCATCGGCATCAGCGCCGACGAATTCCGGCACCGGCTGCCGGAGGGATTCGCACACCACGTCGATCTCGTGAAGCGTGGCATCATCAAGCACAGCTGGATCATTGCCGGACAGTCCGGCGGGCTGAATGTCTACGAGGTGGCCAGCCACGAGGAACTCACCGACGCGCTGTACGGCAACCCGCTGTCCTCGCACCTGGAATTCGAGGTCTTCCCGCTGTCGGACCCGGGTGGGTTCGATGTCGACGAATTCGCCACGCGGGACTAGGACAGGCGAAAGCGGGGTGGTCACCGATCGGTGACCACCCCGCTTTCGCGCATGCGGCTATCGGCCGCGGGCCAGGAACGTCTCGACGACGGAGCTGAACTCGGGCGCGTTGTCGACCCACGGATAGTGGCCCGCTCCCGCGATCGACACATGCGTCGCGACCGGGAACAGCGCGGCGGCGGCGTTTCCGGCCTCCACACCGGTCAGCGCGTCCGCGGCGCCCGTCACGACCAGGACGGGTGCGGTGACCTGCCCGAACGTCGGCAGGAAGCGTTCGGGCTCGGTGCGATCGCCATTGCCGTGGAAGTGCTTCCACGCCTCGAGCGAGAACTGTTCGCGCTGTGTCGCGGCATGCGCGCGCTGCCGCTCACCCCACCCGCCGTACGCGGCCGGGACATAGCGGTCCAGTAGGTCGAGCACAGCCTCGGGCGAGTCCTGCGGCCCGGCCGCTGCCAATTCCCCGGCAGCGGTACGCACCTCGTCGAACCACGGCTCGTCCGCGCGGGCATTCAGCAGGCTCGCGATATCGCCACCCCCGCCGAAGAAGTCCGGTCCCGGCACGACCAGCACCAAGCGGGACACCCGATCCGGATGATGCCCGGCGTACACGGCCGCGACCACCGCCCCCGACGAGTGGCCGAGCACATCGATCGTCTCCACCCCGAGATGGGATCGCAGCGCGTCCACGTCCCGGGCGAGCGACGGATAGGCATACTTGGCCGGATTGTCCGGGGCCGCAGTGGATCCCGTACCCCGTGCGTCGTACCGAATCAGGGTCCGGCTCGCGGCGAGGCCCCCGAGGTCCTCGAGATACCGCGAATCCCGCGGTCCGCCCGGCACCACGACCAACGGTGGCCCCGATCCGATCGCCTCGAACGCCAGCTCGGCCCCATCGAACGACACTGCGGTGCCATGAGTCGAAGTAGTCATAGCCCGAACCTACGAACCCCGGGTCCACTCTCCCTACGCCCTCGCTACAGCCCCGCTGGAAGCCTTGCGGCAACTGCGTCTGGCGACGACGGAACGTTGTGGGACGCCGACGTATTGGCTCAGGGGGCGGATCAGGGCGTTGGAGGCGCTCTGTTCGATGATGTGGGCGGTCCAGCCGGTGATGCGGCTCATGACGAAGATCGGGGTGAAGGACTCGATGTCGAAGCCGAGCAGGTAGTAGGCGGGGCCGGTGGGGAAGTCGAGGTTCGGCTTGATGCCGGTGGCCTCGTTCATCGTGCGTTCGAGGATGTCGTACATCCGCACCCAGGTGCCGCCGTCGGTGGCGGCGGCGATGTCGAGGAAAGCCTTTCTCATGGTAGGCACCCGGGAGTCACCGTTCTTGTAGACCCGGTGGCCGAAGCCCATGACCTTTTCCTTCTTGGACAGCTTGTTGCGCATCCACTCCTCGGCCAGCGCCGGATCGCCGATCTCGAGCATGTCGTGCATGACCGCCTCGTTCGCCCCGCCGTGCAGCGGACCTTTGAGTGCGCCGATGGCGGCGGTGACGGCGCTGTAGATATCCGAGAGTGTCGAGGTGACGACGCGGGCGGCGAAGGTGGAGGCGTTGAAGCTGTGCTCCGCGTACAGGATCAGCGAGACTTCGAACGCCTTCACCAGTTCAGGTGCCGGGATCTTGCCGAAGCACATGTTCAGGAAGTTCTCGGCGAAGCCCAGATGTGAGTGCGGCGCAATGGGATCCAGGCCGTGGCGGCGGCGGTGATCGGCGGCCACGATGGTCGGCAGCACCGCCATCATGCGAAGTGCCTTGGCGCGGTTGGCTTTCGTCGAGTTGTCGTCCTCAGCGGGATCTTCGGCGCCGAGATAGCTGATGGCGGTGCGTACCACGTCCATGGGGTGGCAGTTGTCGGGCAGCTTGGCCACCAACGACAGCAGCGAGCGGTCCGCGCGCCGCGAGGCACGCTCCTGCTGCAGGAACTGCGCCAACTGGGTGTCGTTGGGCAGTTCTCCGTACCAGAGCAGGTAGGCGACCTGTTCGAAGCTGCAGTGCGCGGCCAGATCCTGGACCGCGTAGCCGCGATAGGTCAGAGAGTTGGTTTCCGGCACCACCTTGGAGATCGCGGTGGTGTCGACGACGACGCCGGCGAGACCCTTGTAAATGGTCGGTATCGCGGTCTCCGTCATCACTGGTTCCTTCCCAGAGTGAAATTGAAGATGTCGGAATCGAATTCGTTGTAGCGCTCGTACTGCAGCAGCTCGTAGAGACGGCTGCGGTGTTGCATGCGATCCACCAGCCCCGACTGGGTTCCGCTCGCCGCGATCTCGCGCAGCCCGATTTCCGCGGCGAACATGGCCAGCCGCAGCGTGGTCACCGGGTAGATGACCGCGTTGTAACCGATCGATTCCAGCGTCTGGGCCGGAATCAGTTCGGACTTGCCGAACTCGGTCATGTTGGCCAGCAAGGGAATCGACACCGCAGCCCGGAACTTCTCGAAGTCGGCCTCGGTGTGCAGCGCCTCGGTGAAGATCAGGTCGGCACCGGCGTCGGCGTAGGCCTTGGCCCGGTCGATGGCCGCGTCCACGCCCTCGATGCCCGCGGCGTCGGTGCGCGCGCAGATCACGAAGTTCGGGTCCCGGCGGGCAGCCACGGCCGCACGCAGGCGGCGCACCATGTCGGCGGTGGGCACCACGGCCTTGCCGTCGAGGTGGCCGCAGCGCTTGGGATTGACCTGGTCTTCGAGGTGCAGCCCGGCGATGCCGGCGTCCTCCATGACCGTGACGGTGCGCGCGGCGCTCATGGGTTCACCGAATCCGGTGTCGGCGTCGATGAGCACGGGCAGGTCGGTGACCCGGGCGATCTGCTGACCGCGCCCGGCCACCTCGGTCAGCGTGGTGAGCCCGATATCGGGGAAGCCCAGATCAGCGGAGAGCACCGCGCCGGAGACATACACGCCCTCGAAGCCGATCTCCTGAATCAGCTTGGCCACCAATGGATTGAACGCACCGGGGAACCGCTGAATCGTGCCGGAGCTCAGCCCCGCTCTGAACGCTGCGCGCTTGTCTGCGGCCGAGGTGGCGGCGGCGAGCAGGCCGGTCATCAGAACAGCCCCTTCGGCGACCGGGGCGCGCGGGCGAGCACGTCCGACGAGACGGTGAACGTGAGCTCCGACAGCTCGCCCGCGGACAGCTGGCCCGCGCGCTGGGCCACCTCGAGGAAGCGGTCCTGCTCGGCGGGCGCGATGACACCCTCGGCGAGAGTGCGGAACTTGGCGAGGTATTGATCCCGGGCGAAGGGACGCGCGCCGAGCGGATGCGCATCGGCGACGGCCAACTCGTCGATGATCACCTCACCGCTCTTCAATGTCACCTCGGCGCGGGCGCCGAACGCCTTCTCGTTCGGGTCTGTCGAGTGGTAGCGCCGCGTCCACTCCGGATCCTCGGCGGTGGAGATCTTGTTCCACAGCTCGATCGTGTCCGGACGCTGCGCGCGTTCCGGCGCGTAGGAGCGCTCGTGATGCCAGGTGCCGTCCTGCAGCGCCACCGCGAAGATGTACATGACGGAGTGGTCCAGGGTTTCGCGAGAAGCCTTGGGGTCGAACTTCTGCGGATCGTTCGACCCGGTGCCGATCACGTAGTGGGTGTGATGGCTGGTGTGCAGCACGATCGACGCGATCTGATCCAGGTCACCGATCCGCTCCCGCATCCGCCGCGCCAGATCGATCGGGGCCTGGCTCTGGTATTCGGCCGAGTGCTCCTTGGTGTACGTATCGAGAATCGCGCGCTTGGGCTCACCCGGACCCGGCAGCGGCACAGAGTATTCCGCGTTCGGGCCGCCCAGCAGCCAGGCGATCACACCGTCCTCCCCCTCCCAGATCGGTGCGGGCGCGCCCTCGCCGCGCATGGCGCGATCCACGGCCTCCACTGCCATCTTCCCGGTGAAGGCCGGCGCGTAGGCCTTCCAGCTCGAGATCTCACCCTTGCGGGACTGACGGGTCGCGGTGGTGGTGTGCAGCGCCTGGCCGACGGCCTGATAGATGGTCTCGGTGTCCAGGCCGAGGAGCGTGCCGATACCCGCGGCCGCCGACGGTCCGAGGTGGGCGACATGGTCGATCTTGTGCTCGTGCAGGCAGATCGCGCGCACCAGGTCGACCTGGATCTCGTAACCCGTTGCCAGACCGCGGATCAGGTCCCGGCCGGTGCGTCCGGCGTGCTGCGCGACGGCCAGGATCGGCGGGATGTTGTCCCCCGGGTGCGAGTACTCGGCGGCCAGGAAGGTGTCGTGGAAGTCGAGTTCGCGCACCGCGACCCCATTGGCCCACGCCGCCCACTCCGGGGAGTACGAGCCCTCGACCCCGAATACGGTGGCGCCCGGCCGGTAGGGGTGGGCCAATGCCTGCGCACGGGCATTGGCGACCGGGCGGCGGGTGATCGAGGCCGCCGCGACCGCCGCATTGTCGATGATCCGGTTGACGATCATCGCCTCCACCTCCGGAGCGACCTCCACGGCATCCGCGGCAACCTCGGCGATCCGCCAGGCGAGGTGCTCCTCACGGGGGAAGTGCTCGGCGGAGCGGTGGGTACGGACGAGATGATGCTTCACTGTCGGAGTCCTCCAGGGCGTCGATTTCACCGGTATATTTCGCACGCTACACAGCGCTGTATTCGACCGAAATACCCCGCAAATGCCGATTTTTGTGGAACCGGCCCCGCGAATTTGTAAAAGTTGTGAAAATAGGAATTGCTAGATTGAGCCCATGCAGAAGATGTACGCGGGCGCGCGATTGCGTACGGTCCGGGAACAGCGGGGGTTCACCCAGTCGGCCTGGGCCAAGGCGCTCGGGTTATCCGTGAGCTACGTCAACCAGCTCGAGCACGACCAGCGCCCGCTGACCGTGCCGGTGCTGCTGCGCCTCAATGCCCGGTTCGACCTCGATATGGGGTTCTTCGCCGCGGACACCGATGCCCGGCTCATCGCCGACCTGCAGGATGTCTTCGCCGAGGACCCCGAGGGCGCAACCATCACCACCGCCGAGATGGACGACCTTGTCGCCCGCGTCCCGGCGGCCGCGCGCCTGCTGGTCGGCCTGAACCGGCGACTGCGCGGGGCCACCGAGCAGCTGGAGCGCTTCTCCGCCGGAATCGACAGGGACGCAAGAGGTTCCACCGCCTTGCCCTACGAGGATGTGCGCGACTACTTCTACGATCGCCGCAATCACATTCCGGTCCTCGACAGCGCGGCCGAGGAACTGTTCGCGTGCAACGGTCTGAGCCTGGGCGGGCTGGATCTGCAACTGAGCCGGTTGCTGCGCGAACAGCACGGCATCGCGGTGACGATCCGCACCGACGACCCCGGCGCGCCCGGGCCCAAACGGGTCTACGATCCGGCCGCCCGGGTGCTGACACTGGCCCGACGGCTCACCCCCGGGCAGCGTGCCTTCCAATTGGCCACGCAGCTGGCCTTCCTGACCCAGGCCGAGCCCATCGCCGCATTGATCGACGAAGCCGAGGCCATGCCCGAGCACTCGCGCGGGCTGCTCCGCATCGGGCTGGCCAACTACTTCGCGGGCGCGCTCGTCCTGCCCTACACCCATTTCTGGGATGCGGCCGAAACCCTGCGCTACGACATCGAATTGCTGGCCGCGATGTTCGAGGTCGGCTTCGAGACCGTCTGCCATCGCCTGTCCACGCTGCAGCGCCCGGGCAGGCGTGGGGTGCCGTTCTTCTTCGTGCGCACCGACCGCGCCGGCAATATCTCGAAGCGGCAGTCCGCCACTGCCTTCCACTTCTCCCGGGTGGGTGGCAGCTGCCCGCTGTGGGTGGTGCACGAGGCGTTCTCGACGCCGGGGAGCATCCGCACCCAGATCGCGCAGATGCCCGATGGGCGCAACTATCTGTGGCTGGCCCGGACCACGGATGAGCGGACACCCGGATACCTCTCGCCCAAAAGAGATTTCGCCATCGGGTTGGGCTGCGATCTGGCCTATGCCGACAAGCTCGTCTACTCGAGCGGACTGGCCGTCGACGACCCGAGCACTGCGGTCCCGATCGGCGCGGGCTGCAAGGTGTGCGAGCGCACCGACTGCGCCCAGCGCGCCTTCCCGCAGCTGGGTCGCCCGATTCGGGTGGACGACAACAGTTCCCAGCACATTCCCTACGCGCCGACCGTGGCGTAGGGCCGCGGGTCAGGCGCTCAGGGGCGCGGCGGTCACCTCGTAGCCCAGATTGGTCAGCACCTCGGTGGTCGCCTTGGCGAAGTTGAGGGTGATGAAATGCAGGCAGGGCGCGCCTTCGGCGATCAGGCGCTGCGCCATCTCCGTGGCGATCTCGATACCGGCCGCGCGCACGGCGGCACGATTCTCCTCCGGACCGTCGCCCGCCGCCTTCCGCAGGCGCTCCAGCACCGTGGCGGGCAGCTCGCGCCCGGACAGCTCGACCGCGCGCCGTACCGAGCGCAGCGAGGTGATGGGCATCAGTTCGGGAATGATCGGCTTGGCGCCCTCGACCGGATCGAGCTGCAGCACCCGGTCGCGCAGGCGCAGATAGTGCTCGGGGTCGAAGAACATCTGTGTGATCGAATAATCCGCTCCGGCACGGAGTTTCGCGGCCAGGAACGCGGTATCGATATCCAGGTCGGGGGAGCGGTGATGGCCCTGCGGGAACGAGGCCACCCCGACATGGAAGTCGCCGAGATCCCGCACGATCCGCACCAGCTCCTCGGCGTACTCGACGCCGTCGGGATGCTTGCGCCAGTCACCGAGCGGGTCGCCCGGCGGGTCGCCGCGCAGCACGAGAATATTGCGGATACCGCAGTCGGCGTACGCGCCGACCAGCGCGCGCAGTTCGGCGACGCTGTGACCGACCGCGGTCAGGTGCGCGACCGGCAGCAGCGTGGTCTGCTGCGCCAGTTGCCCGGTGATGCGCGCGGTGCGGTCCTTCGTGGAACCGCCTGCCCCGTAGGTCATGGAGACGAAGGCCGGGTGCATGCGCTCGAATTCGCGTACCGTGCGCCACAGCCGCGCCTCCCCGGCGGCATCGCGGGGTGGATTGAATTCCACCGAGAAGGGCACCCGGGGGCCGGAGTGCGTGCGCAGGCTCCGCACGACCGACGGTACTCCGGTGACTATCGGTGAGATCCGGGTCGAGCGCCCGGCGATCGAACGGTTCCGTTCGAGTGGGGAATCCATGATGACCTCGTGGAAGGGATTGTGGCGCGGCCGATGCCGCGCCGATGGGAGAACGACGTCACGCCGGGGCGCCCGCGATGTGGAGCGCCCCGGCGCGTGGTCAGCGCAGCGCCTGTGCCGCCGCGACCAGGTTGCGCAGCGAGGCGGTCACCTCATCGGTGTGACGCGTCTTCAGACCGCAGTCGGGGTTGACCCAGAGCCGTTCGGCCGGAACGGCTTTCAGCGCCAGGATCAGCGACTGCTCGATCTCGTCCGGGCTCGGCACGCGCGGCGAGTGGATGTCGTACACGCCCGGCCCTACACCCAGGTCGAAGCCTGCGGCAGTGAGGTCGTCGAGCACCTCCATATGGGAGCGCGCGGCCTCGATCGAGGTGACGTCGGCGTCCAATTCCGCGATGGCGCCGATGATCTCGCCGAACTCCGAGTAGCACAGGTGCGTGTGGATCTGCGTGGCGTCCGTGACTCCGGAGGTCGCCAGCCGGAACGCGTCCACCGCCCAGTCGAGGTAGGCGGGCTGGTCGGCGCGGCGCAGCGGCAGCAGTTCCCGCAGCGCGGGCTCGTCCACCTGGATGATGCCGATACCCGCGGCCTCGAGGTCCACCGTCTCGTCCCTGATCGCCAGCGCTATCTGGCGTGCGGTGTCCGCGAGCGGCTGATCGTCGCGGATGTAGGACCACGCCAGGATGGTGACCGGCCCGGTGAGCATGCCCTTGACCGGCTTGGCGGTGAGCGACTGCGCGTAGGTGCTCCAGCCGACCGTCATGGCCGCCGGGCGCACCACGTCGCCGAACAGGATCGGGGGCCGGACGCATCGGGTGCCGTAGGACTGGACCCAGCCGTTCACGGTGGCGGCGAATCCGTCGAGTTGCTCGGCGAAGTACTGCACCATGTCATTGCGTTCGGGCTCGCCGTGTACCAGCACGTCCAGGCCGATTTCTTCCTGCAGCGCAACGACTTCGGCGATCTCGTCCCGCATCCGCGCTTCGTACTCGGCCCGATCGATCTCCCCGCGCGACAGTTCCGCGCGCGCTACCCGGATTCGGCCGGTCTGCGGGAACGAGCCGATCGTCGTGGTCGGGAGCAACGGCAGGTGCAGTCGCTGCTGCTGGAGGGTCCGCCGCTCCGCAGCCGGGGCGCGCCGGACGTCGGTTGCACCGGCCACGCGCGCCCGCACGGTCGCGTTGTGCAGTCGAGTGTCGGATCGCCTGTCCCGCACGGCCGTTCGCGCGATCTCCAGCTGCTCGCCGACCGCGTCCTGCCCCTCGTGCAGGGCGCTCGCGAGCATCCGGATCTCCGCGACCTTCTCCGCGCCGAAAGCCAGCCACGAGCGCAGCCGCGGCTCCAGCGCCGTCTCGGCGTCCAGGCTGTAGGGAACGTGCAGCAGCGAGCAGGAGCTCGATACGGCGACCTGGGCGCCGCCCTCGCGCAGGGCGGCCAGCCGGGGCAGCGCGCGATCGGGATCGACGCGCCACACGTTGTAGCCGTCGACGATGCCGGCCACGACGAGCGTGTCCCGAAGCGACTGCGCCGCAGCCACATCGGCGTCGCCGCCTGCGACCAGATCGACGGCGATGCCCTCGACACCGGTCGCCGCCAGCACCGGCAATGCCTCACCCAAGCGGCCGAAAGACGAGGCCACCAGGAGCGCCGGCCGTGCGGACACCTCGGCCAGCCGGCGATAGACGGTGTGCACCAGCGCCAGTTCGGTCTCGCTCAGGTCGGTGACCAGCACCGGTTCATCGAGCTGCACCCAGCGCGCGCCCGCCTCCGCCAGCAGGCCCAGTAACTGCTCGTACAGCGGCAGCAGATCCGGCAGCCGGTCCAGCAGGTTGCTGCCGTCCACCGATTTGGCCAATTTCAGGAACGTGATCGGTCCGACGATCACGGGACGGGCTGGAACACCCAGTGCCAGCGCCTCTTTCAGCTCGGCCAGCGGCTTGGCCGGATGCAGCGAGAACTCCGTCGCGGCCGAGAGCTCCGGCACCAGGTAGTGGTAGTTGGTGTCGAACCACTTGGTCATCTCCAACGGTGCGACCTCGGCGGTGCCGCGCGCCGCGGCGAAATACCGGTCCAGCTCGTCCTCGATGCCGCGCACCCGGTCCGGCAGCGCGCCCAGCAGCACCGCGGTGTCGAGCACATGGTCGTAGTACGAGAAGGTCCCCACCGGAACCGAATCCAGGCCGGTGTCGCGGATCCGCAGCAGCTGTGCGGCGCGCAGACCCGCCGCGACGTCGTGCAGCGTGGCGGCGTCGATCCGCCCCGCCCAGTACGACTCGATCGCGCGCTTGAGCTCGCGGTTGGGCCCGATACGCGGCAATCCGAGCACCGTGGCGGTGAAAGTATTGTCAGGGTTCAGCATTGATGAACTCCTTGGTCAGTAGCCGATGGCCGCCGCCCTTAAGAACGCACGCTGACGGAGCCCGCAAAGCATCGATCCCGTGCCCAGGTCCCACTCGGCGTACCGCCCAATCCACGAGGCGACGACCGCCGGATACGGCGTATCCGGCACAACGGGCAGGTCTTCGGACTCGTGGGCATCGACCCGGAAGGGTCGGCCCCGGCGCTCGAGGCCCGGGGTTGGTCCTACTGGCCGTCGCTTCCCAGGCATCATTTCTTGCGCCCAGTGCGAATGACGGCTGTCGTTCCCACTCACCGCTGCGGGACAGTCCCGGATTCTCACCGGGTTCCCTCTCACCCGCTCGGCGCGCGAACGCACCGCCGGGCTTCGACGCCATCGGATGGATCAGGGGCTCCTCGACTCCACCTCCGGCGAACCAGCTGCGATGGCGAATATAGCGAAGGTTCTCACGAACCCGTTGCGCGGCCGGTGCGATCCCATCAGGTGGACCCGGATTGACCAGCGGGGATGTGTCTTCGTATGGTGAATCGACGATGTCCTGAGGAATCCGGTGCAATTCCGGAGCGGTCGCGCCACTGTGAGCATCCCGGTAGGGGTGCGAGTCAGACCCTCGCATCGTGAATTCGATCGACTGTGGGGACGCGAAATCCCCCTGACTCAAAGGGGTCACCGTGGCTACGTCCTACGCTCCTCGTTCCGGTCTCGGCACCGGCGCGCTCGCCCTCCCCACCACCGCCCTGTGGCTGGTCGGCACCACCGTTCTCGCGCTGCTCGCGATCTACTTCATCGGCATCGACCAGGGTGCGGTGTCGATCTTCGGCAGTGACATGCACGTCCACGAGTTCGTGCACGACGGACGGCATTTCCTCGGGTTCCCCTGCCACTAGTCGCGGGAATCGAGTCACCACAATGGAAAAGCGAATCATCGGCCGAGGAGTCCTGCTGGGCGCACTCGGCGGATTGCTGGCGTTCGTCTTCGCCCGGATCCTGGCCGAGCCCATCATCAATAGGGCCATCGACTACGAATCCGGCCGCGACGACGTGCAGATGGCCCTCGACAAGGCCGCCGGAAAGCCCATGGCCGACATGGGTCCTGACATCTTCACCCGCACCCAGCAGGAGAACATCGGGCTGGGCTTCGGCGTGATCGTGTTCGGCGCGGCGCTGGGTGCGCTATTCGCGGTCGTCTACTTCCTGGCGCTGCGCAAGGCCGGCAAGATCGCCCCCCGCAATCTGGCGCTGCTGGTGTCGGGCGGCATGTTCCTGGTGCTGTACGCGGTGCCGTTCCTGAAATATCCGGCCAACCCGCCCTCGATCGGGCATCCGGAAACCATCAAGGAACGAACGGCGCTGTTCGTGGGCATGATCGTGATCAGTGCGGTCGTCCTGCTCGCCGCCATCTGGCTGGGCCGGAAACTGGCGGCACGACTGGGCAACTGGACCGCCACCATCGCGGTCTCCGCAGCCTTCGTGGTGGTCATGGGCGCGGTCATGGCATTGCTCCCGTCCCTCGGGAAGCTCTCGGCCAATAAGGAGTACGGCGACTTCGCCACCGAAACCCCGCAGCCACTGAAGGATCCGTCCGGAACGATCGTGTACCCCGGCTTCCCCGCCGACGATCTCTATCACTTCCGGCTGTATTCCTTCGCCGCCCAGCTGATCCTGTGGGCGGTCATCGGCGTCGGCTTCGCCTGGCTCGCCCCGCGCCTGCTCGGCGACCGCTCGACCACCACCGAACTGGCCGCATGAGCGCGGTCACCCGCCTCACCCTGGTGACGCACGCGATCACCGACGCCGTGCAGGCCGCCCGCTTCCCGGCCGACGAACCGCTCAACCCGCTCGGGTCGCGGTCGGTCGAGAAAGCGGGCGGCCTCCCCGGCCTCGAACCCGCCGTCGTCTACCACGCCCCGGAAATCCGTACGGCCCAAACCACTCACGGTCTGGGCTTGACCGGAACTCCCGAGCCGGCCCTCCGGGATATCGACCACGGCACCTGGAGCGGCCGGTCGATGGACGGACTCCCGCCCGACCAGCTGATGGCCTGGCTCACCGATCCCGCCTACCGCGCTCACGGCGGCGAATCCATCAGCGGACTCCTCGACCGCGTGGGCTCCTGGCTGACATCCTTGGCCGGCCGAGGCGACCGCATCGTCGCGATCACCCACCCCGCCGTGGTCCGGGCCGCGGTGTTGCTCACCTTGAACGCCCCCGCGGAGTCCTTCTGGCGCATCGACATCCCGCCGTTGACGGCCACCACGCTCCACCATCGCGCCCCCGCCTGGACCCTGCGGACCACCGCCCACGATCTCATCGTTTGATCGTCGGTGGAGAGCGGACCTCCAGCGGCGGTCGCTCACGCGGGTTATCGGATCCCGACGATCACGCGGTCGTCGCCGTACTGCCATACGATTCCGGATTCGGCGAAGCCGGCCTCTCGTGCGAAGGCGATGTAGTCGTGGACGGTAGGTCGGTCGTCGACCGGGTGGGCGAATCCGCCGTCGCGCAGGCGGACCAGGTCGGCCAGTTCGGGAGCGTGGTCGACCGCGGCCCACCACGCGTCCCAGTCCTCCGTACTCGCGGTTCCCATGCGTAGGGCGCGGCGGGCGGTCATGGCTTCGCCCAGTGCGTCCAATCGCGGGCCGGTGGCTCCTTCGTGGAGATGGTCCCCGTCGATGAACAGACCGCCGGGCGCGAGTGCGTCCGCGCAGGTGCGGATCAGCGCGCGAAGCGGTTCACGGTTCATCCAGTGCAGAGCGGTGGTGCTCACGAACGCGTCGGGCACTCGATGCAACCGGAGTCTGTCGAGCCAATCGCGCTCGCGCAGATCGGCGTTCACCGTACGGAATCGCGGTGACCCCAGGGTCATCTCGGCCAATGTCAGCAGCAGCGGATCCACGTCCACGCCGACGATGGTGGCGGCAGGCATTCGCGTGAGCAGCCGGTCCGACAGCGTTCCCGGACCGACGCCGAGGTCGACGATCAACGGGTCCGTCCGGTCGACGAGTTCGGTCAGGACGTCACCGATCACCTCGAACCGCTGTTCGCGATCGGGCATGTAGTGCTCCTGCTGACGATCCCACCGGCCGACCCAGTACCGCGCCCGCGACATATCGAGTTTGCTGGTCGTCACACGAATCCTCCTCGCAGGTAAGGTATTTCGCGCATTCTGCGACAACCGCCGCCGAGTCCTCCCCGGTCGGCGCGCTTCGACGCCCCAGCATAAGTGTGTTCAACCCAATACAAGACCATTTGGTCCGGTTCGGAGCGAAAAGACTTCTGCGGCCGCTCACGGACAGAGTCGGATATGAGGCCGCAACTCGTGCGCACCCGCCGATGGTCCGGGCATCCCGGATATCACCGCGGCGTGCTGGTATGCATGCATTGCCGTAAAACTCACCCGATACAGAAAAGGAACCGGGATATGAACGACGAACACTCCCACGTCGAGCCCCATACCCATCCGCACAGTCACGGCACCCAGACCCATACCCACGCCCACAGCACGCACGAGCATGACCACAGCGAACACGAACACACCCATACGCACGAGGATGGGACCGTGCATTCGCATCGCCATGTGCATCAAAGCGATCTACTCGACGATCACTCACACACCCACGACTGAGCCGAACCGCGCGGGAACACGGATGCGGTACGGCTGGGCGTCGGCTGTTCAGTCCTGGTCGGTTCGAGGCTGGAGTCCGGCAGTCCATTTCTCTTCGATGCGTCCATAGCGCCAGGCGAGGATGGCGATGGCCCAGGTCGCGACGAACAGGCCGACGATGAGGTAGCCGATCAGGTTGAGGTCCAGGGCGCTGATCCAGTCGAAGAAGCCCCCGGTCCAGCCGAATTGGTCGGCGAGCAGGCCGAGAAGTTCGACGGTGCCGATGATGAGGGCGACCGCGACCGAGAGCGCGGTGATGGTGATGTTGTAGTAGACCTTGCGCACGGGTTTGGCGAAGGCCCAGCCGTAGGCGAAGTTCATGAAGCTGCCGTCGATGGTGTCGAGCAGGCTCATGCCGGCGGCGAACAGGATCGGCAGGCACAGGATCGCATACCAGGGCAGGCCCGCCGCGGCGCTGGTGCCGGCCAGGACCAGCAGCGCGACTTCGGTGGAGGTGTCGAAGCCGAGGCCGAACAGTAGCCCGATCGGGTACATCTGCCAAGGCTTGGTCACCGACTTCATCACCGGACCCAGCAGCCGGTTCATCAAACCACGTTGTGCGAGTTGGTTTTCCAGCTCGGCCTCATCGAACTGACCGCCGCGCATGCGCCGGAACACACGCAGAATCCCCACCAGCACAGCGATATTGATGATCGCGATGATGTAGAGGAACGTCCCCGAGACGGTCGTTCCGATCAGCCCGGTGTAGTGGTGCAGCGCCGAGGAGTCGTCCTCGACCGGCCCGACGATGGCCTTCACTCCGATCGAGAGCAGCAGCGCCAGACCGAAGACGACGCTGGAGTGGCCGAGGGAGAAGAAGAATCCGACCGACAGCGGTCGTTGCCCGTCGTGCATGAGTTTGCGGGTGGTGTTGTCGATCGCGGCGATGTGGTCGGCGTCGAAGGCATGCCGCATGCCCAGCGTGTAGGCGGTGAAGCCGACGCCGACACCCAGGGTCCGGTCGCCCAGGCTGAAATGCTGCGGAGCGACGAACGCGACCAGGGTGAACCAGCCCAGCACGTGCAAGCCGATGATGACCCCGGCCATCGCGGCCAGCCGCAGCCATTCCGGGCGGGTCAACGCCAGCCGATCGGTGACCGCGCGAAAAGGTTTCAGGATTGCAGACATCACGATATCCCCTCTCCGCGCGAGCCGAATTCATCGAAGGTAGAACGCATCCCGCCTTGTTGCAAGTGATTGGCAAGACGGGGGTTGGCGGTCGAGCGGGTCGAAACGGCAGACTGGGGGCCATGGCGCGCGTTTCGCACCTCACTCACGCCCCGGCACCGACCGGTGAGCACAACGCTCGCCGTTTGCTGCGCAGCCGCGGACTGCGGTGCACCGCACCACGACTGGCTGTGCTGTCGATCCTGGACGGCTCGCGCGAGCAGGGACACCTGACCGTGGCCCAGATCCAGCAGGGTCTCGCCACGGCCGGCCACGAGGTCGACCTCACCACCGTCTACCGGACGGTGGCGACCCTGGTCGACGCGGAAGTGCTGCACGCCTTGGTCATCGATGAACGGATCACCAGTTACGGACTCACCGACATCCCGCACCATCACGCGGTGTGCACCCGGTGTGGCGCGATCGACGAGGTCCCCTCGGCACATCTCACCGTGGCCCTGGCCGAAGCACGCAACGGCAGTCGCTTCGCCCTGCCCGACACCGGCGGACTCACCCTGCACGGACTGTGCCCAGCCTGCCAGCAGGACACCGAGGACTGACCACGCAGGAACCGCGGTCGACTACTCGATGAGTTCTGTGAGGTCAGTTCATGTTCGCGATGTGGTGTCGGATGACGTCGTCGACCGGGTGCCGGGTCGGGCCGGAATCCGGGGGATCGGCGCCGTCGAGAATGGAGTCGAGGATAGCCGCCCGGTCGAGAGTGGCCGGGACTCGGTGTGATTCACGCGCGCTGACGATGACCGCGTGCAGGACGGTTGCGTAGATCTGGGAGCGGGGCACGGTCAGTCGCCACCCGCACCGCTCGCGCTCACGCAAGCGGGCCTCGACGATATCGAGAACATCCTTGATCACCTGAATCTCGACTCGGTCGTAGTCATCCCGGTCGCAGTCATCGCAGGGCATGGCGACCGCCGAGGAACAGTGCACCCCAACCTGACAGCGCGTCGCGTAGCACGGCGAGCGGCGATCTCCGGGCTGCTCGGGTGCGCGTAGCACGCGGATCCAGCACCATACGTCCGGCCGCGACCAGCGCGGTGCGTGCCCGCCGCCGCACCCGGCAGGTATCAACACCGCACCCGAGATGCAGCTGCATGGCCGTATGTGCTTGCGCGGCAGTGAGTTTGCCCGGATCCGAGTAGCACGACCACAACCCGCGTACCGAATAGCCGACCTTGGTCTCGCTGGCCGTTACGCGTTCGGCGTCGGCCAGCTGCTTCTCGTGTTCGATGCGGTCGATGATGGCTTGCACCGACCACGGGCCGTCGTAGGACATCTCGCTACCTCCCTGCCGTCGTTGTGGTTTCAGCACACCACCAGCGACGCGGCGGATACAGTGATATCGGGTTCCCGGCCACATGTCGTTCGAATCGGCATGAAGAGATTCGGAAAGGCAGTGGATCACACCCGATTTCGCGATCCAATCAACCCGATTTCGCGTAATGATGGGACGCCGATATGTCCGGTACTTGCGATGACGACGCTGAGATCGCCCCGAGTTCGACGCTTCCGCGGCGGCAGTTGGGACGGTTTCTGCGGGAGTGGCGTGAAGCCAACGGGTTCACTCTCGCGGCTGCTGCGAAGCTGGTTGATCTATCCGCCTCGGCGCTGCAGCGCATCGAGGCGGGACAGAAGCAAAAGGTTCGCAAACAGGATGTGCGCGCACTATGCGACGTCTACGGCGTCGGCTCATCCGAAACAGCTGCTGCCATTGACCTGGCAACGATCGCCAGGATGCAAGGTTGGTATCACGCCTACGGTGGGTTGTACTCGGACGCGTTCAATATGTATGTGGGTCTCGAGGCCGCCGCCCGGCGGCTGATCACCTACCACGAACATGTACCCGGACTGTTGCAGACCTCCGACTATGCCCGCGCGGTGATCGGCGCGCACCCGGGATTCGTCAGCAGCAGCGACATCGATCGTCGTGTCGAGTACCGTATGAAGCGGCAGGCGATCATTACCCGCAAGACCAATCCGGTTGCGCTGGAGGTACTTCTGCACGAGTCTGCGCTGCATCGAGTAATCGGCAGCCGACGGACCATGGAGGCCCAGTTGCGTCACCTGGCCGAGGTTTCCAAGCTGCCCAATGTCATTCTGCGCATCCACCCGTATTCGGCGGGATTGGCTTGGGGAATGCGGCATGGGTCGTTCACGATCCTCGAGTTCGACACCACCACCACAGCAGACGGGCCCGTCGAGCCGCCGATTGTGTTCATCGAAGGTGGCCCGGCTCAGGATGTGTACCTCGAAAAGCCTGATGACGTGCGGCTCTATAGTGAATTTGCTTCGGCGATCCGAAGCGCCGCACTGGAGGATCAGCCGACCCGGGAGTTGGTTCGCCGGGTGACGAAGGAGTTTGAGCATGACCAGCATTGACCTATCCGCGGCCGAGTGGTTCAAGAGCAGTCACAGTGGCAGCCAAAGTGATTGCGTTGAGGTCGCGCATCTGGACGGCGGCATGGTCGGTGTCCGGGACTCCAAGAATCCGACCGGCCCGGCTCTGGTCTTCGGGCCGGGGGAGTGGGATGCCTTTACGTCCAGTGTGGTCGCCGGAACGTTCGGTCATCCGGCCTGACGTCGATCGCCCTGATGCTGCGGTGACAGGTCAAGTAGATCATCGGGTTTCGGCCTGACGCGCAACTTCCGAGGGCTCGGCACCGCAGCGACACCGATGTGGGTGCGTGGCCGTGCGTGATGTCGGTGGTGCGGATCATGGCGTGGCGGAGTTGGATTCGTTGATGGTCCGAGGCGCGCTCGAAGGCTCGGCCCGCTCCCTGTCGGAAACGAGGGAGCGGGCGTCAGCCGATTCTTGCTGCCGGACAGAGGGTTCCGGGTCGGCCGAACCCTCGGCTAGCCGGATATGCTGGGGAGCGGGCAGCCGAAGCTGCCGGTGGAGCCGGCTGCGCCGACCTGGACGGTCAACGGCGTCAGGGGCATGGGGGTGTTGAAGCTGAAACCGGCTGTGGCGGTGAGGACGTGCTGGCCCGGGGTGGCCGGTGTCCACGAGACTTCGGCCGGGTTGCCGAGCAGGCTGGTGCCCACCTTGCCGGTGCCGATGGTGGCCCCGTTGTCGTAGAAGGTGACGGGCATCTCGTTGAACGAGCTGCTGCCGCCACCGACCAGGTCGCCGCTGGTCAGCGTGTAGCTGCACCCGGCCTGCGGGTTCGAGCCCTTCAGCGTCACGTCGCCGATGCCGGCGGCCGCGGCGTCCGGAGCCGCGGCCAGCAGCAGCGCGCCCGTGCCCGCGACCGCCGTCACGGCGAGTTTCGCGTGGCGCACCCAGGGTGTTGTCATGGCGTCCCTTTCACTGCGAGATGTCCGCGCGGTCACGAACATCCGACGCGATCCGCGACCACGCCGAGATAGTGAAATTAACATGCTTCAGAATTGGCCGAGCCCGATTCGCGGCAGCCGGACCGGCAGCCGTCCGGCTGCGCGAAGTTCCTGGTCAGTCGCAGAGGCGGACCGCGTCGGTCTTCTTGTCGGCATAGCGTGAGAGGGTGCCGCGCTCGCTGTCCTGGATGACCGCGAGGGTTTCCCAATGGTCGCCCATCCAGTTGAGGAGGGTGACCTGCTTGCCGGTCCGGTTCCAGTACGAGGTGAGCAGATCGCCCTTCCCGGCATTCCCGATGTCGTGGAGGAAGCACTCGGAGTTGGCCTGGACAACCAGGTTTCCGGTGCCGTCGCGGCCTTCCCATCCGCAGAACATGCCACCGGGGCAGTCATAGGCGTAGGCGTGCGCGGGGGTCGCGGCGACCAGGGCTGTGGCGGTGAGCGCGCCGAAAGTCAAGGCGACGGCGGTGAGGGGCGCGAGACGCGCGCTGTTCGAGCGGGACACTGTTTCCTCCTCTGGCTGGACACCCAACTGCGGGTGCTGCCGGGAAGCGTATGGACAGCTGCCGGTTCCGGACGTCCGCCGAACTACTCACCGCGCCTACTCATTCGAAGCGGGTGGCCGAGGCTCGCACGGGATGGCGAGGGTTCGGGGTGGATCCGGGACCTCGGGCGTGAGCATGATCAAAGCTATTGCGTGGCAACAAGTCTCGATTGAAACAGGTTTCTGTGGATCGTGGATCATGTGGGTTTCTGTGTGTTACAACGGAATTGCAGATAGTTCACGTTGCTAACAATCTGGAGGTCCCCGAATGTGTGGGATTGCAGGGTGGGTGTCGTTCGAGGCGGATCTGACGCGGCGGCAGGGGGTAGTGGACGGGATGACGGAGACCATGGCGTGCCGGGGGCCGGATGCGCGGGGGACGTTCGTGCGCGAGCATGTGGCGCTGGGGCATCGGCGGCTGGCGGTGATCGACCTGCCGGGTGGGGCGCAGCCCATGGTGGCCCAGACCGGTGGGGGACAGGTGGCCATCGTGTACTCGGGGGAGGCGTACAACTATCGCGAATTGCGGGCTCGGCTCAGGGGATTGGGGCATTCGTTCCGGACCGATAGCGATACCGAGGTGGTGCTGCGGGGGTATCTGGAGTGGGGCGAGGGGGTGGTGGATCGGCTGAACGGCATGTACGCGTTCGCGATCTGGGATCAGCAGGGCGAGAAACTCGTGCTGGTGCGGGATCGGATGGGGATCAAGCCGCTCTACATCCACCCGACGCCGGACGGCGTGATATTCGGATCGGAACCGAAAGCGATCCTGGCCAATCCGCTCGTCCGCACGGTCGTCGACATCGACGGGATGCGGGAGCTGTTCGCGTTCACCAAGGCTCCCGACTGGGCGCTGTGGCGGGGGATGACCGAACTGCTACCCGGCACGGTGATGACGGTGGACCGCAGGGGAATCCGCCGGCGCCCCTACTGGCGGCTCACGGCCCGCGAGCATTGTGACGGCACCGGGCGGACGGTGGAGAAGGTGCGCGATCTGCTCACCGACATCGTCGATCGGCAACTCGTGTCCGACGTGCCGCGCTGCGTGCTGCTGTCCGGCGGCCTGGATTCCAGCGCCATCACCGGCCTCGCCGCCCAGCAACTCGCCCGCCGGGGCGAGGGGCTGCGCACCTTCTCGGTGGACTTCGTGAACCAGGAGGCGAACTTCGTCCCGGACGAGATGCGCGACACCCCGGATTCCCCGTTCGTCCGCGATGTCGCCCGCCTGGTGGGTTCCGAACACCGCGATGTGGTGTTGAATCCGGCCGAGCTCTCCGATCCTTCGGTGCGCCGGGCGGTGATCGGCGCCCGCGACCTCCCGCTCGGCCTCGGCGATCTGGACAGCTCTCTGTACCTGCTGTTCCGCGCGATCCGGGAGCAGTCGACTGTTGCGCTGTCCGGCGAATCCGCCGACGAGGTATTCGGCGGCTACCGCTGGTTCCACGACGGCGTGGCCCTGAAGGCCGACACCTTCCCGTGGCTCGCCTTCAACTCCGCCTTCACCCTCGAATCCCGCTGGGACATCCTCCATCCCGACCTGCGCAGCCGGCTGCGCCTCCCCGAGTACGTGGCCGACCAGTACGCGACGGCCGTCGCCGAGGTCGATCACCTCCCGGGTGAATCCGACCTCGAACACCGCATGCGCACGGTCTGCCATCTGCATCTGACCCGCTTCGTCCGCCAGCTGCTGGACCGCAAGGACCGCATGTCCATGGCGGTGGGACTCGAAGTGCGCGTGCCGTTCTGCGATCACCGGCTCGTCGAGTACGTGTACAACACGCCCTGGGAACTCAAGACCTTCGACGGCCGCGAGAAGAGCCTGCTGCGGGCGGCGGCGAAACACGTGCTGCCGCAATCGGTCGTGGACCGCGTCAAGAGCCCGTACCCGTCCACCCAGGACCCCGGGTACGCAGCCAATCTGCAGCAGCACGTGAAAGAACGCCTGATGGAACACGATTCGCTGTTGTTCGACCTCCTCGACCGTGAGTGGCTACTGCGGGCCGTGGAACAGGATCCGGCCCGCATGGCCCCGCAGGTCCGCGTCGGTCTCGACCGTGCCATCGATATCGGCACCTGGCTGGATCTGTATTCGCCGGATCTGCAATGGAATTGAACCCGGCGATGTCAGCGGCTTCTCGAGACTGCGGCGCTCGACTTCCCGGAGCAGCGCGTGCACCCGCGGGTCACGGGCCAGGCGGGAATCGAGCACGGTATTGATCACGCCGCGCAGCAGCGAGTAGGGCATCCAGGCCAGTGGCGAGATGGCCTGGGGTGTGCGGTGCTCGATGGCGTCGGCAATGGTGCGCGCGGCGTGCTCGGCGGTGATGCGGGTGCTCAGCGGCCACGGCAGCAGCGCCTCGATGCGGCGGCCGAGTTCGTCCCGGTCGAGGGTCGAGTGGGTCATCTCGGTGTCGACGATCCCGAAATAGGCGACGCCCGCGGACGCCCCGTGCGGCGCAAGCTCGACCCGCAGCGCCCGGCCGAGCTGCTCCACCGCCGCCTTGCTGATCATGTACGGCGCGCCGCCCATCCCCGGAGCGAAAGCGGCGCACGAGGACACGACCTCGACATGCCCGCGCGCGGCGATGATGTGGTCCAGCGCCGGGTGCACGGTATTGAACACCCCGGTGAGGTTGATGCCGATGACCCGGTCGAACTCGGCGGGATCCATGGTCCGCAGCGTCGCCGGCGGCGGTACCACGCCCGCGTTCGCCACCACGATGTCGAGATGCCCGAAGTAGGCGACCACCTGCGGAATCGCCTCGGCCATGGCGGCCCGGTCGGAGACATCCGCGATCACCGGCAGGGCCCGATCACCCAGGGCGGCGGCCAGCGAGGTGGCGGCCCGGGCATCGACATCGACGATGGCCACCGACGCGCCCCGCCGGTACAGCACCCCGGCGAGTTCGCGGCCGATACCCTGACCGGCCCCGGTGATGAGGGCGACCCGCCCCTCGGGACGGAAGGGGCCGGGACCGGGGAGACAGCGCGGAGTGGACATCAGCGGCTCATTTCGTAGGAGTCGGCGTCGAAACGCCGGGTGCGCCGGCGGTATTCGAAGCTCCAGTTGGGGTACAGGCCGGCATTGCGGCCGTCGGCGGTGGTGTAGTAGCTCTGGCAGCCGCCGGTCAGCCACACGGTGTCGGCGCTGCGGCGGTCCATCTCGTCGAGGAAATCGTCCTGCACCTCGGGACGCAGCTCGATACGGTCGATTCCCCTGTCGCGCATGGTCTTCACCGCATCCACGATGTAGGCGATCTGGGATTCGATCATGTAGACGGCCGATTGGTTCCCGGCCGCGCCGAACGGGCCCAGCGTGCAGAAGAAATTGGGGAATCCTGCGACGGCCGCGCCCAGATAGCTCTGCGGCTCATGGTGATACAGGTCCGCGATGGACTGCCCGTACCGTCCGACACAGCGGTGATACGCCGACGGAATCGAGGTGAAGCCGGTGCCGAAGATGATGGTGTCGACCGCGTGCTCGGTGCCGTCGCGCAGCACGATCGAGTGCGGGCGCACCTCGGCGATGCCGTCGGTGACGACCTCGACATTCGGCTGATCCAGCGCGGGCAGATAGGCGTCGGAGAAGATGGCGCGTTTGCATCCGATGACATAGTCCGGGGTCAGGGTCTTGCGCAGCGCGGGATCGCGCACCTGCCGTAGCAGCTGCAACCGGCCCAGTGCCTCGTACGGATGCCGGAACCGCTTGTCCACCAGTGAGATCAGGCCGAAGCCCTCGATGGCCGCGTACCAGCCACCACGGATCGCTTTCTGGGCGAGAGGAATCCGACGTAGTAGCGTCCGCTCCAGACCGAGTGTCCGCCGATCCATCCGTGGCACGATCCAGGGTGCGGACCGCTGGAACAGCAGCAGCCGGTCGACCACCGGCTGGATCTCCGGCACGAACTGCACCGCCGACGCGCCCGTGCCGATCACGGCCACCCGCTCGCCGGTCAGGTCATGGTCATGGTCCCAATGCAGCGAGTGGAAGGCCTTGCCCGCGAACCGATCCAGCCCCGGCAGCTCGGGATACTTGGCCTCCGCGAAGATGCCCGCCGCGGAGATCAGGACATCGGCGGTGAGCGCGCCCCGGCTGGTCTCCACCCGCCACCGCGAGTGCGCCTCGTCCCAGCGGGCGTCCAGCAGTTCGGCGCCGAATCGGATGTGCCGCACCACATCGTGGTCCGCGGCGACCCGGCGCAGATACTCCAGGATCTCGGCCTGCCGCCCATAGGTCCGCGACCAGTCCGGATTCGGGGCGAACGAATAGCTGTAGAGCTGTGAGGGGACATCGCAGGCGCAGCCGGGATAGGTGTTGGCCCGCCAGGTCCCGCCCAGATCCTCGGCCCGCTCGAGAATCGCCAGGTCCTCGAACCCGGCCTCGCGCAGTTTGATCGCCAGGCCGATGCCCCCGAATCCGGCCCCGACGACGGCGATCCCGACATGTTCGGCCGGTGCCGAATCGGGTTCGGCCACAGTTGTTTCCGTATCAATCGACATGAGTGTTCCCCGCGTTCAGAGATCGAGCACGAGCGCGTCGCCGCAGGCGCGGGACACGCAGAGCAGCATCCGGTTCTCCCGCGCGGCCGCGGTGAGCAGCCGGTCGCGGTGGTCCACGTCGCCTGCGCGGACCCCGACCTTGCAGGTGCCGCAGAAGCCCTGGCGGCAGGAGTAGTTCACATCGGGCAGCACCCGCCGCACCGCCGTGAGCGCCGTCTCCTCCGCGCCGACCCGGACCGTCCGGCCGCTGCGCGCCAGGGTGATGTCGAAGGCCCGGCCGTCGACCACGGGCGGTGCCGAGAAGCGTTCCGTGTGCAGTGATCCCGTCGGATCCAGTGTGAACCGGCAGCGTTGCGCCGCCGCCAGCATGGCGGGCGGACCGCATGCGTACACGGCCGCACCGGGTTCCGCGCTCGCGATGATCGCGGCGATATCGGGCGGTCCGACCTCGTCGTCGGGCCGTACCTCCGCGTCGGGCAGCTCGTCCAGGAACGGCATCGTCGCCCGCGACCGTCCCGCGTACACCAGTCGCCCGCGCGACCCAGCGGCCCGCACCATCGGCAGGATCGGGGTGATGCCGATCCCGCCCGCCAGGAACAAATACGACGGCGCGTCCACCAGCGTGAAAGCATTGCGCGGCCCCCGAATTCGCATGCGGTCCCCGACCCACAGCGACTCGTGCAGCTCGCGCGACCCGCCTTCGCCGTCCGGGATCAGCCGCACCGCGATCCGGTATCGCGTCCGATCCCGTGGATCTCCGCACAGCGAGTACTGCCGTTGCCGCCCCGACGGCAGGAACACGTCCACATGCGCCCCGGGCCGCCAGCTCGGCAGGTCCCGCCCGTCCGGGGCCCGCAGCATCACCGCGAGTACATCGGGCGCGGGCCGCTGCAGCCGCTCGACCACCGTGTCCAGCTCGAACCCGCTGTGGCGCACCGGGTTCGACGGAGACAGCAGCCGCGCCGCGCGGCCGCTCACGAACAGCTGCTTGTAGGCGTCCATCATCCCGCCGAGCATCCGCAGGCTCGCGGGCATCGTCCCCGCATCCACGGGGTCGACCGCATGCTCCCGGCCAGTCGTGCTCGCCCGGTCCGGGCTGCCGGACCGGTGCGCCGCGCCGACCCGGGCCGGGACGGCCGTTCGGCTCTTGGCGCCCAATTGGATTCGCATGCTCACGCTGTCCTCTGGGCTCACTCGGCAGCCGCCCGCGCCGCTGGGGAGTGTGCAAGATAGCGCAGCGCCACATCCATCGGGCCCAGCTGCGACGGATGGAAGCCCGGCCGCAGATACCGCGGAATCTCGGTGAAGAACACCGTCCAGCTGGGAATCACGCCGCGCCGCGTCGCGCTCAGGAACTGCCGCGCCCAGAATCTCCCCTTCTGCGGCGACGGATCCTTCCGATACAGGTATCCGGCCGAAATGATGAACAGCGGCAGCAGCGTCGCGCTGGCCAGTACCGCGGTGCGTGCCTTCCGCAGATACCCGCCGTCGAGGTACATGTACGCGTCGTAGACCACGCTGCGGTGCTCGACCTCCTCGGCCCCGTGCCAGCGCACCAGGTCCAGCATGGCCGGATGCATGCCCTCGGCCTCCAGAATGTCGGCATTGAGCAGCCATTCGCCGATGACGGCCGTGTAGTGCTCCATCCCGGCGAACAGGCCCAGCCGCTCCTTGAGCCACTCCTCGCGCGCTCGGCCGCTCAGCCCGTGATCGCCGAGAATCCGATCGACCAGCCAGGCAATGGCATCGACATACGAGTCGACGTCCAGCCCGACGGACTGCAGGTGCCGGCGCGCCGCCTCGTGACTGCTGGCGTGCATGGACTCCTGCCCGATGAACCCGGTCACCTCCTCCCGCAGCCGCTCGTCGTGGATGTGGGGGAGGGCCTCCGCCAGCGTCTGCGCCATGGCCCGTTCGCCCTCCGGCAGCACCAGGTGCATGACATCGACAATGTGGGTTGCCAGGACTTCGCCCGGAATGTAGTGCAGCGGAACGGAATCGAAATCGAACCGCACATCGCGGGCGGAGATGGCATGCGCCTCGTCGCGGTAGTGGCGCTGCGTCGCGCCAGCCTTGTCAGCCATCACCGAACCGTACAGCGCAACAAATCCTATTGCAATGTTGCAGCTACAAATTATCCGAGATTGTTGCATCGGGGGTGGCGCCTGCTAGCGTGGATTCGGTGACGACCGCGTCGAAAAACCCGCTGACCCGCACGGATGCCGCCGATGACATCGAGACGCGCATCCTCGACGCGGCACTCGTGCAATTCCAGAAGGTCGGGGTCAAGAAGACGACGATCGAGGACGTCGCCAAGCAGGCCGGCGTCGACCGGGTGACCGTCTACCGCCGGCTCGGCTCCCGCGACGACCTCGTACAGGCCGTCGTCAGCCGCGAGGTCGGCAACCTGCTGGCCGAATTGTCGAGCATGCCGGACCGGCACGACGACCTACCCGGACTGGTTGCCGACATCTTCGTCACCGTCATCACCCGCTGGCGGGCCCATCCGCTGGTGGAACGGCTGCTCGCGGTCGAGCCGGACCGAATCCTGGTGAAACTCACCGTCGAAGGCACGACCACCTTCGCCATGTCCGTCGCGGCCACCATCCAGATCCTGGAGCGCGCCGCCGCCCAGGGCCTGTTCGAGGCCCCGGCCGATCTGGCCGCGCGCACCGAAATCGGCTGCCGCATAGTGCATTCGCTGATTCTCGTCGGCGGCGGCGCGGCCACCCTCGAAACCCCGGACGAGCTGGGGGAATTCGCGCGCACGTATCTGGTGCCGATCCTCGTCGGGTAGGCGGATGCCCGACTACAGCACCGCCTGGGTCTGGGTCACCTTGGCGACGAGTTTGCCCGCGTCGTCCCGGATTTCGGTCTCCACCACGATGAAGCTGCGCCCGGCGTGCAGCGGACGGGCCGTGGCGGTGGCGTGACCCGAGCGCAGGGCCCGCAGGAAGTTCGTCTTCGACTCCACCGTGGTCGTGCCCTGCTTGCCCGCCGGCAGATTCAGGAAGGCGCACACCGCGGCGGTGGCGTCGGCCAGCGACATGAGCGCGCCGCCGTGCATCGATCCGCCCAGGGTGCACAGGTTCTCGCGCCACTCCAGGCGGCTGCGCACCAGCTCCGGGCCGCACTCCAGGACCTGGACGCCGAGGCCCTCGGTGAACGGCATGGTGGCGAACAGCTGGGCGCCCGTCGGGGCGGTGGTGATCTCGGTGTCGGTCATGCGATCGACTCTGCCCGACGCCGGGCCGCGCGTCGATTACCTCGCGGGTAATCGTGCGGGCTCCGAAGTTGCCGCCGATGCGCGAGGTAATCGCCTGTGCTCCGCGGTGATCGGCGGGTCCGCGGCCGCGCGCCGGGCGACGATTCTGGAAGACTCGGCACGTGCAGGTTGGTGTGCTCGGGGCCGTTCGGGTCCATGCGGAGGATGGGACGCCGGTGGAGATCCCCGGCGTGCGGGTGCGGATGCTGCTGGCGCGGCTGGCGCTGGAATCGGGGCGGGACGTGCCGGTGACCGCGCTCATCGACGGACTCTGGGGTGAGGAGCCGCCCGCCGAGGCGGCCGGAGCATTGCAGGCCGCGGTGTCGCGGCTGCGGAAGGCATTGCGCGGCGTGGGCACGGTCGAATTCGGGACCGGCGGCTACCGGCTGCCCGGGGTGACGGTGGACGCCGATCGGTTCGAGGACCTGGTGCGGCAGGGCCGTCAGGAGCTGGCCGCCGGGCGGGCGGAGGCCGCCACCCGTCGGCTGGGCGAGGCCCTCGCGCTGTGGCGCGGACCCGCGCTCGGCGATGTGCAGGACGCACCGTTCGCCCAAGCCACCGCGACCAGGCTGGACGATCTGCGGGCCGCGGCGGTCGAGGACCGGTTCGAGGCCGAGCTGCGGCTGGGCCGGTACGCCGATGTGCTCACCGATCTCGAGATCGCCGGAGGGGACAATCCGCTCAGCGAGCGGCTGGCCGCGCTGCGCATGCGGGCGTTGGCGGCGGCGGGACGGCAGTCGGACGCGCTGGCCGTGTACGAGGAGATGCGGGAGCGGCTGGACGAGGAACTCGGCATCGATCCGGGGGCCATCCTGCGGGACACGCATCTCGCGCTGCTCCGGGGCGAACTCGAAACCCCCGCTCCGCGTAGGGAACCTGTGACCCGGATGCTGCCCGTGCGGCTGACCGGATTCATCGGGCGCGAGGCGGAACTCGCGGAACTGGCCGGGCTGCTGGCGGATTCGCGGCTGGTCACCATTGTCGGACCCGGCGGGGCGGGCAAGACCCGGCTCGCGCTGGAAGCCATGGACCGGCAGGCCAGCGGGGCGGTGTTCTTCGTCCCGCTGGCCGAACTGGGCGCGCCCGACCAGCTCGCGGACGCGGTGGCCGG
The DNA here is from genome assembly GCF_042754085.1 of Nocardia sp. NPDC059236. Taxonomy (NCBI): domain Bacteria; kingdom Bacillati; phylum Actinomycetota; class Actinomycetes; order Mycobacteriales; family Nocardiaceae; genus Nocardia; species Nocardia sp. NPDC059236. The sequence goes on from NZ_JBHZAF010000016.1 coordinate 69,195, forward strand.
GGCGCTCGACAGCGACTCCGCCGACCGGCCGGACAAGACCGCCCGGCTGACCGAACTACTGGACGTCGGGCCCGCGGTGCTGGTGCTCGACAACTGCGAGCACGTCATCGCGGCCGCCGCGGCCCTCGCCGAACAGCTGCTGGATCGGCTGCCGCAGCTGCGCGTACTGGCCACCAGCCGGGAACCCTTGGCCATCACCGGCGAGGCGCTGTGCCACCTGGGACCGCTCGGCGTTCCGGTCGAGACAGCGGATCCCGTTGTGGCCCAGGGCGCACCGGCCGTGCGGCTGTTCACGGATCGCGCCGCCGCCATCCGCCCCGGCTTCACCCTCGACGACGCCACCGTCGCCCCCGTGGTGGAGATCTGCCGCCAACTCGACGGCCTCCCGCTGGCGCTGGAACTCGCCGCCGCCAAGCTGCGCGCCATGAGTGTCGACCAGGTCGCCCGGCGGCTCGGCGACCGCTTCCGGCTGCTCACCTCAGGCAGCCGCACCGCCCTGCCTCGGCAGCGCACCCTGCTCGCCCTGGTGGAATGGAGCTGGGATCTCCTCGACGAACCCGAAAAGATCCTGGCCCGAAGGCTTTCCGCCTTCCCCGGCGGCGCCAACGCCGAGGCCGTCGAAGCCATCTGCGCCGACGGCGACCTCCCCATCGAGGACATCGTCTACCTCCTCGACGCCCTGGTCGAGAAGTCCCTCGTCACCGTCACCCCCGACGACCCGCCGCGCTACCGCATGCTCGAAACCATCCGCGCCTACGCCGCCGACCAGCTCACCCGCTCACCCGACGACCTGACCCCGCTCTTCACCGACTACTACCTCACCCTCGCCGAACAGGCCGAACCCCACCTCCGCGGCACCGAACAGCTCACCGCCATCGCCCTTTTCGATGCCGAACACGCCAACCTCGCTGCGGCACTTCGTACCGCCCTCGGCACCAGCCCCGCCCCGGAGACGGCGATGCGGCTCGTGCGGGCCATGTTCTGGTACTGGGGAATCCGGGGGATGAGCAGCCAGTTCGAGAGCTCGCTCGATGCGGTCCTGCGGTTCGGGGACGAGCTCCCGGCGGCCGCGCGGGCTGCCTTTCGGGTGATCGCGCTGATGGCCGGTTCGCCGCCCGCCGGGAGCTCGCTGACCGCGCTCATCGAGGACTGTGTGCAGGCCGGAGGGCTGGAATTCCATGCGGCCGTACCACTGTGGACGGCGCTCCTGGCGGCGCGCGCCGACGACGAGAAGCTGGCCGAACGGCAACTCGAGCAGGCGCTGACCTGGCCGGACCCGTGGGTGCGGGCCAGCGCGAAGCTCGCCCGGGACATCGCCCTGACGGGGCAGGGGCGGCTGCACGAGGGGGCTGCCGCGCGACGGGAAGCCTTGCGCGGCTTCGAAATCGTCGGCGACCGCTGGGGTCTGGGTATGGCGCTCCTCGCCGTCGGCCGCGCCCACTCGTTGCAGGGCGACCACGACCAGGCCCGCGCCGCCTACGCCCGCGCCGTCACCCTCGCCTCCGAACTCGGCACCGAGGACGACATCGTCGCCGCCCGCACCGCCCTCGCCGACGAACGCATGCGCGCCGGCGAACTCGCCGAAGCCGCCCGCGATATCGACGCCGCCCAGCGCCTCGCCGCCGACCAGGGCTTCCCCCGCCTCGCCGCCGTCATCCTCCTCACCAGCGCCGAATTGCACCGCCGCACCGGCGATATCACCCGCTCCGACCGAGAACTCGACCAACTCGAGCACCGCTTCCGCCACCTGCCCTATCCAGAAGCGATGGCCGCCAACCACATAACGGTCGCCCGCCTCCGCAACCGCCTCACCGAAGGCTCACCCGCCGCGGCCCGCGCCCTGCTACCCCGTGCTATCGAAGGCGCCTTCACCTACGGCGACTCCGCCGCCACCGCCCAGGCCCAAGCCCACGTCGCCGAACTCCTCGCGAAACTCCGTCTCCTGGAAGACAACCCGTCCGCTGCCGCCACCGCCCTCGGCCTCAGCCAAGTCATTCGCGGCACCGCCGACCACGGCGAGCCCGAAATCACCACCCTGACCGCGACCCTCACAAACCTCCTGGGCGACACCGAATACCACCGCGCCTACCACCTCGGCGCAGACCTGCCTCGACCAGAGGCCCTGGCCCGCCTCGCGACAGAGGCCACCCCTGCTCCGTAATCGAAACCAACAAGTCGACCCGCGACTTTCCAAGCGCTGGACGCTGTATTCTGATCACCAGAGCTCGCCGCCCCCTCAATGAATTACGTCCTGCGCCATCGGAAAATTGGTAGAGACGTAACCGATAATCTCCATCAGGGTGGCGTCGGTCGATTGCCGACGGGGCTCTGGAGCGATTCTCCGTCCTCAGAAAGAGCAAGGTCCTCCTGGACTTCAACCCGCATCGCTCGTGAGCGCCGGCGGGCCCGACACGATCGAGGATGAGCGCCATGACCACACACAGCACCATCGGCATTCTCGGAGCAGGAAATATCGGCCAGGCGGTCGCGGACAAGGTCGTCCGTCATGGCCATGAGGTACTCATCGGCAACAGCCGGGGCCCGGAGACGCTCCGGGCCGTCGTGGAGCAGTTGGGGCCGAAGGCCCACGCGGTGACGGCCGGGGAGGCCGCGCAGGCGGAACTCGTGTTCCTCGCGTTGCCGTTCTTCGCCGTGCCGGATCTGACCGGGCTCACCGACTGGTCCGGGAAGATCGTCGTCGACACGACGAATCAGTTCGCCGCGGCGAACCCCTGGCGGGGCCGCTACGACGTCGGTGACCTCACGGGCAGCGAGTGGGTCGCCGAGCGCCTTCCCGGCGCGCGGGTCGTGAAGGCATTCAACACCGTGTTCGCCGCATTCATCGCCGCGGACCCCCAGCATGCCGAGGGTCGGCAGGTGATCTTCTACGCGGGCGACGATGCCGAGGCGAAAGCCGCCGTGGCCGGATTGCTGGACGAGTTCGGATTCGCCGGGCTGGACCTCGGTGGTCTGCGTGCTGGCGGACAGCTGATGCAGCTGGACGGTCCGCTCAACGCGCGGCACCTCCTGCTTCAGGACGTCGGCTGACGCTCTGGCCATCTCGGTCGACTCGGCCACAGTGCGATAACCAGTTAGTTGCCGAAAGGTTCTGTATGGGAGCAGAATCGAGCGGGTGGAAGCGGGGCGTCGGCTCCGGTCGAGATAGTTCAGGCGATCGATGACACCACGAGGTGACCTTGATGCGAATGGACGGGGACAGCTGGGACATCGTGACGAGCGTGGGGCTGACCGCCTTGGGCGTCGCCACGTTTCGCGCACTCGAGACGATCGATCCCGAGCCGATGATCCGCGACGACTATGCGGCGTGGTTCGTCGAGGCGGCGGGTGAACCGCACTTCACGCAGATGCTGGAGGACCCGGCGTCCGTGGGCAACATGACGCGGTTCGGGCGGTTCATGGGTGTCCGGACGAGGTTCTTCGACGAGTTCTTCGCCGCGGCGTGGCAGCAGGGTGTGCGGCAGGCGGTGATCCTGGCATCCGGTCTGGATGTGCGCGCGTACCGGCTGGATTGGCCCGCGGGCACGGTCGTCTTCGAGATCGATCAGCCCCGGGTGCTGGAGTTCAAGGACCAGGTTCTCGCCGAGCACGGTGCCGTGGCCAAGGCCGATCGACGCGTGGTGGCGGTCGATCTGCGCGACGATTGGCCCGCTGCGCTCACGGCCGCGGGATTCGATCCGGAGCGGCCGACGGCGTGGTCGGCCGAGGGGCTGTTGCCGTTCCTGCCGGGTTCGGCACACGACGCATTGTTCGAACGCATCGACGCCCTCTCCGCGCCCGGCAGCAGCGTGGCCACCGACGACTTCGGCCGCGGCTTGGACCCGCAACGCTTCGAAGACACGGAGGAGAAGTTCTTCGGCAGCAACCCCTTCGGGAACCTGGACGTGAGCGACCTCTGGTACGACGATGCCCGCGCTGTTCCCGGCGACTGGCTGGCCCGGCACGGCTGGTCGGTCCAGAGCACCGCCCCCGTCGACCTCGCCGCCGGCTACGGCCACCCGATCACCGACATGCCCGCCGAACTGCTCGACCTCATGCAGCAGGCGCACTACGTGAGCGCCGAAAAGCGCCGCTGAACCCGCATATGGGATGTAACGGAATTCGGTACATGAAACAAATTGAGAAATATTCGGCTTCGATCTTGCGTCAGGTTCTATCGGATTAGTATTTCGAATCCCATCAGCATTCGCCGCGATACTTCGGCACGGTCGTATACTTCCGTTATGGCGGATGAGTGGTCCTCCACGGAATTATCCGAGTCCCCGGTTCTTGTGGTGCAGACGCGAGAACACGTCTATCGGCTACGCCCCGAGGGCGCATACAACATCGGCCGCGATCCGACCGCCGACATTGTTGTCACCGATCCGCGTGTTTCGGCGTTGCATGCCGTGCTGGAGCGGGGATCCCACGGTTGGGAAATCGAGGACGCGCACAGCCTGAACGGCACCTTTTTCGATGGTCACCGCGTCGAGCGGATGGTGATCGACCACGACGAGACCTTCCAGCTCGGGCATGCCAAATACGGTGCGCAGTTGTCCTGCTCGCTGGAAACATCACCCGACTCCGGCCCCGAGCCCGATGACGATATCGGTGGGGACACGATGATCGTCCCGAATCCTGGTTATGACCTCGACGATGAAGCCACGGTCACCAAGTTCGAGCCGGGCCTGCCCCGGCGAGTGTCGCGGTCGGCGCCTCAGGCCGCTCGCCCCAGCGCGCTGGTACGGATCATCTCGGGCCCACTCCGGATCGGGCGCGCCGCCGACAACGACATCGTCGTGCCCGACCTCATGGTCTCTCGCCATCACGCCGAACTACAGGTGATCGACGAAGGCAAATATCGAGTCGTCGACCTCGACAGCCACAACGGCACCTACGTCAACGGCCACCGGATCGAGACCGCGGACCTGTCCGAATCCGACCTGATCGGCATGGGACACACCACCTACCGGCTCGTCGGCAACGAACTGCGCGAGTCCGTCGACACCGGTGACATCTCGGTCTGTGTCCAGAACCTCATCGTGCGGACACCGGAAGGCAAAGTGCTGCTCGACGACGTGACCTTCCCCATCGAGCAGCGCTCACTCGTCGGGGTCATCGGACCCAGCGGAGCGGGCAAGTCGACGCTGTTGGGCGCGGTCACCGGGCTGCGGCCCGCGACCGAGGGGACCGTCCGCTACGACGGACGCGACCTGTACACCGATTACGACGAGCTGAGACACCGGATCGGCCTGGTTCCGCAGGAGGACATCCTGCACAACCAGCTCGCGACGCGACGCGCCCTGCTCTACGCGGCCGAGCTGCGCTTCCCCGGTGACACACAGAGCGAGGAGCGCGAGCAGCGAGTCGACGAAGTCCTCGACGAACTCGGCCTGTCGCGGCATGCCGACACCCGCATCGACCGGCTCTCCGGCGGGCAACGCAAACGGGTGAGCGTCGCATTGGAACTGCTGACCAAACCGTCGCTGTTGTTCCTCGACGAACCGACCTCCGGCCTGGATCCCGGCCTGGACAAGACGGTCATGGAAATGCTGTCCGAACTCGCCCACGACGGGCGGACCGTCATCGTCGTCACCCACAGCGTGGCGAATCTCGATTCCTGTGACCGCCTGCTGGTGCTGGTGCCCGGCGGCAAGCTTGCTTATTACGGGCCGCCCGCAGAGGGCTTGCAGGAGTTCGGGCAGCGCACCTGGGCCGAGGTGTTCCAAGCATTCGACCGGGAGGAGGACCGCGACTGGGCCGGTGAGTTCCGGAACTCCCCGCGCTACGAGAACTACGTCGCTGTCGAGCAGACCAACGAGACCGGACCGGTGGAAGTACCCGCACCGGCACCGCCGCCCGCGCCGCAATCCAAGCTCAGCCAGCTCAGCACACTGTGCCGGCGCTATCTGGCGGTGATCGCCTCGGACCGCAGTTATCTGGCGTTGCTCGGCGCGATGCCGCTGCTGCTGGGCGGTCTGATCGCCGCGGTGCCGTCGGGCGCCGGTTTCACCGGGGCGCCGGGAACCAACACCGATGCCTCGACCAAGCTCATGATCTTGATATTCGGTGCCTGCTTCATCGGCACCGGCAACGCGATTCGCGAGATCGTCAAGGAACAGACGATCTATCGCAGAGAACGCGCGGCAGGACTGTCGGCCGGGGTCTATTTGATGTCGAAACTGCTGGTCTTGGGCGTGATCACCGTCCTTCAGACGGCGGTGCTGTTCTTGATCGGCACTATCGGTACGAGTGTCCCGCCGACAGGGATATTCACCTCGGTCCAGCTGGAGTTGATCTTGGCGATGGCGATTCTGGGCATCGCGTCGCTGGCGTTGGGCTTGCTGGTGTCCGCCTCGGTGGACACCTCGGAAAAGACACTGCCGCTGCTGATCGTGCTGTCGATGGCGCAACTGGTGCTCACCGGCGGGCTGGTGCGGCTTCCCGGCACGCCCGTTCTGCAACAGCTGTCCTACCTGTCACCGTCCCGCTGGGGCTTCGGCGCTGCAGCGGCCAGCATCGACCTCGACACCCTCTCGCCGCACAATGGCGGGCCCGACCCGCTGTGGAAGCACACCATGGGCACGTGGCTGCTCGATATGGGAGTCGTCGCCGGCCTGGCGGCGATCTTCCTCGCGCTCGCCTGGTATCGCCTGTACCAGATGCGGCCACGCCGCCGCGGTGCCCGCCCCGCCCAGATTTGAGCAGGGACGCACTCGGCGACCGGCAGCGTTTGCCGGCTCTCGACGCACCAAGGAGAGGACGCCTGCCCGGTATCGGGGGCGCCCTCTCGTTCAGCGGTGTCAGGAGACTCGGGTGAAGACACGGCCCGCGAGGTCGATGGCGGTGATGCCGCCGCTGGTGTCGCGGGTGAAGTAGCCGCGCTGGCCCTTGAAAGAGCCGTCGGTGATGACGTATTCGTCGCTGCCGGGGAGGAGGCCGAAGGGGAAGGGCGGGTGGTCCTGGGGGATCTCGGCGCCGGCGGCGGCGCGGATTTCGGGCTTGACCTTGCAGTCGAGGTAGAGCTGGTCGCCGTCGGCGTAGCAGGTCATGGTCATGGCGTCGATGTCGTAGACGCCGAACAGTTCCGGGGCGCGCGCGGCGTCGAAGGGGGCCGGCTCGGGATCCTTGTCGACGACGCCCAGGTAGTGCTCCAGGGCCCAGCGGATGATGGCCTGGTTGGCGGGGATGCCGTCGGGGCTGGCGTTGGAGAGCACGACCACCGCGAAATCGCGTTCGGGTACCAGCTGGAAATTGGCGAACTGGCCGAAGCCGGAACCGTCGTGGCCGACCGTGCGGACCCCGTCCACATCGCGCAGCATCCAGCACAGGCCGAAGGCGTCGGCGAGGGTGCTGGCCCGCAGCTCGACGGTCGGCTGCTGCATCCGGTGCATCAGCTCGGCCGGCAGCACCGGTGCGCCGCTCTCGGTGCGGCCGCCACCGAGGTGGAATCGGCCCCAGCGCACCAGATCCGACACCGTGGACCCGAGCCCGCCGCCGGGGTTGTTGGCGCGGCTGCCCTTCCAGGCCCGCGACACCTCGAGCTCACCGTCCTGCTGCCGCTCGTGCCCGGCGGCGAAGCGGCGGGTCATGACATCGCCCTGGAAGTAGAAGCTCTCGGCCAGCCCCACCGGCTCCAGAACCGTGTCGGCGACGACCTTTTCGAACGACTCCCCGGTCACCTTCTCGATGACGCGGCCCAGCAGGTTGAAGCCCGCCTGGCTGTAGGACGCCCGCTCGCCTGGCGCACCGATCAGCGGCAACTCGGCCAGCGTGGCCACGAAGGCGGCCAGCCCGTCCGCGCCGTCGCCGGTGTCGTTGATGATGTTCCACTCCAGTCCGGCGGTGTGGTTGAGCAGCTGCCGCACGGTGATCGTCGCCGCGGACTTCTCGTCGATCAGCTCCAGCTCCGGCACATAGGTGCGCACCGGCGCGTCCAGATCCACCCGGCCCGCCGCGACCAGCTGCATCAGGGCGGTGGCGGTGAAGGTCTTGCTGGTCGAGCCGATCGCGAAGATCGTGTGCTCGGTGATCGGCACCGGGTTCTCGGTGGTGGTCACACCGACATTGGCGTGGATCTCCCGCCCGTCGACCCAGATGCCGACGGCCATGCCGGGCATCCCGTACTCGGCGGCGGTGGCCGCGACGAACTCGGTGAGGGCGGAATCGGTGTGCGCGTTCGCGGACATTTGCGGTGCCTTTCGGTGGTGGCTGTTCGGGTGTGTCCATGACGATGCCGACCCGCGCTGACAGCCCACCGACAGTGCGCTGACCGCCGCCCGTCGGTGGCGTGGATCCCGGTCAGCGGCGGCAGTGAGTGAAGTCACCCGAGCCGATTTCCGGCTCCGACCGGGGTCTCGCCACCCTCTCAGCCGCAGCTCAGCTTCGAGTCAGCAATTGCTAAGAGGCTGTGGGCAACGTGGGGGGCTGATTCGTGACACCTGCACAAACTGCTCGTCACGCCAGAGAAAACTGCCGAAGGAGAAAGCGTGCGTTCAACGAAGACCTGGGGCAGCGCGGCATTGGCCTTGACCGCAACCGTTCTGCTACCAGTGGCCGCGGGCGCCGCCTCCGCCGACCCGGGGACCTCGCTGAACTTCGCGGGCATCTCCGCCGACGGCTCTCGCATCGCCTCCAGCAAGGCCACCGACGCGCGCACCCTGACGCTGCAGGTCTATTCGGCCGCCATGGACAAGAACATCGAGGTCGATGTGCAGCGCGCCGCCGACACCTCGGCGCCCACCCCGGTGCTGTACCTGCTCAACGGCGCGGGCGGCGGCACCGACTCCGCGACCTGGCAGAAGCAGACCGACGTCCTGAACTTCCTGTCCGACAAGAACGTCAACGTGGTGCAGCCGGTCGGCGGCGGCTTCAGCTACTACACCGACTGGCGCGAGACGGATCCCGCACTGGGCGTGAACAAGTGGAAGACCTTCCTCACCGAGGAACTGCCGCCGGTCATCGACCAGGCGCTGAACACCAACGGCCGCAATGCCATTGCCGGTCTGTCCATGGCGGGCACCTCGGTGCTGCAGCTGCCCATCGCCGCGCCCGGCCTCTACCAGTCGGTGGCCGCCTACAGCGGCTGCGCCCAGATCAGCGATCTGCTCGGCTACAGCATGGTCAATACCGTGATCGCCGCGGGCGGCGGCGACAGCGCGAACATGTACGGCCCGCAGCGCGATCCCATGTGGGCCGCCAACGATCCCTACGTGCACGCCGACCAGCTGCGCGGCCTGAACATGTTCATTTCCAGCGGTTCCGGCCTGCCGGGCCAGTGGGACACCCTCGGCGGCCCGCACACCCTGCCCGGCGCGGGCGGCTGGGCGAACCAGGTGGCCCTGGGCGGCACGCTCGAGGCCGCCACCAACTACTGCACCCACAACCTGCAGACCAAGCTCGACGGCCTCGGTATTCCGGCCACCTACGACTTCACGCCCACCGGCACCCACTCGTGGGGGTACTGGCAGGACGCGCTGAAGAAGTCGTGGCCCGTCCTGGCGACCGGTCTGGGCCTGCCGGCCTGACCGGTACATCGACGAAACCGGCACGCCTTCAGGGGAGGCGAGCCGGTTTCGTCTTGTGTACACGTGTGGTAACGAGGGTGGGAATCGCGCCCTGACCCTACGGCCGGAAACGTACTCTCGGAGTCAGTTCAGTTCCGGGCCGGCATTTTCCGAATCCGCTCGGCACTCTGAAGTGCTGACTCGTGACAACGGGAATCTGCCGGAGGAGACAGCGTGCGTTCCACAATTACCCTGGGCAGCGCGGTATCGGCCTTGACCGCAACCATTCTGGTGTCGATGGCCGCGGGCACGGCCTCCGCCCAACCGGACACCCCGGTGACCTACACCGGCACTTCCGTCGACGGCTCACGCATCGTCTCCAGCACGACCACCGACACCCGTCTAGTGACTCTGCAGGTCTATTCGGCCGCCATGGACAAGAGCATTCAGGTCGATGTGCACCGTCCGGCCGACACCTCCCAGCCCGCCCCGGTGCTGTACCTGCTCGGTGGCGCGGGCGCCGCCGACGCCGTGACCTGGCAGACGCAGACCGATGTGCTGGACTTTCTGGCCGAGAAGAACGTCGATGTGGTGCAGCCGATCGGCGGCGATTTCACCTACTACACCGATTGGCGCGCCCCGGATCCCGCTCTGGGCGTGAACAAGTGGAAGACCTTCCTGACCGGGGAGTTGCCACCGCTCATCGACGAGGCGCTGAACACCAACGGGCGCAACGCGATCGCGGGTCTGTCGATGGCGGGCACCTCGGCGTTGCAGCTGCCCATCGCCGCGCCAGGGTTGTATCGGTCGGTTGCGGTCTACAGCGGCTGCGCCCAGATCAGTGACCCCATCGGATATCACTTCGCCAATGACGTGGTGACGAAGGGCGGCGGGGACAGCGCGAACATGTATGGCCCCGAGGGTGATCCCGAGTGGGCCGGCAACGATCCCTACGTGCACGCCGACCAGCTGCGCGGCCTGAATCTGTTCATCTCCAGTGGTTCCGGGCTGCCGGGCCGGTGGGACGCCCCCGGCGGCCCGCACACCCTGCCGGGCACGGACGGCTGGCTCCAGCAGCTGATCATCGGTGGCGGGATCGAGGCCGCCACCGACTTCTGCAGCCACAATCTGAAGGCCAAGCTCGACGGCCTCGGCATCGCGGCCACCTATGACTTCACGCCGACCGGCACCCACTCGTGGGGCTATTGGGAGGACGCGATGAAGCGGTCGTGGCCCGTTCTGGCTGCCGGTCTGGGCCTGCCCGCCTGACCGCGGACGACGAAACCGGCTCGCCGCCAAGAGGAAGCGAGCCGGTTTCGTCGGGTCCAGTGACTACGCGGTGAGCTCGAAGTTCGGGTACCCGTTGTCGCGCTCGTCGTCGCAGTAGCGGCGGTAGTTGCCGAAACCGCCGATGTAGGGCATGAATACGCGCTTCTTGCCCTCGATGTTCGCGCCCATGTACCAGGAATTGGCCTTCACGAACAGCGTGCCCTCGGCGACCTCGAGCAGGTGATCGGTCCACTTGACCGCCGCGTCCGTGCGGGCCTCGGCCTTGCGGATCCCGTTGGCGCGGCAGTGCTCCACCAGCGCCAGCACCCAGTCCAGCTGCTGCTCGGAGTGCAGCACCATGTTCGCCATCACCGACGGGGTGCCGACACTGTTGATGCTGAACATGTTCGGGAAGCCGGGGATGCCGAAGCCCAGGTAGGTGACCGGCCCGTCGGCCCACAGCTCACCGAGGCGGGCATCCCGCGCGCCGTGCATGTCGATGCGCAGCAGCGCACCGGTCATCGCGTCGAAACCCGTTGCGTAGACCAGCGCGTCGAGTTCGATGAACTTGTCGGCGGTCCGGATACCGGTCGGGGTGACCTCCTCGATGGCCTCGCGGCGCAGGTTCACCAGCGACACGTTCGGCCGGTTGAACATCTCGTAGTAGCCGGAGTCGGTGCAGATGCGCTTGGTGCCGATGGGGTGGTCGTAGGGGATGAGGTCGTCGGCCACCGCCTGGTCGTCCACCTTGGCGCGGATCTTGGCGACCGCGAACTCGCGCACCAGCTCATTGGCGGCCAGATCGCTGTTCTGGTCGGGGAAGACCTTGTTGAACAGCACGCCGCCGCCGTCCCAGCGGTCCTGCATGGCCTGCTCGCGCTCCTCGGCGGTCAGGTCCAGGGCCTTGGTCTCCAGCGAGCGGTGCGGGGTGGCGGCCGGTGCGTAGTAGGAGTTCTCGCGCCGCTGCTGGTAGGTGGCGCGGATCTCGCCCTGCTCCTCGTCGGTCCACGGCCGGTTGGGCACCGGCACGCTGAAGTTGGCCGAACGCTGGAAGACGGTGAGCGCCTCGGCCTCCCGCGCGATGATCGGCGCGACCTGGATGCCGGAGGAGCCGGTGCCGATGACGCCGACCCGCTTGCCCTCGAAGGACACGCCCTGCTCCGGCCACTGCGCGGTGAAAAGCTCCTCGCCCGCGAAGGTTTCGATGCCGGGGATGTTCGGCTTGATCGGCGCGGACAGGCAGCCGGTGGCGAAAACCACGAACTGCGAGCGGAATTCGTCGCCGGCCTCGGTGCGCAGCGTCCAGACGGCCGCCTCGTCGTCGAAGCGGGCGCCGACGACGCGCTGACCGAACCGGTAGCGCTGCTTCAGCTCGAAGCGGTCCGCCACATGGTTGATGTAGGCGAGGATCTCCGGCTGGGCGGCGAAACGCTCGGTCCAGGTCCAGCTCTGCTGCAGGTCTTCGTCGAACGAGTAGGAGTAGTCGACGCTCTCCACGTCGCAGCGCGCACCCGGGTAGCGGTTCCAGAACCAGGTGCCGCCGACACCCTCGCCCGCCTCCAGACCGAGCACGTTCAATCCGGCCTTCGCCGCCTGGTGGACGCCATAGAGTCCGGCGAATCCGGCACCGATGATGATCACATCGAATGGGCTGCCCTGCTCGGGATGCATGCGCGACCTCTCACTATTCGTCTCGAGATATTTCGAATAGGCATATCGTCACGGCGCATGCGGGCACTCGGCGATACCACGTCCCACTGACCAGGAGCCGAGTCCCGGGAAATGCTCGCTATGCGTGCGATGGTTCGCCGGTCACGATGTGATCGGCGTGGTTCAGGCCCTCGCGGACCAGGCGGGCCAGGTGGCCGTCGCGGATGCGGTAGATGATGCGGCGGCCCTCGCGGCGGGTGTCGACCAGGCCGCTGAAGCGGAGTTTGGCCAGATGCTGGCTGACCGCGGTGCGGGAGGCGCCGCAGGCCTCGGTGAGGGCGGTGACATCGGCCTCGTCGGAGGCGAGGATCCAGAGGATGTGCAGGCGGGTCGGATCCGACAGCATGCGGAAGGTGGCGGTGGCCACGTCCAGATGGGGCTGATCCGGACGGACCGGGTGGATGAGGCTGGGTGCGGCAGGTGCCGGTTCGGTCTCCTCGCTCACCAGTTCACCTTCCTGCCGCCGCCGTCACCGCCTCGGGGCCCGTCGGCACGTGTGCGGGCCAGGCGTGGGCCGCCGTCGTAGCTGCCAGTGTAGCGACGGCGGCCAGCACGATCGCCGTGGTCGGCAGGCCCGCCAGCGCGCCCAGCTTGCCCGCGACCGGGTAGGTCACCAGGAAGCACGCGTGCGAGAGGGAGAACTGTGCGGTGAAAACGGCTGTGCGGGTGTCGGGTTCGGACTGGGCGCGTAGCAGGCGCGCGGACGGGGTGTTGATCATCGAGGTGCCCGCGCCCAGCAGCGCCCAGGTCACCGCCAGCACGAGCGCACCGGCCCCTCTGGGGAGCAGGGTCGGCAGCGACGCAGCGATCAGCCCCAGCGGCAGCAGCGCGCAGCCGGTCATCATGAAACGGCGGTCCGGCACCCGCGCCAGCAATCGCGGGGTCGACAGCGCCACCGCCATGGAGCCGAATCCGAAGCAGCCCAGCGCCAGTGCCACCGCGGTATTGGAGCCGCCCAGCTGATCCCGCACGTACACAACGGTATTCACGATCACCAGCGCGGTGGCCGCGGCCACCACCATGTTCATGGCCAGCAGCCCGCGCAGCACCGGCCGGTTCATCATGATCCGGGCGCCCTCGGTGATGCGCCGCAGCAGCGGGACGGACCGCTCGGGCGCGGCGAGCCGGGGCAGCCGGGTGGTCACCACCAGCAGCGCCGAGGCCACGAAACCGGCCGCGGTACCCACGAACAGCGAGTGATAGCTGATGACCGTCAGCAGCGCGGCCGCCAGCACCGGGCTCAGCAGCGACTCCATGTCGTAGGCCAGCCGCGACAGCGACAGCCCGCGGGTGTAGTCCTCCTCGTCGACCAGGATCGAGGGGATCAGCGACTGGAACGCCGGCGTGAAGGTGGCCGAGGCCGACTGCAGCAGCGCGATCAGCACATAGATCTGCCAGGTGTGCGTGACGAACGGCAGCATGAGCGCGATCCCCGCGCGCACCGCGTCCGCCGACACCAGTACCAGCTTCCGGGGCAGCCGCAGGGTGAGCGCCGAGATCACCGGCGCGACAGCCACATACGCCACCATCTTGATGGCCAGGGCGGTGCCCAGCACCGCGCCCGCCTGGCCCCCGGCCACCTCGTAGGCGAGCAGGCCCAGGGCCACGGTGAGCAGTCCGGTGCCGATCAGGGCGACCACCTGGGCGGTGAACAGCTTGCGGAACCGGGGATCGCGGAGAACGTCGAGCACATAGTTACTATAGGCCTATATGTGCGCAGTTGTGCACATAATGTCGGATATATGTGGGGTCGGCCTCGCTCGGTCCGATTGCTGCGCATTCGTCGCTATCCTCGCTCCCATGGGGAGGAATCTCGTGGCCGCTGGCCTGGCTGCCGCCACGCTCACGCTGGCCGCGTGCGCACAACACCCCGCCACCGCACCCATGGCCGGCAACCTCTCCCCGCACACCAGCGATCACGTCGTCCCCGGTCCGGTCACCCCCGTCTCCGCCCTCCCGCCCTGCGGCGATATCGCCTCGGCCGCCACGCCTCCCGACTGCTACCTGCAATCCCACGACGCCGCCGGGCTGACCTTCGAAGTGCGGCACCGCGGTACCGGACAGCAGGGGTCGGTCGCCATCACCGTGCTGGACCCCGTCGGCGCACAGCTGCAGACCCTCACCGAACAGGCCGTCGGCACCACCGAGCCACGACTGCGCGACCTCGACAACGACGGCCGCGACGAGCTGATCATCCCGATCATGCTGGCCAGCGCCAACACTCGCTACGTCATCTACCACGCGGCCGGCGACGGGCAACTCCAGCGCGCGGGCGAACTCGCGGGCATCGGCATCGACACCTCCGCGGCCGGCTACACCGTGGTCACCGCGCGCGACAGCTACGAACTCTGGAACATCGAATTCTGGACCTTCGATGCCGAGAAGCTGCAACCCCTGGTCACCGCCGAGGTCCGGCTCCTCGACGACGGGACCGGGCGCGTCGGCGGCAGCGAGTGCACGGTGATCGACAGTGGCGGGCTGAATCGCATCGGTCTCACCCTGGACCAGGCCACCGGGCAGTTCTGCGCCGAACCAACTGTGCTGCGGGTGAGGCGCTGACGCAGGTCAGCTCACCGGCTTCGAATACCGCCGGCGCAGCCACTCGGCATAGTCGTACGACACTGTCTCGCCATCGGCGTCGAGGCACAGTGCAGCGTCGCGCAACCGTCGCACGATCCGGCCGACCGGCGGCACCGGCAGCGGCAGCAGCGCCTGGCCGAGAGCCTGGCGGCGGAGCTCGGCCAGCTCGCCGAGGGTCTGCACGACCGGACCGCCCAGATCGCGGACCCGGCCGGACGGGCCCGCCTCGACCGCGTCGGCCAGCCGGCCCGCCACCGCGACCACGTCGACCGGCTGGAACCGCATGCCGGTGCGCGGCGCGACGCGGAATTTCGCGGCCGCGCCGACCATTTCGTCGATGAGCTCGTGGAACTGCGTGGCGCGCAACAGGGTCCACGGCACCGGGCCCTGGGTGACCACCCGTTCCTGGGCGACCTTGGTGCGGTAGTAGCTGAACGGCACCCGCTCACAGCCGACGATCGAGATCTCCACATGGTGCCCGACCCGGGCGCGCTGCTCGGCGGCCAGCAGGGTGCGCACACCGTCGACCATCACCCGCGCGCTGCGCAGCCCGCGATGGGAGGCCGCGTCCACCACCGCGTACACACCCTCCAGCGCCGCGTCCATCCCGGCGCCGGTGACCAGATCCACCGCGTGATGCGTGGTCCCCGGCACCGGCTCGGCGGGCGCGGACCGGCTCAGCACCCGCACCGTATGCCCGCGCGCCACCAGATCCCGCACCACCGGCGTACCCAGCGTCCCGGTACCGCCCACAACCGCCACCTGCATGTCGGATCCCCTTCCTCGACCGGTCTTCCTCGGACGCTAGAGCCACACCGTGTGCCGCTCAACATGATTCATCGCATGGCGTCGGATTCCCCACATTCGCCCGTGCCCCGCGCGTCGATGGGGTTGGATGTGCGGCTTCGCGGGGTCAGATATGCGCGCCCTTGGTGCGGTTGCAGGCGCGGCAGAGGATCTGCAGGTTCGCGGGGCTGGTCGCGCCGCCGCGGCTGATCGGGATGATGTGGTCGAATTCGAGATAGTGACTGTCGCCGCATTCGACGCATTTGCCACCGTCGCGCTGCCACACCACGGCCTTGACATCCGGTGGGATGGAACGGGTGTCGCGGCGGCCCGGGGTGAGGGCCAGGCGCTTGGCGATGCGCAGCGCGCCCTCCATGGCGGCGGCCACGAAGTCCGGATCGGCGACCTCGAGGATCGCGCCGCCGCGCGAGGAGGTGGCCGACACCTCGACCAGGCCATCGGCGGCCGTCACCGAAACCACACGGGCCCAAGGCATTTCGGTGCCGGTATCCGCGCCCGTGAAGCGCAGCTTGCGGTTGCTGACGATCAGACGGCCCTCGGTGCGCTTGGGGCCGCGGGCCAGCTGCCGGATGTGCACGGCGGGGAGGTTCAGGTGAACCCGCTCGTCGGGATCCAGGTGCAGGCCCGTGGTGGGCTGCTGCGGCAGCTCGCCGGACCGCAGCCGGGTGAGCAGGCGGCCGCGGTGCAGGCGGCGGCGCAGGTCCTCGATGACCGGGCCCGACAGGGACAGCTCCGCGACGGTGTCCTCGAAGTCGTCCACGTCGGACTCGTCCACCACGCCGTCGGCGAAGGTGAAGGCGACCAGGCGTTCCAGCTGATCGAGGGCGGGCGGGCGCAGCAGATCCAGGGCGGCGGCGCGGTCGACGCGCTGGAAGCGCAGCGCGGCCCAGAGCGTCTCCCAGTCGTCGTGCGGGGAGAGGCCACGCAGGGTGCGCTCGGCGCGGGGCCGCCAGGTGCGCAGGTATTCGGCTGTCTCGGTGGCGCATTCGCGGCACAGCGGCGTGGCGCCGAACAGCGCCGCGCCGAACAGGCGGCGGCGCGGCGCCCCGCAGCGCGGGCAGTGGCGGGCATCCTGCGGCGGGGCAGGGCGGGCCGACGCCGTCCAGGTCGTGCCGTCCCACCAGCGCAGGCGGGCCGGATCGCGAGGATCCGGATGCCATTCCGCCCGTTCGGGATCCGGGGGCGGCGGCGTGCGGCGCGGCTCGGGTTCGAAGCCGTGCGCGGGATCGATGCGCACCCCGAACTCGCGCACCAGCCCGGCCAGGCTGACCCCGGCGTCGGCCAGTGCCCGGAACTCCCAGCCCTCCTCGGCGCGCGTGAACTCACCCAGCACCAGGGCCGGTGCGGGGTCCGGCGTGTCGATGTCGTACCAAGCGACCGGATGGTCGTGGTCGAACACGGTCAGCCGGAGGTCCGCGACATCGGCGAAACCGCCTGGCACCGAAGCGATGACCACGATTCCCGCCACCTCCGGCCCGGTGCGCGGGAGCGAGACCGACAGCCGCGCCGTCCCGGGCGCGGGCTCCCGATCCAGCGTCACCGCCTGCGAGACGTGCCGGGGCGCGTCGAACCAGACGAAATCCCGGTCCGACCGGGCCCGCCCGTGCTCCGCCACCAGCACGGCCTGCGCCCGCACGGCATGCTCCGACCGCCACGAAAGCACAACCGTCAGAAGCGATGTCGGAACCGTCGTATGGCCACCCATGGTCAGTTTCATCGTGGTCGAACTATGCCACGACCCTCCGACAAAACCGCATGCCCGGCCCTGCGGGCCAATCTGAAAATCGTGCGGCACAGTAGAGGTATGACCAACCCCAAGGGGAGCGACCGTCAGCCCGCCAAACCGTCGACCTCGCGCGTCCCCACCGCCGGGGACATCCTGGCGGCGGCCCAGGCCGCGGTCGAAGCCGCCCAGAGCGCGGCCGGTCAGGCCCTGGATTCCGCCCAGGTGACCGCGTCCACCGCCTTCGACACCGCCGTCCGCCTCCCGCCCGCCTCCATCCAGCTCGCCGCCCAGCTGCCCGACCTGATCCAGAGCCTCACCATCGCCGTCGAGCGCCTCAACTCCACCATCGACCGCCTCGATCGCACCCTCGCCCTGGCCGAGCCGGCCTTCGTCGCCTACGACAAGATCCTCACCCGGCTCGAGGCGGTCACCGCCCTCGGCGAGGAGGTCTTCACCCGCCTGGACAAACTCCCCGGCGTCTCCCTGCTCGGCCGCCTCACCGGAACCCGCGAGAACCCGGAACCCGAACGGCCCGAAGGCAAGTCACGCCGCTCCCGCCGCAAGTGAGGTCGCAGCACCCCGGTGGGCCGGACTACCTGGCCGAGGGAATGCGGTCGCGGGGCGGGACGCCCAGGCCGGGCAGGGCGCGCAGCGCGGCGGCGGCCTTCCAGACCATTTCGTGGTACTCGCCGGCCGGGTCGGAGTCGAGGACGACCGCGCCGCCCGCGCCGACTCGCCAGCGATTGTCGTGGCGGACGGCGGTGCGGATGACGATGTTCAGGTCGGCGGCGCCGCCGAGGCCGAGGAAGCCGATGGTGCCGGAATAGATGCCCCGGGCCTCGGTTTCGAGGGAGTCGATGATTTCGAGGGTGCGGAGTTTGGGGGCGCCGGTCATGGAACCGCCGGGGAAACAGGCTCGGAGACAGTCGATGACGTCCAGGTCGGGGCGGAGGGTGCCGCGCACGGTGGAGACCAGCTGGTGCAGGGTCGTGTAGGTCTCGACGGCCATGAGCTTGGGGACGTGCACCGAGCCGATCTCGCAGACCCGGCCCAGGTCGTTGCGGAGCAGATCCACGATCATGAGGTTCTCGGCGCGGGTCTTGGGGCTGCGGGCCAGCTCGTCCTTCAGCTCTTCATCCTCGGCGGCAGTGCCACCGCGCGGGGCGGTGCCCTTGATCGGCTTGCTCTCCACCGTGCGGGAGCGATCCACCTTGAGGAAGCGCTCCGGCGAGGAACACGCCACCTCCAGCCCGGCGAAGCGCAGGAATGCCGCGTAGGGGGCCGGATTGCACCGGCGCAGCGTGCGATACACGG
This sequence comes from Nocardia sp. NPDC059236, assembly GCF_042754085.1. Taxonomy (NCBI): domain Bacteria; kingdom Bacillati; phylum Actinomycetota; class Actinomycetes; order Mycobacteriales; family Nocardiaceae; genus Nocardia; species Nocardia sp. NPDC059236. The sequence continues at coordinate 88,104 of NZ_JBHZAF010000016.1, forward strand.
AGAGGCCGTCGGCGCCGCCCGGGGGATGAGCGCTGTCGGTGATGCAGATTTCGTACGACTCGCCCGCGAGCAGCTGCTCCCTGCAGGCCGCCACATCGGCGAGATAGCGGTCCCGGCCGCGCGTGAGGAACGGCGCGACCGTGGCCTCGTCGGCGCGCAGCTCGAGGTCCCGCGGATTCTCCCAGGTCGGAAGGGTTTCCACCACGGCCCGGGCGGCGGCCAGCCAATCCTGTGCGGCGGCAGCGGCATCCGGCTCGGCCAGCGCCAGCAGATGGGTGCGGCCCGCTTCGTGATCGACCACGATCAACCGGTCCGCGAAGATCCACTGGGCGTCGGGCGTGGCCGCGCGATGCACGGCCCCGGCACCGCAGTCCGCCTTCATCTCGTAGCCGAGATAGCCGACATAGCCACCGGCGAAATCGAAAGGCACATCCGGGAATTCGATCTCCCGACGGCGTAGCTCGGCGGATAGATAGTCGAGCACCCCGCCCGGCACCGTGCGCGGCCCGGCCGCCGACTCGATCTCGACCCGGCCGCTGCCGACCCGATACCGCACCACCTCCGCCAGCGGCCCGGACGCGTCACCCAGGAACGAGAAGCGATCCAGCCCCGGCTCCACATGCTCGCTGTCGAGCCAGAAGGCATGCGGGGAACCGGCATACAGCGCGTCGAAGGCCGCCTCGGTATCGACGGCCCGCTCCACGACCGTCTGCTCGACCCGATAGCGGACGGGCGCGCCGACGGCGGGCGGTCTCGAAGACTCGCCTCCGATCCGGGGGCGCGCCGGCATCGTTCGTGCGGGCTCTCGGGAAATGCCCTGCCGCCGTTGATAGTCGGCGGTCAATGCGGCGAAATTGCGCAGCAGCAGTTCCCCGTGCTCGCTGGAGATCGACTCGGGATGGAACTGCACGCCCCACTGCGGCCGGATGCGGTGCCGCACGCCCATGATCACCCCGTCCGGCGTGGTCGCCGTGACCTCGAGGTCCGCCGGCAATGGGCGAGCCGCACACAGCGAGTGATAGCGCACCGCCGAGAAGTCCTGCGGCACACCGGCGAACAGGTCCCGCCCGTCATGGCTGATCAGATCCGGGTACCCGTGCCGGGCCTGCGGCGCCGTGACCACCTGCCCACCCGCCGCGATCACGATGCCCTGATGCCCCAGGCACACTCCCAGCACCGGCAGCTCGGCTCCGGCGATCAGGGCCGCCGAGATGCCGAAATCGCGCGGGACATCCGGCCGACCGGGCCCGGGGGAGACGACGATGTTGTCGAACTCCCCGAGCCCGAGCTCCCCGATCGAAGCCGCCTCGTCATTGCGCACAACCACGGGTTCGACCCCGTTCACCTCGCTGATCAGCTGATACAGGTTGTAGGTGAACGAGTCGTAGTTGTCGATCAACAGGGTGCGCATTTGACCACGCACATTACGCTCCGTCCAATTTTGCAGTTACTGCTGGCGACTGCCTTCAGTTCGTGTGGACCGCTACGGCAGAATAGGCGGCATGTCTGTTGCGCAGCCGGTCGAAGTGGATCGTGACGTCGTCGATTTCGCCATCGTCGGAAAGTGGATGGAAGAGCAGGGCCTGCCCGGCGGGGAGTTCGAGGAGGTGAAGCCGCTCGGCGGCGGCACCCAGAACATCATGCTCCGCTTCCGCCGCGGCGGCCGCGAGTACGTGCTGCGACGCGGGCCCAAGCATCTGCGGTCCGCCAGCAACACCGTCATCCAGCGTGAATCCCGCATCCTCGGCGCCCTCGGCGACACCGAGATTCGCGCCCCCAAGGTGATCGCCGCCTGCCCCGACGAATCCGTGCTCGGCGCGTCCTTCTACCTCATGGAACCGATCGTCGGCTTCAACCCGCAGAACGAACTGCCCGAACCGCACGCCTCCGACCCCGAGGTGCGCCGGCAGATGGGCCTGTCCGCGGTCGAGGCCATCGCCCGCCTCGGCTCGCTCGACCACGAGGCGCTCGGCCTGGCCGACTACGGCAAGCCGGAGGGCTTTCTGGAACGCCAGGTGCCGCGCTGGCTCAAGGAGCTCGACTCCTACAGCGTCAACGACGGCTACCCCGGCCCGGAGATCCCCGGCGTCGCCCAGGTCGGCGACTGGCTCGACCGTAACCGCCCCACCCAGCCGAAAGCCGGCATCCTGCACGGCGACTGCCACCTCGCCAACATGATGTTCTCCTACGACGGCCCCGAGGTGGTGGCCATGGTCGACTGGGAGATGTCCACCATCGGCGACCCGCTGCTGGACCTGGGCTGGCAGATCGCCACCCGCCCGGTCCCCGGCACCACCGGCGCGGCGCTGGTCGGCTCTCTCGGCGCGGTGGGCGGCCTGCCCACACCCGAGGAGATGATCGCCCACTACGCGAAGTTCTCCGACCGCGACCTGACCCATGTCACCTGGTACACCGTGCTGGCCTGCTTCAAGCTCGGCATCGTGCTCGAGGGCACGCACGCCCGGGCCTGCGCGGGCAAGGCCCCCAAGCAGGTCGGCGACTTCCTGCACGCCATCACCCTCGAACTGTTCGAGAAGGCACACCAGCTGATGGAGTGACGGCACCGTAAGTTGGTCGCCATGCCGATCGTTCCCGATGCCAAGGACTGGACGTGGGTGCTCGAACGCGCCTGCGCCGAGTGCGGATTCGACCCCGCCGCCACCGCCTTCGCGGCGGTGCCGGGGTCGGCCCGCGCCAGTGCCGCCCGCCTCGCCGCCGCCCTGGAGCGACCCGACGCCCGGCAACGGCCCGATGAATCGACCTGGTCGCCGCTCGAGTACGCGGCCCACGTCCGCGACGTGTGCCTCATCTTCACCCACCGCCTCGACATCGCCCGCACCGGCGGGCCCCGTCCCGGCCCGGTGATCCCCGCCTACGACACCGCGGTCACCGTGGGGGACAACGGCATTCCCATGTTCGCCAACTGGGACCAGGACGCCACCGCGATCGCCGCGGACTACACCGCCGCCGAAACGGCCACCGTCGCAGTCGAACTCACGGCCGCTGCCGAGACCGCCGCCCGCGCCTTCGAAGCCGTGCCGGTCACCGAACTCGACCGGGCCGCACTGCGCAGCAACGGCTCCGCGTTCACCATCGACTCCATGGCGCGGTACTTCCTGCACGACCTCGTGCACCACGTGCACGACGTGGAACACGGCTGAGGTCTACGCCGGCTCCTGCTGGGTCGTGCAATGGATGCCGCCGCCGCCCGCGGCGACCGCGTCGATATCGATCTGCACCACCCGGCGGCCCGGAAACAGCCGCGCCAGTGTGGCTTCGGCGAAGGCGTCGGCCTCCCGATCCCCGAACTCGGGGGCCACGACCGCGCCGTTGCAGACATAGAAGTTCATGTAACCGGCCGCGAAGTCGTCGTCGGCGAACTCGTCGCGCACTCGCGCCGGGCCGGGAATCACCTCCACTTGCAGCGGGCGGCCCAGGGCATCGGCGGAGTCCTGGAGGATGGCGAGATGGCGGCGGGTGACGTCGTAGTCGTAGCAGTCCACATCGTCCTCGCGACCGGCCACCACCACGCCCGGGCCCGCGAACCGCGCGTAGAAATCGGTGTGCCCATCGGTGACGTCGTAGCCGGCGATGCCGGGCAGCCAGATGACCTTCGAAATCCCCAGCAGCCGAGCCAGTTCCGCCTCCACGTCCTCGCGCTGCCAGCCGGGATTGCGATTGTCGTTGAGCACGCAGCTCTCGGTGACGATGGCGGTGCCCGCCCCGTCGACCTCGATGCCGCCGCCCTCCAGTATCAGCTCGGTCGTCAGCAGTTCCGCCCCGGTGCGCTCGGCGACCAGCCCGGCCAGCCGCGCATCCTCCTGATACTCCTGCTTGTCGCCCCAGGCATTGAAGTTGAAATCGACCGCCGCCATGGCCCCGTCGCCGCCCACGAACACCGGGCCGCTGTCGCGCAGCCACAGATCGTCCATCTCCGCGGGCACCAGCGCCACCTCCGGCCCGGCCAGCGCGCGGGCCAGATCGAATTCCTCCGGCCGCACCAGCATCGACACCGGCTCGAATCGCGCGACGGTGCGGGCGATCCGGGCCACATCCTCGCGAATGCGGGGGAGCAGCTCGGGCGTCCACACCCGCTCATCGGCCCCGAAGGCCATCCAGGTCCGCCGATGTGGCTGTCCTTCGTCGGGCATCACCCACGGTTGGCTCGGCATGGACCTATTCCTTTCGGTCAGCGACAGCGGAGCAGGGCCTCACGGAGATTGCGCGAACGGACATCGTCGAGCACCGCCATACCCAGGCGGTTCATCACATAGCCGAACCCCAGACCCGTTGCCGGATCGGCGAATCCGAACGAGCCGCCATAGCCGGTGGTGCCGTAGGCGCGCTGGTCGGAGCCGAACCGGAAACCGCCGCGCGACCGGCGGAAGCCCAGGTGGTAGCGGCTCGGGGTGAGCAGCACCAGGTCCTCGGCCGGGACGTCGTCGGCGGTGTCGGGGGAGCCCAGGCGGTCCAGCAGGCTCGGCTCGATGGGCAGCTCACCGGTCCGCCCCGCCGCCGCGCCGTATACCCGCGCCAGCGCCCGCGCGGTGCCGACACCGCCTGCGGCCGGGCTCTCCACCGCGAGGAATTCGCGCCGGGCGGCCCGGGCGGGCGCACCGACCTGCGGGCTGTTCAGCGCGCGGAAGGACAGGCCGCGCTTGCTGTAGAGCTGAATGCCGATGCGCACCGGCAGATCTCGCTCATAGCGCAGAATGTCGAGGCCCTCGGTCGCCGACAGCGCGGCCACCCGATCCAGCGAAACCTCCTCCGGCAGGCCGATATAGAACTCCGCGCCCAGCGGTGCGGCAATGTCCTCGGCGAAGATGCGGCCCAGCGTGCGATGCTCCGGATCGACCCGCCGCAGCAGCTCGCCCTGATACAGCCCGGCCGTGATCGGGTGATAGCCGTGCCGGGTTCCGGGCCGCCACAACGGTTTCTGCTCGGCCAGCACCACCGCCATCCGATCCAGATCGGCCATATCCGCGAGCCGGAACGGCCGATCCAGCGCTGCCAGCCCGGCCTGATGGTCCAGCAGCTGCCGCACGGTGATGGACTCCTTGCCGTGCGCGGCGAACTCCGGCCAGTGCAGCGCCACCGGGTCCTCGTAGTCCAGCAGCCCCCGCGACACCACCGCCGCCACCGCGAACGCGGTCATGCCCTTGGTCGAGGACCACACCGGGGCCATGGTGTCGCGCTCCCACATCACCCGGCGCTTGCGATCGCGATGCCCCGCCCACAGATCCACCACGGGCCGATCCCCGTCGTAGACCGCCACCGCCGCACCGATCTCCCCGTGCCGGCCGAAGTTGCGGCGGAACGCGTCGGCGACCGGGCCGAAACCCGCGTCCACCTCGCCATGGATCGTGACCTGCTCACTCATGATGGGTCCGATCGTAACCGGGCGTACGGTCTGTGCGGGTCGTAGCGACGATGGTGAATACCTCTGCGACGCCAGTACATAGCTGTGAGCAGTACGGATCCCCCGATGGATGTGCCACCCTGATGCCATTTCGACCGGTCCGACCCGGTAGCGTGGCCGCACATGCCCGGACTCCATCGGATTACCGCATCATTGCTGCGGACCAAGCCAGTTGAACAGCTCACCTCCGATGGAGAACACACCGCACTGCGGCGCAGCATGGGCCTGATCTCGCTGATCGCACTGTCGGTCGGCGCCACCCTCGGCACCGGCATCTTCGTGGTCCTGGGCGAGGCCGCACCGCTGGCCGGGCCCGCCGTCGTCGTCTCCTTCGTCATCGCCGCACTGGCCGCGCTGTTCTCCGCCCTGTCCTACGCGGAACTGGCCGGCGCGGTGCCGGTGTCCGGATCGGCCTACTCGTACACCTATGCGACGCTGGGCGAGATCATCGCCTGGATCTGCGGGTGGTGCCTGCTGCTGGAGTACGGCGTGTCGGTGGCGGCGGTCGCGGTCGGCTGGGGCGCGTACCTCAACGAGTTCCTGGGATCGACCATCGGCTGGCGGATTCCGGACGCGCTGGCGCAGCCGCCGGGCGACGGCGGGGTGCACGGCGGGGTGATCAACCTGCCCGCCGCCATCGTGGTGGTGCTGGCCACCGTGGTGCTGCTGGGCGGCATCCGGGAGAGCGCGCGGGTCACCACCGTCACCACCATGATCAAGATCGCGGTGCTGGTGTTCTTCGTGGCCGTGGTGGTCACCGCCTTCCACTCTTCGAACCTGCACCCCTTCGCGCCGGCCGGCGTCTCGGGCATCGGGGCGGCGGCCTCGATGGTGTTCTTCTCCTTCATCGGCTTCGACGCCGCCTCTACCGCCGGTGAGGAGGCCAAGAATCCGCAGCGAGATCTGCCGCGCGCCATCATCATTTCGCTCGGCATCGTGACCTTGGTCTACGTGCTGGTGGCGCTGACCGCCGTCGGCGCGGTCGGCGTGGACGCCGTCAGCAGCTCGGGCGCGTCGCTGGCCACCGTGCTGGAACAGGTCACCGGGCGCGGCTGGCCCGCCACCATCCTCGCGGGCGGCGCGGTCATCGCCATCGCCTCGGTGGTGCTGACCGTGCTCTACGGGCAGACCCGCATCCTGGTCTCCATGTCCCGCGACGGGCTCATGCCCGCCGTACTGTCGCGGGTCGGTGAGAAGCGGGTGCCGACGGTCAACACGCTCATCGTCGGCGGCGTGGTGGCGGTGCTGTCGGCGCTGGTGCCGCTGGGCGAACTGGTGAACGCCACCAATATCGGCACGCTGGTGTCCTTCGGGCTGGTGAACATCGGCGTGCTGGTGCTGCGCCGCACCAAACCCGAGCTACCGCGGTCGTTCCGGACCCTGGTGCCGCTGGTGCCGGTCATCGGCGTGGCCATGTGCGTATGGCTGCTGATCCACCTGCCGGGGGTGACCTGGCTGGCGTTCACGCTGTGGTCGGCGGTCGGGCTGGTGGTGTACTTCGGCTACGGGCGGCCAAGGTCAGCCCTGAACAATGCCATGCCTGCCGAAACCGCTACCTCGCAGGTGCATTCGTAACCGGCGGACAGCCCAAAGGTTCGCGGCCGTCTCGATTCCGGACTGCGCTCCGCCTCCCCGCGCTTGGAGCGACGGAGCGCAGCGGAGGAGTGGAGGGAGGGAAGAATCGAGACCTCGGGGCCGCGAACCCGCCCGGAGCGAAGCGGAGGGCAAAATCAAACACAGTACTCTCGATGTGTGCGAGCGCTGGAGCAGATTCGACAGTGGCCGGTCCGGAACGCGGCGGCGGGGGTCGTCGTCCGCGGCAAGGGCGTGGTGGACGCCGAGGGTGACACCGCGCATGTCTTCCCGCTCGCCTCGGTGACCAAACCCCTTGTGGCTTACGGGGTTCTGGTGGCCGTCGAGGAGGGCGCGATCGAGCTGGACCAGCCCGCCGGGCCGCCTGGATCGACAGTGCGGCACCTGCTCGCCCACACCTCCGGCCTGGCCTTCGACACCACCGTGGTGCTGGCCCGGCCCGGCGCGAAGCGGATCTACTCCAGCGCCGGGTTCGAGGTGCTCGCGGATTTCGTTGCGGCGCAGACCGGTATCCCGTTCGACCAGTACCTGCGCGAGGCCGTCTTCGAGCCGCTGGGCATGAACTCCTCGGCGCTGGTCGGTTCGGCCGGACATGCCGGCCGCTCCTCGGTCGCAGATCTGCTGCGATTCGCCGAGGAATTGCTGGAACCTGCTGTCGTGAGTGCCGAATTGGTTTCCGAAGCAAGCACAGTGCAATTCCCGGGATGCAATGGTGTCCTTCCCGGTTACGGGTCGCAGCGCCCCAACGACTGGGGATTGGGTTTCGAAATCCGCGACCACAAATCGCCGCACTGGACCGGTGGCGCGAACTCGTCGCGGACTTTCGGGCACTTCGGGCAGTCCGGCACATTCCTCTGGGTGGATCCGGAAGTCGGCATGGCGTGTCTCGCGCTGGCGGACGAAAATTTCGGGGACTGGGCCCGAGCGGCGTGGCCGCCCCTCAGCGACGCCGTAATCGCGGAGTTTGCGTAGCGGCCGACACAGGCATCAAGTAACACACGCAACACCGGGCACTCCAGTACACTCGGGCAACGCCGAGCTCAGAAGGGGCCGTTGGGGAAGACGTCCCTCGTCGAGCCGGAGGTGTCAGTGGTGCACGCGTCTAGTCAGTTCGCGGAGGCGACGTCTGGAGTCGTCTATATCCATTCGTCGCCGGCTGCGCTGTGCCCGCATGTCGAATGGGCTCTGACCTCCACTCTCAAGGCCCCCGCGAAACTGCGCTGGACCGCGCAGCCGGCCGATCCCGGACAGCTGCGTGCCACCACCGATTGGTGCGGCCCGGTTGGTACCGGAGGGAAATTAGCCAGAGCATTGCGGGATTGGCCCGTGTTGTATTTCGAAGTCACCGAGGACCCCAGCGAGGGCGTCGACGGCGCCCGCTTCAGCTTCGTTCCCGGCCTCGGCCTCTGGAGCGGCGCCACCGGCGCCTGCGGCGACGTCATGGTCGGTGAGATGCATCTGCGCGCCATCGTCGCCGAGGCCCGCGCCCACGGCCGCGGCTCCGCCGCCGAGATCGCCGCCGACATCGACCGCGCCCTCGGCACCGCCTGGGACGATATCCTCGAGCCCTACCGCCTCGGCGGCGAGGGCGCTGAAGTCACCTGGCTGCGCCGCGACGTCGGCTGATACGAGGAGGATTCGTGCGGACCACAGCGATCGCGGGTGCGGCCCTGGCCATGGCGACGGCCTTCGCCCTCACCGGCTGCAACGACAACAGCCCCACCGTCGCCTCCGGCTCCTCGGCCCACCCCGCCACCTCCGCCGCCGCCTTCCCGGCCGCGGGCCACGAGGCCGTCCAGTGCGGCGCCGGCCCCTGGGGCCTGGCGGTCGTGGTCTCCACCGCCAAGGGCGCCGGCTTCTGCCCCACCGCGCTCTCCGTCGTCACCGCCTATGCCGACCAGCGCGCCAAACAATCCACCGGCGACATCGCCGTCACCGTCGACACCGTCCGCTGGGTCTGCGGCGAACGCCCCGCCACCCCCAATCCCTACCAGGAATGCGCCAGCCAGAACGAGTCCGCCGACAAGGTCCGCCTCCAGTCCTGACGTCGGCTCCCGCTCGGGATCCGCGATGAACTGGGAACTCGTCACTCCCATCCCGTACACCGCCCTGCAGCAGATGCTCGACGAGTCCTCCCCGGCGGGTCTGTTCGCCTACGTCGACCACGACCAGCATCGTGTCCGGGAATCCTACGGCGACAAGTACTCCCGCCTCGTCGCCCTCAAATCCGCCTGGGATACCGACAACGTCTTCCACCACAACGCCAACATCCCCCCGGCCTGACAGCGAAACCCGTTCCCGGCCAACGAAAAGCGGGCGGTCTCCGAGGAGACCGCCCGCTATCGCGTTGCCGTGTAACCGATTACAGCGGAATATTCTTGTTGTGCTGCGGCCGCGCCGGGGCGGCGGCCAGGGCGGCGGCGATGGTGGAGCGGGTCTTGGCGGGCTCGATGACCTCGTCCACGACACCGATCGAGATGGCGCGCTGGACGCCACCGGCGATGCGCTCGTGCTCCTCGGTCAGACGCTCCAGCAGGGCCTCGCGCTCCTCCTCCGGGGCGGCCGCGAGAGCCTTCTTGTGCAGGATGCCGACCGCGGCCTTGGCGCCCATGACGGCGACCTCGGAACCCGGCCAGGCGTACACGGCGGTGGCGCCCAGCGAGCGGGCGTTCATCGCGATGTAGGCGCCGCCGTAGATCTTGCGGGTGACCAGGGTGACGCGGGGGACACGGGCCTCGGCGAAGGCGTGCAGCAGCTTGGCGCCGCGGCGCACCACGCCCTCGAACTCCTGCGAGACGCCCGGCAGGTAGCCCGGCACGTCGGTGACGACGATCAGCGGGATACCGAAGGCGTTGCACAGGCGCACGAAACGCGAAGCCTTCTCGGCACTTTCGGAGTTGAGGCAGCCACCCAGGCGGATCGGGTTGTTGGCCAGCACACCGACGGTGCGGCCGCCGAGCCGGCCCAGACCGACCACCATGGAGCGGGCGTAGCCGCCCTGCAGCTCCTCGAAGGTGCTCTCGCCGTCGACGTTGTCGAGCAGCTCGTGGATGATCGGCTTGACGTCGTAGGCGCGCTTGGCCGACTCCGGCATCATGGCCTTGAGGTCGACATCGCCGTGCGCGGCTGCGGCCAGGTCGAATTCGCCCTGCTCGGCGAACATCGAGACCAGGCGGCGCGCACGATGCATCGCGTCCTGCTCGTCGTCGGCGACGATGTGGCAGACGCCGGACTTCTTGCCGTGGGTGATCGGGCCACCGAGGGTCGCCATGTCCACGCTCTCACCGGTCACCGTCTTCACGATGTCCGGACCGGTCACGAAGACGCGGCCTTCCGGAGCCATGATGACGATGTCGGTCAGCGCGGGGCCGTAGGCGGCGCCGCCGGCGGCGAAGCCGAGCACCACGGAAATCTGGGGGACCTGGCCGGACGCGCGGACCATGGCCTCGAAGACCAGGCCGACGGCGTGCAGGGCCTCGACGCCCTCCGCCAGCCGGGCGCCACCCGAATGCCACAGGCCCACAACGGGAACCTGGGAATCGATGGCGGTGTCGATCGCGTCGACGATGTGCTTGCACCCCTCCACGCCCATGGCGCCGCCCATCACGGTGGCGTCGGAGCAGTAGGCGACGGTGCGGACGCCGTCGACCTCACCGATGGCGGCGAGCACACCGGACTTGTCGCGCGGGTGTAGCGGGAGAACGGTTCCGGGGTCGAAGAAGCGCTGCAACCGACCCAGCGGGTCACGGGGATCGGTAGCGGTGTCGGCGTGAGCGGGGGCCATTATGGTCATCGCAAACTCTCCTCATGGGGGAAAGGCGGTCGCTGAGAGCGGCTGCGAATGTCTAAGTCCCGGGGGGATTTTCGGGTGCGGGATCGTCCATCCGAAAACCCCCGCCGGGACCGCTTGTCTTACTGACCGGTAAAGCTGAGCCGGATTTCCGGTTTACCGGGATGAATCCGTGTCAGTACCGGCCGAAGGCGAGCGCGACATTGTGCCCACCGAAACCGAAGGAGTTGTTGATCGCGAACTCGATGTCCTGACGGCGAGCCTCGCCGTGCACGACATCCAGATCGATCGCCGGATCCTGGTTGTCCAGGTTCAGCGTCGGGGGGACGATGCCATCCCGGATGCTGAGCACCGTGAGTACCGACTCGAGTGCGCCGACGGCACCGATCGAGTGGCCCAGGGCCGACTTGGGAGCGTAGACCGAAGCGTGCTGCACGCCGGCCTTGTGAATCGCGTTGGCCTCCGCGGTGTCACCGATCGGGGTGGCAGTCGCGTGGGCGTTGACATGGGTCACGTCCTTGGGGGACAACCCGGCGGTCTGCATCGCGCGCTGCATGGCGCGAGCCGCACCACTGCCCTCCGGATCGGGGGCCACCAGGTGGAACCCGTCGGAGGTGATACCCGCGCCCATGAGCCGGGCGTGGATGGTGGCGCCACGAGCCTTGGCGTGCTCCTCGGTCTCGATGACCATGAGCGCGCCCGCTTCGCCGAAGACGAAGCCGTCGCGATCCTTGTCGAAGGGGCGCGAGGCCGCCTTCGGATCGTCGTTGCGAGTCGACATGGCCCGCATCATGGAGAACGCGGCGATCGGCACCGAGTCGATGAAACCCTCGACACCGCCGGTGACCATGATGTCGGCGTCACCCATGACGATCATCCGCCACGCGTTGGCGATGCCCTCCGAACCCGACGAACACGCCGAGACCGGAGTGATCACACCCGCGCGGGCCTTGAGTTCGAGACCGACGACGGCGGACGGCCCGTTCGGCATGACCATCTGAACAGCGAGCGGCGAGATCTTGCGATAGCCGCCGTTCTTCAGCTTGTCCACCGAATCGATCAGCGCGTCGCCGCCGCCGAGACCGGTGCCGATGGCCACACCCAGCCGCAGCGGGTCGACCTCGGGAGAGCCGGCGTTCTTCCACACCTCGCGACCGAGCACGGTCGCCAGTCGCTCGACGTACGCCATGCGACGGATCTCGACCCGATCGAGCAGCGTGTCCGGCGACACCTTCAGGTGGCCGCCGATTCGAACTGGAAGGTCGTACTCCGCAATGAAGTCGTCCTCGAGAGTGTCGATGCCGCTCTCGCCATTGAGGAGGCCCTTCCACGTCGCATCGACGTCACCGGCGATCGACGTGGTCGCCGCCATGCTCGTTACGACGACGTTGGGAAAGTTCCCGTTCAAGGTGGAAGGAGTGGTCACGGTGTCGGTTCCTACTCGCCCTCGGCGCCGAACTTGGCCTTCAGCTCAGCGGCCGCGTCGGAGTTCTCGGCCTCGAGCTTCTGGATGTACGCCACCGCGTCGCCAACGGTCTTCAGGCTCGCCAGGTCCTCGTCGGGGATCTTGACGCCGTACTTGTCCTCGGTCTGGACGGCGATCTCGACCATCGACAGCGAGTCGATGTCCAGGTCGTCGACGAAGGACTTCTCGATGGTCACCTCGGAGGGCTCGATACCGGTCACCTCTTCGATGATCTTCCCGAGCTCTTCGACGATCTGTTCCTGGGTCAGAGCGGCCACTGTGGTGGCTCCCTTCTTATTTCCTGTAGAGGGTGGATTTTCAATTGTTTGCGACCCGGTTGCTCCATCGCCGTTGATAGGAGCGGGCCGCGAGCCAAGCTAGCTTGCCGCGGTGAGTTCGGCGAGCGCGGGGAGGTCCGCGGGTGTCTTCAGCGCCAGATTCGGGGTGCCCTTGAGCTCCCGCTTGGCGATGCCGACCAGGGTGCCCGCCGGCGGCAACTCTGCCACCGCGGAAACCCCTGCCGCACGGATCGTTTCAGTGCACAGATCCCAGCGCACGGGGCGCGTGACCTGGGCAGCGAGCTTGTCGACCGCGTCCTGGCCGGAGCTGACCGGCTGCCCGTCGAAGTTCGACAGCAGGGTCCGGACCGGCGCGCTGGGCGCGATCTTGGCGATGGCCTCCGCAACCGCGTCCTGGGCGGGAGCCATGAACGCGGTGTGGAAGGCGCCGGCGACCGGAAGTGCACGGACGCGGGCCTTTTCGGGCGGGTTCGCGGCAAGGGCTTCGAGCGCCTCGAGCTTACCCGCGGCCACGATCTGACCCACCGCATTGCGATTGGCCGGAATCAGACCGAGATCATCGAGACGAGCGAGCACCTCCGCTTCGTCACCACCGAGCACAGCGGACATACCGGTCGGCTCGAGTGCGCAAGCTTTGGCCATTTCCGCTCCGCGGATGGCGGCCAGGACCACCGCGTCATCGGCGGAGATGACTCCGGCGACGGCAGCGGCGGCGAATTCGCCGACCGAGTGTCCGGCGACGACTGTATCCGCGGGAAGCGAATCCTGCGGGATTTCCGCGAAAGCCATGAGGGCAGCCGCGACGACGAGCGGCTGGGTGACAGCCGTGTCGACGATTTCATCGGCGGTCGCAGTCGTGCCCAACCGCAGCAGGTCCAGCCCCGAGGCCTTCGACCACAGCGCGATGCGGTCCGCAGCGCCGGGAAGATCGAGCCAAGGGGTGAGCATGCCGGGAGTCTGAGAGCCCTGTCCAGGGGCGAGCAATGCGATCACGACTCAAGAAAACACTGTGAGGCCGCTCTCACGAGATGTCGGCGCGAATGAAGCTTGCTTGGCAGTTTTGTGAGGAGTCCACAAAAGACCAAGTGGGCCGTCCGGATCGCCCGATGCTCGAATCTCGTTACACCCCATCCTTAGGATCTGTGATGGGAGTCACATCAGTGGCAGGAGTGGGTGATTCGTTACGAGTTCGTGTCAGCCGACCTACTGTGGCCGCGATTCGTAACACATAGGCATCACGCGGGTTCATCGGATCCCGGCCCGTGATGTCGGCGATTCGCTTGAGCCGATAGCGCACCGTATTTGGATGAACGAACAGCTGGCGGGCGCAGGTCTCGACGGCTCCACCGCAATCCAGATAGGCGTCCAGCGTGTCCGATAGATCGGCGCTGGCGGCGGCCAACGGCAGCACGAGGTGCTCGTTCAGGGCGTCTATGGCCGCACGGTCGCCGAGCAGGGCGCGTTCGGGCAGGAGTTCGGAGGCGTGCACCGGGCGTGGCGCACCCCGCCAACCCACCACGGCCTCCATGCCGGCCATCGCCTCCACCGAGCTGACGTGCGCGGCGGACAGCGCCCGCATGGTCGGGCCGATCACCACCGGGCCCTCGGAGAAGGCCTCGGCGAGCAGGTCCGCCAGGAACTGCGACGGATACATCGGGTCGCCGAGATGTCCGCTGACTACCATCACCAGCCGCGAACCCTGCACCACGGCGAGCGCGTTGCGGCCGTGCCGGCCGGCCACACTATGTACGGAACTGACAACAGCCACCTGGTCCTTGGGGGGAGTACCCACAAGGACCGTCGCCGGGGCGGTCGCGTCCCAATTGAGAGTGGCCGCACGGGACAGCATTTCGGGGCCGGTGTCGCCGCGCACCACGGCATCGACGACCAGGGCCTCCAATCGGGTGTCCCACGCGCCGCGCGACTCCGCGGCCGAGGCGTACACCGAGGCGGCGGCGAAACCGAGCTCCCGCCCGTACCGCAGCACCGCCTCGGTGAGCGCCACCAGCTGACGGTCGTTGCGCGCCAGGGCCGGCAGCCACTGCTCGAAGAACTCCATGGCCACCCGGACCATGTCGACGGTCTGGCGCAGCGTCAGCCGCCGCGCCAGATCGTCCGGAATCACTTGGAAGGCATCGAGACTGAAGCGGATATCCGACTCCGGGTCCTGCAGCCACTCCAGGAAGTTCACCACCGCCGTCTGCACCAGCATCTGGACGCCGGCCCGCTGGGCGGCATCCAGATTGGCGAAGAACGGCAACCGATCCTGCATCGAGGCCACGGCCTCGGTGGACAGGCGACCGGAGAACTGCTTGACCCGTTTCAGGAGAGTGTCCGGAAGCGGGTCGCGCGTCTGCCGATTCGGGGAGAGCGCGCCGGTCGGGAGATAGACCTCGTGGGAGGAGGTGCCCTCTTCGTTGATCCGGCGCGGCCTCGGCGGTTTACGTTCCACGGTATTTATGTTCGGTTATGCGTCGCCGCCCTCGGTACCGGGTGCCGCCTTCGGCGCGGCGTTCACGTCGTCGATGGCGTAGCGGCGTGCCGCCTCGGCCACCGTGGCGGGTGAAATCCGGCCCTGAGCAGCGAGACCCTGCAGCGCGGCGACCACGATGGACGCGGCATCCACATTGAAGACGCGGCGCGCGGCCGGGCGGGTGTCGGAGAAACCGAAACCATCCGTACCGAGGGTGATGTATTCGGTCGGCACCCACTGACGGATCTGGTCGGGCACCGCGCGCATCCAGTCGGAGGCGGCGACGACCGGGCCCTGCGCCTTGGACAGCACCTCGGTGATGTAGGGCAGACCCGGATCCTGGTCGGGGTGACGGAGTTTGGCGATCTCCTTAGCGAGGGCCTCCTTGCGGAGCTCGCCCCACGAGGTCACCGAGTAGACATCGGCCTGCACACCCCACTCCTGGGCCAGCATCTCCTGTGCGCGCATGCCGTCGGGCAAGGTGACGCCCGCGACCAGGATGTTGGCGCGCAGGTCGCCGGCGCCGCCGGGACGGTACAGGTAGATGCCCTTGAGTAGACCCGCCACGTCCAGGTTCTCCGGCTCGGCCGGCTGGACATAGGGCTCGTTGTAGAGGGTGATGTAGTAGAAGATGTCCTCGCCGCCGAATTCGTGGTGCACCGAACGCGATTCGGGATCGGTGCCGGGCAGCGCCTCCTGGTAGCCCTCGGCCGGGCCGCCGCCGTACATGCGGCGCATGCCGTCGCGCACGATGTGGGCGATCTCGAAGGAGAAGGCCGGATCGTACGCGACACAGGCCGGGTTGGTGGACGCCAGCAGCAGCGAGTGACCGTCGTTGTGCTGCAGGCCCTCACCGGTGAGCGTGGTTCGCCCGGCGGTAGCTCCGAGCACGAAGCCGCGCGCCATCTGATCCGCCGCCGCCCACAGGCCGTCGCCCGTGCGCTGGAAGCCGAACATCGAATAGAAGATGTAGAGCGGGATCATCGGCTCGCCGTGGGTGGCGTAGGAGGTGCCGACCGCGGTGAAGCTCGCGGTGGAACCGGCCTCGTTGATGCCCTCGTGCAGGATCTGGCCGATGCTCGACTCTTTGTAGGCAAGCATCAAATCCGCGTCGACCGATGTGTACAACTGGCCGTTGCGGTTGTAGATCTTCAACGAGGGGAACCACGAGTCCATACCGAAGGTGCGGGCCTCGTCGGGGATGATCGGGACGATGCGCTTGCCGATCTCCTTGTCGCGCAACAGCTCCTTCATCAGGCGCACGAAGGCCATGGTGGTGGCCACCGACTGCTTGCCCGAACCCTTGCGGACCGAACGGTAGGCCTCGTCGCCGGGCAGTTGCAGCGGCTTTGCCAGCGTGCGGCGCTCGGGGACGAAACCGCCCAGCTGCTTGCGGCGATCCATCATGTACTGGATCTCGGGCGCGTCCTGGCCGGGGTGGTAGTACGGCGGCAGGTACGGGTTGGCCTCGAGCTCGGCGTCGGTGATCGGAATGCGCTGCACGTCGCGGAACGCCTTCAGATCGTCGAGGGTCATCTTCTTCATCTGGTGCGTGGCATTGCGAGCCTCGAAATGCTTGCCCAGGCCGTAGCCCTTGATGGTCTTGGCCAGGATGACCGTCGGCTGACCCTTGTGCGCCATGGCCGCGGCGTAGGCGGCGTAGATCTTGCGGTAGTCGTGGCCACCGCGCTTGAGGTTCCAAACCTCGGCGTCCGACAGGCCCTTGACCAGTTCCTTGGTGCGCGGGTCGCGGCCGAAGAAGTGCTCGCGCACGTAGGCGCCGTCATTGGCCTTGTAGGTCTGGTAGTCGCCGTCGGGCGTGCTGTTCATCAGGTTCACCAGCGCGCCGTCGCGGTCGGCCTGCAGCAGGGCGTCCCACTCCCGGCCCCAGACCACCTTGATGACGTTCCAGCCGGCGCCGCGGAAGAACGACTCCAGCTCCTGAATGATCTTGCCGTTGCCGCGAACCGGGCCGTCGAGGCGCTGCAGGTTGCAGTTGATGACGAAGGTCAGGTTGTCCAGGCCCTCGTTGGCGGCCACCTGGATCAGGCCGCGCGACTCCGGCTCGTCCATCTCGCCGTCGCCGAGGAACGCCCAGACATGCTGGTCCGAGGTGTCCTTGAGGCCGCGGTCGTGCAGGTAGTGGTTGAAGCGGGCCTGGTAGATGGCGTTCATCGGGCCCAGACCCATTGACACCGTGGGGAATTCCCAGAAGTCCGGCATCAGGCGCGGGTGCGGGTACGACGACAGGCCGTGGCCCGGACCGCCGTGGCTGTACTCCTGGCGGAAGCCGTCCATCTGGTCCGTGGTGAGGCGGCCTTCGAGGAAGGCGCGGGCATAGATGCCGGGGGAGGCGTGGCCCTGGATGAACACCTGGTCGCCGCCGCCCGCGTGGTCCTTGCCGCGGAAGAAGTGGTTGAAACCGACCTCGTAGAGCGCCGCCGAGGACGCGTAGGTCGAAATGTGGCCGCCCACACCGATTCCCGGCCGCTGGGCGCGGTGCACCATGACCGCGGCGTTCCAGCGGATGTAGGCGCGGAAGCGGCGCTCCACCTCCTCGTCGCCGGGGAACCACGGCTCGTTCTCGGTGGGGATGGTGTTGACGTAGTCGGTGGAGGTCAGCGCGGGGATGGCGACATGGCGCTCACCGGCGCGTTCGAGCAGGCGCAGCATGAGGTAGCGGGCGCGGCCGGGGCCCTCGCGGGTGAGCATTTCGTCGAAGGAGTCGAGCCATTCACTGGTCTCCTCCGGGTCGATGTCCGGCAGGTATGACGCCACCCCCTCGCGAATCACTCGAACCCGGCCTCCCGCCGGGGATTTGCGTGCCGATCCATTGGTGGAATTCGACGAAGTCGGGTGCATCAAGTCGGTCAAGACGTTTGCTCCTCGTACACATGGGGTGGGACATCTGGTGTGGCGTCAATACCCCGGATATCCGCTGGTGGGCGGCATACCCGTAACGATTGGTCTGGGGCGCATCTCACATCCTTGCCGATGATGCGGCCCAGGTCATCATGTCAGCCGGAAATCCAGTACGGTTGCGCAGGGAATCGCGCCGCTCGCGACGCCATCCAACACCGCCGGGCTGGATCGGGGAGGAAACAAGTGAAGCTGCTGAACCCGCGGGGGTTCGGACTGGTGTGCGCGTCCGCGGCGGTGGCGGGGGGATTGGTTCTCGCCGGGTGCGCGAACACGGTCGAGGGTACTCCGACCGTGAATCAGGTTCAGGTGACGTCGTACAAGGCCGAGGCCGCGTCGTCCTCGGCGGCTGCCGCCTCTTCGAAGGCGGCCGCGGCGACCGCCAAGGCGACCTTCGACAACTGCGACCCGTTCCGCAAGATCACCGGGACCGCTGTCGATCGCTACAACGAGTTCGTCGACGCGCACGACGCGAACGCGGCCGACCAGATCGCCAAGCGCGACGCGGCGGCGTCCGCGCTCGAGGACGCCGCGAAGACGGTCGAGACTCAGGTGGGCGCGTCGGGTGCGGACCTGCCGGCGGATCTGGGGCAGAAGTTCACCGACTATGTGACCGCGGCGCGGTCGCTGGCCGCGGAGGTGCGGAAGATGACGACCAGCGCGTCGGTGTCGCCGCTGAACGACGCGAGTCGCAAGGTCAACGATGCTCTGACCGGTGTCCGGAACGCCTGCCCGGCCAAGTGAATCGGGCCCTTCACGTGGTGTGAAACCGGGCTGTCCAATGGATCTCACTGGTCTCACATACGACATTTAGGGTGCGATTTCGGCCGATCGGCTTGCGCTGGGGGCTTTTACCATGTTCGCTTGCAACTACCTATTGTCTGGAGTTGAGGAGGACACCACCGTGGTCGCCGCGGCGGACGCGCAGAACTACGCTCAGAAGCTTGGCATTTCACACGACATGGTGGTTCAGGAACTGGGCTGGGACGAAGATACCGACGACGCGCTTCGCGCCGAGATCGAGGAAGCCACCGGTTCCGAGCTGCTCGACGAAGACACCGACGAGGTGGTCGACGTCGTGCTGCTGTGGTGGCGTGAGGGTGACGGTGATCTGGTGGACGAGCTGCTGAACGTGATCACCCCGCTCGCCGACGACGGCGTCGTCTGGGTGCTCACCCCCAAGACCGGTCAACCCGGCCATGTCGATCCGAGCGAAATCGGCGAGTCGGCGACCCCCGCCGGCCTCACCGCGACCACCCCGGTCTCCCTGGGCACCTGGACGGGCACCAAGCTCACCCAGCCCAAGACACCTTCCAAGCAGCGCTGAGGCCTCCACTAAGGTTTCAGGTAAGCCGAGTGACAACGGTGGATTCCGCGTGTCTCCACGCGGTGTCGCTCGGTGCTGCGCTCAGGACATGAGGATGGAGGGGAAGGTATGCCGCTCGAGGTCGGTTCGGTCGCACCGGACTTCACGCTGAAGGACCAGAACAATCAGGAAGTCACGCTGTCGAGCTTCCGCGGCGAGAAGAACGTCCTGATCGTCTTCTACCCCCTGGCCTTCACCGGTATCTGCCAGGGCGAACTCTGCAAGGTCCGGGACGAACTCCCCAAGTTCCAGAACGACAACGCCGAGATCCTCGCCATCTCCGTGGGCCCCCCGCCCACCCACAAGATCTGGGCAGCCGAACAGGGCTACACCTTCCCCCTCCTCTCCGACTTCTGGCCGCACGGCGCCGTAGCCCAGACCTACGGCGTCTTCAACGAGAAATCCGGCTACCCCAACCGCGGCACCTTCGTCGTCGACAAGGACGGCATCGTTCGCTTCGCCGAAATGAACGGCCCCGGCGAGCCCCGTGACCAGCACGCTTGGGAAAAAGCCCTCGCCACACTAGATTCATAACCCGTTGCCCGGACATCCACGTCCGGCGCACCGATCCGACCCCGGGCCCCGCCCGGGCAGTTGGGGCGTATAGCTCAGCGGTAGAGCACTGGTTTTACACACCAGCGGTCGGGGGTTCGATCCCCTCTGCGCCCACCTTCGAAAGCCTCTCAGGCGATCGCTGTTCCTTGCATCGTCGCTGAGAACCCTTGCCCTGCAACAGGTTGTTCCCTTCGGGGCGCAGGACTTGTCCCCGCGGAGCGCCGCGTTGTGGGCCGATGGCCGCTGGAATCAATTAGATCTGCTGCATTGCGAATTTCTTTCCACATAAGCCCCTGGATACATCTGCCGATTCTGATACCTCAAATCATCGACTATCGATACCAGACGCCGGAATTCCAATCGCCGTAGTCCCAGACGTTGAAATCGTAGCGATCATGCGCGCCCGCGAACACATAGCCCAGCCAACCAGCCGATGTGTCACAGATTTCGTCGTCGTGGTTGCAGACGGTGAGCACCGGGATGTTGCCGAACCAATCGTCGACACCGGCCAGTGGATAACCGATGAGCCAATTCCCGGGAGTCGAGGACAGTCCACCCGAACCGGGTCCCGGAGCGCGTTTGGGATCCGATAGCAGGATGGCGTTCGCATTGCCGACATCTTGGTGGGCGGTGACCCAGGCGTGGAGTATGCCCGCACCTTCACTGTGCCCGATCAAACGGATGTGATCGCGCGGACATTCTGTGCGGTGTGACCAGAAGAGCCGGTCGATTTCGTTCAAGGCCGACATCGGATCGGCGGCGTTGTACCCGACGGACTGATCGACGTACGGAGCGAACACCGACGGGTCGCCTGATCCGCCGACTCCGATGGCCCAGTCGCCGGGGCAGCCGGCGGCCCGGGCCGTCGGGCTTATCGCGTAGGTGATGGAAAAGAGGATGGCCAACAGTAATGCGGCGAAGAGCGCCGTTGCTCTACGCATGATCGTACTTTCTTCTTTGTTCTTACTTCCGGGTGCGGCCCGGCCCGAGCAGGATGTAACCAGAAACTACTGGCGTTCTCGTCTGCTGGCGAAACGAATTACCTGCGCCCGGTTCACCTGGGCTGTAGCGAAACATCGGAGGCCATGTTTCTTTCACCTCGATGCGAGTAGTTTCCGGTCGCCGCGTGACCAGTACGGCGCGTCCGCTTTCAGCTTACGCGGAATCGGGTTTCAACCGATTGGGTATTTGTCGAGCACCTGCACCCAGTGGTCGGCGAAATGTTTGCGCTCGATAGCTACGGGGGCTATCCCGATCTCGACGGCGGTATCGGAGCCGAATTCTGTTGGGGTGTCTCTTGAACACGCATGTCTGCCAAGGTTTTTCGTGGGGCGATCTGCGGTCGGATACCGCTGCATGGGGCAGTCAGCGGGTCCAGCGGAGGACGTGGAGGGCTGCGCCGACGGCAATGGTGTTGGTTCCGAGGGGACGCGGTAGGAGTTCGCCGGCTCGGGCCAGGCGGCGGACCACGGTGCTGCGGTGGGTGTACAGGCGGTCTGCGGTGCGGGCGATGCTGCACTGTTCTTCGATGTAGGTGGTGAGCGCTTCCACTATCTCGGGGTCGGCGCCGGCCAGGTCGCCCAGTGTGTCCGTGATGAATTCGTCGGCGCGGATGGGGTCGTTGGTGAGGACGGCGACCAGCTGGATGTCTTGATGTCGGGCGACTCTCCGGTGTGAGGTGAGGCGGGCGAGCATGCGCTGGGTTTCGAGGGCGTCGAGGTGGCTGCGGCGGAACCCGTCGAGGTCGGTGCCCGGCCGGCCGATGGCGATGCGGATGTCCGGTGCGGCATCGAGTCCTTCGATGATCGGGGCCAGTTCGGGTGCGGTGTCGACGGGCAGCCACAGCCACAGGGCTGCGGCGCCGGCCACGATCGTGAGCCGGTGCCCAGCACCGCTGATCCGCATGAGCAGTTCCGCGGCGGCCTCGAGCTGGTCGCTGACCGTGGAGGACGTCGCCCACAGGGTGGCGGCGGTGTGCGGTCCGGTCAGCCGGTAGCCCAGCTGGGCTTCCGCCTGGGCGAGACGGATCGGCGCGCCTTCGAGCAGCAGTGACACGGTGGCACGGCGTTCGGCGTGGGTGCCCCGGGTGAGGTCGGCTTTCTCGGCTTTCAGCTGGTCGGTGACGGCGGCGATGGTGTCCTCGATGAAGGTCGAGATCGACAGTGAGGCGAGCTCCAACAGTTCACGCAGCTGCCGGGGATCGTTGGTGAGCGCGAAACACACCTCCATGCAGCGGTTCCATATGACGCTGTAGGTGGTGCGGTAGGCCTCGAGTGAGGCCTCGTCCAGTCCACGTCGCGCCAGATCCCTTGCTGTCGAGAGTGCTTCGGGTCCGAGGTTCGGCGGGACCCTGCGGCCGGGATGCTGCGTATTGCACCAGGCCCAGTGCGCGACGTTCGCGACGTTGGCGCGCCGCACGGCGTCGGCGAGCGCGGGGTCGTCCGCGATTCGCTGCATACGCTCGCCCACTAAGGAGGCCTCGTGCAGGTCCTCGAGCCACTCCGCGGGCTGATTCAGCGCGATCTCCGCCGCCTGCCGGATGAGGGCGACGGTTTCCGGACCGGGCTCGGGCCATCTCGCATCGCGTGCGTCATTTTGAACCACAATCCCAATATCGTGCGTCACTATGTTGTGGCGCAACTCTCCGGCGGTATTCGATCCTGGAATCCAGCCTCCGCACCGTCGCGTGGAATGCGGAGCCGGAACAAGAAGCCGCTATGACACCCCCTCAGACCTCCGGGACGTCGTCCGCTGAACACGTCGATGTCGTGATCGTCGGCGCCGGAATCTCCGGCATCGGTGCGGGCCGCTACCTGCGAACCATGGTGCCGCACAAGAGCTTCGCCATCCTCGAGGCCCGCGGCAGCCTGGGCGGCACCTGGGACCTGTTCCGGTACCCGGGTATTCGATCGGACTCGGACCTGCACACCTTCGGCTACGAGTTCAAGCCGTGGCGCGACGAGCAGTCGATCGCCGACGGTGAACGGATTCTGTCCTACCTGCGCGAGACCGCCACCGAGAACGGCCTCGACGACGCAATTCGCTACCACCACAAGGTGATCGCGGGTTCCTGGTCGTCGGCGGAGGCGCGCTGGACGCTGCAGGTGGAGCGCACCGACACCGGCGAACTGGTGGAGCTGACCGCCGACTGGATCTTCTCCGCCGCCGGCTACTACCGCTACGACGAGGGATTCACCCCCGAGTTCACCGGCCGTGACCGGTTCCGGGGCACGGTCGTGCACCCCCAGCACTGGCCCGAGGACCTGGACTACGCCGGCAAGCGTGTCGTCGTCATCGGCAGCGGCGCGACCGCGGTGACCCTGATACCCGCGATGGCGGATTCCGCTGCGCACGTGACGATGCTGCAACGCACCCCCACCTACATCCTGCCGGTGCCGAAGAAGGACCCGATCGCGAACGCGATGAAGCGGCTGCTCGGCGACGAACGCGGCTACGCCTGGACCCGCCGCAAGAACATCGCCCAGCAGAAGCTCATCTGGAGTCTCTCGCAGAAGTACCCGGACCAGGTGCGCCGATTCATCCGGTGGGCCAATGCCAAACAGCTGCCGGAGGGCTATCCGGTCGACGAGCATTTCAATCCGCCGTACAACCCGTGGGAACTGCGCCTGTGCACCGTCCTCGACGGTGACCTGTTCGCCGCCATCCGCGACGGCAAGGCCTCGGTGGTCACCGACCGCATCGACACCTTCACCGAGACCGGTATCCGGCTGGCTTCGGGCCGGGAACTCGACGCCGACATCATCGTCACGGCCACGGGCCTGAACGTGCAGGCGTTCGGCGGTATCCCGGTGACCGTGGACGGGCACTCGATCGAGCTGCCGAACACCATGGCGTACAAGGGTTTGATGCTGTCGGGAGTGCCGAATCTGGCCTACGCCATCGGCTACACCAACTCGTCGTGGACATTGAAGATCGGCCTGCTGTGTGAGCATTTCTGCCGCCTGCTGGCCCACATGGACGAGCACGGCTACCGGATCGCGCGCGCCGAGGTCGCGGACAAGACCATGCCGACCCGGCCGTTCCTCGATTTCGCCGCGGGCTACATCCAGCGCATGGTCGACCAGCTGCCCACCCAGGGCGATCGGATGCCGTGGCGGACGTCGATGAACTACCAGGACGACGTGCACATCCTGCGAAAAGGCAGCATCCTCGATCCCGAGCTGCACTTCGAAACCCCGGCCGTAAGCCGTCCGGCTCAGCTCGCTGTTTCGGTGCTCGCATGAGCGCGGGGTCGTCCGCAGGTGACATCTGGCGCAGCCGACGCTGACTGCCTACTGCGCCAGCAAGTTCGGCGTCCGCGGCTTCACCGAGGCCCTGCGCACCGAAGTCCTCGCCGCCCGCCATCCGGTGAAGGTGACCACGGTTCACCCCGGCGGCGTGAAGACCGGCATCGCTTCCGGGAACCTCGCCGACGCGTCGGCCCGCGGCGTCGATCTCACTGCCTCCCAACGTAAGCGGGTGGATTTCTACAACCAGAGACTGCTGCGGATGCAGCCTTCCGATGCCGCGAACATCATCCTCGACGGTGTCGCCGCCGGCTCGCCGCGCATCCGGGTGGGCCGCGACGCAAAGGTGCTCGACTATGCGGTCCGGCGCTTCCCGGAGCTCTATCCGAGGGTCGTGGCCGGTCTCGACCGCCGCGTGTTCGGCGCATGACTCCGGAGGCCTACGTGTTCCGCGCCATCGGCCAGGTTTCGACCCGTTTGAGCCGACAGATCGCTCGCGTGAACATCGGCGGATAGGTATCCCCGCGCCATGCGCCCCAGATTCCGACCATCAGACAAGGAGCAACCCCCTCATGACCGGACGCATCGTCTTGCCCGGCGCCACCGGATACACCGGCGGACTCGTGCTCGACTCGTTGCGGCGCAGAGGTATCGAACCTGTTCTGGCAGGCCGTGATCGCGACGCGCTGCACGCCCTCGCGCAACGATCCCGAGGACTGGATTACGCGCTGGTCGATGTCACCGATGCCGCGAGCATCGCGGCAGTGGTCGGCCGCGGCGATGTCCTGATCACTACAGTCGGGCCCTTCGAGCGGTTCGGGCACGTGGTGGCGCGCGCGGCCGCCGACATCGGTGCGCATTACATCGACTCCACCGGCGAAGTCGGTTTCGTCCGTGGCCTGCACCGCGACCTGAACGATCGCGCACGTGCCACCGGGGCGGTCATGGTGCCCGCGTTCGGTTATGACTATGTGCCCGGGATCCTCGCCGGCACTCTGGCCGCGCACCGGGCCGGTGACCGCGCACGCTCGATCGATATCGGCTACTTCGCCACCGGCCCCCTGTGGCGTGGCCTGAGTCAGGGCACCCGCACCACCATGCGTGACGCCGTCACCCTGCCGATCGTGAGCTGGCGCGACCGTCGGATCACCGATGCACGCACCGCCTCGAAGGTTCGGGCGTTCACCGTGCGTGGCCGCCGGCGAAGCGCATTCCTCGTCTCCGGCACCGAAGTGCTGTACCTGCCGAGCGCGTTCCCGGCCCTCGACAACGTCACCGTGTACAACGGCTGGTTCCCCGCACTGAGCCGACTGATCTCGGTCCAAACCGCGATTGCCGCTGCCACCGTGCGGATTCCGGGCGGTCGTGCCCTGGTCGATCTGCTGAGCCGGCCGATGATCGGCCCGGCCGGTGGCCCCGACACCGCCGAACGCGCCCGCACCCTCACCCACGTGGTCGCCGTCGCCTCCGACGTGACCGGCGCCCTGGCCGAGGTCCACCTCGAGGGCCCCAGCATCTACACCCTCACCGGCGAGCTCATCGCCTGGGGCGCAGCGCAACTCCTCACCGGCCCACGGCTGACCACGGGCGTCGTCGGCCCCATCGAAGCCTTCGGCCGGGAGGCCCTGCTCCAGGGCTGCGCCGAGATCGGCCTCATCGCGATCTGACCACCATCCCACCGAGAGACAATCGCTTCTCCATGAACAGCGACGAACAGCAGCTGATCGACTTCGCCCTCACCTGGCAGCCTTTCGGCGGCCCGCCCAGCGAGGAAGTCCTCACCACCTTCGGCATCAGCCTCCCGATGTTCCGCCACCGCGTCCGTCGCATCCTCATCTCCCAGGGCCCGGTGGGCACCGAACCGTTCCGTCGTCATGCACGGTCCGTCCTGGCCTCCTACCTGACCCTGCGAGAACGAGCCCAACCACGCCCGCCCCGGACGAGGGTCGGCTGGGCCGGTTAGGACAGGCCCGCCTCACTCGGATTTCTGTCCTGAAATTCGTTCTGTGCCAACAGATCAGAGGAATGATCAAGGAGGCGCGCAAAGCGCTGCGCTGATTCGCGGCGAGGGCGGCGTCCGTCAATAGTCGAGGGCGTGTTCTGGTTGGCAGACGTCCAATGGGGACGGGAGGTAGCGGACTATGGCGTCCAGGAGTGGGGTGAGGGCGTCGGAGTTGCAGAGGATGGGGATTGTGTCGCCTATGCGGGTTGCGTGGCGGATTCGGTGATGTAGCTGGTCGCGGGGGAGTTCTGGCTGGGTGATGGGGGTAGCAGAACTGGCGCGTTGGGTTGTCACCGTTGTCGCGAGATTGCGGTGCCAGGGTTCGGCGAGTTTCCAGTGGTTGCCATAGATTTCGGCGGCCAGGGGTTCGAGGGACCAGAGGGCGATCAGGTCGATGAGGCCCTCGAGGTCGGGGCCGGGGGTGATGGGGATCTGGAGCGGGAGGGGGGCTGCGCCGCGGGTGTCGGCGATGGTGCGGACGCAGCGGTCGAAGTCGGCGTCGGGGTGGTCGAGGCCGGTGATGAGGCAGAGGCGGGCGACCTGGTGGTCGTCGGCTACGCGGAGCATGGTTTCGAGGCGGGGGGCGAGGCTTGTGGCGGCGTCGACCACTGCGATCACGCCGTCGGCTACTCGGATGGAGCGCTGCAGGGCTGCGATGGGGGCTTGGGTCGATAGTTCGGCGAGGCGGATGATGTGCTCGACGCCGTCTGTTGCCCAGTGGAGCGTGGTCGCGGGGCTGGAGGTGGGGTTGCCGGAACCGCGGCGCAGGTGGTGGGCCACTCGGGCCGTGTCGGCGGGGTCGCCGAGGAGGGTGACGTTGCGGATCGACTGCGGGTCAATGGCTTTGGTGCCCATCGCGTTGTGGTACTCCAGATCGACTCGAGGGTGCCGGGGCATCCTCCATCTGGAGTCACCGTACCTCCGGGCGCGGATCCGCGGAGTGGAATTCGGCCCCAAAGTAGAACGTGTTCCTATACCGTCGGGGTTGTGCAGAAAGAACAACGCCCCGCTGTGGCTGACTGGTTCACTGCGGACGACGGTGTGGTGCGGCTCAAGGGGAGCCGGTGCAAGGATTGCGGCACACCGTATTTCCCGCGGAACACGCTGGCCTGTCGCAACCCGCGCTGTGCCGGTGCGAAGGACGGCTCCGAGCTGGCCGAATACCTGTTTTCCACGCGTGGCCGGATCTGGTCGTACGCGGACGCCCGGTACAAGCCGCCCGCGCCCTATGTCTCGGCGGATCCGTTCGAGCCGTATGTCGTTGCGGCGGTGGAGCTCGAGGTCGAGCAGATGGTGATTCTCGGACAGGTGGTGCGCGGGTTCACCGTGGACGATCTGGCCGTGGGCATGCCGGTGGAATTGGCCGTGGGCACGCTGTACGAGGACGACGAGGCAGAGCACACGGTGTGGATGTGGAGGCCGGTCAATGACTGACACGAACGATCGGGACATCGCCGTCCTCGGCGCGGGGATGCACCCGTGGGGCAAGTGGGGGCGGAACTTCGTCGAGTACGGGCTGGTCGCGGCGCGGGCGGCGCTGGCCGATGCCGGGGTGGACCACCTCGATGTCGGGTACATCGCCGGCGCGGACACCATCCGCAACGGGTACCCCGGCTTCGTCGCGGGCGCGACTTTCGCTCAGGCATTGGGCTGGTCGGGTGCGCGGATCTCGAGCAGTTACGCCGCCTGCGCCTCGGGTGCGCAGGCCATTGCCAATGCGCGTGCGCAGATCCTGGCCGGACTGACCGATGTGGCGCTGGTGATCGGCGCCGACACCACCCCGAAGGGCTTCTTCCAGCCGGTCGGCGGTGAACGCCGCGATGATCCGGACTGGCTGCGCTTCCACCTGCTCGGCGCGACCAACCCGATCTACTTCGCGCTCTACGCCCGCCGCCGGATGGCGCTGCACGGTGCCACGCTCGAGGATTTCGCCGCCGTCAAGGTGAAGAACGCCCGCCACGGCCTGAACAACCCGTATGCCCGGTATCGCAAGGAGGTGGCGGCCGAGGAGGTCGCGGCCTCGGCGATCGTGTCGGATCCCCTGCGGCTGCTCGACATTTGCGCGACCAGTGACGGCGGCGCCGCGCTGGTGCTGACGTCGATGGACTACGCGCGCCGGCACGGCATCGCCGACCCGGTCCGCATCCGGGCGCTGTCGACGGTCACGCCGACCTTCCCGAAGACCGTCATCGATCTGCCGGATTTCGCCACCGATTCCGCGGTGGCCGTCGAGGCCCCGCCGCACGCGTTCCGCTCCGCCATCGCGCAGGCCGCGTACGAGGAGGCCGGGCTCGGGCCGGACGAACTGTCCTTCGCGGAGGTCTACGACCTGTCCACCGCGCTGGAGCTGGACTGGTACGAGGACATCGGGCTCTGCGAAACGGGCGGCGCCGAGGCGCTGTTGCGTAGTGGCGCAACCACATTGGGCGGCCGGGTCCCGGTGAACCCCAGTGGCGGCCTGGCCTGTTTCGGCGAGGCGATTCCAGCGCAGGCCATCGCCCAGATCTGCGAGCTCACCTGGCAGTTGCGTGGCCAGGCCGACGGTCGCCAGGTCGAGAATGCCCGCGCCGGAATCGCGGTGAACCAGGGTCTCTTCGGTCACGGCTCGGCGATCATCGCCACCCGCTGAGCCTCGGAGGCACCCGAGTCCACTCGTCGCACCCGGCGCTGAACCGGCAGGTACCGTACGGTATCTGCCGGTTCTTTGTTCGAGGGCCGCCGCCTGGGTCCTTATCTGGGCGTCCGTCGCTGGCAACCGATGCCAGCGTTCTGCCAGCGACCGGACGCAGACTGCGGATCCCCTCTTCGAAAGGAATCACGCGGTGACACAGCAGGACCCGAAGATCCAGGCGATCAGCGACTTCTTCGAGGCATATGCGCGCTACGACTTGGACGGCATGAGGGCGGTACTCACCGACGACATCGCATGGACTATTCCCGGGCACCACGCGCTCTCCGGAACCAAACACGGACTCGACGAGGTCCTGGCCTTCTTCGCCCAGCTGGCCAAGGCGGGCATGAAGGCCGAGACATTCTTCCTCGAAGCCAACGCGGAATACGTCGTCGATATCCACCGCGGCTATTCGACCGAAGGCGAAGGCCAGGTCGACACCCTGTGGGCGCTGGTGTGGCACTTCAACTCCGACGGCAAAGTGGACCGCGTCGACAACCTGACCCTGGACCAGCACCAGATGGACACTACATCTGGAAGAACTTCTCCCTCGCTCCACTGCCCACCCGCCTCGCGACCGACTGAGGTGGGGCGTTCTACCTGAAGGCGATCGTGAGCGAGCGGTGGATCAGTCGTCCCAAAGCTCCTGCCACCGCATCGGGAGCAGCTCCCCAAGCGTGACGAGCGCGCCGTCGAGGACCACGACGGTGTGCAGGTTCTCACAACAGCCTCGAACCGATTCCACGGCCCGCAAAGTCCCCGTCCACCGCGATCCCGTCCACCACGATCCCGGTTCCGGAGCCCGGAGACGCGAAACATACGCCGACCACCTGCCCGCGCACCAGTGCCGACACCACCAGGTCCGGACGCCAGGCCCAGCACCGGTCGACCCCCTCGGCACCGAGCAGATACTCGACAGCCAGTCGCCGCGCAGCGGCCAACCCCGCCTCCGCAAGCCGCCCACAGACAATCATGATCACCTCCCTGCGGAGTGTCACCGATCCCGGCCGGGATGCCCTGTTGCCCAGAGATATTCGGCAACAGCATGACGCCACCTCCGAGCATCCGACATCACACGAAAGTCCGCAATACGAATATCCTGGGCCGCAGTCGGTCTCGCCGCCAGATGCGTCGCGCCGGCCACCTCGGACCGCGCGGGTTGCGGCATAGGCGGACGCCTGGCGGCATGCGTGCGAAGGAGTGGGCGGGCGTCAGTTGACGGTGCCCATCCCGGGGTAGTAGATCTCGGCGGCTTCGACGAAGGCGGAGCCGGTCAGTTCGGCCAGGGCCAAGGCTTCGTCGAACTTGCGGAGGGCCTTGCGGACGTAGGGGCGATCGTCCCATTGGTCGCCCACCGCGGCGAGCGCTTCGACATTCTGGGACAGCCAGTTTCGCAAGGGCTGGATGTTCGAGGGTGCGGCGTAGCCGCCGATCGCGTAGTTGGAGGGGATGGTCCAGTTGGATTCCCAATTCAGCGACGGGAATTCGGCCGGGAAGGAACCGAACAACGGGGTGTTGTCGGACAGTGGCGGATAGCCGTTGGTTGTGGCTTGTTCGGCCAGTTCGGTGGGCCATACCCGGCCGCGCTCGATCCAGCCGGGAAGCAGCGCGGCGAGGAATTCGATCAGGACGAATTGAATATTGCCGGTCAGTGCGTCCGCGGCGGAGATCTCGTCGCCATCGCCATTGCGGATGGTCGGGCGGCCGGCGCGGACTGCGGACGTCGCTTCCCGCAGCAGGTCGAGCTTCCAGCGGAAGCCCTTGGCCAGGTTATGGTCGGCGGGCAGGGTGCCTGCCATGTCGGGCTCGACGTGTTTCGACAGGGCCGGATCGAGCAGGTCGATCTGACTGCGGGCCAGGTCGTCGACCTCGTCGAGAGCGGAATTGCAATAGCGCACAACGGTTTCGGCGACGGTCGCGGGATCGTCGGCGGTGACGAAGAACGGCCGACCCCAGAGGTAGAGGCCGCTATCGAAATCCCCGCTGCCGGATGCCTTCAGAACGCCCAGTCCCCACGCGTTCGCACGAAACCGAACCTTCGCCTGTCGCACGGCGTCGGCGATCAGATCGTCCAGATCATCGTCGCTGCCCCGACCGGCCAGAAACGGTATGACCCGTTCCTCGACCAGGCGCATGTCCACTGGATGAAAGCTGATGTCATAACCCATATTTGGCCCCCATGAGCGATTGTGTACCGATCACCGTAACGGCCGGGTCGGACAGGTTTGCGGTTCAGATTTGCGGTTCAGACCTCCCGCTCGGCTGCAAGCGCACGAAAATCGGCAGTATGCGCGTTGCCAACGGCTGGGCTCGCCTCGAGATGGGCTGAGGCCCGGTACTGTCCGGGCTGCCGTGTCGGTGCGTCGAACCGCGCGGGTCGCGACCTGTCGGGACGCTCGATTAGTGCGCACTGGCAACCAAATCTTCTGTTAGCCAACGATTTACCGCGCGTGTTGTGGTGATCTTGCTGTCGTGTCGGGTGATTCGAAACTATGATCGATTACATGGTCGAGTCTGCTGATGACATGCTTGCTGCCGCCGAGGTGGTGGAGCGGCTTCAGGTCGTGCACTCGATGATTGCCACAGCCCAAGCCGAGGAGATCGGCCTGATGACACGGCTGTATCAGTTGCGCCGCGCGCAGCAGCTCGCGCTCGGGGTTGGAGCCCGGTACGCGGGGGAAGATGCGGCCACCGAGATCGGGATCGCCCTGCGGGTGTCACAGCGCTCGGCCGACGGGTTGATCGGAGTGGGGCTGGGGTTGGCACACCGGTATCCGGTGACCCGGGCCGGTTTCGAAGCCGGGCGCCTGGACCTGGCGCGGGTGCGCGCGATCGGTGACGTTCTCACCAACGCCTCCGACGATCTGGTCGCGGCGTTGGAGCCACGTATTGCGGCGTACGCGGAAACCGCTGAGCCGCAGCGGGTGCGGCGCACCCTGCGTCGCTGGCTGCTCGAGGCCGACCCGGCCGGGCAAGCCGCCCGCCGCAAGGCCGCCGAAGCCGACCGATACGTGAAGGTCACCGCCGCCGACGACGGCACCGCACAGGTGGAGGCGGTGCTGCCCGCCGCCGGAGGGCAAGCCCTCTACGAGCGATTGCGAGAGATGGCCGTCACCCAGTGCTGCGGCCGTGATCCGCGCACCACCAGCCAGCGCCGAGCCGATGCCTTGGTGGCCTTGGCCGACGGCAGCGGCCAACTCACCTGTCGGTGCGGGCACTCCGACTGCCCCCGCGCGGCGACCGCCGACCCACTGCGCTTGGCACGTAAAGCGTTGGTGCAGGTGGGTGTTTCGGCTGAAACCCTGGCCGGTCTTCGCGACAACCCGGCACTGTTGGCCGGGTTCGGGGCTATCGACGCGGACCTGGCACGCCAGATCGCCCGCCACGCCCGCTTCACCATCATCACCGACACGGATAACGCCGCCACTGGCGCAAACTCCGCCACCGGCACAGGCTCCGGTGCGGACACCAGCGCCGTCACAGGTGCTGACGCTCCCGTCGACCCGGCCACAATCGTCGAAAACCCCAGCGCCGATAGCGAACTGCGGTACCGCCCTGGTGCGCGTATCGCCGCCCGAGTGCGGGCCCTGGACGGTGGCTGCCGCGCGCCCGGTTGCGCCGTGCCCGCCGCCGCCACCGATCTCGACCACCAAGACCGATTCGACCACGCGAACCCCGAAAACGGCGGCCGCACAGTCGAAGCCAATCTGGGTTGCCGGTGCCGCCGCCACCATCGGCTCAAGACCCTGGCCGACAATGGGGTCAATGGCTGGCAGGTCGTCCATCACCCCGACCGGACTGTCGAATGGCGCACGCCCACAGGCGGATCGGTGACCACCACGCCCGAGGGTGCGAACTTCCTCTTCCCGCGCCTGCCGGTGCCACCGCTCAGCACCGCCGGCGTCCCCGACGCCGAACCCGTACAGCCGTTGATCGATCCGGGCCCGGTGGCCAACGCGATGACCGAACTGGTGCACGTCTATTGCACACCTACCCAGCGACGGAAAGCGCGAGCTCGCATCCGCGCCCGGCGCACAGCCACCGTCATCTCCTCGCTCACCCTCGGGGCTACCGCGCTCGATGACGATCCGCCCTTCTGACCCGCATGGGCTGTAGCTGGAGCTGCTAGGTCACCGCGATCGCGGTGATCACATGGACAACGCACGCAAACAAAGGTCCGGCAACCATTTGCACTTCTCTACGCCCTGCGCCGATCACCGCATCTCCCGCCTGGGCGAGCGCCGCGGCAGCGCTCGTCACGGATCATGTGATGCCCGAACGTATCGTGGCCGCCGCGGGCATCAGCGTTCCCACCGATGAAGACCACCGTTTGGCCCGTCTGCTCGAGCAGTGCGTCTACGGCATCCTCACCTGGACCATCGCCGGCCGCCTCGCCACCGACGAGGCCCTTGCCGACGTCCAGCGCGCCTGCGAACTCCTCCTGGCCCCGTGGCGGTCGACCCCCTGAAAGTCGGGGCACACCCAAATACTGAAATCGTCACGTTTCACTCATTCCGAACGGTAGCGTTCGGCGACCCCGGACCTCGGGACCCGAACCAGCAGAACGATGACCACGCATACCCATCTCGGCCGCCGAATCGGCTGGGGCATAACCGGGCTGGCCGCGACGGTGGCCGTCATCACGACCGGCGCGCCCGCCGCATCCGCCGATATGATCGGTTTCCATATCGATTCCGCTGATCAAACCTATTACGTCGGAACCAATTACGGCATCAGCGTAACGATCATCAATTCCACCGTGACGAATTTCGTGAGCTTCTACGACAACAGCCAGTGCATCGGGGGCAGTCGCGCGTACGGCAATCCGGAGATCCCGCTCGCCCCGGTCGCGAGTGTGAACTGGATCCCGTCGACGGCCGGCCGCCACGTCATCACAGCCAATGACGGCAAGACCACGCAGACGCTCACGCTGGACATCCAGCCCGCCCCTGCCGGATCCACACCGGCCAAACCGGTACCCCCGCCCGCGGGCTGCAGCCAGTTGGATCGGCTGCTCAACGCCGGCAGCTCCTAGGCCACTAGTTGCGTTTCGCAACGCTCGGCTATCACGCGCGTGCCGGGCTCTCGGGCCGGCGCCTAGCCTTCAGCGTGTGCGATTCCCTCGGCAAAGCCGGATCCAGTCGAGCTCGACAACACATCGCAGGTTGCTTCGCTGAATCATTGTGGAGCGCCGAACTTTTGGCGGTCTAGGTGGCTTCGTCCAGCAGTGCGCGCAATGCCGAGTCGCCGATCTGTCGCAGCTCGTCGTGGCCGCGCCCCGCCGCGGCCTGGACGGCGATGCCGTCGGAGATCGTGTGGACGAGTGCGGCCAGGGTGGCCGGTTCATGGCTCGACGGCAGGTCGGTGGCCTGCTCGAGCCGCCTGCGCAGCGCGGCCTCGGCGGCTTTTCGTACGGTGGTGGCCTCCTGGCGTACGGCGTGTGCGTCGGGTCCTGAGGCTTGAACGGTCTTGACGCACAGGCAACCATGGGGCGTGTTCTCGCCTGCGGTCAGGTCGACGGCCCCGTGGATCAGCCGCTCGATCACCTCGCGGCCGGTGGGCGCGTCCAGCGCGTCGGCGGCGTAGGCGCCGGGGCCGTCGAGGTAGCGGGCGAGAACCTTGCCGAACAGTTCTTCCTTGTTGCCGAAGGTGGCATAGAGGCTGGGCTTGTTGATGCCCATCGCGGCGGTCAGGTCGGCCAGCGAGGTGCCCTCGTAACCGTTCCGCCAGAACACTTCCAGCGCGCGGTCGAGTGCGGTGTCTGCGTCGAATGCGCGTGGGCGTCCGCCGGGCATGCCGTCCTCCGTGCTCTCTCCCGTGTTTTTTACCTATCGGTACATTACCGCTTGCGCGTGCGCGCCGTGCCACTTAGTTTCTTACCGAAAGGTACATAACTAAGGAGTGGGACATGATCCGAGTCGGAGTTGTCGGGGCCGGCGGGTGGGCGGACAGCTCACACCTACCCGCGCTCGCAGCGCTCGAGGAGTTCGACGTGACCGCGGTCGCGACCACCAACCAGGCCA
This sequence comes from Nocardia sp. NPDC059236, assembly GCF_042754085.1. Lineage (NCBI taxonomy): Bacteria > Bacillati > Actinomycetota > Actinomycetes > Mycobacteriales > Nocardiaceae > Nocardia > Nocardia sp. NPDC059236. The sequence goes on from NZ_JBHZAF010000016.1 coordinate 122,926, forward strand.
GCGCGGACCGGGCGGCTGCCGCCCACGGCGCACGGCTCGCCTTCGCCGACGCACGTGAACTCGCCGCGCACCCCGAGGTCGACCTGGTCGTCGTCTCGGTGAAGGCCTCCGGCCATGCCGCCGTGATCAGGGCGGCACTCGACGCGGGCAAACACGTTGTGTCCGAGTGGCCATTGGGCGTCGACGCCGACGAAGCGCGCGAGTTGACCGAGGCCGCCACGACAGCCGGCGTCGTTCACGCGGTTGTCCTGCAGGGCCACCATTCCCCGAGCGCCCGCTTCGCCGCAGACCTGTTGGCAGACGGCCGGATCGGCACACTCGAATCGGTCGCGCTGCTGGCGGAAGGGGCTCCCTTCGGCGGCAGTCGAATATGGCCGAATCTGGTGTTCGGCCTGGATCCTTCGACGGGAACCAACATCCTGACCATCATGGCCGGTCATTTCCTGGCCGCACTCGAACGGGTCGCGGGCCCGCTGACCGAGGTCACGGCTCGACTCCCTCGCACGCACGACCGCGTTCTCATCGCGGGGACGGATCGAACCGTACCCAACGCCACGCCCAGCCACGTCCTGCTACACGGACTGCTGGCCGGCGGCGCCACCGCCTCCGTCGCCGTGCACGGCGGGAATGGGCCCGCCCGAGAAGGCTTCCACCTCGGGCTCGTCGGCAGCGACGGCACGTTGACCGCCACCCCAGCCCAGCCCGGGACATTCATCCACTGGGGCGACTGGAACATCCGGATCGACGACGAAGTGTTGCCCGTGCCCGACACCTATCGCACTGTCCCCGCCAGCGTCCGGTCCGGCCCACCGGCCAACATCGCAGCCCTCTACCAGGAAGTCGCCCGAGCCATAGCCGAAGCCCGCCAACCACATCCCAGCTTCGAGTCAGCCCTGCGCCACCACCGGCTCCTCGCCGCCATCGAACAGTCCGCAGCCGATGGAATCGTCCGGCACATCTCGTAGCCGACACGCCGTCCGAGTACTTCCGCTGACGCATTTCACCCGAACGCCCGCCTGGGGACGCCCTAGGCTCACGGAGTGCATCTGGAACTGATCACGATCATCGTCGAGGAGTACGACTCCGCCATCGAGTTCTTCGTCGAGACACTTGGTTTCGATCTGATCGAGGACTCCCCGTCGCTCACCAATGATGGACGTCCCAAACGGTGGGTCGTTGTTCGCCCACCCGCCGCGACTACCGGAATCCTGCTTGCGCAAGCGGACGGGGACAGGCAGCGCGGCGCTGTCGGAGATCAGGTCGCTGGGCGAGTCGGGTTCTTTCTCCGGGTCGTCGACTTCGCGGGGACGTATCGCCGGATGGTCGGTGCCGGTGTGAAGTTCGTGACCGAGCCGCGCACCGAACCCTACGGTCAGGTTGCCGTCTTCCTCGACATCTCCGGAAACCGATGGGACCTGCTCGGGCCACCCGAACCCGACCGCGCGGATCGCGGCTGAGCAGGCGAAAGGATCGCGGCGCTCAACCCTCGAACAGTTCTTCCACCGCGGCGGCGATGGTATTCGGTTCCAGCGCATCGACTATCGCGTCCGGTGAGTGCTCGGGGCGTCGCCGATGTCCACCACGCGGGCGGGATCGAGCGCCTCGCCGTATGCATTCGGACGTCCCAGACGATCAGTCCCGTGCGCTCCACGCTCATGCGATGGAGCGGTGACAGTGGTGGAGGCGGACTATCCGGTGGTCGGGGCCGGTGCCGCAGGGATGGCGGACCGGGTCAGGGGAGGACGTTCGGGATCAGTTGCGGGGCCTGCTCGGCCACCCAGGATCCGATGAAAGAGCCTGCGTAGTAGCCGATGTAGGTGCCCGCCACGCCGCCGATGATGCCGCCGCCGATCGCGCCGATGGGCAGGGCCACGCCGGCGGTGAGGGCGGTGGCGAGGGCGCTGCCCGCGGTGCCGCCGAGGATCGCGCCGGAGATGCCACCGAGGATCTGGCCCGCTGTCTGGCCGATGTAGGTGCCGTTCTCGATGGGGCTCGCGATCGGAGCCGCCGTGGCGATCGGGGCGGCGGACGGAATGGGCTGGGGTGCAACGGGTTCGAGGGCATCGACGACCGGGGCGGAGGTGGCGGCGTCGGGGACGAAGGCCACCGGCGCGGACGGCTGGGTGGCCGCGGCGAGCGCGATCGGCTCGGCGGCCGGGCTGTCGGTTGCCACGTCCGCGGCGGTGTTCACCATCGCGGTGGGCTCGATGACCCGAGGGGCGGCGGGCTCGGCCGCGGCCGTCCCGATCCCGGCGACGCCGACCGCGGCGGGGACGACCACGGCTACCGGAAGTCCGCGCAGCACTCTGCTGGGCTTGCTCACCGCACGATGCCGACCTGCCATGTCTATCCGCCTTTCCAATCGTCCGCTGTCACACCCCCATCGTCGGCAGCTGGCAGGGCACAACACGAATGTGACCGGCTTCCCAAAATGCGCTGGCGGCTATGGGTATTCGTCGAGGGCAACGACTCCGCGTCAGGGGCGTGCCGCCGGAACCACGGTCTTCACGGCTCGGAATCGCAGGGCACGCGCCTCGGCGATCTATTCGCAAATCAGTGTTATCCACGCGGGCCGATCGAGCGTCGGGCGAGGTCGGCATACCAAACGGTCCAAAACGCTCATCTGAATTGCCAATATTTCATATGCTCTGGCGCGCGGAGCAGGGGAAGACTGCACCTGCTTCGCGACGTGGATAAGAGGAACAGCTTCATGAAACGAACCATTCTTGTGAGTGCGGTGGCCTGCGCTCTGTTCGGAGCGGGCATCGGGACGGCCGCGGCGGACGGGCTTCCGCTGACGGATGTCGACATCACGCCGGGCTCGGCAGCCGATCTGGGCAATGCCGTCGGCGCCGGGTCGGTCGATGTCGGTAGTGCGGCGGCGGCGCTCGGCAGCGCCTTCGGCGGCGGCTACGCGGGCGGGGTGCTCAGCAGCCTCTCCGCACAGCGCTGAGGCGCCCAGCGCAACGGCGAATCGGGCAGCGGGCGGTCGTCGTCGTGGCGACCGCCTCCCGTTCGGAACCCGGCCGCAGTGGATTGTCGGTCCGGGCCGATTGGATCCGGGGGTGCTGAATTCGATTGGTGTAGCCGCAGAATGATGAAGAGGCGCTTGCCGTTTCGCTCGGGGGTTCCTGTACTGCTCGGATCAGGTGCATCAGGGCGTGGGGACGCTGGACGAACTGAAGCCGCACGCGGCCGCGCCACTGTGGTGGTTCTGGTGGGACTGACCTCGCGGGCTCCCGGCGCGACCTGGATCTCACATGCGGGTAGCCGCGGTTTGTGATACCGCGGGGCTGGCTAGCATCGGTGCACGTACGCATCGAGGCAACCCCGAGGATTTGTGTTGACTACCGACCATCTTGACCGCTGGAACGCTCACGAGGCTGCCGCGGAGGCGATGATTCCGATTATCGGCAGGCTGTATCGCGACAAGGGGGTGACGATCCTCCTGCACAGTCGGTCGCTGGTGAACAAATCGGTGATCAGCATCCTGCGGACGCACCGGTTCGCGCGGCAGATCGAGGGCGAGGAACTGTCGATCGACGAGACGCTGCCCTTCCTCGAGGTGCTCAGCGAGCTGGATCTGGGACCGAGCAAGATCGACCTCGGCCGCCTGGTCCACGCCTACCGCGGCGACGACCGCGGGCTGTCGATTCCCGAGTTCACCGCGACGGTGCTGGCGGAGGTGCTCGACGGGAACAAGGCCGAGGCGCCGGGGCCGCGGGACGTGGTGCTGTACGGCTTCGGCCGGATCGGCCGCCTGGTGGCCCGGTTGCTCATCGAGAAGGCCGGCTCCGGAAACGGGCTGAACCTGCGGGCCGTGGTAGTGCGTAAGGGTGGCGAGGAAGACCTGGTCAAGCGCGCGTCGCTGCTGCGCCGGGACTCGGTGCACGGGCAGTTCAACGGCACCATCAAGGTCGATGCCGAGAACAACACGATCATCGCCAACGGCAACGTGATCCGGTTCATCTACAGCGACTCCCCGGCGCAGATCGACTACACCGAGTACGGGATCAACGACGCGATCCTGATCGACAACACCGGCAAGTGGCGCGACCGCGCGGGCCTCGAGCAGCACCTGCGTCCCGGTATCGCGAAGGTCGTGCTGACCGCGCCCGGCAAGGGCGACGTGCCGAACATCGTGCACGGCGTCAACCACCGCGACCAGGACGTGTCGCAGCAGATCTTCTCCTGTGCCTCCTGCACCACGAACGCGATCGTGCCGCCGCTGAAGGCGATGGACGACGAGTTCGGCATCGTGCGCGGGCACGTGGAGACGGTGCACTCGTTCACCAATGACCAGAACCTGCTGGACAACTTCCACAAGTCGGATCGCCGTGGCCGGTCCGCGCCGTTCAACCTGGTGCTGACCGAGACCGGCGCGCAGTCGGCGGTGAAGAAGGCCATGCCCGACTTCCAGGCCAAGATCACCGGCAGCTCGATTCGCGTTCCCACGCCGGATGTTTCGGTCGCGATCCTGAACCTGCAGCTGAAGCGGGAGACCACGAAGACCGAGGTGCTCGAGTACCTGCGGCAGGTGTCGCTGTCGGGTCCGCTGAGCCGCAATCTCGATTTCACCGCGGCCACCGATGTGGTGTCGAGTGACTTCATCGGGTCGCGGGCGGCGTCGATCGTGGATGCCAATGCCGCCATCGTGGATGGTGACACCGCGATCCTCTACCTCTGGTACGACAACGAATTCGGCTATTCGTGCCAGGTCGTGCGGACGGTGCAGTACATCTCGGGCATCGAGTACCCGACGTACCCGCGGCTGGGCGAGCAGGACCTCACCGAGGGTGTGCCCGTTGTGGCCGCGGCGGTGTAATTCCCGGTTGACGATGTGAACGGGGCCGGGCAGTCACACTGCCCGGCCCCGTTCACTTTACGGGTCTAGCTCGATTTGACCGGCTGCCAGCACACCACGCGAGCGGGTTGCGGCGTGACGGTCGCCCCGGCGGGGATGGCGCACTGGTTGGGGTCGGTGGTGCCGTCGAAGCGGCCGCCGATCTGGACCGTGACGCCGGGCCCGGCCTTGCTGGCGCAGTCGACCGGGGTGATCTGGTTGACGTCGGCCTGCATCGAATAGCAGTCGCCCACCTTGACATTGGGGGCGAAGCACAGCGAGTGGTTGCCGTCGGTCAGCACGAAGTAGCCCGCGTCCCGGAGTTTGCCGTCCGGGCAGGTGGCGCCGTTGGTGACCGAGGCGGCCAGCTCGTAGACGGCGGTGTGATCGTCACACGGGGTGGCGTGGATCTTGCCGATCTGGGCGCCGCGGTAGTCGCTGGCGGTCACGCAGTTGCCCACGGCGAGTTCGGGATCGTGGGTGGCGGTCGTGCCGGCGCCCTTGGTGACGGTGGCGAGGATGCCGAGCGCCAGGATCAGCACGCCCGCGACGGCGACGACGGTGCCGGTGTGTTTGGGTAGCCCGGCCGAGGCGGCCGCGTCGGCCGCGGGCCGCTTCGACCGATTGCGCAGGACGAGGCCCACCACCAGCAGGACCACGCCGGCCGCCGGGATCAGCAGGGTGCCGGCGGAGACGCCGGAGGAGTCGGCCGAGTCGGCCGCAAGGATCGCGGTCGACCCGATTTGACCAATGAACACTGTCTTTCAATTCCTTCCGGTCCGCTGACGGACACGGGCAGGAAGGTACCCCGAGGCGAGGACCGGTCGGGCTGTTTTGAAATGAACTCGTTCCGGAAATTTGTGTAGGCCCCCGCCAGACGAACCCGATGGGGGTGTGACGACACGGGCCGCGTCACCCGGTAGGTCGGGGTGACGCGGCCCGTGTGGGTTTCGTGTCGTCAGGGCTTCTGGTCGGCGGTGTCGGCGAGCCAGTTGTGGAGCCAGGCGGTGGCCGTGGTGCCGTCGGTGTCGACGACGTAGTGCGGGTAGGACTGGTGGACGCCGGAGGCCAGGAAATCCTGGACCTGGCGGAGCCATTGCTCGCTCGCGGGGTCGTCGGCCGGGGCGGACAGGATGGCGGCGCCGCCCTGCCAGAGGGCCTCGTTCAGAATGGATTGCAGGGTCATCGCGTAACTCGGGATCTGGACCGGATCCTGCGATGTCAGCTGGGTGAGCAGGCCGGCCGAGCGCCCGGCCAGATCGTCGTTGGGGACCGAGCAGTAGAGATCGCCCGCGGCGCAGAAGGTGCGGACCTTCGGGCTGAGCCAGCCGAAGCCGCCGGCGCGCGCTCCGCCCGCGCCGGTGCCGGGGACCTGCGGGCCGATCAGCGCATCGGTGGGGGAGCGGCGCGGGTCGGAGATCAGCCCGACCGCGGCCACCCGATCGGGCGGGACCACTCCCAGTCCGGTGCCGATCTCCGCGGCCAGGTCGCCCGCGGCGTCGGCGCCCTGGCTGTAGCCGATGAGCGCGAAACGCGTTGCGGCGCAGCGTGCCGCGGTCCCGGCGACCAGCGCCCGTGCGGCATTCACGGCGTCCCGTTTGGAGCTGCCGTAGACCTCGCCGTCCCAGGGGAAGGCGGTGGCGGGATAACTGACGTAGTCGGAGTGCACGGTGCTGGGCAGCCCGCGGGTGACCTGCGAGAGCATGCCCTGCTTCGGATCCTCGATGGAGGTCTCCCAGGTGCCGGGGACGGCTATGACGGAGAGGCTCGGGCAGTCGGCGGGCGCGGCCTGCCCGCTGGGCGCGCCGGTGACCGTCAGGATTCCGGTCGCGGCCGCCACGACGGCCGCGAGGGCGCCGCCGGCCACCCGGAATGTTCGCAGTGCTCGAAAGGACAAGGCCCACACCCTTTGTTCGAATCGTTCGGACGACTTTTCCACCGCAGGGTCGTGCTCGGTGCAACATACCAAAGGAACTCGTTGGTCCAGCCGCTGATCGCGCGGGAAACGCCGGTAACCGGACGGATCGGATATCTCGGACTTACCTTCGGGGAACCCCGGTTCGGCGTTGTTGCGCTCGAATTCGATTGCGCCGTATCAAGTTCGATGACGGCAATTCCTGGAATTGTGGAGACCGGCAGCACTGATATCGAAACCTGCCGGTGTGACACGTCGATCTCGAAATGCCATGGTTTTGCCGATTCGGGCCTTGCCCTCAGCGGATTGCCGGTGTTGTTGCGGGACACGGCGGTGGAAATTGTGGCAGCATTCCGTGCTGGGCGTTGCCCCGGCCGCAATCTCGGAGTGTTGTCCGACGATACGGCGGGGGCGGGAAGGAAGCCGGGCGGCTATGACGGGCCGTGTAGGAAGTATCGACGAGAGGCAGGCGCTCGCGCTTCCCTCGTTCGGTGAACTGCTGCGCCGGTTGCGCGACGATCGGGGCGTTTCCCGGGAACGCCTGGCATTCGCGGCCGGAGTGAGCGCGAGCTATATCACGCAGCTGGAGAAGGGTGGGAAAGCCAAGCCGACCCGGGCGGTGGTGGACGCGCTGGTGCGGTGCCTGGAGTCGTGGAATCCATTGTCGGCCACGGAGCTTCGCTATCTCCACGATCTGGCGGGACTGGAGATCGGCGGTCATCCGACGGTCGCGGAGTTGCGGAAGTCGATCGACGCCGACGCCCTGCGCGTGCTCGCGATGCATCGGCCGAACCTGGCCGCGCTGTACGACACCCGCGGGAATGTGCTGGCCGGGAACGAAGATTGGGCGCAGGCGTTTCCCGGATTGCGCGAGGTCGGGAATCTCTACCGGTGGATGTTCGCCGATCCCATGGCCCGGGAGGTGATGGTCGATTGGGAATCCGATGTCCGGCAGTCGGTCGGCTGGCTGCGGGGGACCGTGGGGTCGGCCGCGGATCCCGGCGGATTCGCCGGGATTATGCGGGAGCTCGGCGCCTTTCCGGATTTCCGGCGATTCTGGGCCGCGGGCGACGTAGGATTCGCGCCGCCCGTGCACACCATGCGGCTGCGCGATCGGAGCACGGGCGCGGTGCGGAGCTTCCGGGTGCAGGTCGGCGTGCTGAACACCGAGCTCTATCCGGGCCACATCGTCGCGACGGTCGGGCTGGCCGTCTGAGGCGGCGCGGCGACTAGCCGGCCGGCCGGAGAATAACGACCGGAATCTCCCGTTCGGTCCAGGCCTGATAGGTGTCGAAATCGGCGTACGCCTCGACGAGCCGGGGCCACAGCCGGGCGCGCTGTTGCGGATCGGCGGTGACGGCGTGCACCGGGAACCGGTCGGCGCGGATCTGGATGTGGGTGTCCGGATCGGCGCACAGATTGCGGTACCACTGCGGGTGTTTGGGGAGCCCGCCCTGCGAGGCCACCACGATGGTGTCGGGCCCGTCGGTGATGTAGAGCAACGGGACGGTGTAGACGGCGCCCGTCTTGCGCCCGCGGTGTTCGAGCAGCAGGGTCGGCACCGGTTTGCGGAAACCGGCTCCGATGCGCCACTTTCCGCCGATGCGGCCGCCGGTGCGCCGGTAGATCCAGACCTGGGCCCGGCCGACACGCTTGAAGATCTTGGGCAGGACAGGGGAGTCGAGCTGCGGGGGCCGGGGCGGGGTGGTGGTCATGGGCTTCCTTTCGCGTCCACTGACCGTACAACCGCGGCGGTTCCACGCGAATACACCTCTACGAGGGGTAGCGGGATGGGAAACCCCGGGGCCTAGCCTGCCCCGGGGTTTCGGTGTCCGCCCATTTGCGGCACGCCGACACGTTTAAGAACGGGTTGAGTCTGAAGTTAACGTGACGCTCTGCGATTGAGCTACGGCCCATTGGTGGCTGAGCCGGCGGGAGTTGAACCCGCAACCTTCACGCTGACAATCCGTTCCCTCGATTCGGCGTTCGGCGGCGAATGCTGAAACTGGAGCGAGAGTGTGAGTTTGAGGGCGCGGTGCCTCTGCCAATTGGGCTATCCCGCCGTGGATGGCGGGAGGAGGACTCGAACCTCCACTGGGCCGCTGTGCCCGTCACAGGGAACTTCGGTTTCAGCTTGCGCTCCTTGCGCACTGCCGACTGTAGACGGCGCCGCGGCGGTCGGCCAAGCGATTATCCGCTCGCCGAGCGGGCCGGGGTTGACAGAAATATGTAGACCGGTCTAGTTTTTCTGCATGGGACAGAAGGGCGCCGAGACGCGAGACCGGCTGCTGGACGCTACGCAGGAGCTGGTCGAGGCCGGAGGGTACTTCGGCGCGGGGCTCAACCAGGTGATCGCGCTCAGTGGTGCGCCGCGCGGTTCGCTGTACTTCCACTTCCCCGGCGGTAAGGACCAGCTGGTGGGGGAGTCCGTGCGGCGGGCCGGCGGGGTGATCGGCGATTCCCTTGGGGCGCTTGCCGATTCCGAGTTGCCGGTGGCCGAATTCGTCGACCTGGTATTACAGCAACTGGGGGACAGGCTGGAAACGTCGGAGTGGCGGAAGGGGTGTCCGGTCGCCACCGTGGCGCTCGAGACGGCCGCCGCCAATGACTCTATGCAGCAGGCGTGCTCGGCGGTCTACTCCTCGTGGGAAGAGACCCTGCGTGCGCGGCTGGCCGGGCAGCCCGGTGCTGATGACCTGGCAACCGCGATTCTCGCCCTGATCGAGGGTGCGCTGCTGCTGGCCAGGGCGCATCGCAGCAGGGAGCCGCTGAATCGGGTCGGCAGGCAGATCGCCGTCTGGCTGCGGTGAATGCGGGCCGGCGTGATCGCCGGCTCTCTTTTTGGCTCGAGAATATATAGACCGGTCTATTAAGAGTGGACATGGACGCAATCGTCTTCGGCGCAACCGGATTCATCGGCCGTTCGCTGGTCGCCGAGTTGCTCGGCAGGGGGCAACAGGTGGCGGCGGCGGTGCGGAACGACACCCTCACCCCGTGGCTCGTCGCCGAGGGTGTCGACATCGGTGGGCTGACGGTCGTCACCGCCGACATCACCGCACCGCTCACGGGGTTGCCCGAGGTGCGCGACGTGTACAACGCCGCGGCGCGGTACGCGTTCGGGCTCGACGTGCGAGAGGCGCGGGCTACCAATGTGATCGGGGCGATCAATGTGCTCGACTGGGCCGCGACCCTGCCCGGGCTGCGGCGGCTGGTGCATGTGAGCGGGTACCGGGTGAGCGCGCCGGACGGTGTGCCCGACTACGCCGGGCTGGGGGCGTACGAGGCATCGAAATTCGAGGGCGATCTCGCGGTCCGGAACCGGGCACGCGAGCGCGGCGTGCCGCTGACCATTGCCAACCCGAGCACCGTGATCGGGCCGGGGCAACATCTCGGGCTGGCCGGTCTGGTCCGGGATCTGTGGGAGGGGCGGCTGCCCGCGGTCCCGGGTGGTCCGGAGGTTTTCGTGCCGATCGTCACGATCGACTACTTCGTTCGGTTCTTGGCGTGTGTTCCTGAATCGCCTGCGGGCGAACACTATTGGGTGCTCGACGACGCCACGCCGCGACTGCCCGAACTGGTGAGTACGGTCGCCGACCAGATGGGGGTGCGGGCGCCGCGGCGCAGCGTTCCCGTCGGTCTGCTCCGGCGCCTGCCACGCAGGCTCACCGGAGCAGATCCCGAGACCCTGTCCTTCCTCTCGACCGACCGATATCCGACCGCTTCCGCCCGATCCTTCGCCGCCGCAACGGGTCTGGAGATGCCCTTCGCGGACGATGCGCTGCGGACGTGGGCCGACGACCTGGTCGCCGAACGCTTCGGCGCCACATCACCCTGGTTGCGCCCCTGTGGTTTCCATGCCGTAGCGGGCAGCCGGACCTGGATCGCCGGAGACAGGCACACCCCCGATCACGTGCTGCTGCACGGGTTTCCGATGAATGCCGATCTGTGGGTTCCGCTCGCCGCTCGGCTGCACGGTTCGGTCCTCGCGCCTGATCTGCCGGGTCTGGGCCGCTCGGCCGCCTCCGGCCGGCCGGTGGAGGTGTGGCTGGGGGAGGTGCTGAGCCAGGTCCGGACCCGGCCGGTGCTCGTCGCGCACTCGCTGGCGTGTGGGCCCGCACTGCGCTATGCCGTCGAGCATCCGGACCGCATCAGCAGGCTCGTTCTGATCTCACCGCCGTTCCTGCAGGCTCCCGGCCCGAAGTCGGCCCGCTCACCGCTGGCGGCGTCGGTCCTGCGGCGCATGTCCACCGACCGGCTCGCCGAGATGCTGGGGCTTCCCCCGGGTCCCGAGATCGACAGTGCCGCAGCGGATTTGCGCCGTCCCGGAGTCGCGCGGCGGGTAGTCGGGGCAATGCGGACCGTGCACGCCGAGCGGGCGCGGTCCCGGGAGCTGCTGGATCGGGTGAGTGTCCCGGTCGAGATCATCGTCGGGTCGGCCGATCCGCTGGTCGTGCCCGTCGACCATCCGGTGACCGAACTGCCCGGCGCCGGACACTATCCGCAGCTCACCCACCCGGCCCAGCTTGCCGGCCATCTCGAACCGGTCCCCGGCCCACTCCGCCGGTGACTCCGGCCGTGGACGGTGCGGGGATCAGCCGAACAGATATCCGAAGATCTCAGCGCCCGGCTTGCGCTGGGTGATCTCGGCATTGTTGGCCTCCTCGCGCGCGAACTTGACTGCGTGCTGGAGCTTTTCGACGCGCTCGGTGAGTTCGTTGACGCGCTTGGCGGGCAGCGCGCCGGAGAACCTGATGGTGCGCCAGTAGCCGATCACCACATCCTCGTGATACACCTCGACCTGCGCCGGATGCTTCTCCGTCGCTTCGGCTTTCACGTGGTTGCGCGGAATCTTCTTGGTGCGCACCGTCTGTACCGGCTCGGTGGCGTAGCAGTCCGCGGCGGCATCGTATTCCCACGACTCCGCGGCATCCAGCACCGGCAGTTTGCGCACGAAGGTGTGCAGGTCCACCAGCTGCTTCTCCAGGAACAGCAGGTAGGTGATGGGCGCGCCCTGCACCAGGGTGCGGCCGTCCACCACCACATCGGCGGTGGCGGTGCAGTTCGCCCAGTCCTTGGTGGCCACCACGTCGAACAGTTTGGTCAGGATCTCCGCCGTGGTCTGCAGGACCTCCTCGGATCTCACCTGGACGCGCGTCGACTCGGGCGGCAGCTGCTCGCCCTCCTCGTCCTTGGGGCGGTAGGTGCGCGAAATACCGCTCAGCAGCGGGTTCTTGGCCAATTTGTGATGGGCCTCGGTGAGGTCGGAGAAGGTCCGGGACTTGATCCCTTTCTCGACGGCGACAATCTGATTCAAACGTGTCATTCCGGCACTGTATCGGTGCGCACGCGGCAGCGACCACCGGTTTTCGGCGGTCGCTGCCGTGGGTATCCGGCTTGGCGGACAAGCGGTTTCGGCTTGTCCGTGGCGGCTAGCCGGTGACAGTGCGGATGGTCCAGAGGTCGGACGCGTTGACCGAGAGCATGTACGCGTAGGGCAGGGTGCCGTATCCGTTCCGGCCCCAGGCGGTACCCCAGGAATTGCGGATCCGGAATACCGACCGGGAGTCGTCGTATCCGACCGCGACCACGCAATGTCCGCCCACCACCTGCTCATTGGCGGCGGGCAGGGGGATGTCGCCGGTCTTCTCGACTTCCGGGCTGAAGATGCTCTCGTAGACGGTGAAGCCGAAGACGAACGGATATCCGTCGGCCAGGCACCCCTGCATCTGGGAGAGCGTGCGCGCCACCCGGGAATACTGGATGGCCCGATGCTCGGCCGCATCGGTGAAGCACTTTTTCGGCGGTTCGGTCGCGAATTCCGAAATATCGTAGGGCCATTCGGATTCCGGGCAGGCGCCCACGGTGGCCACGCTCTTGATGCCGTCGCGGATCATCGCGCCCGCGTCCTGACCGACCGTGCCCTCCATGACGCGTTCGTTGTAGTAGATGAACAGCCGGGACGGCACGGATTCGTCGGCCAGTTGCTCTTTCATGGCGTCGAACTGCAGTGCCCCTGCAATGCCGTTGCCGGTGCAGGAGCCGAGCTTGCCCTGGTCGTAGACGGCGGCGAACTTCGAGGTCAGGTCCACGGACGGCGGCAGCTGGGCGATCGTCGCGGCCGGCGCGGCATAGAGGTGATCGCGCTGGTCGGGCAGGTCCGGAATCCAGCCGAGCCCTTTGTTCTGCTTGATGCTGATTGTTTTCATGACGGGCGGTCCTTCGAGGGAAACGGTGAATCCGCCCGGCGGGGCGAGTTCTGATGCCCTCCAGTGCAGCCCGGGCCGCCGCGATCGGAAACCAGCGAAGTCCGAAAACATCTTCACTCGAACCGATCGGGGTATGCCCCCGAAAATCGGGTAGCCCACCACTCGTTACCCGGACGGCCGCGCGCGCGATATTCGATGGGCACGCGAAGGAGAAACTGCCGACGGCAACCGGTCATCGACCGGTGCCGAACGGCGCGAGGGGGTCGGTCGTGGAGCTGCGGCAACTGCGTTACTTCGTGACGTTGTCGGAGGAACTGCACTTCGGGCGCGCCGCGGCGCGCGAGCACATCGTCCAGTCGGCGCTGAGTCAGCAGATTCAGCGGCTGGAACGCGAACTACGGGTCCTGCTGGTGGAGCGCAGCACCCACCACGTGCGCCTCACCGCGGCGGGCACGCTGCTGCTGGGCGAGGCCCGGCTGATCCTCAGCCACGTCGACCGGGCCGCGGCCGCGGCGCGCACCATGACCGGGACCGATGCCGTCCTGCGGGTTGCGCAGGGGGACGCCAGTTTCGACACCATGCCGGTGGTGCTGGCCGCGGTCCGGCTTCATCATCCGGAACTGGTCGAGGTGCATCAGGTCGAGGCCGGGGTGCCCGAGCAGTGCCGGTTGCTCGCCCAGGGGCGGCTCGATGTCGGCATCGGGCGCGCGACACAGCTGCCGGACGGGGTGGCGTCGGAGGTCATCCGGTGGGATCGACTCGGTGTGCTGGTCGCCGCGGAGCATCCCTGGGCGCACCGGCACGCGGTGCCGCTCGCCGAACTGGCCGGGGAGACGCTGGTGTTCGCCGACGAATCACGTGCGCCGGAATTCAACGAGTACATCCGGGAGCTGTGCCGCACAGCGGGATTCGCGGCCAAGCCCTACCCGGGCACGGTGCACAGCGTGCTGGGCGCGGGCCGGCTGGTCCGCGACGGTCACGCGCTGGTGTGCGTGCCCCGGTCCTGCGCGCCGCTGCCCGGTCTGCGCTGGATCGCGATCGCTGAGCCCGCCTACTACCCGTGGTCGCTGCTGTGGCGCGCGAGCGGCGAAACCGAGGCCGTGCGCTCCATCCGCTGCTGTGCACGGGTACTGGGCGAGCGGCTCGGCTGGACGTTCCGCCGCGAACCCGAGGCGGCCGCGATCCCGCCCGTCACCGGCCGCCTGGCGGGCTGAGCCCGGCCGCCTGGCCGGGGTCCCTCGGTGCGGCGCAGGCCGGACCGGGTAGAAAAGGTATGGCGTCGTGGAGCGCATCCGTCGATGCCGCCGCCGAGGAGACTTCGTGCGGTCATCACATCTTCGAACGGAGAGGCTGTTTCATGGCGACCTCGGAAGCGCGCGCTCAGATCGGCGTGACCGGCCTGGCGGTCATGGGTAGCAACATCGCCCGCAACTTCGCACGGCACGGGTACACCGTGGCCTTGCACAACCGCAGCATCGGCAAGACCGACGCGCTGCTCGAGGCGCACGGCAGCGAGGGTGATTTCGTGCGCACCGAGACCGTCGAGGAGTTCGTGGCCGCGCTGGAGAAGCCGCGCCGCGTGCTCATCATGGTCAAGGCCGGTGACGCCACCGACGCCGTGATCGAGGAGCTGGCCGCGGCCATGGAGCCCGGCGACATCATCATCGACGGCGGCAACGCCCTCTACACCGACACCATCCGCCGCGAGGCGGCCATGAAGGCGCGTGGCCTGAACTTCGTCGGCGCGGGCATCTCCGGCGGTGAGGAGGGCGCGCTGAACGGGCCCGCCATCATGCCGGGCGGCCCGAAGGAGTCCTACGAGTCGCTGGGTCCGCTGCTGGAATCCATTGCGGCGCAGGTCGACGGCACCCCCTGCTGCACCCACATCGGCCCCGACGGGTCCGGCCACTTCGTGAAGATGGTGCACAACGGCATCGAGTACGCCGACATGCAGCTCATCGGCGAGGCCTACAACCTGTTCCGGGACGCGCTGGGCTTCGACGCCAAGCAGATCGCGGACGTGTTCACCCAGTGGAACTCCGGTGAGCTGGAGAGCTACCTGGTGGAGATCACCGCCGAGGTGCTCGAGCAGGTCGATGCCAAGACCGGCAAGCCGCTCGTCGACGTGATCGTCGACGCCGCCGAGCAGAAGGGCACCGGCCGCTGGACCGTCAAGTCCGCCCTCGATCTGGGCATCCCGGTGACGGGAATCGCCGAGGCCGTCTTCGCCCGCGCCCTGTCCGGCTCCCGCACCCAGCGCGCCGCCGCCAAGGGCCTCGCCTCCGGCGCCCTCGGCGAAAAGCCCACGGATGTCGCCCAATTCACCGAGGACATCCGCCAGGCCCTCTATGCCTCCAAGATCGTCGCCTACGCCCAGGGCTTCGACCAGATCGCCGCCGGCTCCGCCGAATACAACTGGGATCTGCACCCAGGCGACCTGGCCACCATCTGGCGCGGCGGCTGCATCATCCGCGCCCGCTTCCTCAACCGCATCAAGGAGGCGTACGAAGCGGACCCGGCCCTGCCGAGCCTGATCCTCGCCCCGTACTTCCGCGAGGCCATCGAGAACGCCGTCGACAGCTGGCGTCGTGTCGTCGTGGCCGCCACCCAGCTCGGCATCCCGGTCCCGGCCTTCGCCTCCTCGCTCTCCTACTACGACGCCCTGCGCGCCGAGCGTCTCCCGGCCGCGTTGACCCAGGGCCAGCGCGACTTCTTCGGCGCCCACACCTACGAGCGCATCGACGCCGAAGGCAAGTACCACACGCTGTGGAGCGGCGACCGCAGCGAAGTCCCCGCGTAATTTCCGGTAGGACAAGAAGTTCTACGAGCGGAGTTCGTGCCGAATCGGCACGAACTCCGCTGCTGTTTCAGGACCGGATCGAATCACAGTGGCAGGCACAGCAACAGGGTTATTCGGTCGGGGTACGTTTCGTTGTGGACCGGGCCGGCTTGGACGCTGTATTCGCGGATTTCGCCGGAGCCGGGGTCGCGGAGGCGTTGGGTGCGCACGGGTGGGGTGAAGTCGACGCCGCCCTCGGACCAGAAGCGGTGGAAGTCGGGGAAGCGGGCCAGGTCGGCGACGAAGGTGGTGAAGACGGGGTCGTCGGGGGCGCGGCCGACCGTCATGCGCAGCCATTGGACGACGGCCGCCCGCGAGTCGGTCCGGTCAGGGCACCATCGGAAGATCGATGTAGCAGGGCCCGTGATCGCTGGACAGGGTGATGACGCTCCCGGGTTCGGTCTCGTCACCGTAGAAGTGGTCGTTCGTGTCGACGATCAGCACGACCCGATGGCCGCCGGGGACCCGATAGTCGGTGGCCTGCAGGGGAACTCGTATGGTCGTGGTCTGCTCCGGGCCGCGGTTGGAGATGGTCGCCGCGGCATGGGTGATGATCCGCAGCGCCCCGGTCACCGGGTTGTGGTCGAACAGATACGTGATCAGCGTGGCCGTCGTGCTGGACGGGGTGACGGTCAGCGCGATCTCGGGGATGCCCGCGATGTGGCGGGGCCGGAGGAAGACCCGCGTGTGCCAGACCGCCGCCCGGGTGCGGTCCACCTCGGCCAGCGGCTGGCGGTTGGGCATCAGCAGGCGTTCGCGGAAGCCGTCCATCACCAGTTCGGTGGCCGCCCGGACCTGTTCGGTGCCGGCCTGGAAGCTCTGGCTCATGTTCGCCGGCTGATCCGTGACCAGGGTGCCGTCGGGGGACGCGCCGGACGGCGCGGCGAGGTGGTAGCGGCGCACGGGATTCGACCACGCGGACAGGTCGTTCGACGAGGTCATCGTGAAGCTGTACATGGTCTCGGTGTGCACGACCCCGTCGCTGTCGATGCCGTTGTCGACGCCCAGCAGATAGTGGTCGAACCAGTCGTAGGCCGCCTCGGTGGTGCGGGTGTAGACGCCCAGCAACAAGCCGGGAATCTCCACCGCGCCATGGTCGCCGATCGCCAGATCCAGTCGCTTCGGCCCGGGGAAGCGGTCGAAGTAATCGATCAGCTGATTCTGCGGGAAGATGGTCTCGTGCCAGAAGCTGGTGAAGAACGTTGGCACCGGGCGGATCTGGTCGGCCTCGGCGGGGGAGCGGGGTCGGGCGTAGTCGAGCACCTTGTCGATATCCGAATTGGCCCGGAAGGACTCGAGCACTTTCTGCAAGTCCTCGCTGGGACGGTCGCTGATGCCGGCGAGGGCTTCGGCGGCCATGATGTGCCGGGTTCCGTTGTCGTAGAGGGCCTTACCCAGATCCGCCCAGGTGCTCAGCGCGACGACGGCCTTGACCGCCGGGTGGGCATTGGCGACCAGCTGGCTGATGCCCGAGCCGTAGGAGATGCCCGCCATCCCGATCTTCTCCCGATCGGCGTGCAGCTCATCATGGTTCAACGCCCACTCGATCACCGCGCATCCGTCGGCCACGTCCTCGGGACCGGCGACCGTCAGCTCGCCCCCGGATCCGGGCAGCCCGCGCTCGGTGTAGGCGACCACGGCGTAACCGCGCAAGAGCAGTCGGACGACCGCGCCGGAGTACATCTTCCAGCCGGTCTTGTCGAGGCCCGCCGGCAGGACGATGAGCGGGTGCGGGCCCTCCGCATGCGGCCAGGCGATGAGCGCGTCGAGCTCGACGCCGCCCGCGCCGGGAATCTGCACCTGGCGGATGCCGGACCGGCTGCGCACGGCCGCGATGTCCTCGGCGAGGTATTCGGGCACTCCGGTGGCATTGCCGGTGAGCAGGTCGTCGACGACCGCGAGAACATCGGATTCCTGGTTCGGGGCCAAAAGGCGCAGTTGACCCGGGTGAGCTTGCGACATGACAAATCCCTTCGATCCTCGGTATTCCGAACAACTTTCGAGGGCAGCGTGCGATAGACCTCCCGGAGTGGAAATTCGGCCGACGCGAGTCGTCGCCGTGCAACGGTCCAGGGAATTCGCGAATCATTCAGGGCTGGAAGGCCTTTGCCAATCCCGAATACCGTCGATGCTACGCCGGTCGCAGAGTCGCTGTGAACGGTTTGGAAGTCGTGAGTTCCATTGTGTACCAGGCGATTTGGAATAACGACTCGTCGGTATCGGGTGGTCGGTCGCCGTGCCGCGGGTTCGCGCCCGGCATATCACACCGCAACCGGATAGTGAACTGTGAGGGTGCTGGGTGTCGCCATGGAGTCCGCCCAGAGTTCGGGTTCGGCTCTCGTCCAGGGGTATTGAGCGGCAGTAACTTTCCATGCGTCTTCGAAGTACACAGTCGAAAGGTCATGAAATGGTTGCTCTGATCCTTGCCGCCGTCGGTCTCATGTCGGGCAGCGCGGTCGCCGCGGGCGCGGCGGGTAGTGCGGGCGCGTTCGCCGGAAATATCTAGGCCCGCGAGGATAGTCGGGCACAGAGAAGCGGGCGGCCGACCGGATACGACCGCCGGAACCCCCTGACCCGGGTGCGGGGCAGGGGGTTCGCCGTATCCGGGCTACCGGGCCATGGTGCGCGGAGTGCGTTTCCGGGGCGGGTCAGGCCGGCTGCACGCCGATCATGGGCAGCACGGTGCGGCGGGCGAACTCCCGTGCGGCCGTCTCGTCGGTCAGCGGGATCAGGCCCTCCGGGGTCAGCACCAGCGACTGACCCAGGCGGGCAAGCACTTCCGCGACCAGGTCGGCATCGAAGGCGGGCACGTCGGCGGAAGCCTGCAGCACGCGCAGCTTCTCGGCCAGGTAGGTGCGCCCGAGTGCGAGAATGGGCCCGGCCTCGGTGGTCAGGCGCGGCAGGATGGTGTCGGGCTCGGTGCGCAGCAGCCGTTGCAGCAGTTTGTTGCTCGCCAGCTGGGTGATGAACGCGACGAAGACCTCGACCAGTTGATCGTCCCCGGATTCGCCGGTGGCCGTGGCCTCCTGCACCCGCTTGTCGATCTCGGCGATGAACAGCTGCGCCTCGCGCACGCCCACCGCTTCGACCAGATCGTTCTTGGATTCGAAGCGCCGGTACAGGGTGGCCGGGCTGATGCCGGCGCGACGCGCGATCTCCCCCATGCTGGTTCGCTTGATCCCGAAGTCGAGGAATGCCGACAGCGCGCTCTCCAGCAGCTGTTCGCCTTCGGCCCGCGGCTTCTCCAGGATGCGTTGCAGGATGGTGGGCACGGACGGCATCGAGTCTCCAGTCGATCGGTTGGCGACCGCGACATTGCGGTGAACGGCCATGGCGCGCAGTGGCGCACAGGTCGAGCCGCATTATCGCATCGCCGGAGGGTTGCGGTCGCAACCCCCGTCCGATCAGCGAACGCCGCGCCCGATCAGCGGACGTCGAGCGCGGCCATTTCGCTCTCTATCGCATTGGCGGCGAAATCGATCCCATTGGAACGTAGTTCGTGCACCCGGCGCTGGAGCGCCTCGATTCCCCCTGGCTGCGCGGCGATATCGGCCACGCTGATGCGCTGTCGGTGCATACCGTCGTGCTCGTACGACACCGTTGAAACCTCCTGCTAGCCCCGAGCGCGCAACCGGCTGGCGACGGCACAGCCCGGGCCGCCGGGAACGCTTCGCACGATGCTAACAGCGGCATTTATGGTCACTTGTTCAGTGTGGGGATTCTCACATGCCCCCTTCAGTCACGCCTCTTGACCCTGGCGGTGCACCACCGTGTTGTGCAGGTAGGCGGTCGCATTCAGGCGAATGTGATCACGCTCGGCCTCGCTCAGCTCCCGGCGCACCTTGCCCGGAACTCCCGCCACCAGCGAGCCCGGCGGAATCTGGGCACCCTCCGGAACCAGCGCGTTGGCCGCGATCAGGCTGCCCGCCCCGATGACAGCGCCGTTCAGCACCGTCGCGCCCATGCCGATCAGCACATCGTCGCCGACCGTGCAGCCGTGCAGAATCGCATTGTGCCCCACCGAGACTCCCTCGCCCACCGTGCACGGGAAGCCCGGATCGGCGTGCAGCACACAGCCGTCCTGAATATTGCTGCGCGCACCGACGGTGATCTGATCCATGTCACCGCGCAGCACCGCCGAATACCAGACGCTCACTTCGGCTTCCAGCCGCACCCGCCCGGCCACGGTGGCGTTCGGCGCGACCCACGCGCTCTCGTCGATCTGCGGCACGTGCTCACCCAGCTGAATCCTCATAGCCCCGAACTTAGCCCCCGCCGGGTACCGGGCCGCCGTGGGGAGCCGAGCCGGCGGACTCGACTCGGTCAAACCCGGCGGAAGAGGGCTCGATGGGCGGCGGGAGTGGTGCCGAGCAGTCGGTGGAAGTGATGGCGGAGATTGACGCCGGTGCCCAGCCCGGAATCGGCGGCAATGCGGTCCATGGTGTCGTCGGTGGATTCCAGCAGCAGCCGGGCATGGTCCACGCGCTGCTGCAGCAGCCACTGCTGCGGACTGGTGCCGGTGCGATCACGGAAGCGGCGGGTGAACGTGCGCCGCGACATGAGAGCGGTCCGGGCCCAGCCATCCAGATCCACCGGCTGGTCGAGATGTGTTCTGGCCCAGACCATTGCATGCTCGATCGGGTCCTGGTCGGCCGCCTCGGGCACGGCGACCGGGATGTACTGGGCCTGTGAGCCGCTGCGGTGCGGGGCCAGCACCAGCCGGCGGGCCAGCTCGGCGGCGACCCGGCTGCCGTGGTCGGTGCGCACCAGGTGCAGACAGCAGTCGAGGGCCGCGGCGGTGCCGGCGGAGGTGATGAGGTCGCCGTCGTCGGACCACAGGGTGTCCGCGCGCACCCGGACCGCCGGATACGCGCGAGCCAGCTCGACCGCTGCCGACCAGTGCGTGGTGATCTCCCGTCCGTCGGCCAGGCCGCTCGCCGCCACCGCCCACGCGCCCAGGCACAGGCCGACAATGCGGGCGCCGCGGGCGTGGGCCCGGTGCAGGGCGTCCCGGATGGGTTCGGGCAGTGGGAGACCGCGCTCCCAGCTGGGGATGACCAGGGTGTCGGCGGTCTCGGTCGCCTCCAGGCCGTGGGCGACGACGATATCGAAACCCGCTGGGGTGGCGATGGTTCCGGGGCGTTCGGCGCACACCACCACGCGGTAGGGGCTGCCGGCGGGACCGCCCGCGCCGATGCGGCCGAACACCAGGGTCGGCACCGCCAGATGGAACGGGCTGATCCCGTCGTACACCACGATGGCCACCGTGTGCAGGGGCTCAGCGGCGTCGGCTTCGCGGGATCCAGCAGTCATGGCCCGATTTTATCGAGGCGCGGCCTTCGGGCCACTGTCGCGACCCACGGTCCGCGACGAGACTCGATGCCATGACGAACACGATCGACACCGCAGCGGCCACCTCCACCCTCGAGCTCCTCCACATCGGCGGCCCCACAGTGCGATTCGGCTACGGCGACCTGGTCTGGCTGACCGACCCCACCTTCGACGAGCCGGGTGAGTACCCGGGTGGTGTCACCCTCTACAAGCTGAGCGGGCCGGCTGTGCCCGCCGCCGAGATCGGGCGGGTCGATGTGGTGCTGCTCTCGCACGATCAGCACGCGGACAATCTCGACCGGTCCGGGCGGGAATTCGTGGCGGGGGTCGAAACGGTGCTGTCCACGCCGGACGCCGCCGGGCGCATGGAAGGTGTTCGCGGACTGGCAGAGTGGGAGTCGGTGCAGATTGGAGCGGTGACCGTCACCGCGGTGCCCGCACTGCACGGACCCGAGGGTTGCGAGCCGTTCACCGGAGTGGTCACCGGATTCGTGCTGCAGGCCGACGGGCTGCCGACCGTCTACGTCTCCGGGGACAACGCCTCGGTCGACTACGTCCGGCGGATCGCAGAACGCTTCGGGCGCATCGATATCGCCGTCCTCAATGTGGGCGCGGCCAATACCGACCGCTTCGGCGATCACGACCTGACCCTCAACGGCCGCACCGCGGTCCACGCCTCGGAGGCGCTGGGTGACGCGGTGATCGTGCCGGTCCACGCAGAGGGCTGGGCGCACTTCTCCGAACACCTCGACTACCTGACCCACCGCTTCACCGTCGCCGGCCGCGCGGACCGGCTGCGCATTCCGACCCCCGGCGAGGTCTTGGCCGTCGCCGCGATCGCCTCCTGAAATCGGGCCGTGGCGCTCATGGCGGCGCGGCCCCAGCGGGTGAACGATGGCGGTATGAGAATCGGGGTACCGCGGGAGGTCAAGGAACAGGAGTATCGCGTCGCCCTCACCCCGGCCGGCGCCGGGGAACTGGTGCGGCACGGGCACGAGGCGCTGGTCGAGGCCGGGGCGGGGGTGGGGTCCGGGTTCGCCGACGCCGACTACATCGCGGCGGGCGCGCGGGTGCTGCCGGGCCCGGACGAGGTCTGGGGCGGGGCGGAACTGGTGCTCAAGGTGAAAGAGCCCATCGCCGAGGAATATTCGCGCATGCGGGAGGGACAGGTGCTGTTCACCTTCCTGCACCTCGCCGCTTCGCGCGACTGCACGGACGCGATCCTGCACTCCGGCATCACCGCCATCGCCTACGAGACCGTCCGGGCCGCCGACGGGTCGCTGCCGCTGCTCGCGCCCATGAGCGAGGTGGCGGGCAAGCTGGCCAGCCAGGTCGGGGCCTATCACCTGATGTCGCCGCAGGGCGGGGCGGGCCTGCTGCTCGGCGGAGTGCCGGGGGTGCCTCCGGCGGACGTGACAGTCCTCGGGGGCGGGGTGGCCGGTGGCAATGCGGCGGTCGTCGCGGTCGGCATGGGGGCGCGAGTCACCGTGCTGGACACCAATATCGCGCGACTGCGGGAACTCGACGCCCGGTTCGGCGGGCGCGTCACCACGATCGGCTCCAATGCGGCCGAGGTCGAGAAGGCGGTGCTGGCGGCGGACCTGGTGATCGGCTCGGTCCTGGTGCCGGGCGCGCGGGCTCCGAAACTGGTGCCCGACAGTCTGGTCGCCCACATGCGCCCGGGCTCGGTGCTGGTCGATATCGCCATCGATCAGGGCGGGTGCTTCCAGAGCTCGCATCCCACCACGCACGCGAAACCGACGTTCCAGGTGGCGGATTCGCTGTTCTACTGCGTGACCAATATGCCGGGCGCGGTTCCGCACACCTCCACCGTGGCGCTCACCAATGTCACCCTGCCGTATGTCGGAGCCATCGCGAATCTCGGCTGGTCCGGCGCCTGCGCCACCGATCCCGGCCTGGCCCAGGGGCTCACGGCCGACGCCGGCCGGCTCTACTCGCCTGAGGTGGCCGCCGCGCACGGGCTCGGGCCGGTGACACGGGTCGCGTCCTGACGGACCACGACGGGCCCGCCGCCGGATGAATCCGGTTGCGGGCCCGTGGTTTCCGCGGTTCAGTCGTCGCTGTCTGCGCCGGTGTCGCCGAGCGGCCAGTCGGGCTCCGCGCCCTCGGCCGGGATGCCGTGCAGCTTGTCCGGGTTGCGGACCACGTCGATCTTGGTGATCCGGCCGTCGTCGATGGTGAACGCGAAGACGCCGGTGTACTTGCCGTCGAAGACGACCAGGCCCGGGCGGCCGTTGACCAGCACCGAACGGCCCCACGCGCCACCGACCTTCGATGCGAAGTCCAGGAAGCCGAGCAGCGTCTTGGCGACCTTCTCCGCGCCGTGCATGGGATGCAGGAACGCCTGCACCTTGCCGCCGCCGTCGGAGGTGAAGGTGACATTGGAATCCAGCACGCCGAGCAGGGCGCTCAGATCACCGGAACGCCAGGCCACCGCGAACGCCGAGACCACCTTCTCGTGCTCGTCCGCACTGGCGGGGAAGCGGGGCGTGCCGTCCTCCACGTGTTTACGGGCGCGCGAGGCCAATTGGCGCACGGCGGCGGGGGTGCGGCCGACCACCTCGGCGACCTCGGGGCCGGACATGCCGAAGACGTCCTGCAGGACGAAGGCGGTGCGCTCGGCGGGTGAGAGGGATTCCAGCACCACCAGCAGGGCGGTGGTGACGCGCTCGTCCTGCGAGATGCGGTCGGCCGGATCGTCCCAGGTGGTGATCTCCGGCTCCGGAAGCCATTCGCCCACATACTGTTCGCGCCGGGACCGCGCCGAACCCAGGTGATCGAGGGCCAGGCGGCCGGTGACGGTGGTCAGCCAGGCGCGCAGGTTTTCGATATCCGCGCCCTCGGGGCTGGTCTCGTAATAGCGCACCAGCCGCAGCCACGCCTCCTGCACCACATCGTCGGCGTCGCTGAGACTGCCGAGCGTGCTGTACGCGACCCGCCGCAGATAGCCCCGATGCTCCTCGAACCGTCGCGCCAGCTCGACCTGATCGGGCCCGTCCGGCCGTCCGTCACTCATCGCACCCTCGCCCTTCACTCACGTCCGCCCCGGTGGGGCGAACCGTCCACAGCATCGACGAAACAGGTCGGCGGACTGTGACATTCCTTCCGGAAAATCTAGCGAAGACGACCGAACGGTTCGTGAATTCGCGCGGCCGGATCAGCGTCGCCGCAGGTAGGCGGCCGTCGCGGCGGCGACCACGGTGGCCACCTGCACCGCTTCCGAGAGCCGCACCGCCCGGCGCAGATCACGCACCCGGGGGATCGGACCGTCGCCGAGCGTCGGCCGCAGCTCGGTGCCGTGCCGATATTCGGTGCGGCCGCCGAGGGTTACGCCCAGCGCGCCCGCCATGGACGCCTCCGCCACACCGGCATTCGGGCTCGGATGCTTGGCCGCATCGCGCCGCCATGCCCGCCACGCATCGGCCGGGCGACCGCCGACGACCGGAGCCAGCGCGGTGGTGATGAGACCGCTGACGCGGGCGGGTGCGAGATTCGCGACATCGTCCGTGCGGGCCGCCGCCCAGCCGAAGTTGCGGTAGCGGTCATTGCGGTAGCCGACCATGGCGTCGAGAGTGTTGATCGCCCGATACGCCAGCAAGCCGGGAACACCCGCCACCGCACCCCAGAACAGCGGCGCCACAGTCGCATCGGAGGTGTTCTCCGCAATGGATTCGAGTGCCGCCCGCGCCAGCCCGTCCGCGTCGAGCACCTCGGGATCCCGCCCGCACAGCGACGGCAGCAGTGCTCGCGCCCCGCCGATATCGCCGGATTCGAGCCGATCCGCCATCTCCCGCCCGGTCCGTGCCAAGCTCGTCCCGCCCAGCACCGTCCAGGTCGCGGCAGCCGTGAGCACCGCCTCACCGAGCGCCCGTCCGATCACGGCTCGCCGCAATCCGATCCCCAGCCCCGAAACCGCACCGACCAGCACGATCTCGTGCACAACCCCCGCCACGCGGTTGTCCCGATAGGTGAGCCGTTCCACCTTCATTGCGGCCGAACCGAATCCGGCCACCGGATGCCCGCGCCGCGGATCCCCCAGCGCCCGGTCCAACCCGAACCCGAGCAGCAGTCCCGCCGCAGTGGCAATTCCCGTTCGCACCCGGCGAGGTTAGCGGAGGCGACGGGCCCGGCAGACTTCAGCCGCGGCGTGTAACCGGGCTCAGCGGCGGGTGCCGCCGTAGCGGTCGGCGAGGCGAGCTTCATTTGTCGTGGGTTTCGGTTTGGGGGCCGGGTCGTTGGGTTTCGCCGCGCGTGCGGCAGTGGTCGATTCGGGTGTAGCCGCACCGGTCGGCTCGGGGGTGTCGGTTGGCATGGCAGGGGTGGCGGGCTCGCCGGTGGTGGTCGGCTGGGCTGCGGCTTCGAACTTTTCGCGGCGGCGGGCGCGGATCTCGGCCCAGACGAAGTAGCCGAGGCCGAGGGGAGCCATGACGCCGAAGGCCAGCCACTGCAGGCCGTAGGACAGGTAGGGGCCCGAGTCCAGCTGGGGGAGCGGGTCGGGGGTGAAGGCGCCGGGCTGGCCGGACTCGAGCTGGAGGTAGCCGCCCAGGCCGTCGGTAGGGATGGGGGTCAGGGGGATGCCGAGGACCGTGGCTTCCTGCTGGGTGTCGGTCGTATAGACCTGGCGGTAGCCGTCTTCGGTGGTCGGGGGCTTCTTCTCGATCACGCCCTCGGAGGCGCGGATGCGGGCCGCCAGCTGCAGGGTGCCGGCGGGCGGGGCGGCGACGACCGGCGGATGGGTGCCGCCCTCGGCCGCCGCCACCTGGCCGCGGTCCACCAGCAGGGTGCGGCCGTCGTCGAGGCGGAAGGCGGCCAGCACCGTGTAGGCGGGCTGGCCGTCGAGGTGGCGCAGCCGCACCAGCACGGTCGAATCCGGCACGTAGACGCCGTTCGCGGTGACCCGCCGCCACTCGGTGTTCTTGCCGCTGCCCGACAGCATGCCGGTGATGTCGACCGGGTCGGCGTGCACCGAATTCGCGATGCGGTCGTTGCGTTCGGAGGTGCGGGTGTTCTTGCCCAGCTGCCAGGGGGCCAGCACGGTGAAGCACAGGTAGGCGAAACCGGCGACCACCACGGCGAGAATCAGCCAGCTGGGCCGCAGCAGGAAGGTGAAGCGGCGCAGCAGCGCGGTTACCGATCTCATGCGACCTCACCCAACTGTTCGCGCACCCAGTCCAGCAGGCCCGGCACCGCCGCCTCGATCTGTTCGCGGACCAGCGCGAAATCGGACTGATCGCCGTAGTACGGATCCGGCACCGATCGCCCGTCGGCGTGCGGATCGAAACTCCGCAGCAGCCGCCGCTGATCCGACGGCACCCCCAGCCGGGCCAGCTCCCGCTCGTGCCCGGTGTCGAGCGCCACCAGCAGATCGGCCGCCCGATGATCCGGCCCGATCAGCGCGGCCCGATGCCCGATCGGATACCGGTGCGCCTCCAGCTCCCGATTCGTCCGGTAATCGGCTTCGTCCCCCACGTGCCAGCTGCCGGTCCCGGCGCTGCTAACCCGCACCCGATCCGCCAGCCCCGCACGTTCCAGGTGCGCGGCGAAAATCTTCTCGGCCATCGGGGACCGGCAGATATTGCCGGTGCAGATGAAGGTCACATGCAGCTCGCCCACGACAGCCATTCTGTCCGGTGCGCGTGGGAGGCGGCCACGTAGGGTGGACGGCTGTGCCGGACGACACGGAGTTTCCCGATTTCGACCATGCCAGGCTGCGGCACCACGGGGACGTGGATGCGCGGCCGGGCATGGTCGATTTCGCGGTGAACGTCCAGGGGAGTGCGCCGCCGGAATGGTTGCGTGAGCGGCTGGCGGGACGGCTGGGAGGGCTCGGGCGGTATCCGGGCGGGGCGGACGAGCGGGCGGCGCGCGCCGCGGTGGCCGCCCGGCACGGGCGGGCGATCGACGATGTGCTGCTGCTGGCCGGGGTGGCCGAAGGGTTCGCCATGCTGCCGCGGCTGGGGTCGCGGCTCGCGGCGGTGATCCATCCCTCGTTCACCGAACCGGAGCTGGCGCTGCGGGAGGCGGGGGTATCGGTCGCCCGGGTGATGCTCGCGCCGCCGTACACCCTCGACGGCGCCGTGGTGCCGGAGGACGCGGATCTGGTGGTGGTGGGCAATCCCACCAATCCGACCTCGGTGCTGCATCCGGCGGACAGTATCCACGCGCTGCGGCGGCCGGGCCGCATCGTGGTGGTGGACGAGGCATTCGCCGACGCGGTGCCGGGGGAGCCGGAATCGCTTGCCGGAGAGAGCTATCCGGATGTGCTCGTATTCCGGAGCCTCACCAAGACCTGGGCGCTGGCCGGGCTGCGCTGCGGCTATGTGCTCGGTGCGCCGCCGGTGCTGGCGCGGCTGAATCACGGGCGCCCGCACTGGCCGCTGGGCACTCTGCAGCTGGAAGCCATTGCGGCGGTGAGCGAACCGGCCGCGGTGGCCGAGGCGCAGCGCCGGGCCGAGACCGTCGCGGCCGACCGGGCCGCCATGATTCCGCGGTTGCGGGAACTCGGCGTGGAGGTGCACGAGCCCGCGCACGGGCCGTTTCTGCTGCTCCGGGTGCCGGATGCGGAATTGTTGCGAAAGAAGCTCGCGGACAAGGGAATCGCGGTGCGCCGGGGTGATACGTTCCCGGGGCTGGCGGGGCCTTCGGCAAACGGGGGTTTCCTGCGAGTCGCGGTGCGGCCCGCCGCCGAGGTGGATCGGCTGGTCGCGGCCATTCGTGACGTGGGTCTGTGAGCAGGACGCAGTGGGTTTGCGAGTGAGGCGCAGGATGGTGAGCGAACAGGAGGTTCGGTTGTGGTGACGACGGTGCGGCTGGCGGATCTCATGGCGGCGCTGGATGCGGCGTACCCGCCCGGGCTGGCCGAATCCTGGGATTCGGTGGGGCTGGTGGCCGGTGATCCGGATGAGCCGGTGTCGCGCGTGCTGTTCGCGGTCGACGCCACCGGCGCGGTCGTGGACGAGGCGATCGAATGGGGTGCACAGGCGCTGGTCGTGCACCATCCGCTGCTGCTGCGCGGCGTGGACACCGTCGCGGCCAGTACACCGAAAGGCGCGCTGCTGCACCGGCTCATCCGCTCCGGATGCGCGCTGTTCACCGCCCACACCAATGCCGACTCCGCCGACCCGGGGGTCTCGGACGCGCTGGCGCACGCCATCGGGCTGACCGTGACCGGTCCGCTGGATCCGAAACCCTGGACCGCCCTGGACAAGTGGGTGGTGGCGGTGCCCGTCACGCACCGCGACGAAGTGCTCGACGCCCTGTTCGCCGCGGGCGCGGGCAGCAGCGGGACCTACTCCGACGCCGCGTGGACGGTCGCCGGCACCGGACAGTTCCGGCCCCTCGACGGCGCGAATCCGGCCCTGGGTGCCGTCGGTGAGCTGCACGAGGTCACCGAGGACCGCCTCGAGGTGGTCGCCCCGCCGTCCCGTCGTGCCGCCATGCTCGCCGCCCTCCGGGCCGCGCATCCGTACGAGGAACCCTTCTATCACGTGACCGAGCGCGCCGCGCTGCCCTCCGGCCTGGGCATCGGCCGCGTCGGCGAGCTGCCCGCCCCGGAAACCCTGCGCGCGTTCACCGCTCGCGTCCGCGCCGGCCTGCCCGCCACCACCTGGGGTGTGCGCGCCGCGGGGGACCCGGACCGCGTCATCCGCACCGTCGCGGTGTGCGGCGGCGCGGGAGATTCGTTCCTGGGCAAGGTTTCTCGCCTCGGCGTCGATGCCTACGTGACCTCCGACCTGCGCCACCACCCGGCCGACGAGCACCTGCGCGCGGGCGGCCCGGCCCTGATCGACGCCGCCCACTGGGCCACCGAGTTCCCCTGGTGCGCGCAGGCGGAAGGTGTGGTGCGCGCCGCGCTGCCCGGCCTCGAGACCCGCGTCTCGACGCTGCGCACCGACCCGTGGACCCTCGGCGCGGCCGGCTGCTG
The DNA here is from genome assembly GCF_042754085.1 of Nocardia sp. NPDC059236. Classification (NCBI taxonomy): domain Bacteria; kingdom Bacillati; phylum Actinomycetota; class Actinomycetes; order Mycobacteriales; family Nocardiaceae; genus Nocardia; species Nocardia sp. NPDC059236. Next base: position 152,005 of record NZ_JBHZAF010000016.1, read on the forward strand.
ATCAGGCACTTTCGGGTTCGCGGCCGTCTCGATTCTGGACTGCGGCTTGATAGACCTCTGCCTTGGAGCGGGGGAGCGAAGCGGAGGAGGGAAGAATCGAGACATCGGGGCCGCGAACCAGCCCGGAGCGGAGCGTAGGGCAAATTAGACACGGTACGGTGGGAGTCTTACTCGTCCATAGCGTTCAGGAGACCTTTGCGTTGAATGCCGAACCATCGATCCAGGCCAAGCTGCTCGACCTCGCCGCTGTCGACGCCGAGCTGACACGGATCGAGCATCGCCGCAAGGTGCTGCCCGAGCAGCAGGAGGTGGCGCGGCTGGAAGGGGAGCGCACCACCCGCAAGGACGCGGCGGTGAAGGTCGAGATTCTCATCGATGACCTGGACCGCGACATCCGCAAGCTGGAGGGCGAGATCGAGGCCGTCCGCAAGCGCGAGGACCGCGACCGCGGCATGCTCACCGCCGGGTCGGTCGGGGCCAAGCAGCTCTCCGAACTGCAGCACGAACTGGGCAGCCTGGAACGCCGCCGCACGGTCCTCGAGGACGACCTCATCGAGGTGATGGAGCGCCGCGAGGCCGCCGCCGCCGACCACGACCACGCCGGCGCCAACCTGGACCAGGCCGAGGCCGACCTGGTCGACGCCGAGCGCCGCCGCGACGACGCGGTCGCCGACCTGGACGTCGCCCAGCAGCGCTGCGACTCCGACCGCGCCGCCCTCGTCAACTCCTTCCCCGCCGAGCTGCTCACCGTCTACGACAAGCAGCGCACCACCTACGGCGTCGGCGCCGCCCTGCTCCAGGCCCGCCGCTGCGGCGCCTGCCGCATCGAACTCGACCGCGGCGAGATCTCCCGCATCTCCCAGACCGCCCCCGACGTGGTGGTCCGCTGCCCCGAATGCGGCGCGATCCTGGTGCGCACCAAGCAGTCCGGCCTGTGACAACCCGCCGCGCGCCGCTGATCGGCGCGCGCGGCAATGCCGGAATGCCTCGACGGCGTTCCGCCGACCTGATGTGATGAGCTCGATCGGCGCCCGCAAGGATTCATTGTGCGGCAGTTCGTCGAGGTCGGCGGCCGCAACCGGCGCGGGTGCGGCAGCTGGCACCGGCTGAGCCGGGCCCGCTGTGGACGAGTGGCCGCGGGTAGCACGCGGCGAGCGGGATGACGGACGATATGAAGGGTGAGAAGCGTTGGTGGACTTGGTGATCGTCGAGGCCGACGGCGGTTCGCGTGGGAATCCCGGGCCTGCCGGTTACGGCGCGGTGGTGTGGGATGCCGAGCGGGTGCGGGTGCTGGCCGAGCGCAAGGAGTTCCTCGGGGTCACCACCAACAATGTCGCCGAATATCGCGGGCTGATAGCGGGTTTGGAGGCCGCGGCGGAACTCGGCGCGCGTGAGGTTTCCGTGCGGATGGACTCCAAGCTGGTCGTGGAGCAGATGTCCGGGCGGTGGAAGGTCAAGCACGAGGCCATGATTCCGCTGGCCGATCGGGCGCGGCGGCTGGTCGCCGGGTTCGATCGGGTGAGCTTCACCTGGATTCCGCGCAAGGAGAACTCGCAAGCCGACCGCCTGGCCAATGAGGCCATGGACGACGCCGATACGGTCGCCGAAGTCCGCACCGCGCTGGCGAACGATCGGGCCGCCGGTCCCGCGTCGGTCGAAAGCGGTTCGGCGGTAGGGGAGATCGCCGCGGCGGTCGCGGGCGGTGTCGTCGAAGTACCGGAAACCGCGGGGTCTGCCGCGGGGAGCACTGCGCACTCGCCCGGATGGACCGGCGCCGTGGGACGGCCGACGCGGCTGTTGCTGCTCCGGCACGGGCAGACGGAACTCTCTGTGCAGCGGCGGTATTCGGGGCGGGGGAATCCGCCGCTGACCGAGCTCGGGCAGGAGCAGGCGGCCAACGCGGCGGCCATGCTGGCGCGCAAGGGCGGGATCGAGGCGATCGTGTGCTCCCCGCTGGGGCGGGCCAAGGAGACTGCCGAGGCGGCGGGCCGGGCGCTCGGACTGCCGGTGCGGGTGCTGGACGGGTTGACCGAGACGGATTTCGGTGCGTGGGAAGGGATGACCTTCCCGGAGGCCCGCGAGCGGGATCCTGAGCTGCACGGCCGCTGGCTGGGGGATCCGTCGATTCCGGCGCCCGGCGGCGAGAGCTTCGACCAGGTGCGGGAGCGGGTCGAGGCGGTGCGGCGGGATCTGGTGGCGCTGTATCCGGGCGCGAATGTGCTTGTGGTCAGCCATGTCACGCCGATCAAGACACTGCTGCAGCTGGCGCTCGGGGTGGGGCCCTCGCTGCTGTACCGGCTGCACCTGGATCTGGCGTCGCTGTCCATCGCCGAGTTCTATCCGGACGGCGGTTCCTCGGTGCGCCTGGTCAACGACACCTCGTACCTCTGAACCCCTGGGCCCCACCGGGGTTCAGGGACGCAGCGTGGCCATCAGGAACTCGGTCTGGTCGTAGACGGCCTTCTCGAACCAGTCGTCGAAGTAGATCTCGAAATGCCCGATGGGGTAACGCTTCACGGTGGCGTGCTTGGTGCGCTCGGCGGCCTTGAGTGTCGGGCCGGCCGGGGCCACCGAGTCGTTGTCGCAGATCGCGTACAGCACCGGCGCTTTGATGTCCTTGACGTGCCGGATGGGATTGTCGAACAGCGTCGACAGGGCGACGCGGGCCGCCACCTTCGGCCGGTACTGCCCGCTCTCCTCGGCCAGGCGGCCGAAACCGGCGGGCACGTCGGCGGCGCTCATCAGCGCCGCGGAATGCTTCTTGCCCGCCAGCCGGGCATTGATCGGGCGCCGGATGATCGGTCCCACAACCTGATCCGTGACCGCCAGCGTGCCGGTCTTGATCAGGCTGATCGGCCCCTTCGCCAGCGCCGAGGACCGGCCGCTGGTGAACGGGCACTGCGCCACCACGGCCGCGATGTAGTGATCGTCGGGCGCGACCGCCAGCACGTGACCGCCACCGAATGAACTGCCCCACAGTGCGATTCGCGTGGCGTCGATCCCCCGGACGGTGCGCGCGAAGGCGATGGCCGCATGCCAGTCCGCGCGCTGCCGGGCGATACTGATCATCTGCCGGGGTTCACCGCCGCTGGCCCCGAAATGCCGATAGTCGAAGGCCAGGGCCGCGATTCCCGCCGACGCGAACCGCCGGGCATACCGGTCCAACCCCATTTCCCGGTCCGCCCCCAGCCCGTGACCCATGACCACCAGCGGGCGCGGTTTGGGCGGTCCATCCGGGAGATACAGCCATGCGGCGCACTGCTCGCCACCCGAAGGGAACCCCACCTCCACACGCTCCATGGGGCCCTACCGTACCCTGGTGGCCGCGGACGAGTCGGTCGGGCGGCCGCGGCGAAGGGAACGGGCACGCATGTGCCGCCGCCCTTCGCCGAGGAAAGTCCGGACTCCGGAGAGCAGGGCGGTTGTTAACGGCAACCCGGGGCAACCCGCGGGACAGTGCCACAGAAAACAGACCGCCGGTGGGCCGCACTTCGCGAGAAGTGCACCGCCGGTAAGGGTGAAACGGTGCGGTAAGAGCGCACCAGCGCGCCGGGTGACCGGCGCGGCTAGGTAAACCCCGCCCGGAGCAAGGTCGAAGGCCGCACTCGCGAGAGTGCGGCTGCGCAGGTGTTCGAGGGCTGCTCGCCCGAGCCTGCGGGTGGACCGCTCGAGGCACCCGGCAACGGTGTGTCCAGATGGATGGTCGCCACCCGGTGGGAAACCGCCGGGGACAGGATCCGGCTTACAGACCGACTCGTCCGCCCGTATTTTTGGCCTCCGCTTCGCTCCGGCGGGTTCGCGGCCCTGCAAGCTCGATTCTTCCCTCCTCCGCTCCTCCGCTTCGCTCCCCCGCTCCGTCAGTCCAGAATCGAGCCGGGCCGCGAACCTTGGGTGGCTCATGTGGTGAGTTTTTGCGTCGCGTGGGCGATCTTCCGGTGCGATGATGGAGGCACGCCATCGGATTTCCGGTGGAGCGGAAATAGTTTCGCGGAGCGAACAATGGATGTTCTGTATCTGTTGGTGGGGTGGCTCGCCGCCTTTGCGGTGATTGCCGGTATCGGGCTCGCGGCCGGGGTGCGGGTGGTCGCGCAGTACGAAAAGGGGGTGGTATTTCGGCTGGGGCGGGTGCGCGAGGTACGGGAGCCGGGATTACGGCTGCTGATTCCGGGCGTGGACAAGATGCAGAAGATCTCCATGCAGGTGATCACCATGCCGGTGCCCGCGCAGGAGGGAATCACGCGGGACAATGTGACCGTCCGGGTGGACGCGGTCGTGTACTTCCGGGTCATCGATCCCAGGCGTGCCCTCGTCGAGGTGCAGGACTACCTGTTCGCCGTCGCCCAGGTGGCGCAGACCTCGCTGCGGTCCATCATCGGCAAGAGCGAGCTCGACGATCTGCTGTCGAATCGGGAGCAGCTCAACAAGGGCCTGGAGCTCATGATCGACAGCCCGGCCATCAACTGGGGCGTGCACATCGATCGCGTCGAGATCAAGGACGTCGCGCTCCCGGATGCGTTGAAGCGCTCCATGTCTCGCCAGGCCGAGGCCGAACGTGAACGCCGTGCCCGCATCATCTCCGCGGAGGGCGAGCTCCAGGCGTCGCACAAGCTCGCCGAGGCCGCCGCCAATATGTCGAAGGCCCCGGCCGCTCTGCAGCTGCGTTTCCTGGAGACTGTGGTTCAGGTTGCGGCGGAAAAGAATTCGACGCTGGTGCTCCCATTCCCGGTGGAGTTGCTGCGATTCCTCGAGCGCAGCGGACGGCCGCCGGCGGCGGCAATGCCCGAACCCGAGGAGGCGACGCCGGCCGCCGAGCAGCCGGCCCTGGGCCCCGCGGCCGTCGGTGAGCTGATGGCGGCGCTGGCCCAGCCCGGTATCCGGGAGGCGCTGGCTGCGCTGGATCGGCCTGGTGCGCCGCTGGAAGAGCCCGATGCACAGGAAAACACGAACGCGGCCGGCGAACTCGGCGGCGGCAAGGAGTCGGCGTAGCGCGGGCACCGGGTCCGGGCGCGACCGGCGGTAAGAAGATGAGGAAGTAAGTCATGTCGGGTCTGATTCAGCCGGCGGCCATCGTGGTGCTGTTCGGTATCGCATACGGATTCAAACTCTTCAGCGCCAAGTTCCCGGACGGTCTGCGCGGAAGGTAGACCCCGCAACCGCGGGCGGAGAAATGGCCGGACGGGAGAGCGGCGTGAGCGACGCCGCTCTCCCTTCCGCGTGCGCGGATCGACGGGTTGGATGAGAATTGCGACGCGCCACACGGCGTGTAGCGGCGCGGCTCGGCGTGTCGAGCGGGTTATCTGCTCCGAACTGGCACCGAACGTGATCGACGTCATAAAGTGTTGCGCGTTGGAAAGTTCCCGTTGCGGTCCGCAACGGGGCGAAGGGCTCAACAAAAGTCGGAAAGCAGGTCTCGTCTACATGCGAATTGCTCGCAAACTGGCAGTCGGTGCGCTTCTCGCTGCCGCCGCTACCGCTGTGCTGGGTGCCGGTTCCGCCTCGGCGGCCACCGTGACACCGCTGCCGGGTGGGGTGCAGGTCGATCTCACCCCCGCGGACACGGTGTGGGTGGCGCAGACCCACATCGGGCAGGCGATCGCGGGCCTGCCGCATCCCTCGGCCGCGTCCTTCGGGGAGGCTCTGGACTCGGCGGCCGCGATGTCGTCCCAGTACCCGGATGGTCGCGTGGTGTTCACCGTGTACGGTCCGTTCAACGAGCTGAACGGCACCATGCTGGCCCTGCAGTAGGGACAGTCTCCGCAGTGGAACTGCATCAGCGGATCGTGTCGGCGCCGGTGGACTTCGGCGTCGTCCGAGCTGAGTTCGGATTGGCCTCGGACTACCCGTCCGGGGCCGTCTCGGAGGCCCGCGACGCGGTGGACGCGTTCGCGGGTGCCCGGGTCGATCGGCGGGAGATTCCGCTGGTCACCATTGATCCCCCCGGCGCCATGGATCTGGACCAGGCGCTGTATCTGGAGCGCACCCCGGCCGGCGGATTCCTGCTCTACTACGCCATCGCCGATGTGGCCGCGATGGTCGTTCCCGGCGGGCAACTGGCCCGCGTATCCCTGGCCCGCGGCCAGACCTTCTACTTTCCCGACGGCACCGTCCCGCTGCACCCGCCGGTGCTGTCCGAGGGCCGTGCCAGCCTGCTGCCCGGCGTGGACCGCCCGGTCGCGCTGTGGACCATCGAATGCGACGCGCACGCCGAGCCCGTGCGCTACACGGTGACGCGCGCCCTGGTGCGCTCCCGCGTCCGCCTCGACTATCAGGGTGTGCAGGCCGATGCCGACGCCGGCCGCCTGCACCCCTCCCTCGCGGCGCTGCCCGAGTTCGGCCGCCTGCGCATCGACGCCGGAATCGAGCGCGGCGCGATCACCCTGCGGCTGCCCGCGCAGATCGTGGTGCGCGACGGCGAGCAAACCGGAATCGACCATTGGCAGCTCGCCGTCGAACCGCGCACCGCCGTCGACGATTGGAACGAACAGGTCTCCCTGCTGGCCGGCATGTGCGCGGCCCGAATCATGCTCGATGGCTATCAATCGAACGGGTCCGGCAACCCCGATCACGTGGGTTTGCTGCGCACCATGCCACCGCCCGCCCCGGCCGCCATCGAGTCGATGCGCCACACCGCCGCCGCGGTCGGGGTGTCCTGGCCGCGGGACGAGTCCGCGGGCCGCATGCTGGCCACACTCGACTGCAATACTCCCGCCGCCCTGGTGCTCATGTCCGAGGCCACCGGCCTGCTGCGCGGCGCGTCCTACACCATCCTGAACGGCCAGGCCCCGGAAGCCCTGCAGCACAGCGCGATCGGCGCACCCTACGCCCACGTGACCGCCCCCCTGCGCCGCCTGGGCGACCGCTACGCCACCGAGATCTGCCTGGCCCACTGCGCGAAAACCGAAGTCCCGCACTGGGTCCGCGACGACCTCACCGCCGTCGCCGACACCATGCGCCGCACCGACGCCATGGCCGGCAAGGTCGAACGCGCCTGCGTAGACCTCACCGAGGCCACCGTCCTGTCCCCCCGCCTCGGCACCGACTTCGACGCCGTGGTCCTCCGCGAAGCCAACGGCACCCGCCCCGCCGAAATCTTCATCGCCGACCCACCCGTCCTCGCCAAGTGCACCGGCACACCCCCGGAAGGCGGGACGGTGCGAGTGCGACTCGCCGAGGTCGACCCCACGACCCGCACGGTCATGTTCGGCTACCCCGCCGGACCAGCGCCTTCGATGCCATACTCGAAAACATGACCGTCGAACCGTTTCCGCAGTGGTTGCGCCCGCCGCCGGGCGGATTCGTCGCTGAGGATCTGGACCGCTTGCCCGACCTGCCGCCGCGCACCGAGTTGATCGACGGGAGCCTCGTCTTCGTGAGCCCGCAAGCGAAGTTCCACCGCTTGGCGAATATCCTTCTCGACGCAGGGCTGCGCCGGAACGTCCCAGCTGATATGCGGGTCCGAGGTGAGATGACCGTGACCCTGGACCGAGACCAACGCCCTGAGCCGGACGTGATCGTCGTACACGCAGATCGCGACGGCGATCACGGCCTCACCGGATACCAGGCCGACGATGTGGTGCTGGTCGTCGAAATCGTCTCGCCGGACTCGCGAACACGAGATCGAGAGCGCAAACCTCAGCTGTATGCCAGAGCAGGGATATCGCATTTCTGGCGCGTCGAAAATGTCGACGGGCGCCCGGTGGTGTACGTCTATGAGCTCGATCCGGCCACAAGTACGTACGCGCTCACCGGAATTCATCACGATCGGCTTCAGCTGACCGTGCCGTTCGAGATCGACATCGATCTCACCGAGATCGACCATCTCTGACCGCACCTCGACCTGAGGCATGAGGCTGTAACCAACGGCGGGTGTGGTCGCGGTCAGGCCGGGGTCAGGGGTGGGGTGTCGGTGCGGCGGGCTCGGCGGGTGGCTATGGAGGTGAAAGTTTCTCGGTCGGCCAGGAATCCCTCGAGGGCGAAGGTTGCTGCGCCGAGGCTGGACGGGTTGTGGGGGAGGGTGTCGAGTTCGAGGGTGACTGCTGCGAAGGGGTCGGACATGGCGTGGTGGGCGGCGGCGCGGCGGGTTGCTTCCAGCAGCGGGGTGCCGAGCTGGCGGGCGACCAGGTCGCCGAAGACCATGCGGCGGGGGTTGAAGAGGTTGACCAGGTTGGCTATGGCCACGCCCAGGTAGTGGCCGGTCTTTTCGATTACGGCGTGGGCGGTTTCGTCGCCGCGGGCGGCGGCTGCGGCCACGGCCGCGACGGTGGTGGCGGCGTTGTCCGCGAGAAGGTCACTTGCGGAATCGATTTCGCGGAGGGTCGCGGCGATTCCGGGGGCGCTCACATAGGCTTCGACGCAGCCGTTGCGGCCGCAGGTGCAGGATCGGCCATCGAGGACCAGGTTGGTGTGGCCCCATTCGCCGGCGCTGTTGGTGACGCCGCGGTAGAGCATGCCGTCGATGACGACGCCGATGCCGACACCCGCACGGAGGGTGACGACGATGAGGTCGTCGACATCGCGGCCGGCGCCGAACCAGAGTTGTGCTGCGGTACTGGCTTTGAGCGGATTGTCCAGGTAGAGGGGATAGGGTAGCCGCTGTTCGAGCAGGGTTTTGAGGGGGACGTCGTGCCAGTGCCAGTACGGTGAGAACACCGACTTCCCGGTCTCTGGTTCGACCAGGCCGGGCACGCTCAAGCCGATGCCGAGCACCTTGTCGGCATCGCCCGCGATGACCTCGTCGATGCCCTGCACGATGAGCTCCACAATCTCGTCCGGCGTGGTCGCGGCGGGATCGACGGGGATCTCGCTCGACCGCAGCACCGACATCGCGAGGTCGAAAACGTCCACGTGGATGCTGGTTTCGGCGATATCGACGCCGATCAGCCTGCCGCGGTCGGGATTGATGGCGAGCTGGGCGCGCGGCCGGCCGATTCCCGCTGCCTCGTAGCCGAGTTCGGCGAGCACCCCCACCTCGAGCAGTTCGGCGATCATATTGCCGACCGTCGCGAACGACAGCCCGGTGGCTCGCGCGATCTCCTGCCGGCTGGTGTGCCCCGCCGCGGCGTACACCGCCTGCAGCACGCAGAACCTGTTGCGGCGCCTGATATCCCGCGCGGTCAACTGGTACACGGCCTCGCCCGCTCCTTTCGCTGCTGCCCGCGAAGATACCCGAGCTGTGCGCGAGACTACTTCTGCCAACAGTATTTACAACAGTTATCCGAAGTCCTACTGTAACCGGCATCACTACCGATGCCTACTGTGTGGCAGATCACCTAGGAGTGCTCATGTCCTGGACCCACCGACGCCGATGGACCAGCGCGCTGGTCTGCGGAGCCGCTCTGGCCATGGCCGCGACCGCCTGCTCGTCGGGCAAGGATTCCGGCTCGAACGACGCAGGCCCGCAGCACACTTCGGGCACGATCAACCTCGTCTACGCCCAGAAGCAAGGCGACCAGGAGTACTTCATCGGCGAGGCCGACGGCGCCAAGGCCAAGGCCAAGGAACTCGGCGTCGACCTGAAGGTGGTCAACCTCGGCAATGACGCCAACAAGGCGGTCACCGAGGTGCAGAACGCGGTGAACCAGAAGGCCAATGGCGTCATCGTGGTCGTCCCGGATCCCTCGGTCGGCCCGCAGGTCGCGCAGCTGGCCAAGTCGGGCGGCGTCGCCCTGCTCACCTCCGACGATCAGGTCTGCACCAATGGCCCGGATCCGGCCTCCTGCAACAAGGACAATCTGGTCCCGCGCGTCGGATTCAGTGGCACGCAAATGGGAACCGAGGTCGGCACCCGCGCGGGCGAGGACTTCAAGAAGGCGGGCTGGAAGGCGGAGGACACCGCGATCGTCGACCTCTGGAAGCAGGACGTGACGGTCTGCACCGATCGGGTGAAGGCGAATCAGAAGGCCTTCAAGGATGCTTCGGGCACCGACGTCAAGGTGATCGAGGTCGGCACCGACAACACGCCGTCGGACGCGCAGAACAAGATCTCCGCCACCGTCGCGGGCAACCGGTCGGTCAAGAACTGGATCGTCATGGGCTGCAACGACGAGAACGTCAGCGGCGGTGTCGCCGCCATCCAGAACGCGGGCTACTCCGCCGACAATGTGCTCGGCGTCGGCCTCGGCGCGTATCTGGCCTGCAAGGAATGGCGCGGCGGCAAGCCCACCGGTTTCAAGGCGGCCCTGTTCATCAATGGCAAGGACGTCGGCGCGCTGGCCGTGCAGACCATGTACGACTACCTGAAGAACGGAAAGTCCATGCCCGCCGAGGCCTTCGCCCCGACCAAGATGGTGGACGCCACCAACTGGCAGCAGGCAGGCGTCACGTGCAGCTGACGGGACTGCGGGTCTCCGGGCTCACCAAGGGCTTCGCGGGCGTGCCCGCGCTGCGCGAGGTGAGCCTGGACTTCCCGGCCGGAATGGTGACCGCGCTGATGGGGGAGAACGGCGCGGGGAAATCCACGCTCATCAAGATCCTCGGCGGTGACCATCGTCCCGACAGCGGCACTCTCGAACTCGACGGTGTGCCACTGGAATTGGCGAGTCCCGCGGCAGCGCGCGCCGCGGGCATCCGGGTGATCGGCCAGGAACCGGAGATCGTGCCGCATGTCTCGGTCGCCGAGAACGTCTATCTCGGCGCGCTGCCGCGCCGCGCGGGCCGGCTGCTGGATCGCGCGGCACTGCGGGCCCGCGTGCGCGCCGATCTCGGCCGGCTCGGCTTCGACCGGGATCTGGATCCGGATACCCTCGGATCGAAACTGACCGCGGCGCAACGGCAGCTGGTGGAGATCATGCGGGCGCTGACCACCGACGCCAAGGTCATCGCCTTCGACGAACCGACCTCCTCGTTGTCCGATCACGAGACCGAATCACTGTTCGCGCTGATCGGCCGCCTGCGCGACCGCGGCCTCGCGGTGATCTACGTATCGCACCGGATGCGGGAGATCTTCCAGCTGGCCGACCGGGTGGCGGTGCTGCGGGACGGCGCGCTGGTCGGCGTGCGCGACACCGCCGACACCGACGATCAGGAGATCGTGCGGATGATGGTCGGCCGCGATCTGTCGACGGTGTTCGCGCGCAAGCATTCCGAACTCGGGCGGGTGCTGCTCGAGGTGGACCATGTGACCACCGACGATGTGCGTGACGTGAGCCTGCGGGTGCGCGCGGGTGAGGTGGTGGCGCTGGCCGGGCTGGTCGGCGCGGGTCGCTCCGAGCTGGCGGGCGCGCTGGCCGGGGACCTCCCGATCCGGTCCGGGGAGGTGCGGATCGATGGCACCCGGGTGCGGCTGCGCCAGCCGCGCGACGCGGTGCGGGCCGGCATGGGATACGCGCCCGAGGAACGCAAGGCGCAGGCACTGCTGCTGCATCGCGGTGTGCGCGACAATATTTCGCTCGCCATGCTGGATCGCCTGCGGCACTGGCGTTTCGTGCGCCGCGGTGCGGAACGCGCGCTGGCTCTCCGGTACGTCGAGTCACTGCGGGTCCGGACGCCCTCGATCGAGCAGGAGGTGCGCAAGCTCTCCGGCGGCAATCAGCAGAAGGTGGTGCTGGCGCGCTGGCTGGCCCGCAAACCCAGCGTGCTCATCCTGGACGAACCCACGCGCGGCGTCGATGTGGGCGCGAAGATCGAGATCTACCACATCATCGAGGAACTGGCCGAGTCCGGTGTAGCGGTGCTGGTCATCTCCTCGGAACTCCCCGAAGTCCTCGGCCTCGCCGACCGCATCGTCGTCATGCAGCAGGGCCGCGTCACCGGCGAACTGGACCGCGCCGACGCCAGCGAGGAGGCCATCCTCGCCCTGGCTATGGCTGACGACCTGACCGCGCAGCGACCTTAGGAAATCATGACCGACCAACGAATCGACATGAATACGGAGACAGCGGTTTCCGCGCCGACACCCGTATTCGCCCGCTACCTCGGCGGTTTGACCGCTCTCACCCCGCGCCGGGTGATCAGGTTCATCGGCACCGGCAATCTCAGCCTGATCGGCGCGCTGGTCGTGGTCGTGGCGATCTTCGCCTGGCTCAACGACGGCTACCTGGATCCGCGCAATATCGCCGGAATCGGTGACGCGGTCACGGTTTTCGGGCTGCTCGCCGTCGTGCAGACCGTGGTGATCATCTGCGGCGCCCTGGACATCTCGGTCGGCTCTCAGGCGGGTGTCGCCTCGGTCGTCAGCGCCATGGCCTTCACCTCGGCAGGGAGCAACGCCTTCGCCGGGATCCTCGCCGCGATCGGTGTCGGACTGGTGCTGGGTCTGGCGAACGGCATCATCATCGTCTACGGCCGGGTCAACCCCGTGATCGCGACGTTGGCCACGCTGGCCGCGTACAAGGGTCTGGCCCAGTTGATTTCGGGCGGCAAGGCGCAGGGTTTCGTCCTCGACAACGATGTGTTCATCTTCCTGGCACGCGGCAAGATCCTCGGGCTGCCGGTGCCGGTGATCGTCCTCGGCCTGGTCGCGCTGGGCGTGCACGTGCTGCTGAAATACACCGACATCGGACGCAATATCTACGCTATCGGCGGAAACGACACGGCCGCACGACTTTCCGGCATCAACATCAACAAGTACCTCATCGCGGTGTACATGCTGGCGGGCGTGGTCGCGGCCATCGCGGGCATCATCCTGACCGCCCGCACCGGATCCGGCCAGCCGGTCTCCGGTAGCGAGGGCCTCGAACTCAAGGCGATCACCGCGGCGGCGCTGGGCGGCTGCGCCCTCAAGGGCGGCAAGGGCACGGTCGGCGGCACGCTGCTCGCCGTCATCCTGCTCGGCGCGCTGGACAACGGGCTGAACGTGGTGGGCGTCAATACCTTCTGGCAGAACGTCGCCCAGGGCTCGCTGCTGGTCGCGGCCGTGGTGATCCAACAGCGGCGCAGCGGCGAACGCGCCGTCGGACTGCCCACATAGCGGGACGGAGCTCACCGTGAACACTCTCAGGGCACACGTGTGCGCACCGCCGCCCGGCCGCCTGTGTGAAGGGCCCGTCTGGGACCCGCGCACCGGGGAACTGCTGTGGGTGGACATCCGCGGCGGCCACATCCACCGCGCCACCCTGACCGGCAGCACCCCCGACCTCGTTCTCTCCGCAACGATCAGCCTCGGCCCACCGGTCAGCGCGGTGCTGCCGTGCACCTCCGGAGGGCTGCTGGCGGCGGTGGGAGACACCATCTTCCGCGTCGCCCAGCCGCTCGGCCCGGTCGTCACCCTGCCGCTGCCGGACGACGGGATACGCCGTCGCCTGAACGATGCCAAGGTCGATCCGCGCGGCCGACTGCTCGCGGGCACCATGGCCGAATCCGACGACGGGGTGGGCAGCGCCGGCCTCTATCGCCTCGACTCGGACGGCACTCTGGTCACCCTCCGCACGGGCGTGACCATCTCCAACGGCCTCGGTTGGAGCCCCGACGGCCGCACCCTCTACTACGCGGACAGTCCCACCCACCGCGTGGACGTCTTCGACTACGACCTCGACACCGGAACCCTCAGCGGGGGCAGGCCATTCGCGCACTTCCCCGACGGCGAACCGGACGGCCTGACTGTGGATGCCGAGGGCAACGTCTGGATCGCGGTCTGGGGCGCGGGCCAAGTCCGGGCCTTCGACCCCTCCGGCAACCTCCACACCACAGTCGAAGTCGGCCCCTCCCAAGTCTCGAGCTGCGCCTTCGCCGGACCCGACCTGGACGTTCTGGTGATAACCACCGCGGCCGAGGGTGGAGCCGCACGAGAACCCGGCGCGGGCCGGCTGTTCGCCTGTGTCCCCGGAGTGATCGGCCTGCCTTCGACGCCGTTCGCAGACGAGAGGCTGGTCTCCGCCGATGGCCGATGACACACCGCGTGCGGATCCGGCATCCGTCGACCCGTTGCGTCCGGAGATTCCGGTCATCGCGATACTGCGTGCGCCGACCGCCGACAGGTTCGCCGAGGTGACCGCCGTGCTGCACGAATCCGGTATCACCGCAGTGGAATTCACGCTGACGTCCGCCGGAGCGTTGGAAGCTGTCCGTGAATGCGCGGGGCTCGCGCATCCGATCGGAGTGGGCACCGTGCTCACCGCGAAGGATGCGGCGCTCGCGGTCGAGGCGGGGGCTGCGTACCTGATCACCCCGGCGGTGATCGAGGAAGTGATCGTCGAGGGCCGCCGGCTCGGTGTGCCGGTGGTCTCGGGTGCGTTCACGCCCACCGAGATTCATCGGGCCTGGACGGCGGGAAGCTCCATGGTCAAGGTGTTTCCGGCCGCCGTCGGCGGACCGGGATACATCAAAGCTGTTCGTGCGCCGTTGCCCGATATCCCGCTGGTGCCCACCGGTGGGATCGGGCTCGGTGCGGTCCGCGCGTACCTGGATGCGGGGGCCGCGGCACTGGGGATCGGATCGCCGCTCATCGGGGACGCCTGTGCCGGTGGCGATCTCGACGCGCTGCGGGAGCGCGTGCTCCTCGTTCGGGACCAGCTGTCATGAGGGGCGGACTGGTAACGCTCGGGGAGGCGCTCGGCGTGGTGGCGGCGACCGACCCTGGTCCGCTGGCCCCCGGCGCGGCCATGCGGCTGGAGTTCGCCGGGGCGGAGGCCACCGTCGCCATCGGCGTGCGGCGGCTGGGGCACGAGAGCGCCTGGATCGGCAGTGTCGGCGCGGACACTGTGGGCCGGATGATCCTGGAACGGTTGCGGGCCGAGCAGGTCGACGTGTCACACTGCCGCATCGATCCGGAACTACCCACCGCACTGATGCTGCGCGAACGCCGCACGGCCGACCGGACCCGGGTCACCTACTACCGGCGCGGGCTGGCGGGTTCCCACTTGTCGGTGGACGAGGTCGACACCGCCCGGATCGCCGGTGCGGGCGTCCTGCACATCACAGGAATCACTCCCGCCCTCAGTGATTCGGCGCGTGCCGCGGTGGATTCGGCCGTCGACATCGCGGTCGATGCGGGCGTGCCGGTGTCCCTGGATGTCAACTATCGCCGTGCGCTGTGGACGCCCGCCCGGGCCGCCACGGAGCTGGCCGGGCTGGTATCGCGGGCCGACATCCTCTTCGCTGGACTGGACGAGGCGGCCCTGCTCGTCCCGTTGAGCGCACGAACCACGTCGCCGCCGGGCCCGGAGATGGCCTCGAAAGACCTGGTGTCCACGGCCGAATCGCTTGCGGCCCACGGCCCCTCGGAGATCGTGCTCAAGCTCGGGGCCGACGGGGCGGTGGCCTGGGCCGGCGGGACGTTTCTCCGCGAGGGTGCGGTGCCGGTGACCGCGGTCGATCCCATCGGCGCC
Source organism: Nocardia sp. NPDC059236 (assembly GCF_042754085.1). Taxonomy (NCBI): domain Bacteria; kingdom Bacillati; phylum Actinomycetota; class Actinomycetes; order Mycobacteriales; family Nocardiaceae; genus Nocardia; species Nocardia sp. NPDC059236. The sequence goes on from NZ_JBHZAF010000016.1 coordinate 167,268, forward strand.
GGGGACGCGTTCGTCGCCGGGTATCTGGCCGGGCTGCTGGACGGCGGATCTGTGTCGGAGCGTTTGCGATTGGCGTCCATCTGCGGCGCGTTCGCGGTGTCGGTGCCGGGGGATTGGGCGGGGCTGCCCTATCGGGACGAGCTCGGGCTGCTCGATGGGGCCGATGTTCAGCGATGAGGACGAAGGGGAAGAGCATGTGTCGTCTGACGGACCGGGTCGCGGTCGTCACCGGGGCGGCCTCCGGGATCGGGGCGGCCACGGCGCAGCGGCTGGCGGCCGAGGGAGCGGCGGTCGTCGTCGCCGATATCGATCAGGTCGGTGGGCGTGAGGTGGCGGAGAAGATTCGGGCGATGGGATCGCAGGCCGAATTCCAGTGGTGCGATGTGACGCTCGAGGAGTCGTGGGACGCGTTGCGGGCGCGGGTGAACGATCGGTTCGGGCCCCTGGATTTCCTGTGCAGCAATGCGTCTCGGCAGGCGATCGTGCCGGCGCACGAATTGAGCAGGCGGCAGTGGGACGACGGGCTCGCGGTCAATCTGACGCCGCTGTTCCTGGGCGTGCGGGCATTCATCGACGACCTGCGTGCCCGGCGCGGCAATGTGGTCGCGGTGTCCAGCGTGCACGCCCAGTTCGGGCTGCCGGGATATCCGGTCTATGCCGCGGCCAAGGGCGGGCTGACCGCCCTGGTGCGGCAGCTGGCGGTCGAGTACGGGCAGGACCGGGTGCGGGTGAATGCCGTGCTGCCCGGACCCATCCTGACGCCCGTGTGGGACGACGTGGATGCCGAGGGGCGCGAATTGTCCGCTCGGGCAACGGTGCTGGACCGGCTGGGTGCGCCGGAGGAGGTGGCGGCCGCGGTCGCCTTCCTCGCCTCCGACGACGCCTCCTTCATCACCGGCGCGAACCTGGTTGTCGACGGTGGCTGGAGCGTGCGAAAGGAATCCCGGTGAAGATCACCGCACTCACCACCTACCTGGTCGCGCCGCGCTGGTGCTTCCTGCGCATCGACACCGACGAAGGCATCACCGGCTGGGGCGAGCCCGTGATCGAGGGCCGCGCGCACACCGTGGCCGCCGCCGTCGAAGAACTGTCCGATTACCTCGTCGGCAAGGACCCGATGAGCATCGAGGCACATTGGCAGACCCTCACCAAGGGCGGCTTCTACCGCGGCGGACCCATCCTGTCGAGCGCGGTCGCGGGCATCGACCAGGCCCTGTGGGACATCACCGGCAAGGCGCTCGGCGTACCGGTGTGGCAGCTGCTCGGCGGTGCGGTGCGCGACCGGATCCGCGTCTACAGCTGGATCGGCGGCGACCGCCCCGACGATGTCGCGGCCACCGCGCTGGAGCGAAAGGCCCAGGGCTTCACCGCGATCAAGATGAACGCCTCGGCCGAATTGGAGCCGATCGACACGCCCCGCGCGACCCTGGACATCGTCGACCGGGTGGCCGCCGTGCGGGAGGCGACCGGCGACGACTTCGATATCGCCGTCGACTTCCACGGCCGCCTGTCCGTCGCCATGGCACGGCGCGTACTGCCCCTGTTGGAGCCATACCTGCCGTTCTTCGTCGAGGAACCGCTGGTGCCGGAGGCCGGTGACCGCCTCGGCGAGATCACCAGCGGCACCAGCATTCCCATCGCGACCGGCGAGCGGCTGTACTCGCGGTGGGACTTCCTCCCGGTGCTGGATCGCGGTGTGGCCGTGGTGCAGCCGGACCTGTCCCACGCGGGCGGCATCTCCGAGGTCCGGCGCATCGCCGCAGTGGCGGAGGCCCGCGATGTCGCCCTGGCCCCGCACTGCCCGCTCGGTCCGATCGCCCTGGCCGCCTGCCTGCAGGTCGGCTTCGCCACCCCGAATCTACTCATCCAGGAGCAGAGCCTGGGCATCCACTACAACACGGGCTCAGACCTGCTCGACTATCTCATCGACCCAACGGTTTTCGACTACCGCGACGGCTACGTCGGCCTGCCGCGCGAACCCGGCCTCGGCCTCCGCATCGATGAGCGTGCCGTCGCCCGCGCCGCCGAGACCGGGCATCGCTGGCGCAATCCGATCTGGCACCGCAGGGACGGTTCGCTCGCCGAATGGTGAATCACCGCTGCGGCGTGAGCATTCGGAATTGATCGGTCGGATGCTGCGTGGCCGCTTTGTCCTCGCGTTCCTTCGCCATTTCGACGCGGTAGCCGACGATCACGGTGCCCACCAGGGCCGCCGAGATAATGCCCTCCGCGATGAAGAACGATGTGAAATCGATGATCGACCCGATCGGTGCGCCGCCCGGCACCGCATTGCGCAATGGCACCAGCGCGAAAAGCAGTGCGCCCATCATGGATACGGCCGGGAACATCAGACCGCGCTTACCGGCCAGGACGTAATAGCAGGCGATGGCCGCGGCCAGGGCCAGACCCAGCATGAGGATCATGATGAACAGGGCGAAGGTCAGCGACGGGACGGACCGGCTGGCGTGCAAGCCGAGATCGATGCCGTCGTCGGCGCCCGATTCCGGTTGCTCGCTCACCGCGAACAGCGTGTCCCCGCTGGCCACGGTAGCGGCGGTGGGCAGGCGCCGGTCGCCGCTGAACACATCGAAGGCCAGCACCGCGTCGTAGGTGTCGAACGGGTAGTCGGTGAGTGTGCCCTCCACCACGACCTTCACCTCGGCCGCGGAGATCGGTTCGCCCGCCTTGATTTTGATCGGCTCGGCCTTGAGCGCCGAGGTGTAGATGAGGGTGTCGGCGGCGAAATTGCCGTTCTTGTCCGCCAGTGCGCCACGCGGGGTCGCCAGTACCTCGACGGTCGTGGTCTGGGTGACCGGGTCGATCTTGGCGACCCAGATGCCCAGGTCCACCCGATCCCTGACCGCCGTATTGCCGAAGGGATGCGAGGCCTCCGCCCGCGTCCGGCCCACCTCGTAGGTGGACAGCGCGAGCACCAGGCCCACGATGAGCGCCGCCGCGATCGCGACCAGCCACAGCGGGCCGCGGCGTTTCTGCTGAATTCCGTGTTGCACGCGGCGAACCTATCGGCGCGCACATCAACGATCGATCAGGAAGACATCAATTCCCGAGCGGCGCCCGCGGCCGTGATCGATTACTGATCGGTGCTTGATTTCGCACGTGCTGTATTGAGTCCCATGGCTTTTCCATACCCGAACGCGAATTCCCCCGAGGCCGCCCAGCAGCGCAGTCTGGGCTATTTCATCTTCCTCAGCCGCTGGCTGCAGCTACCCCTGTACCTGGGTCTGATCGTGGCGCAGGCCGCGTACGTGTGGCAGTTCCTGCGCGAGCTGTGGGATCTGGTGCATGGGCTGTTCGCCGACGGCAATGTCGAGACCAGCATCATGCTGTCGGTGCTCGGGCTGATCGACGTGGTCATGATCTCCAACCTGCTGATCATGGTGATCGTCGGCGGCTACGAGACCTTCGTGTCGCGCCTGCGCATCGACGGGCATCCGGATCAGCCGGAGTGGCTGGCACAGGTGAACGCCAATGTGCTGAAAGTGAAGCTGGCCATGTCCATTGTCGGCATCTCCTCGATCCACCTGCTGAAGACGTTCATCTCCATCACCACCGACACCGACCCGGGCGCGCACAGTGCGCGCTACCTGTGGCCGGTGCTCATCCACCTGGCGTTCGTGGTTTCGGCGGTGCTGCTGGCCTGGATCGACCGCATCATGCCCCACGGCGCGCACCGGGACCACCACGACTCGAACGGGCACCAGCACGACTCGAACGGGCATCACCACGGTGAAACGGTGTCCGCGGTCGAGGAGGCGCATCCCGGCGGCTGGGGCCACGGTGACCCGGCGAGCATGCGCATCAACTAGCCCGCCGGGCGCTGGTCAACCGAGCGGCTGTTCGCGCAGGAACTCGATCGCGTCCGGGTACTCCTCGAGCGCCTTGGCGGCCGCCGCCTCCTCGGCATCGCAGAGCCGCTGGTAGCCGGACTCGCCGGCCTCGGAGGCGTGGGTGCGCAGAGTCTCCAGGGCCTCCACGGCGTCCCGGTGATCGCCGAGCACACCCTGCAGGCGTTTGGCCTTCCTGCCGAGCTCCTCGGCGGGCTTGCCGAGCACCTCGGTGGCGGCCTCGGCCGAGTAGCGCAATCGCTTGGCGGCCTTGCGGATATCGTGCAGACGCTCGACACGTTCCTCCCCGGACAGGCCGGCCTCCGTGCGCACCAGGCGGCGCAGTTCCCGGAAGTCGTGGCGCAGCACGCCGGTGAAGACCGGTTGGGCCGGCTCGTCGGCGTGCGAGGCGCGCAGCGGCGGGTCGGCGATCAGCCGGTGCAGGCGCTTCACCAGGCTGCGGTAGCGGCGGCTGTCGAAGGCGTCGACCGCCGCCCGGTGCGCCGCGGCGTAGAACCGGCGCTCCTCGTCGACCAGCCGCTGGCCGAAATCCTTTCGGGGAGAGGATTTCTCACCCAGCGGCACGGTCTGCTCGTCGAACGGCACCCCCGTGTCGCTGAGCAGCGCGGCGAAGCGTTCGGCCCGCACCTCGGCGTCGCGCGCCACCCCGAGCAGTCCGGCCAGCCAGCGCAATTCGTCGGTGATCTCACCGACCGGCTTGCGCCGCAGCACCCGGCGGTAGGACTTGAGGACACTGCGCAGTCGCCGGGTGGCCACCCGCATCTTGTGCACCGAATCCGGAAGGTCCTGGCGCACATCGGGTTCGGCGGTACACAGCCGGTCCACATCGGCGGCTACGGCGTCGACCAACGCGGGACCGGCTGTGGTACTCATCTACATCCTGTATTTGTCCGTGGCCTCCACCAGATGGTGGGTGATGCCAGGTTCGAGAGCGGCGTGGCCGGCGTCGGGCACCAGGTGCAATTCCGAACCGGGCCAGGCCCGATGGAGATCCCAGGCGCTGGTGGCCGGGCACACCACGTCGTGGCGGCCCTGCACGATGACGCCGGGAATGTGGGCGATGCGCCCGATGTCGCGCAGCAGCTGCCCCTCGTCGAGGAAGCCGTGATTGACGAAATAGTGGTTCTCGATGCGCGCGAAGGCCAGCGCGAAGCGCGGGTCGGCGGTTTCGGCGACCCGTTCCGGTTGGGGCAGCAGGGAACTCGTGGCACCCTCCCAGGTGGACCACGCGACGGCCGCGTCGGTGGCAAGAGCGGCATCGGGGGAGTGCAGCAGGCGGTGGTAGACCTCGATCAGGTCCTGCCCGCGTTCGGCTTCCGGCACCGGCGCCAGGAACTTCTCCCACTCATCGGGGTACACGTACCCCGCGGAGCCATTGTAGTACCAATCGATTTCCTTGCGCCGCAACAGGAATATCCCGCGCAGCACCAGTTCGGTGACCCGGTCCGGATGGGCCTGCGCATAGCTCAGCGCCAGCGTCGAACCCCAGGAGCCGCCGAACACCAGCCACTGCTCGACGCCGAGATGCGTTCGCAGCCTTTCGATATCGGCGACCAGATGCCCGGTGGTGTTGTGCTCGAGGCTCGCCCCGTCCGCGATGTGCGGCGTGGACCGGCCGCAACCCCGCTGATCGAACAGGACGATGCGGTACGCCTCGGGATCGAAGAACTGCCGGTGATACGGCGACGTGCCGCCGCCGGGGCCGCCGTGCAGGAAGACCGCCGGCTTGCCGTCCGGGTTCCCGCTCACCTCGTAGTAGAGCCGCTGGCCGTCGCCGACGTCCAGCATGCCCTGCTCATAGGGCTCGATCGGCGGGTAGAGCGTGCGCATCAGCCGGCCGCCAGGCCCGAGGCCAGATCCGGGATCTCGATCGCGGAGAGGGCCTGATCGCGCACATCCGGACAGGCCTTGGTGGTGACCTGGTCGACCAGGCCCCGATTGCTCGGCAACTGCAGCAGGAAGCCGTTCTGGGTCGCCCACTGGATCACCGTCGCGTTCAGCGAGATCTTGTCCATGGTCGGGGTCTGCACCCGCCAGTCCGACAGCTGCGGCCGAATCAGGTCGCACAGCTGCTTGGCCGCCTCATCGGAGACGGTCAGCCCCGAGCCACTGCCCGCCGACGTGGTCGGTCCGCCCGTGGTGGTCGGCTTGCCCGGCGTCGAGGAGAGCGGCGAGGAGGAGCCCTGCGGCTGCGTCGAGCCCGTCGAGGAGTTGCCCCCGCAGGCCGCGGTCAATGCGACGGTGGCCACCGCCGCGACCAGTAGCGGCGCCCGCCGAATCCAGCGACTCGTTCCACGATCCATGAACTTCCCTTTGGTCGATCCAGCTCGTTGGCTTCCGAGTCTGCCACCAAAAGTTCGCAGTGGACCGAGATGATCGGCGGCGAATAGATTCCAATAGCCGACTGCTATGAAAGAAGCGCCCCCGCGATCCTCGCGGGGGCGTTCTCGATCACTGCGCGGCCGGGCGGCTCAGTAGCTGTGCTCCGGACCCGGGAACACGCCGCGCCGCACCTCGTCGGCGTAAGTGGCTGCGGCGGTACGCAATTGACCGCCCACATCCGCGAACTGCTTGACGAACTTGGCGGTCTTGCCGCCGGTGTAGCCGACCATGTCCTGCCAGACCAGCACCTGCGCATCGCATTCCGCACCGGCGCCGATGCCGACGGTCGGAATGGTCAGCTTGCGGGTGACCTGTCCGGCCAGTTCGGCGGGCACCATCTCCATGACCACCGAGAAGGCCCCGGCCTCCTGCACGGCGATGGCGTCGGCGACCAGCTGCTCGGCCCCGTCGCCGCGGCCCTGTACCCGGAACCCGCCGAGGGTGTTGACGCTCTGCGGGGTGAACCCGATGTGGGCCATCACCGGAATACCGGCGGCGGTCAGCTTGTGGATGGTGTCGGCCACCCGCTCACCGCCCTCCAGCTTCACCGCGTGCGCGCCGCCCTCCTTCATGAAGCGGACGGCCGTGGCCAGGGCCTGCTCGGGGGAGGACTCGTAGCTGCCGAACGGCAGATCCGCCACCACCAGCGCGTGCGGCGCACCGCGCACCACGCCGCGGACCAGCGGGATGAGCTCGTCGACGGTGATCGCGACCGTGGTGTCGTAGCCGTACACCACATTGGCGGCCGAATCGCCGACCAGCAGGACCGGAATCTCGGCCTCTTCGAAGAGCCGGGCGGTGGAGTAGTCGTATGCGGTGAGCATGGACCAGCGCTCACCGGCCTGCTTCATCTGCTGCAGGTGCTGCACTCGCGTCTTCCGCCGGCGCTCCGCCTCCCCGCGCTTGGGAGTCTTCGGCGCCGCAGACCCGTACACAGGGGTTTCCGCATCGGATACGGACATCATCGTCCCTTTCGTCGTTCCTCGAGGCCCATGATCGGGTCCCCGGGTTGTTCTGACGAATGTCAGTCTGCCATTCCGGCCGCTCCCGGCATGGATGCAATTCCTCACACCACGCGCAGATAAAGAGACAGCGCGCAGAAAAAGAGGCGAGGGGGCGCCCCTCGCCTCTTCTCCCGCTACTCGCTAGCCGATCGGGCCCTTACCCAATTGGACCTGGGCCGACCGCGACTGGCCGGTCTGGTCGGTCCACTTCAGGGCGACGGTGTCGCCCGGGTGGTGCTGATCCATGGTCGAGGTGAGGTCGTTGGCCGAGGTGACCGCGTGGTCGTCGACGCCGGTGATGACGTCGCGGGCCTCGAGACCGAGCTGGTCCGCCGGGCCGCCCTGGACCACGCCCCGGATCTCCGCGCCGCCGGAGACCGAGCTGACCGAGACGCCGATGAACGCGGTGTCGCCGATGTGCACCCGGTCCGAGGCCTGGCCGGCCTCGATCTGCTTGGCCACCGACAGCGCCTTGTTGATCGGGATCGCGAAGCCCTCACCACCGCCGATGCTGAAACGGAAGCCCTTGGAGGCGGCGGTGTCCATGCCGATGACCTGTCCGGCCGCGTCGACCAGCGGGCCGCCCGAATCCCCGGGTTCGATATTGGCGGCGACCTGGATGAGCCCGGTCAGCTGCTCGGAGCTGCCGGTGGAGTCGTCGCTGGCGGTGATGGCCCGGTCCAGCGCGGTCACCTTGCCCGCGGCCGCGGTGGGCGTGCCGCGTCCACCCGCATTGCCGACGCCGGCCACCGTGTCGCCGACCGCCACCTTGTCCGAGTCGCCGAGCGGCGCGGTCTGCAGACCGGACGCACCGGTCAGTTTGATGACCGCCATGTCCTCACTGCGGTCGAAGCCGACCACGGTGGCGTCGTAGGTCCGGTCATTGCCCAGATCGGTGACCGAGATCTTGGTCGCGCCCTCGACCACGTGGTTGTTGGTGAGCACGTAGCCGTCCGAGCTGAGCACGATGCCGGTGCCAGCGCCCTCACCGTTCTGCAGCCCGAGCTCGGTGTTCACGTCCACGATGCCCGGCACCACGCCCTGCACGGCGGAGTCGAGATCGGCCGGGGGCGTGGTGAAGTCGATCGGCTGGCTCTGGGGGACGCCACCCGGCGTATGTGCGATCGGATTCCCCGGCAGCGTCGACGGCCCGCAGGCCACCAGGCCCAGGGCGGCGGCCAGCGCCACTGTCGCGGCGGCCGCGGCCCGGATGGTGCGTGAACGCGATGAACCGGATCCGGCCGCGGCGGACCGATTCGGCGAATGTGGTTGCACGGTCATGGCATCCCTCATCAGTAGAGCCCCCAGGTCACCTCCCATTAAGCATGCCGTTTCTGAGAGCGGACTGGGGACTTACCGTGTGAACGCCCACGTACTCGGTGGTTTCGGCTCCGAACCTCTACCGTTGCCGAATCCGTGCCATGCGTGACGTTTCGCACAGCGGTGGCGAACGCGATGTACACAGCGGCGACGGCCGCAATGTGAACAACGGTGGCGGTCGGAATGTAAACGGAGAGATATATGGACCGGACGAGGGGTGCGAGGGTGATTTCGGCGGGATGGCACGATCGTGGGATGGCGTTGATGCGAACCGGCCGGGTCGTGCTCCTGGTGACGGCGTTGGCGATGACCGCGGCTGCGTGCACCAGCGTGGTGGACGGCAAGCCCACCTCGAGCACACCGGTGGGGATGGATTCCTTCTACAACCAGACCCTGACCTGGGGTAGCTGTGCCGATTACAGCGAAGACGAGATGCCCAAGAACTCCGAGTGCACGCGGGTCACGGTGCCGGTCGACTACGCCAATCCCAACGGTGCGACCGCCAAGATCGCGATCTCGCGGGTCCGGGCCACCGGCAACAAGATCGGCTCGCTGCTGCTCAACCCCGGCGGTCCCGGCGTGACCGGACTGAACATGGTCACCCTCGGTGACAGCACCCAGCTGGCCGAACGGTTCGACCGGATCGGCTTCGATCCGCGTGGCATCGGCGCGTCGCAGCCCTCCATCAAGTGCATGACCGCGGCCGAGGACGACGCCCAGCGCGCCGAGCCCAACAAGGACAACTCACCCGCGGGCATCGCGGCCGCGGAGACCGAGAACAAGGACTTCGCCGGCAAGTGCGTCGAGCGCACCGGCAAGGACTTCCTGGCCCACGTCGGCACCCGGGAGGTCGTGCAGGACATGGACGTGATCCGGGCGGCGCTGGGTGATCAGAAGCTGACCTACCTGGGCTACTCCTACGGCACCCGCCTCGGTTACGCCTACGCCGAGAAGTTCCCCGACCACGTGCGCGCGCTGGTGCTCGACGGCGCGCTGGACCCCGAGCAGGATCCGGTCAAGGAGTCGGTGGCGCAGGCCGCCAGCTTCCAGAAGGCCTTCGACGCCTACGCCGTGGACTGCGCGGCCAAGGAGAAGACCAACTGCCCGCTCGGCGATGACCCGGGGCAGGCCACCAAGAAGTTCCGCTCGCTGGTGGATCCGCTGTGGGACAAGCCGGTTCCCACCCAGGACCCGCGCGGTCTGCACTACGGCGACGCCATCACCGGTGTGCAGCAGACCCTCTACTCCAACCGCCTGTGGCCCGCCCTCACCAAGGGCCTGCGTGAACTGGCCCAGGGCAGCGGCGACACGCTGCTCGCCCTCGCCGACATGTACGACGGCCGCCACGACGACGGCACCTACGACAACAGTTCCGACGCGTTCAATGCCATTCGCTGCGTCGACGACCCGGCCATTACCGACCGATCCGTCGCAGCCAAGCAGGACGCCGACTACCGCCGCGTCGCCCCCTTCCTCGACGACGGCCACGGCAGCAATGCCGCGCCGCTGGAACTGTGCGCCATCTGGCCCGTCCCGAATACCAGCGCGCCGCACAAGCTTTCGATCCAGGGACTGCCGAAGACCGTGGTGATCTCCACGACCGAGGACCCGGCCACCCCGTACCAGGCCGGCGTCAACCTGGCGCAGCAGCTCGGCGCGTCGCTGATCACCTACAAGGGCACCCGACACACCGTGTCGCTCTCCGGAGTTCAGTGCGTCGACGACCCGGTGATTTCGTATCTCGTTGATCTGAAAGAGCCTGCGGCGGGCCTCACGTGTTGAGTGGGCACGACTCGCCGCGCCTCCTGACGTTCATGTAACACGGATTTAACTCCAGGACCCTACGCTCGCGGTCATGGACCGTCAGAAGGAATTCGTGCTCCGGACGCTCGAAGAACGGGATATCCGATTCGTGCGACTGTGGTTCACCGATGTCCTGGGATATCTCAAGTCTGTCGCGATCGCGCCCGCCGAACTGGAGGGCGCTTTCGAGGAGGGCATCGGCTTCGACGGTTCGGCCATCGAGGGGTTTGCCCGGGTCTCCGAGGCCGACATGGTGGCCAAGCCGGATCCGTCCACCTTCCAGGTGCTGCCGTGGTCCACGTCGAAGGGGCACCAGCACTCGGCGCGCATGTTCTGCGATATCGCCATGCCGGACGGTTCGCCGTCCTGGGCCGATCCCCGGCACGTGCTGCGCCGCCAGCTGAACAAGGCCGCCGACCTGGGCTTCAGCTGCTACGTGCACCCCGAGATCGAGTTCTTCCTGTTGAAGCCGAACCCGCACGACGGCACCCCGCCCGTTCCGGCCGACAATGGCGGCTTCTTCGACCAGGCCGTGCACGACGAGGCCCCGAACTTCCGCCGCCACGCCATCGACTCGCTGGAATCCATGGGCATCTCCGTGGAATTCAGCCACCACGAGGGCGCGCCGGGCCAGCAGGAGATCGACCTGCGCTACGCGGACGCGCTGTCCATGGCCGACAACGTCATGACCTTCCGCTACCTGATCAAGGAAGTGGCCATCGACGAGGGCGTGCGGGCGAGCTTCATGCCCAAGCCGTTCGCCGACCACCCGGGTTCGGCCATGCACACCCACATGTCGCTGTTCGAGGGTGAGCAGAACGCCTTCGCCGACCCGGACGACCCGGACAACCTGTCGGAGACCGCGCGCGCGTTCATCGCGGGCATTCTCGAGCACGCGCACGAGATCTCCGCGGTCACCAACCAGTGGGTGAACTCCTACAAGCGCCTGATCCACGGCGGCGAGGCGCCGACGGCCGCCTCCTGGGGCCGGTCGAATCGCTCTGCGCTGGTGCGGGTTCCGATGTACACGCCGAACAAGTCGGCCTCGCGCCGCGTCGAGATCCGCAGCCCTGACAGCGCCTGCAACCCGTACCTGGCCTTCGCGGTGCTGCTGGCCGCGGGGCTGCGCGGCATCGAGAAGGGCTACACGCTGCCGCCGGAGGCCGAGGACGACGTGTGGTCGCTGACCAGCGCCGAGCGTCGGGCGATGGGCTTCCGCGAACTGCCGGCGTCGCTGGACGAGGCGCTCAAGGCCATGGAGAAGTCCGAGCTGGTCGCCGAGACGCTGGGCGAGCACGTCTTCGACTTCTTCCTGCGCAACAAGCGCCGCGAGTGGGCGGGCTACCGCGCCCAGGTGACGCCGTACGAGCTGAAGGAATACCTGGGGCTGTGACATTTTGCCCTCCGCTTCGCTGCGGGCGGTTCGCGGCCGAGGCGTAGGTCTATGGAGCCGGAACCTCGGCCTTCCCTCCTCCGCTCCGTCAGTCCAGGCCGAGGCGGGCCGCGAACTGTGGGTGGAGTGCTCTCGGGATTTTCGGGACCGGGGCGGGTGCATTCAGGAGTCGAACCGGCTGCGAGCGGGCAACGATGTCCCGTTTGAGAGGGATGGGCGGCACGTCCGATCAACGTGACATGTAATTTGAAGGGCATGGTTCGGCCACCGACTGCTCGCTCCGCTGTACCCGGTGTCGGACGGCTCGGTCTGCTCGAGCCGTCGGCCGCCAACTCTCTGCGAGAGTTGGCGTGGGACAACGTGGACAGCGTGCCACTGCTGTGGGCGCTGTCGCGGTCCCCCGACGCCGATCTGGCGCTGCTGACGCTCATCCGGCTGCGCGAGCAACTCGGGAGCGACTGGGCCGCTTTGGATTACGAGCTGCGCCGGGACCCCGCGCTGCGCGGGCGGCTGCTGGCCCTGATCGGCTCGTCGAGCGCCTTCGCCGATCATCTGGTGGCGGATCCGGGCTCCTGGCAGCTGCTGAAGCGGAAGACGCTGCCCGATCGTGCGGAGCTGCTCGCGGATCTGCTGGACGCCGTGCGCGCCACCCCGGAGACCGGGGAGAACGCCGGGCCCATGATGCACCGGGCGGGCGTGGCCGGGCCGGAGGCGATCGCCTTGCTGCGCAAGCGGTATCGCGATCAGCTCATGCTGCTGGCCGCCATCGACCTGGCCGCCACCGTGGAGAACGAACCGGTGCTGCCGTACCAGCAGGTCGGCCGGCACCTCACCGATCTGGCCGATGCGGCGCTCACCGCGGCGCTGTCGGTGGCGATCGCCCGGGTGTGCCCCGACCGGGAGACGCCGGTCCGGCTGGCCGTGATCGCCATGGGCAAATGCGGTGCGCGGGAACTGAATTACGTCTCCGATGTGGACGTCATCTTCGTCGCCGAACCGGCCGACACCTCCGCCACCCGGCTCGCCGCCGAGATGATGAGCGTGGGCAGCGCGGCCTTCTTCGAGATCGACGCGGCGCTGCGGCCGGAGGGCAAGGCCGGCGCGCTGGTGCGGACCCTGGACTCGCATATCGCCTACTACAAGCGGTGGGCGCGCACCTGGGAATTCCAGGCGCTGCTCAAGATGCGGCCCGCCACCGGCGATCTCGCACTCGGCGCCGCCTACCGCGACGCGCTGATGCCCATGGTGTGGGCGGCCTCCGAGCGACCGGACTTCGTGGCGGACGTGCAGGCCATGCGGCGGCGCGTCGAGGACCTGGTGCCCGCGGACCTGCGCGAACGCGAACTGAAACTGGGGCACGGCAGTCTGCGCGACGTCGAATTCGCTGTCCAGCTACTGCAATTGGTGCACGGCAAGGCCGACGAATCGCTGCACGTGCAGGGCACGGTGGAGGCGCTGACCGCACTGGCCGCGGGCGGCTACGTGGGCCGCGACGACGCCGCCAACCTCGCCGCCTCCTACGAATTCCTGCGGCTGCTCGAACACCGCCTGCAGCTGCAGCGACTCAAGCGCACCCACACCCTGCCCGCCCCCGAGGACGAGGAGGGCATCCGCTGGCTGGCCCGCGCCGCGCACATGCGGCCCGACGGGCGGCAGGACGCGGTCGGGGTGCTCACCAGCGAGATCAAGCGCAATGCGGTGCGGGTGCGGCGGCTGCACGCCAAACTGTTCTACCGGCCGCTGCTGGAATCGGTTGCGCGCCTGGACGCCGACAGTCTGCGACTCAGCCCCGAGGCGGCGGTGCGGCAGCTCGCCGCGCTGGGCTATGTGGCGCCGGAGAACGCGCTCGGGCATCTGAAGGCGCTGACCGGGGAGATCGGGCGCAAGGGGCGGATCCAGGCGCTGCTGCTGCCGACCCTGCTCGAATGGCTCGGTGAGACACCGAATCCCGACGCGGGCCTGCTGGCCTACCGGCGGGTGTCGGAGGGGCTCGACAACGAGATCTGGTTCCTGCGCGAACTGCGCGACGAGGGCGCCATCGCGCAGCGGCTGATGATCGTGCTCGGGTCCTCGGCGTACCTGCCGGATCTGCTGATCAATGCGCCCGAGACCATTCGCATGTACGCCGACGGGCCGGACGGGCCGCTGCTGCTGGCCACCAAGCCCTCGGATGTGGCGCGCGGAATCCTTTCCGGCGCACGGCGTTACGACGACCCGAGGCGGGCGGTCGCGACCGCGCGCTCGCTGCGCCGGCACGAGCTGGCCCGCGTGGCCTCGGCGGACGTGTTGGGCATGCTCGACGTCCCGCAGGTGTGCGAGGCGCTGTCCTCGGTGTGGATCGCCACCCTGGAGGCGGCGCTGCAGGCCGTGATCCGGGCCAGTGAGGCCGAGCTCGGCAGGCCTGCGCCCGCCGACTTCGCCGTCATCGGCATGGGCCGGCTGGGCGGGATGGAACTCGGCTACGGCTCCGACGCCGACGTGCTGTTCGTCTGCGATCCGCGGCCCGGTGAGGACGAGACCGTCGCCGTGAAATGGGCGATCAGTGTCGCCGAACAGGTGCAGCGACTGCTCGGCGCGCCGAGCACCGACCCGCCGCTCCAGGTCGATGCCGGGCTGCGGCCCGAAGGCCGCAACGGTGCGCTGGTCCGCACGCTCGCCGCCTACTCCGCCTACTACACGCAGTGGGCGCAGCCGTGGGAAGTGCAGGCCCTGCTGCGCGCCCACCAGGTCGCCGGCGACCGCGCACTCGGAATCCGCTTCCTGCGCACCATGGATCCCATTCGCTACCCCGAGGGCGGCATGTCCCCCGAGGGCGTCCGCGAGATCCGCCGCATCAAGGCCCGCGTCGACGCCGAACGCTTGCCGCGCGGCGCCAACCCCGCCACCCACACCAAACTGGGCCGTGGCGGCCTCGCCGACATCGAATGGACCGTTCAGCTCCTGCAGCTCCTGCACGCCCACGAGGTCCCCGAACTCCACAACACCTCCACCCTCGAATCCCTCGACGCCATCGAGCGCGCCGAGCTGATCGACTCCGCCGACGCCGCCCTCCTCCGGGACGCCTGGCTCACCGCCACCAAGGCCCGCAACGCCCTCGTCCTGGTCCGCGGCAAACCCGCCGACCAACTCCCCGGCCCCGGCACCCTCCTCTCCGCCGTAGCCCGGGTCGCCGGCTGGCCCAACGACGACGGCAGCGAATTCCTCGACCACTACATGCGCGTCACCCGCCGCGCCAAAACGGTCGTGGAACGCGTCTTCGGCGGCGAGTAGGAGCCCCGCCGGCAGCACGAATCCTCCTCACGCTCTGCCTGTTTCGACGTTGCAGCCAGTCGCCGCCAGTAGGCGCACATCGACAGTGGCAACGCTCCATCGCTGGCTCGCGGCGATCGTTCGGCCGAGGGATCAGCCTGGGCCGTCGATGTCGGGTTGCATGAGATCGTTTCGGGCTGCAGGGAATTCGGCGCCGATCGTGGGTGGGACGTGGGGGAGGGGGGTGCCGAGGAGTTCGTCCTGGCGGTCGCGGATGAGCCAGGGCGGGGTGCGGTGGGATGAATCCGGGTCGGTGGTGGGGCGGCCGGCGGGGGCGAACATGCCGGAAGGTGCTGAGCCGGGCGGGGTGGTGAGGTTGGGGGAGTTGGGCTGTCTCGGCTGGGTGAGGGGTTCGGGGCTGGGCGGGCCGGGGAAGCTGCGACCCGGATCGGGGGTAGTAGGGGTGGGGCCGGGGGAGAGCGGGATGGCCGGGTGGCCGGGGGTCGGGGTGAACGGGGAAGTGGGTGGGGTGGTGGTGGCGGGCTCGGTTTCGGGATCGGTCTGATGTGGGGCGGTCGAGGGCTGATCGCCGGCGGTTCGGCGGTCGGGACTCCGGTATGCCGGATCTTGCGCATCGGCTTCTGTCCCGGAGCCCGGAAGGTGTTGGGTATCGCCCGGATTGGTTGCGACGGCTGTGGTGCCGGGAGGCTGAGGTCCGGGATCGTGACTGCCACCCGGGCCGCTCCAGGCATCCGAGAGCGAGGTGGTGGGCTGGGCTGTGTCCGGGGCGGAATCGGGTGTGCTGCCGAGGTTTTCGGATGCCGTGTCGCCGGGTGATCTGAGTGCGAAGAAGGCGGGGATGGCTGTGCCGGCGGGTGGGTAGATCGGCACGTAGTTGGCATCCAGGGCGGCCAGGGCGAGGTGGTACTGCTCGTCTTTGGTGTCGGCGGGGGCGTCGGGTACGGGTGGTGGCACGGTTTTCCGGACGGCTTCGGCGCCGTAGGCGGCGGCGATCACGCGGTGGCCGGTGCTGTGGGCGATTTCGGCGACATCCGTGGCGTCGCGGACGAATTGGCGGGCGGCGGTCTCGGCGGCGTCGGCGAGGTGGCCGGACATGGCGGCGGCGAGGGTGGTCTGGACGGTGGCGTGCAGGGTGCTCAGGGCGCCGAACATGCTGTCGGCGATGCTCACCCAGATCTGGGCGGCGGCGTGCATGTCGCCGGGGTTCATGGCCTGGACGCGGGCGTGGATCTGCGCGTGCGAGAACTGGGGGAAATGCTCCAGCTGCCGGATGTAATCCGGGTCGAGTCCGCGCCCCGCGATCCGGGACTGCTCGTGTTCGGCGCCCGATTGACTCAATCGGGCCCTGCGCCGCAAGGCTTCCGGTTCCATCGGCGTCCTCCCATCGTCCGGCATCTCCCCACTTGGACGCCAGGGGCGGGGCACGGGTTCCGCACCCCACCGTGTCAGGGAGTGATTCGGTCGCGGGCAGCGCTCGGACTTCCGGCGTCGTCAACCGAAACGGTTGCGGTCAGCCGAAATACCAGTGGCGTCCCACCGCCCAGCCGAGCAGGCGGCGGCCGGTGCCGTTCGGCTCGACCCCGTTCCGCACGAACCGGCCGCCCGTAACGATGTGGGCCAATCCCGCGAGGGCCGGCTCCAGGCGCGGGGCAGCGCGCTGGTCGATCAGCCGGTCGATCTGGCCGGTCTGGGTGGCGAGATCGCAATAGCTGAGCAGGAATACGGCCTGCCGCCACGCGTAGGAGGCGTTCTTGACCTGGATGAGGGCGGCATGACCGTGGGCGGGCTGACTCAGGCGCTGGATGATCCAGTCGAAGGTGCGGTTCGCCAGATCGGGCGCGGACTCACGCAGCTGTTCGCCCAGATCCAGCGCGTCGACGAGGACCGCCAGATTGTGGGTGGTCAGGATCTGGCTCTGCTCCAGCAGCGCGCCATTGCGGGCGACATAGTCGTGCCGGGTGCCCGCCTCGACGGCGCGCCGCGCACACAGCTCCGTGAAATCGGTGGCAGTGGCCTTGCCCCAGCGGATTTCGCTCCGCGCACCCGCGTGCCAGTCGTCCGCCGACGGCAGGTCGTAATACCGCTGGTACAGCGTGCCCGCCAGCGTCCGGCTCGCGATGATCGCCGCCGCCCGCCACTTCTCGGTGAACGTGCCCATGAAGATGTCCGCCGCCACCTCCTCGACCAGCGGCACCCGCAGCCCGGCCTGCTGTGCGAGGGTATGGAATTCCCGCACCAGCGGGTTCGGCAGCACCGCCTCCGGAAACGACTCGATCGCCAGCAATGTCGTCTGCCGCAGTAGCCGCCGCGCCGCCGCCGATCCACCACCGGATTTCCCGTCGCAGGATTCCCGGGACTTCCTGGAGCGGACGCCATCGGACACCCCGGCGTGGGTTGCGCCGTCCGGCTTCCCGGTGCCGATTGTCGTGCGCAGCGCGTGCAGGGCTGTGACCCAGGGCAATTCGTCGAACCGCACCTGATGCTGGAGGTTGAGCAGTAGCAGGCTGTGTCGCTGCCGGAAGGCCGTGTACATCTGCTCGTACAGGCTCGCCGCCACCGGATCCGCGATGTCGGCGGCCAGTAGCCGGGAGGTGAGCTGCGGCAGCACCGCCGCCAGCACCTCGCCGGAGCCGATGACGCCTCGCCGGACCAGCTCGTCGGCGGGCGCTTCGAGCGCCCGAATCGCCTTGTCCTGCAAATGCTGCGGGATGGCCGTGCCGTCGGCGATCGCCACTCCGTCGTCCGCCTCGACGGCAGTGGTCACGGGATCCAGCGAGGGCAGGCCACCATCCGTGGGGAAGCGTTCGAAGCGTGTCACGAGAACGCCGGCGAAGTCCGTATACAGCGGCGCGGCGATAGCGGCCGCCTGTTCCGCCCGCGCGGATTCCCGCGCGGCGCTACCGGGTTCCCCGTGCCTGGTGAGCGTGTTGGCCAGCGCCCGGCGAACTCGATCAACCTGGTGCGGGTTCAGCAGACTCGTACGTGCCGACCGAGTGTCCGCGTCCGTCGACTGTGCGGCGCCCTCGTCGCGGATGCTCAGCAGCGCCTCGTGCAGGTGGGTGAAGTTGCTCTTGCGGTGGGCGTGGCGGCCGCGGAACTCCCGGGTGGCGCGGGCGGTCTCGAAATCGGCCAGCCATCGGGCACGTTCGTGCATCCAGTGGGGCGGGAGGGTGCTGCCTGGAAGGCCGCCGGTGACGGTGCCGGTGGGGTCGAGGCACGGGAGGTCGCCGTCGACGGTGGCGCACCAGAGTGCGACCAGACGGTCGTAGAGCGGGGTCCAGACCTCGATGGTGGCGTGCATGAGGGTCAGCTGTTCCGGGGTGCGCACGGCGCGCAGGGCGTCGGCGGCCTCGCCGACGGTCGCCACGCGCACCGCCGCGCCGGAGGGGCGGGCCACGGGGTCGAAGACGGGGGTGAAGCGCAGGCGCGACATGTACGGGCGGAGTTCGGCGACCAGGTCGAGCGCCTGCTCGGGAAAACCCTTGTCCAGCAACAGGGCTACGACGAGCAGCGCCGCCTGCTCGGGGAGCTGGATGCGATAGTGGCCGGTGCGCAGGGCTGCCAGGAGTTCGGCCTGGCCGGCGTCGCCGAGGTACCAGAGGTTGAGACGTTCGCGGGGGTTGTCGCCGGGCACCTCGGCGGGCAGGTCGGCGACTCGTTCCGCCTCGTTCCGGGTGAGCGGGGCCTCGGCGAGGCCGCGGCCGGTGGTGAATCCGCCGTGTGTGACCTCCAGGGTCGCCCAGGCGGGCAGATCGGCGACGGGGGTGCGACTGCCGACCGTGACGCGGCCGCTCGTCAGCCCGTCCAGTACCTCGCGCCAGCGTTGCGCCTTGGCTTCTGCCCGTGTCCGTTCGGCCTTGTTCGCCCCGGCGCGCGCGATAGCGGTCAGCGCGCGGGACAGCTGCCCCGTCGCATACCGCTGCGGACGGTAGCGAAAGACCTGATCGGACAAGGGAACTCCTGAATCGGTGACAAGCAGACCTGGCCGCGAGATTCGAACTCGCGCCCTCCCGGTCCGAAGCCGGGTGCTCTGCCGCTGAGCTAGGCCAGGGTGGGCATGGAGGCAGGATTCGAACCTGCGCCCTCCCGGTTAAGAGCCGGGTGATCTACCGCTGATCTACTCCATGTGGCGTCCGGATCGTATCCGGGGTGGAACCGGATGCGCACGAACATTTTTCGATGTCAGAGTTTGCGTGCCTGCAGGGTGAAGCTGAGGGGCAGCCGTTCGGGGTGTTCGGCGAGCCGCCATTCGGAGTCCTCGCCGCACACCATGCGACCGGGCAGCGCCTCCCACGGCACGCTGTGGTGCTCGACGAGCTGGGTGAGGGTCAGGTCGGCCTGCAGGACGGCCTCCACGATCTCGCCGAGACCGTGATTCCACTCGTGGGTGGTGCTGTGCGCGACCGCCAGATCGGTGTCCACATAGGTGGTTCCGTCGTCGAACACCATCGGCTCCGGTGTCTCGAAGTACGGGTAGCCGAGGGTGAGCGCGTCGGTGCGGGCCTCGTCCACGGCCATCCGGACCGGATGGTCGTCGCGGATGAACAGCCGCCCGCCCGGCCGCAGCAGCCCGGCCACCGTCTCGGCCCACCGGCGGATGTCGGGCAGCCAGCACAGCGCCCCGATGCCGGTGTACACCAGATCGAATCGCGCAGCGCCGAGCACGGTTACGGCGTCGTAGACATCGGCCTCGACGAAATCGATTGGCGTGGAGCTGGCTTCGGCGAGCTTGCGGGCCTCGGCCAGGGAGGCGGGGGAGAAGTCGAGGCCGGTCATGGTGGCGCCCAGCCGGGCGAGGGAGAGCGTGTCGGTGCCGATGTGGCATTGCAGGTGTACCGCGTCCAGACCGCGGATGTCGCCGAGGCGCGGCAGGTCGAAGCGGACCACGTGGCTCAGGAACGACGGATCGGTCCGGAATTTGTCGAGGGCGTACTCGCCGGAACCGGCGTGCAGGGGAGCACGATCGTCCCAGTTGGCCCGGTTCAGGCGGCGGTAGTCGCTCATGATGCTCGACTGTGCCATGGATGCGGCGGCCGTCTCAGCTGATTTTCCGGATGCGTGTCGCGAGCGGCGCGCCGTGACCGGGCCGGTGATTCCCACCGGCCGTTGCGAGACCGCGGACTTCGTGCGATATGTCGGTGGATACTCGGAGCAGGTCCCGAGTGGTAAGCGGGAGGCGAGATGGGGACGTCGCGGGTGCGGCTGGGGCTGGCCGTCGTGCTCTTGGTGGCGGGGGTGGTCCTCACCGGTTGTTCGGCCGTCAAAGGACCAGCCGCACAGAGTGTTTCGGCTCCGGCGACGACCAATCCGTGGGAACTGACCGGGCAGACCTCGGCGAGTGGGCCCAGCGGTCCCCGGGCCGGGGTGCCGGACGCGGATCTGCGGGCCGAGAACGGGGACGGCGGGGCCATCGACAAGCTGGCCCTGAACGCCATCTCCGATATCGCCGACTACTGGAAAGGGCAGTACGCCAAGACCTTTCCGGGCACCTTCACAGCGGTGACCCGATTCATCTCCTGGGATTCCACCGCGCCCCGTGCCCGGGCCGTCGATTTCTGCCGCAGCAGCACCTATCAGGAGGTCAATGCCGCCTACTGCAGCGTCGACCAGACCATCGGCTGGGACCGCGGCACCCTGCTGCCCGAACTCGTGAAGAAGTTCGGGCAGCTGGCGGTGGTCATGGTGCTGGCCCACGAATACGGGCACTCCGTCCAGGCGCAGGCCAAACTGAACGGCTTCTTCACCTCGAGCGTGGTGCGCGAACAGCAGGCCGACTGCTTCGCCGGGGTGTTCCTGCGCTCGGTGGCGGAAGGGAATTCGCGGCACTTCACCCTCAACACCACCGACGGGCTGAACGGCGTGCTGGCCGCGGTCATCTCCTTCCGGGACCGGGAACCCGGCGCGTCGCAGGACGAGCACGGGACCGCGTTCGAACGGGTCACCGCCGTGCAGATGGGCTACACCGACGGCGCGACCGCGTGTAAGGGCATCACCCGCAGCGAGCTTCAGAAACGCCGCGGCACCCTGCCCACCAGTTTCCAGCCGGGGGACAAGGCCGAGCAGCTGCCGGTGGACCAGCCCGACCTGACGCTGGTGGCGCAGTCGCTGGCCCGCACCTACCCGATCCAGCCGGAACCCGCCTACGACTACACGGGAGTCACCCGCACCTGCCCGAACGTGACCGCGACCCAACCGGTTTCGTACTGTCCGAGCACCAATGTCATCGGCACCGACGTGCCTGCCCTGGCGAAACGGGCGGTCGCCGGTGACAACGGTGATCTGTTCTCCGCCATGGTGGGCGGGGACTACAACGCCTTCGTCGTCTTCGTCTCCCGCTACATGCTCGCCGTGCAGCAGGCCCGGAAGCTGAGCATCACCGGGGCCGGCACCGCGGGCCTGCGCGCCGCCTGCTTCTCGGGCGTGTACAGCACCCAGCTCAGCCGGCCCGGCAGCGACTTGCAGCTCTCCGCAACCGATCTCGACGCGGCGATCTCCGGACTACTGCTCGACGGACTGGCCGCCGCCGACGTCAACGGCGCTGTGGTCCCCAGCGGCTTCGTGCGGCTCGAGGCCTTCCGGACCGGGGTGCTGGACGGCGAGGACGCCTGCCTGAAGGCTTACCGGTAGCGGACCAACGGCCGGAATCCGGAGTGGCGCAGTGGATTCCGGCCGATCACGGCCGCCGGCTCAGTTCTGCGGCAGGTGCGCTTCGAGCCAGTTCACCAGGTCGGTGAGCACCTTGTCCTGTTCGGGCTCGTTGTAGATCTCGTGGTAGAGCCCGTCGTAGCGAATGACCGTCTTGTCCTTCGACGCCGCGCTCCGCTCCAGCAGGTCGCTGCCGGTGGGCGAGGCGAGGCCGTCGGAGGTGCCGTGCTGGACCAGCAGCGGGGCGGTCAGGCGGTCCAGGTGGGACTTGACGTACTCGCCCGCACGCAGCATCTCACCGGCGGTGCGGGCCGGGACGCCGCCGTGGTGCACCAGCGGATCCTCGTCGTAGGCGCGCACCACCTCGGGGTCGCGGCTCACCAGCGTCGAATCCAGCTTCACCACCGGCAGATTCGGCAGGTACTTCGACACCAGCGGCGCGGCCAGGCGCTGCACCGCATTGCCCGCCTCGATATCGATGGCCGGGGCCGACAGCACGACGCCGGTCACCTCCGGCTGGTCGCGGGTGGCCAGGTAGGCGGTGGTGAGGCCGCCCATGCTGTGGCCGATGAGGAAGGTCGGCAGTCCGGGATGGCGTCCGGTGGCGGTGGTGAGCATGGTGCGCACATTGTCGGCCGCGGTATCCAGCGAGACGACATTCGCCCGCGGGCCCTCCGATCTGCCGTGCCCGGTGTGGTCGAGCGCGTAGACCGCGAACCCGGACTCGGTGAGCCGCTGCGCGACATGCGCGTACCGGCCGGAGTGCTCGGCGTACCCGTGCACGATCTCGGCGACGGCGCGGGGTTCGCCGTCGGGCAGCCACGCCTGCCAGAACACGCGGCCCTCCGCTCCTTGGAATTCACCGGTTTCCGTGCGGGTCATTCGCCGCTCCCTTCAGGTCGTCACGCTGCCGGAGGGTGCGCCCGCCCAACACGGTGCGCCCGAAATGTCGAGTACCGGCGGAGTCATTCTCGCGCATCCGGCGCGTCGTGGGGCCGGACGGGCGAATCCGCGCGGTGGGAGCGGCGGTTGCCGGGGTCAGCCGACCAGGTGGTCGAGCAGAAGCCGGTTGAATCGGATCAATCGGGCGTAATCGGCGCGGGAGATGCGTTCGTCCGTGCCGTGGATACGCTCCAGATCGGTGGCGGTCAGGATGATCGGCGCGAAATTACAGCGGGTGGCCGCGAGATCGTCGTAGTAGCGGGAGTCGGTGGCGCCCGGGACGACACCGACGGTGACGGCGATGCCCGGCGCCACCTCGCGCGCGACGGCGGCGACGAGATCGAAGTCCGGGCCCGCCGACGGGTCGACCGAGGGCTCGGAGGTGGTGCCGTCGAGTTCGATGGATACGCCCTTGTCCCGCACCACCTTCCGGCAGTGGGCCAGCACATCGGCCACCGAATCGCCCGGCAGGATGCGGAAGTTCACGAACGCCTCGGCCCGCTGCGGCAGTACATTGGGCTTCACCCCGCCGCTGATCATGGTCGGCGCGGTGGTGGTCCGCACCAGCGCCTCGGTCTGCGGCCGGGCCGCCAGCACCCGCGCCGCGATGGCCCCGGCCACGTGCACCAGCCCGAGCAGTGTCCGGCGCGGTTCGGACATGAATTCCCGTACCCGCGTGAGCATGTCGACCGCGACCGGCGTCAACCGCAGGGGGAACGGATGATCCTGAATCCGCGCCACCGCCCGCGCCAGCCGCCCCACCGCGGTCTGGCGTCCCGGCATGGACGAATGCCCGCCCACATCGGTCACCGACAGTCGCACCGTCGCGAACCCCTTCTCGCCCACCATGATCGTGGCCACCGGCACGTCGATCCCGTCGGCCACGCCCGTGGTGATCACGCCGCCCTCGTCCACCAGCAACCGGGCCCGGACACCGGCGTCACGCAACCGCTGCGCCATCCGTCCCGCGCCCTCGGCGCCGAAGATCTCCTCGTCGTGCCCGAACGCGAGATACACGGTCTCCCTGGGCCGGACACCCGCACCCAGCGCACGCTCGACCGCCTCCAGAATCGCCAGCACCCGGCTCTTGTCATCGATAGCCCCACGGCCCCAGATGAATTCGTTATCCACCACCCCGTCGAAGGGCGGATGCGTCCACGCCTCCAGATCGTCCACCGGCACGACATCCATATGCGCCAGCAGAATCGCCGCCACAGCCTCATCCGGCCCGTCGGCGGCCGCCCAGTGGTACAGGCGGCTGTGGCCGAAGGTTTCCCAGGTGAGGTGGGTGTGGACCAGTGGAAAGGACTGTTCGAGGTGAGCGATGAGGCGGTCGAACTCGGCGGGGTCGATGCGGTCACGGTTCTCGTAGGAGACGGTTCGGCAGCGTAGCGCCGCGGCCAGCCGCTCGGCGGTGGCATCGTCGACGGTGTGGGCGTCGGTCGGCGCGGTGCTGGTCATCGGCCTATCCGCCGGCCCTGGGCGGGAAGTTCACGGTCACACTGGCATTGTTCACCACATCGGGGGTCAGCGAGACCGACTTCTCGTTCCGCCACTTCGGAATGGCCTCGCTGGTGTCGCCGGGCAGGTCGGGGGTGCGGATCGTGGCGAGCAGCGGCAGGTGGATCTGGGCCGTGGTGACGGTGACCGGTGCGAAGGCCGGCGGGTGCGCCCACACGTCGTCGACCACATCCGTGATGCGGATGCCGATCCGGTGGCCGGCGGCGATGGGCCAGTCCTGGGCGAGCAGCCGGACCTGGGCGGTCGGGGTGACCGGGGCGATGCCGCGGGTGATGACGGTCGCCCGGTTGTTCGGGTCGATGTCGTAGACCTCGACCGTCACGGCCGCCGCGGCGGGCCCGTCCAGGCCGAGGGTGGCCGTCGCCTGCCCGGACAGGTGCTGGTCCTGGTCCAGCGGCTGGGTCACGGTCCAGATCTCGCGGTCCGCGCCCGGGACCAGGCCGCGGTCGTTGTAGCGTCCGGTGCGCAGATCGATGTCGACGGCGTGGCTGTCGGCGGGCGGCCACGCGGTCTCCGATCGCCACCGGCCGTCGAACTGGCCGACGGTGATCCGAGGCCCGGGCACCGTCACGTCCTTGCCCGCCACGTGCCGGTCGAAGAATGCCAGCAGCTCGGTGGCGAAGTCGGATGAACCGCATTTCTCGGTGCAGTCGCGGTGACCCCACTGCCCGAACCAGGCCCTGTGCTCGCCCGGGCCGAGCGCGTTCCACAGCGGGAAGACCCGGTCGGGGCGGGTGTTGTAGTCGACGAAGCCCTGGCTGAGGAACAGCGGAATGGTGTTGCCCCGCACCTTCTCCACCAGATTCCGGTCCCGCCAGAATGCGGAATTCGCGTCGTGGTTGGTGGTTTCGGCGAGGTAGTGCTGATAGCAGGCCGGATCGATGCTCGAAGCATTCGCTTTGTACTCGGCCGAATCGGTCGGATACGCGGGCGTGGAGGCGATCATCAGATGCTCGAAGCCCGCGAGATCGCCGGGCCGGAAACCATTCTCACTGATCGGCTTGAGCGAGAACTTCCAGGCGATGCCCTGCATGTAGAGGTAGGTGTTGGGATCCACGACCGGTTCGAAGGAGGCCACCGCCGCCAGGCCCGCGGGCTGCTCGGCCAGTCCCATGAGCCCGGTCCAGCCTTCGTAGGAGGTGCCGGCCAGCCCGACCCGGCCGGTCGACCACGGTTGTGCCGCAGCCCATTCCACCGCGGTCTTCACATCCGACCGCTCGCCCGGCCCGCCGAAGTCGGGGCAGCCGTTGGAGCCGCCGAACCCGCGCAGATCCACGATCACGTAGGTGTATCCGGCCTGCAGGAACATCGACGCCGGCAGATCGTCGGTGGACGGCCCGCCCTTGATCCGCGGTTCGCTCAACCGCATGAGGTGCGCCCGGTACGGGCTGACGGTCATGATCACCGGTGTGCGCACATCGTCGGCGATTCCGACGGGTCGCAGCACGTCCGCGTGCAATCGCGTCCCGTCCGGTGCGGTGATGAACTCCTCGTGCCATTGATACTGCGCCTCGGCCCCCGCCCGCCCCGGCACCGCCACAACCCCCACCACCAGTAGCAGCACGCCGATCAACGCGCGCCACAACACCATCCGCATGCTCACCATAGTGACCTTGGTGCTTGCGGCGGCCGCGATCCAGCCCCAGGAACCGGGGTGCGCGGTCCGGTTCCCGGTCGCCACGCCGCGCCGGGTTTGACCCTCCCGTCACGGGAGACCGCATTCTCGAATCGACCCCGAGGGAGGAGCACCCATGAAACTGGACCTGGCCAAGACCGACAGGCACTACTACGACGCCCCCACCGACCCCGTCCTGCGCACCTTCCGGACCTGCAACTACGCCACGGTCAGCGGTGTCGGCGCGCCCCTCGGCGATGCCTACACCGAGGCCGTCTCGACCCTGTACCGAGCCGCCTACGGCGCCAAGAAGATCGCCAAGGCCGAGGGCAACGACTTCGTGGTCCCCAAGCTGGAGGGCCTGTGGTGGGTCGAGTCGGACCGCCCTGCCCTGGAGGTGCCGCGTGACGAATGGCACTGGACCATGATGATCCGCATGCCCGACCCGGTGACCCCGGACATGGTCTCCGGAGCCACTTTCGAACAGCTCACCGAGGGCGACGCCATCCAGGTCATGCATCGCGGCCCGTACGCCACCGAACCCGAGACCCTCGCCCGCATGGAAGCCTTCATGGCCGAACACCGCCTGACCATGAACGGCCGCCACCACGAGATCTACCTCTCGGACCCGCGCCGGACCCAGGACGCCGCCATGCGCACCCTGCTCCGCCATCCGGTTCGGCCGCTGTCCTGACGAGGGAGCTCTCACCGCGGCATTTCGCCCGATTCCCCACGCTGAGAGCTCCCCGATCCCGGTGATTACACGGGACGCAGGCTGATCATCTTGCGGAGGCGGGCGCGGTCGCGTTCGAGGCGGCGGGCCTCGTAGGCGATGGGGAAGTAGCGGACGCGCTCGGGGAGCAGGGGGACGGTGCGGCCGATGGTCCAGCCCAGGATGCGCAGGGCACGTTCGTCTTTCGCGGTCCATTCCAGTCCGAGCTTGTCGCGGATGGCGTCGGGGGTGGTGCCTACGGTGAAGAAGTACTGAAGGCGGCCGACGGGTTTGGTCGCGACGCGCCACACCGGGTGCAGTGGCGCGGGAATCTGCGTGGGCGGGGCGATGTTCCGGATGACCTTCAGGTAGTCGTAGGCCACGTTCGTGGGCACCAGGTGGTTTTCGATCTGGTCCTCGAACCAGGGCAGCCAGTCGGCATAGGTGGGCGGAATCTCCTTGGGGGCCACCGAGAAGTTGCGCATGAGCTGCACGACCTCCTGGTAATAGGACTCCTTCTGCGCCTCGGTCAACTGATCGCTGGAGAAGTACTTGTTGCCCTCGGTGAAGGCGAAGATGGCGGTGTGGAGCACCCAGGCCCAGGGGCCGGAGGACAGGGCGCGGTGTTTGACGCCCTGTGTGTCCGTGGAGTTCAAGGTGGCGTGCATCTTTCGCAGCCGGTCGGCTTCCGCGAGCCCCTCTTCGCCGCCGTAGATCCACATCATCACCGAGGCGATGCTGCGGGCCGCGCGGCCGAGTGCGTCGGTGCGGAACGTCGAGTGCTCGTCCACCACCGCGGCGATCGAGGGTTCCATGGTCTGCAGCAGGAATGCCGAGCCGGCCGTCAGCGAGAAGGTGACGAGTCCGGTGTCCTCCCACATCCGGCTGCCGGGTCCGAACGGGCGGCGTTCGGGGCGTGCACCTCGGGACTCGTGGTCGAGCGCGACGGCGGCGGTCATGGTGGATCTCCTTTGATCAACCGATCCTGTCGGCTGCACAGGGCGACAGGATGAGAGAGTTACTAACAAATCTTCTCATCATGTCGCGAGCGTGGCAACCGTCACTCGAGGGTCGGCTGGACCGGCGTGAGGTCGTCCAGGTCACATCCGACCGCACCTACGCCCTGGCGTGCGCTGGTGCCGGGCCGGTCCAGGCGTGTTCGCATGGGCAGGTATTCGCCACTGCGCTCGCGATCGGTGAACACCTCGTACACCAGCGGGAGCGGCGCCTGGATGACGCTGGGCGGGAGCTGGGTATGCGGGGATGTCCTGTGCTGCCATGGCCATGTTTCCGGCCGGAGATCATCGAAAGGCGTGGATCGAGATTCGGAGGGAGATCGCGTTGTTGACGGGCCTTCGCTTTCTGACCACGATGTAAGTCGTGGCGAACGGCGGGCAAACTGTTGTTCGAGCATCCGGCCATGCATCACCAACCCACCCCGTTCGGAGGGGTAGCCGTCGTAACTGCTTGACCCGGAGGAGTTTTCGATGAAGCGTGAATCCGAATCCGCCACCCTCCACCGCGATCAAACCGCGTGGCGGGAACTCCAGGCGTTTCTGCCGCCCCGGTTGCGGATCACGGCCGAAGACGACCTGCCGGCCGAGGAGTTCTGGGAGTGGAAGGGCAACAACATCCACCTCGATCAGTACCTGAACCCGCGCGCCCCGGCCGCTCGAGGAACCCGGCCACACCCAGATGCAGGAGTCCATCGACGCATTCGTCCGAGAGGTCACCGGGACCAACCCCTGAACCGAAAGAGCTGGGTGTGCACATGGCGAACGTAGAGGAGACGGTTCCGGCGAGCGTCCCGCGCAAGAGCGTGCGGGTGTGGCTGGCCCCGGCTGTGGTGGTGTCGCTGCTGATGGCGCTGCTGGCCACCATGTATCTGGCGTATGTGGTGGATCCGGCGAAGCATCTGCACGGATTTCCGATCGCGCTGGTCGATCAGGACTCCGGTGATGTGATCGGCGGGCAGCCCACCAACGTCGGCAAGCAGATCAGTGATGCTCTCGTGCAGCAGATTCCGGGCGACAAGGTCGATCTGCGGGTGCTCGGCATCAACGAGGCAGAGCACCAACTGGGCTCGGGGAAGGTGTACGGGGCGATCGTCATCCCGAGTGACTTCACCAAGCGGCTCGGCATTTTCGCCTCCGCGAGCGTGGTGTCCGGGGACGTGACGCAACCGCAGATCACGGTGTACACCAATCCGCGCGCTGGCACCTTCAGCGCCCAGGTGGTGCAGAATATCGCCGGCACGGCGTTGAAACAGGCCAACGACACTGTCGGCCAACGTCTCACCGCAACGGTGAACACCCAGCTGCAGGCGCCCGCCGGCGCTCCCGCGCCGCAGCTGCCGGGGCTCAGCAAGCTCATGCTGGCCGCGCCGATCGACGTGACCGTCACACCGTTTCATCCGCTGCCCAGCGGCACGGGTAACGGCCTCACCGCCTTCTTCTACACGGTGATGGTCCTGCTGGCCGGGTTCACCGGCGCGATGGTGATCAATGGAATGGTCGATTCCGCACTGGGTTTCGCGCCCACCGAATTCGGTCCCTGGTACGTCCACTATCCGCCGGTGCCGATCTCCCGGCTGCGGACGCTGTTCCTCAAATGGGGCATCATCACCGGTGTCGCACCCGTGGTGGCGGCGATCTTCATGGGGATCGGGCACTGGCTGGGCATGCCGATCGACCGCCCGCCACTGCTGTTCCTCTACAGCACGTTCGGCATCATCGCGGTCGGAGTCACCGCACTGTCGATCGTGTCCGCGCTCGGGACCCTGGGCATGCTGGTGAACCTGGTGCTGTTCATCGTGCTGGGCCTGCCGTCGTCCGGCGGTACCGTCCCGGTCGAGGCGATCCCGAAACCCGTTGCGTGGCTGTCCGATTTCGAGCCGATGCATCAGGTGTATCTCGGGGTGCGCGCCATCCTCTATTTCAACGGCGACGGCTCGGCGGGGCTGAGTCACGCGTTCTGGATGACCCTGCTGGGTTTGCTGATCGGTCTGCTGGTGGGCCTGGTGGTGACGGGCTACTACGACCGCAAGGAACTGCATCGCGCTCCTGCCACCACCCGATAGCGGCGCGGATCAGGCGGTGCCGCTGGGGCGGCGGCGGGTGCCGGGTAGCTGCGCGGGCATCGAGTTCGGCGGGACCGGGTAGGGGACGCCGACCGTGGCCGTGCCGCGGGCGAGGTTCGGCCCGCACTGGGCTACCGCGGCGTCGGTGCGGGTGCGCGGGTCGGTGATGGCCGGCCGCGTGCTGTCCGGCAAGGACGCGAAGTCGAATGCCGAGGTCATATCGCCGGTGACGGAGCGCCGCCAGGAGGTCAGGTTCGGTACGTCGACGCCGAATCGCGTTTCCAGCAAACGCAACTGGGAGGTGTGGTCGAAGGTTTGGGAGGCGACCAGCCCGCCGCGGGAGTAGGGCGAGATGACCAGGCAGGGCACCCGGTAGCCGAGGCCGATGGGCCCGGCGATGCCCTTCGCGTCCCAGACCCGGTTCAAGTCCACGGTGAGGTATTCCCCGGGGGTGCCCGGCGGCGGGGTCGGCGGCGTGACGTGGTCGAAGAAGCCGCCGTTCTCGTCATAGGACACGATGAGCGCGGTCTTCTCCCACACGGCCGGGTTGGAGGTCAGGATGTCGAGCACCTGCATGATGCCGACCGCACCGAAAGCCGGTGGCAGTGCGGGATGTTCGCAGTTGAACAGCGGCGGGATCACCCAGGAGACCGACGGCAGCGTGCCGGCGGCGACGTCGGCGGCGAAGTTGTTTTACCGAGAGTTCCGGCGCAGCAGCAGGTTGCCGCGCCGTGGTCGCCCAGCAGAGGGCGATCGCTCAATCGTTGTAGTTGCTCCACCCGGAGGGTGTGACCGAGCGGGGAGGTTTTCGGTGAACAACGATTGAACACCTGCACAATGAGGCATTGGGGCGAATTATGTTGCTGCACAACAAAATAAAGGCAGGGTCACTCGGTGGCCGGCGATGTGATGCGGGTCGCTCCGGGGTGAGGTGCCTTCCCTGTCTGGGACGCACTGTTGGCGAACGCCGCCTGGCGAGACACACTGGGGTACCGTCGGTATCGGTACCGACGGTACCAAGAGGGAGTCTTCCCATCATGAATGTCACTCCCTCGCTATGGTGGCGGCAAGCCCGACTTCACCTCCCGGCTGCCCTACGGCGGTGGTTACCGGCGGTGCATCGGGGCGGAGTTCGCGAACATGGAGATAAAGGTCGTCCTGAGGTGCCTGCTACGCGATTTCGAACTGGTGCCCACCACCGAACTGGACGAGAAATGGCACGACCGCGGAGTGGCGTTGGCACCGGCCAAGGGCCGTCGGGTGGTGCTGCGGCGACGCACGCCGACCCGATCGGATCGGATCGGTCGGCGGCGGCATCGGCTGCCGTCGGTGAGCCAGCGAGCTGACCGGATGTCGGCACCGGCGCCCCGGCGGACGAGAACCGCTGCGACCAGGAAACGACCCTCGACCCGGCGTTCCATGATCTTGAATGCCGCACTGGACGCCTTCGCGCACGATGGCTATCACGGCACCTCCATGTCCGATATCGCGGCGGCCGTGGGCATTTCGGCCCCGGCGCTATATCGGCACTTCCGCGGTAAGCAGGAACTGCTCGGGCAGTGCCTGCTGGTCGGCCTCGACGAGACCCTGGCGCGCGTCGACGCCGCCCACCGGGCCGACCCGTCCGGGGCGGCGACACCGGCCGCCCTGATCCGCGTCGCTCTCGAACTGCGTGAGCTGCCCAGGTTGTGGCAGTTGGAGTTCCGCAATCTCGCGCCCGGTGACCGGACTGCCGTGCTTCTGCGCGCCGCCCGACTCACCGGATATCTCAGACACTGGATTCGCAGCTGCCGTCCGGAACTGAATGTCGCCGATGTCGAGTTGCTGAGCTGGTGCGTGCTGTCGGTCGCGGTCAGCCCGTCCTATCACCGGACCGAGCTGCCACTGCCGATCGCGGCTCAGGTGCTCGATTCCGTTGTCGCCGAGGTGATCCGGACGGAACTACCGGACCGTCCGGCGGGACGTTCGCCGGCGCGATCGGCGCGGCTCGACGGTGCGAATGCGGCACTGGATCGAGCGCTCCGGTCCGAGCGGATACTCGCCGAGGCGGCCAAATTGTTCAGCAGCCGCGGTTTCGCCGCCGTCGGCATCGAGGATATCGGCGCGGCGGTGGGGGTCTCGGGGCCCGCGCTGTACTACCACTTCTCGAACAAGGCCGAGCTGCTCGATCGGATCGTGCGACGTCAGGACGAGTGGCTGCAGTTGACGCTGGTACGTGCGGTTGCGGGGACCCGCAGCGTCGAGGCGTCGATGCGCTCGCTGATGCGCAGCTTCGCACGATTCGGCGTCGACGAACCGGACCTGCTGGCCATTACGGTCAGCGAGACCCGCCACCTGCCCACCGACGCGGTGCAGCGCTACCGGCGCGTCCGCCTGGACGGCATTGCCCAGTGGGGGCGCATGTTGGAAGCTGTCCGGCCCGAGATCCCGGCGGCGGTGGCGCGGCTGCTGATCCGCGCGTCCACCACGGTCGTCATCGAGGCCGTCCGCAATCCGCGGTTGCGGTGGCGCGACGATCTCGTCGACGTCCTGGTGGCGGTCGACGAGCGGATCGCGGCGGCCCCGGTCGGCGTCCGTGCGACGGCCCGGTGAATTACACCACTTAGCGGCCATTCACTTATTCGATTCGAGTTGCCTGCTACCAGTGCATGAATGGCGGGAATTGATGGCTGTTCCTTACTTATCGGTCATTAACAAGCCATTGTCAGCCTGTGCCTTTTCTCGAAAAGTGGTGACTCGTGAGCCATTACAAGAGCAACGTCCGCGACCTCGAATTCAACCTGTTCGAGGTGTTCGGGCTCGGGACCGTCCTGGACGCGGGCGCCTTCGGTGACCTCGACGCCGACACCGTGCGCACCATGCTGGCCGAAGCGGCCCGCCTCGCCGAGGGACCCGTGGCGGCGCCCTACGCCGAAACCGATCGCACGCCACCGGTTTTCGACGCGGCGGCACACGCGGTGCGGCTGCCGGAAGACTTCAAGCAGGCCGTCCGGGCCTGGTACGACGCGGACTGGTGGCGGGTGGGCAAGGCCGAGGAGATCGGTGGGATGCCGGCGCCCGCGATGGTGTCCTGGGCCATCTCGGAATTCGTGCTCGGTGCGCAACCGGCCGCCTACATGTACCTGATCGGCCCGATGATGGCCAATGTCCTCCACGGCGTCGGCACCGAGCAGCAGCGCCACCGGGCGAAGTTGATGACGGAGCGGAACTGGGGCGGCACCATGGTGCTCACCGAGCCCGACGCCGGCTCCGACGTCGGTGCGGGCCGGACGAAAGCCGTTCGGCAGGAGGACGGTTCCTGGCGGCTCGAGGGCGTCAAACGCTTCATCACCGGCGCGGATTCGGACGATCTGTTCGAGAACATCGCGCACCTGGTGCTGGCGCGGCCGGAGGGCGCCGGTCCGGGCACCAAGGGCCTGTCCCTGTTCTTCGTGCCGAAGTTCCACTTCGATCCGGAGACCGGTGGGCTCGGTGAGCGCAACGGCGTGTTCGTCACCAATGTCGAGCACAAGATGGGTCTCAAGGCCTCGGCCACCTGTGAGCTGACCCTCGGCGGGCACGGCGTTCCCGCGGTCGGCTGGCTCGTGGGCGAGGTGCACGACGGTATCGCGCAGATGTTCAAGGTGATCGAGGAAGCCCGGATGATGGTGGGCACCAAGGCGATCTCGACGCTGTCCACCGGCTACCTGAACGCGCTGGACTACGCGAAGCAGCGTGTGCAGGGCGCGGATCTGACCCGGCAGGCCGACAAGACGGCCCCGAAGGTGACGATCATCAACCACCCTGACGTGCGCCGATCCCTGCTGCTGCAGAAGGCCTACGCCGAAGGGCTGCGATCGATCTACCTCTACACGGCCGGGCATCAGAACGCTGTGGTGGCGCAGCACATTTCGGGTGCGGACCCGGAGCTGGCCGCAGCCGTCAACGACCTGCTGCTGCCGATCGTGAAGGGGGTGGGCTCCGAACGCGCCTACCAGTATCTGGCGGAATCGCTGCAGACCCTGGGCGGCTCGGGCTTCCTGCAGGACTATCCGATCGAACAGTACATTCGCGACGCGAAGATCGACTCGCTGTACGAGGGCACCACGGCGATCCAGGCGCAGGACTTCTTCTTCCGCAAGATCGCCCGCAATCACGGCGTCGCCCTGGGGCACGTGCTCACCCAGGTGCGCCGGACCGCGGAAGCCGACGGTCCGGAGCAGCTGAAGCTCGCCAAGGATCAGCTGTCGGTCGCGCTGGAACGGGTCCAGGGTATGGCGGGGATCCTGACCGGCTATCTGCTGGCCGCCGGCGAACAGCCGGACGAGCTGTACAAGGTGGGCCTCGGCTCGGTCCGCTTCCTGCTGGCCGTCGGCGACCTCCTCATCGGGTGGCGCCTGCTCGCCGGCGCCGAAACCGCCCTCACCGCACTCGATTCGGACCCGGCCGAGACCGATCGCCGCTACTACGAGGGCAAGGTCGCCACCGCGACATTCTTCGCCCAGCAGGTGCTGCCCGGACTGGACGCCGACCTCGAGGTCCTCGCCGCGCTCGACAGCGAGATCATGACCCTCGAAGAATCGGCTTTCTGACCCCGGTGCGGAGTCACGAGTGGGCCATCGTCGAGTTCGCCCTGATCTGGCAGCCGTACGGTGGCCCCACTCCCGAGGACATCCTGGTCGAGTTCGGCATGACCGAGCCCGTCTTCCGCGCGAGGATCCGTGCCGTCCTCTCGACTCGGGGAACGACGGCCGAGGAACCATTCCTCCGGCATGCGCGCTCGGCACTCTGGCCGTACCTGCGGGCGACAGGTGTCGCGCGCTAGGCGGGGTGCAGCCGCCGGAGCAGGTCAGGAGGCGGCGATGAGCGGCCTGTCGAAATCGATCGTCACGCCGGCGGCGGTCGCGGCCCGCTCGATGATCGCCCGCACCACGGGTTCCGCCACCGCCACGAATTCCTCGGCCGAGCCGGCATTTCGGCGGGCGCGGACCACCAGTTCGCCGCGCCCTCCACCGCCCCGACGATCATCGAGGCGTAGAGGGATGCGTCGACCGTCGTTGTGGCGCCGGATGATTCGATGATCAGGATGACCAGATCGGCGACCTCGGAGCGGATCGCCTGCCAATTCTCGAGCGACTTGGCCCCCGGGCTCTCCGCGTCGAGGAACAGGAACCGCGCGATCTGCGGATGGTCCACGATCAGCGCGGCGTATCCGGTGAGCGCGGCGTGCAGCATCGCCCCGGCGCTGCCCGCCGGCTGCCGGCGGACCTCGGCCAGGCCGCGCACGATGTCCTGCTTGGCCTGATCCGCGATGGCGAGCGCCAGATCCGCCTTGTCGGCGAAGAACCGGTAGAGGGTGGGCTTGGAGACCTTCGCCTCGGCGGCAATGGCGCGCATGCTGGCCTGCGGCCCCTCGGTCTCGATCACGCGGATGGCCGCGTCGATCAGAGTGCGCCGCATCTCGACCCGATGTTCGACCCATCGTTCGGTCCGGGCGTCGCCCACAATCCACCTCTCCGACCGTCTGGGATACACCATGTTCAGCGCGAATTCACGTCTCGACCAGCGATGTTAGCAGGGCTCGAACGTCCGCCCGCGGCTCGGCATGCCCGGCTACAGCCCACTTCTCCATCCAACGCGGGCGTTAGAACGCGAAAAGCCGGATGGCGGGGACCGGCCGGGTAAACCCGGTCCACGCCATCCGGCGTTCACTACCCGCCGCCGCGTGAGTACGGCTGCCGGTCGCGCGGCGTGGCATGGGTGACCGCGCGCGCCGGGTGGCGGGCGACGTCGTCCGATCCTGGATCGAAAACCGGACGGCGATCGGGGCGTGACTAGGTCACGATGCGCAGCGGATGCTCGATGAGCTCCTTCAACTGCTGCAGGAAGCGGGCCGCGACGGCGCCGTCGATGGAACGGTGATCGGCCGACAGCGTGACGCGAAGGATCTTGCGCGCCACCACCTTCTCGCCGTCCAGCTTCAGCTCGTCCTGGGCCGCGCCGACCGCGAGGATCGCGGACTCCGGTGGGTTGATGACCGCGGTGAACTGCTCGATGCCGAACATGCCCAGGTTGGAGATGGTGAAGGTGCCACCGGACATGTCCTCGCCGCGCAGCTTGCGGTCGCGGGCCCGGGCGGCCTTGTCGCGGCCCTCGGCGGCGATGGCGGACACGCTCTTGCGGTCGGCGTCGTGGATGACCGGGACCAGCAGGCCCGCCTCGGTGGCGACCGCGATACCGATATTGATCGCGTTGTGCCGCAACAGCTTGTCGCCCGCGAAGGAGACGTTCACCGCCGGATCCAGGCGCAGCGCGGTGGCGACCGCCTTCACCAGCAGGTCGTTCACGCTGACCTTGCCGGAGCCGGTCTCCTCCAGGGTCTTGTTGATCTGCGCGCGGAACGCGAGCAGCTCGGTCACATCGATCGCACTGGTCAGATAGATGTGCGGGGCCTGCTGCTTGGACTCGGTGAGGCGCTGGGCCGAGACGCGCTGGATGGTGGTCAGCGGGATCTCTTCGTAGTCGCCGGTGGCCGGAGCGATCGCGGGAGCCGGGGCGACAGGTGCCGGGTCGGCAGCGGCGGGCCCGGCCGGAGCGGCTGTGGTGCCCGCGTTTTCGACATCCTGCCTGGTGACGCGGCCGCCGGGGCCGGTGCCGGTCACGGCGGCGATGTCGACGCCGAGTTCCTTGGCGACCTTGCGGGCCAGCGGCGACGACTTCTTGCGCTCACCGGACTCGGCCGGAACCGCAGGGGCACTGCCGTTTCCGGCGGCCGGAGCCGAATTCGCCTGCGCGCTGTCGGTCGTGGCGGCGGGGGCCGGAGCCGCAGGGGCGGGAGCCGCGGCCGGAGCCGGAGCAGACGCCCCGCTGCCGTCACCGAGAATCGCGATCGGCTCGCCGATGGCGACGGTGGTGCCGGGCTCGGCGATGATCTGCTCGAGCACGCCGTCCTCGTAGGCCTCGAGCTCCATCAGCGCCTTGTCGGTCTCGATCTCGGCGAGGATCTCGCCGGCCTTGACCTGGTCGCCGACCTGCTTGAGCCAGGCCGAGACGATGCCCTCCTCCATGGTGTCGGAGAGCCGGGGCATGGTTACTTCAGGCATGATTCCTTCCGGTTCTCAGCGTCGCTTGCCCACGGCGGCAAGGGTTTCGAGGGCGGCCCGGTAGAGGGAGTCCGGCGACGGGAGCGCCAGCTTCTCCAGGGGCTTGGCGTAGGGCAGCGGCACCTCGGCCATGGCCACCCGGCGCACCGGGGCGTCGAGGTAGTCGAACGCGCCGTCGGAGATGGAGGCCGCGACCTCCGCGCCGATGCCGTAGGTCAGCCAGTCGTCCTCACCGACGACGGCGCAACCGGTCTTCTTGACCGAGGCGACAATGGTGTCGCGGTCCAGCGGCCGCAGGCTGCGCAGGTCGACGACCTCCGCCGAGATGCCCTCCGCAGCAAGCTTTTCCGCGACCTGGGTGCACACGGTGGCCATGCGCGAGTAGCCGATGAGCGTGATGTCGGTGCCCTCGCGGGTGACCGCGGCCTTGCCGATCTCGGCGGGCGGCAGGTCGTCCGGCACCTCACCCTTGGTGTTGTAGAGCGAGAGGTTCTCCAGGAACAGCACCGGATCGTCGTCGTCGATGGCGGCCTTGAGCAGCGCCTTCGCGTCGGCGGGCGTGCTGGGCGCGACCACCTTCAGGCCCGGCACGAACGCGTAGTACAGCTCGATGTTCTGCGAGTGCGTCGCGCCGAGCTGCTGGCCGCCGCCACCGGGGGTGCGGATGACCATCGGCACCGACGTCTGCCCGCCGAACATGCCGTAGATCTTGGCGGCGTGATTGACGATCTGGTCCAGCGCCAGCAGCGAGAAGTTGATCGTCATGATCTCGACGACCGGGCGCAGGCCCAGCATGGCGGCGCCGATGGCCGCGCCGACGAAACCCTCTTCGGCGATCGGGGTGTCGCGCACCCGCTTCTCGCCGAACTCGGCCAGCAGGCCGGCGGTGATCTTGTAGGAGCCCTCGAAGACGCCGATCTCCTCCCCGATGAGGAGGACGTCGTCGTCGCGCCGCATCTCCTCGCGGAGGGTCTCGCGCAGCGCTTCACGGTAGGTCATGACAGCCACGGTGATGTCCTTAGGCGGTGAAGAGCGGATCGCCGGGCAGGCGACGGGAATCGCCCGCGACCGGGGTCGCGTAGTTGTAATCGAACAGGGTGGCCGGGTCCGGGTGCGGGGACCGATCGGCGAAATCGACCGCGGCGCGGACGCGTTCCTTGACATCGGCCTCGATGGCGGCGGCGGAGTCCTCGCTCAGCACGCCCGCTTCGAGAAGACGGTTGTGCCACAGCACGATCGGGTCGTGCTCGACGGCGGTGGAGGCGGCGTCCTCGGTGCGGTACTTGGCCGGGTCGACGACCGAGTGGCCCTTGAGGCGGTAGGAGACGGCCTCGAGCAGCGCGGGCTTGCCCTCGCGACGCGCGGCCTCGATGAGATCGCTCGCGACCTCGCGCACGGCCAGCACATCGGTGCCGTCCACACGCTCACCCCGCATGCGATAGGACGACGCCCGCTTCCACAGATCCGGTTCGGCGGAGGACTTCTCGACGGTGGTGCCCATGCCGGTCTGGTTGTTGATGACCAGGAACACGACGGGCAGGTTCCACAGCGCCGCGATGTTCAGCGACTCGTGGAAGGCGCCGATATTGGTGGTGCCCTCACCCATCTGGCACACCACGACGTCGTCGCCGCCGCGGTAGTCGATGGCCAGCGCCGCACCGATGGCGAGCGGAACCTGGCCGCCGACAATGGCGTAGCCGCCGAGCAGGCGGGTCTCGGTGTCGTACATGTGCATCGAACCGCCCCAGCCCTTGGAGGTGCCGGTGGAGCGGCCGTACAGCTCGGCCATGACGCGGCCGGGCTCGATGCCCTTGGCCAGCGCGTAGCCGTGCTCGCGGTAGTTGGTGAACAGATAGTCGGTGGGGCGCATGGCCTTTCCGACGCCGACGACGGTGGCTTCCTCACCCAGGTTGAGGTGGCAGTAGCCGCCGATCTTGGCCTGCTGGTACGCCTGCGCGGTGCGCTCCTCGAAGCGGCGGATGAACAGCATGTCGGTGTACAGCTCGCGCAGCGTGTCCGCATCCGCGCCGCCGAAATCGGCTCCGCCGAGCAGGTTTTCCGATACGGCTCCGTCGGCGGCCTTATCGGCCGGTCGGGTCGCCTTGCGCGCCGTCTTGCGCGGCGCGGCGGTGGTCGTGGTCATGACGGAACTCCTCAACGCTTCCGGGGCGGCGCGACGTGAACCGGCAGGCCCAGCCCGACCAGGGCGGCCTCCATGCCGATCTCGCCGAGGGTGGGGTGGGCGTGAATGGTGTCGGCGAGCTCGTCGAGGGTCGCCTCCAGCGAGATCGCCAGGGCCCCTTCGGTAATGAGATCGCTGGCCGACGGGCCGATGATGTGCACGCCCAGCACCTCCTGGTGCTGCCTGCCCGCGACGATCTTCATGAAGCCTTCTTGATCGCCGAAGGACTTGGCCCGGCCCAGCGCCGCGAACGGGAACTTGGCGGTGATGACGTCGTGGCCCGCGGCCTTCGCGGCGTCCTCGGTGAGGCCGACGCTGGCGATCTCCGGGTGGGTGAAGGTCGCGGCGGGGATGACGTTGTAGTCGATGTGGGCGGCGTGGCCGGCGATGGTGTCGGACGCGACCAGGCCCTGATGCGAGGCGACGTGCGCGAGCAGTGCCTTACCGGTGACATCGCCGATGGCGTACACGTGCTCGACGGCGGTGCGCAGCTGCGCGTCGACGGGGATGAAACCCCGTGCGTCGGTGTCGATTCCGGCGACGTCCAGGCCCAGCCCGGCGGTATTGGGGCGGCGGCCGACGCCGACCAGCACCACGTCCGCGGCGAGCTCCTGCGCCTGCGGGCCGCCGACGGTGACGGTGAGGCCAGTGCTGCCCTGGGCGATGGCGGTGACCGTCGCACCGGTCAGCACCTTGATGCCGCGCTTGGTGAACGAGCGCACCAGGGCGGTGCCGATCTCCTTGTCCTCCAACGGAACCAGGCGATCCTGCATCTCGACCACGGTGACATCGCTGCCGAACTCGTGGAACAGGTTGGCCCACTCCGCGCCCACCGCGCTGCCGCCGATGACGACCAGGCGCTTCGGCACCTCGGTGAGACCGAACGCGCCGTCGGAGGTGATCACGCCCGGCAGATTCGCGCCCGGGATCGGGAGCACGGCCGGGATCGAACCGGTGGCGACGATGACATCCTTCGCGCTCACGGTCCGGACGGCGTTCGCGGTCGGGGCGGCGGCGTAGCGCGGGCCGCCCTCGAAGATCGGCGACGGACCGGCCTCGACGACCTCGACCGTGGTAGCCGAGGTGAAGCGAGCGTGGCCCTCGATGACGGTCACGCCATTGGCCTTCAGCAGACCCGCGACACCGTCGGTCAGCTCCTTGACGATGCCGTCCTTGCGCTGCCGCACCGCGGCGTAGTCGAAGCGCAGGTTATCGGCGTAGATGCCGAAATCGGCGGCGTGCGCGATGGTGTGGAAGACCTCGGCGGAGCGCAGCATGGCCTTGGTCGGGATGCAGCCCCAGTTCAGGCAGACGCCGCCCGGGCGTTCCTTCTCGGCCAGGGCCACTTTCAGGCCCCGCTGGGCGGCGCGGATGGCGGCGACGTAACCGCCCGGACCGCCGCCGATCACCAGAAGATCGAATTCCGGCACTCGTGGTGCTCCTCGTTCTCGATTGCTCTCGTAACCCGCCATCGGTTGTGATGCGGGTTATTCCGATCGAGTCTGTCGGTCACCAAATGCACAATCAATGCACTGGAAGCCCATATATGACAGGGCGAGGCTGGGCGCAGAGCACAATTCGTACCCGTGAGTAGCGGGTTTTCGGCGGCTCAGTCGCGGTCGGCGCCGGCCAGTCCCAGGGCGGCCAGGGCGAGGGAAAGCTCCAGGTAGGCCCGCTGCCCCTCGAGCGGGCGGCCGAGCAGCAGGGTGATGCGCTGCAGCCGGTTGATGACAGTGTTGCGATGGCAGTGCAACTTCGGCGCGGCATTGGCCGCCGAGCAGTTCTCGGCCAGCCAGACGGTCAGTGTGCGCAGCAGAATGTCGCGCTCCTTGGGCGGCAGTTCCAGCACCGGGCCGAGGGTGCGCGCGACGAGCAGATCGGTGAGATCGGGGGAGCGCAGCAGCAGCGCCTCCGGGTAACGCTCGTCCAGCGAAACCAGCAGCCCCTGCTCATCGCCGGGCACGGTGTCCAGCGCGAGCACCGCCAGCCCGTGCGCGGTATCGATGCCCGCCAGGCCCGGCACCGCCGGCGAGACCCCCGCCCGCCCCCGGATCAGCGGGCGAAGCTGGTGCAGCACAGCCGAACTCCCGCGATGCTCGAGCGACACCAGACCCACCGTGGAATCCACCCGCTCGTGCCACACCGAGCGGATCCCCGACACCCCCAGCGCCGCCTCCGCCCCCATGTGCAGCCGCGGCCCGCCCTCGCCGCGCGCCACCACCACCAGATACGCCCCGTTCGCGGGCAGATTCAGCTCGCGTCCCGCCCGCGCGGCGAAGGTGGCGTCGTGCGCCCGCCCCGCCAGCAGATCCTCGATCAGCGAATGCCTGCGCCGCTCATCGCTGCGCACCCGGTCGAGTTCGGTGTTCCGGTACGAGGTGACCAGCGCCGACGACATGCCGTCGACCACCGCCCACATCGCCGAACCGACCTGCCGGGTCTCCGCCGAACCGATGTCATCGGCCTTGTCCAGCAACGCTTCCCAGACGATCTGGCCGCCCAGCCGGAAGGTCCGCAGCATGGCCTCCAACGGCACGCCCTGCTCGGCCCGCCGCCGCCCGATGGCCGCGGCAACATCGTCCCCGTCCGGATCCGGCGGCTGCCCACCCAGCAGATCCAGGATCCGCGTCAGATACCGCCGGCACCCGTCCCGCAGGTCCGCCCGCGGCACCGCCGTGTAGTCCGTCCACCCCGGATTGTCGGTGAAGATGGCCGCGATCAGCTGCTTGGTCAATGCGGGCACCTCGGCCTGACACGCCGCGGCCAGCCGCTGCGTGCCGACCGCCGGGATCGGATGCCTGGGTGCCGCCATGATCCTCAACCTACGCCGGGCCCGCGGCCGCCCGCCCGAGCCGGGCCGGTCAGCGGGTTTCGACGCCGCCCAGAACCGGCTTGATGTCGAGGACGGGGGTGCCGTCGATGGCTTCCAGGCCCGCTACACCGAGCACCTCGGGGGACACCGTGGTGATGGTGACCTCGTGCAGGCCGATCGGGTTGGGGCGGTCGGGGGAGCGGGTGGCGAAGACGCCGGTGGGCGGCCGCGTGCGGTCGCCGCGGGGATGGACCGCGAGCACATCGCGGCTCCCGGCGTGCAGCCAGGTGAGCAGGACGACGCGCATACCCGGGCGCAGATCGGCTGCGGCCGCGGCGAATTCGGGCGCGAGAACGATATCGGCGGGTGGGGCGTCCTCGTCGGCTTGGCGCGGTGCGCCGGTGCGGTCGATGAGCGGGGAGCGGACCCGGCCCACCGGTCGCACCTCGAAATGATCGGGGCTGTCGGAGAGTTCCGAGGACAAGATCGTCTGCTCCTTCCACCGTGGCGATGCTGCGGCCGTGCCGTCGAGACCGACGTTCTGGCCATTGCCGTTATAGCCGACGTGGTGGACGGCGTCCATGATCGGATCTTCGCCGCGGGCGATGGTGAACCGGAGACCCCTCTGAGCTGGTGTTTCATCGACGCTGTCACATTCGGCCGGGTTGCTCGGTCGTGGAGGCGTGGGCCCCGATTCCCGGACACGCCCGCACGGTTCGGATGGACCGACCGGTCGTGATCGAGGAGACTTCGGCAATGGGCAACGAGCGTGACGAACTGGACCTGGTGGCACGGGAATTCGAGCTGCAGCGCGGCCGGCTGCAAGCGCTGGCACAGCGCATGCTCGGCTCCTCCGCCGAAGCCGAGGATGCCGTCCAGGAAGCCTGGCTGCGGCTGAGCCGCTCCGAGACCGACGGGATCGACAATCTGGCCGGCTGGCTCACCACCGTCGTCTCCCGCGTCTGCCTGAACATGCTCCAGTCGCGCGGCACCCGGCGCGAGGACGCGCTCGAGGACTACGACGCGCCGGAAGCCACCTTCGGCCCGGAACAGGAAGCGCTGCTGGGCGATTCGATCGGCGCCGCCCTGCTGGTGGTGCTCGACACCCTGACCCCCACCGAGCGGCTGGCCTTCGTCCTGCACGACATGTTCGCCGTCCCGTTCGAGGAAATCGCCCCCATTCTCGGCAAAACCCCCGCCGCCGCCCGGCAACTCGCCAGCCGCGGCCGGCGCCGGGTGCGCGGCGTCGACGAGATCGCCGTCGACCGCGAACGCCAGCAGGAAGTGGTCAATGCCTTCCTGACCGCCTCCCGCGGCGGCGACTTCGCCGCCCTGCTGGAACTGCTCGACCCCGACGTCGTGGTGCGCGCCGACGCCATCGGCGTCACCATGGGCGCGGACCCCGAAGTCCGTGGCGCACAGGCGGTCGCGACCACCTTCGCGGGCCGCGCCAAGGCCGCCCGCCCGGCCCTCATCGACGGCCTCGCCGGTCTGGTGTGGTCGACCGGCGGCACCCCGCGCGTCGTCTTCGATTTCACCGTCGTCGACGGCCGCATCACCGCCATCGAAATGCTGGCCGACCCCGATCTGCTGGGCGACCTGAATCTCGAAATGCTCGGCTGAGAGCGGCCGTCGAGCAATCGTAAATCCGCGCACCGGCAAGCAAATCTTCACGAGAGATTAACGGCCACACCGATGTTCGATGGGCAGAATGAATTGTCGAACATCCTGACCGGCCCCGCCCCGATGCCCCAACAGCGGTAAGCCGATCACCCGGAAACCGCGACGGTCCTCCAGTCGACGCCGCCGCGGTTTCCGCTGATCGGACTGGGCGCCACGGTTTTTCGCCGACGCCATGTTTTGACGGCGTATGATCGGCCGCGATGGGCACCCGGAGCCAGCCCCTGCAAGTTGTCACAACCGACTGGGACGTGTTTGTGCACGGCCTGGCCGGCTGCCTTGCGAAACTACCCTCCCGCGCCACCGTCATCCTCGCCGCGACCGGCAATCGCTACGTGCAATTCCAGCAGTTCGACATCAAACTCTCCGCCGAACTCACCGGCAATTACTATCTCGCCGAACCGATTTCCGAGACCGCCGACCGCCTCCTGCGCGAGCTGGGCTGGACCGCGCCGACCCTCCAGCACGAAATCGAGAACTGGCGCCGCACCATGCACTGGCCGATCACCCGCACCGGCTTCGAGGACCTGGCCCGCTCGGCCGCCCGCGGCCTGCACGAGGCCCTCGGCGTCCCCACCCCCGACGACCTGCGCGCCACCGGCTGGACCGAGACCACCGCCCTGGACCTCTCCGCGTTCGCCGCGCCGCCCCGCCGTTGATCTGCCTGCGGGCGGGGCATGCTCGGCTCTTCCGGTTCACGCGGGCCAGGTGGAGCGACCCCAATTGATCAGGGACACCATGTCGTCGCCGCTCGTGAGGGCATGGTCGAGTTCGCCGTCGAAGCTCTCCCCATCCGATACAACACCGCACAGTCGGACATGGCCGTCATCGAACCAGGAGAAGAAGAGCCCAGCCGCATTGCCGTGATCGAGACCGGCCTCGGTCTCGATGTACCGGCCGTTGTCGTCCTCGCGATCGTGTTCCATGCTCTGGTTGATCCGAAC
This sequence comes from Nocardia sp. NPDC059236, assembly GCF_042754085.1. Lineage (NCBI taxonomy): Bacteria > Bacillati > Actinomycetota > Actinomycetes > Mycobacteriales > Nocardiaceae > Nocardia > Nocardia sp. NPDC059236. The sequence goes on from NZ_JBHZAF010000016.1 coordinate 211,520, forward strand.
CGCCGGACGCGTTCCGCCATCCATGTCGGCCGGGTAGCCGATGCTGTGCCAGACCTGGAGCCCGCGCCAGTTGTCCGCGAACGAGGTGGCGCCCAGGAACCCGAGCTGATGGCCCATGGGCTCGAACAACCGGCACAGCATGAAGTCGTGCCCGGCACCATATTCGGTGTCGCGCTCGGCGTTGTAGTGCGCCAGATCGCTGACATCGCTCGAACCGAACGGCGCGTTCGGATAGGCGCCGCTGTCGAAGTGCGGCGAGAAGGTCATCCACCAGCTGCCCTGGGCGATGCTCCGGCTCGGCCGCAGATTGTGCGCGGTCAGCATGAGCCGGCCGCCGACCAGCACGCCGGACCCCGCCATGCCGTCACTGTTGGTGACCCGCCCGGTCAGAATCCACGGCCAGGTGTGGTCGGTCAGCAGGTGCCGCCCGTCGCCGCAAGACGCGAACGGCGGCCGGCAGTCACCCGTGATTCCGCGCGAATGCACATGCAGTGCAACGGTTTCCGTGTGCGGGCGGGTGTGAACCGGCATATCCTTCGGCAGGAATCCGGCCAGTTGCCCCGGTGCGTGCGCGCCGCGTCCCCGGCGCGGCAGCGCGACAACGCCGCGACCGGTCCGCTGTGGCGTCGTCGCGGCTCTGGACCGACCGCTCCGCTCGAACTCGCCCGTGCAGGTCTCGAACTCCGCGGCGGTGAGCCGTCGGCGTTCCGAGAGACGCTTCATGGTGCATACCCCCCGAAATGAGTGACGTACAGGGTTGTGACGACTACGATCCTGCGCCGATCGGGTCACACCGACACGGGTAGCGCGATACCTGAATCGGACGGCTGTTGCTACTCGCGCGGATCGGGCCGCAACCCGGCCGCGAGCCGCTTTCCGGATGACCAGAGCCCCGCCGCAGCTGCTGCGACGGGGCCCGGTTGTGGTGGGCTCAGCCCACCAGGTTGTGGTGGAGGCGGAGGATGGTGCCGGCGTCCAGGCCCAGGCCCTTGGTGAGGAAGTGGTCGAAATCGCCGTACTGCTGGTTCATCTGGTCGACGGCGGTGTCCAGGTACTCGTCACTCACTACCTGCAGCGGGATCAGCAGGTCGGGGTTCTGCATGATCCCGGCCGCCTTCAGCTGGGCTCGCTGGGCGGCGTCGGCCGCGGCGCGGTACTGGTTCGACAGCAGGTAGTCCTGGCGCGCGACGGTCTCCGGTACACCTACCGCGCGCAGCAGCACATACGTCATCCAGCCGGTCCGGTCCTTGCCCGCCGTGCAGTGGTAGAGCGTCGCCCCGTTGGCGGCCGCGATGTCCTTGATGGTCTGACCGAACTTGGCCACCGAATCCGCGCTCAGGAAGCTGACATAGGCGTCCTTCATCATCTGCTCGGCCTTGCCGTCCCCGAGCGCGGCCTGCTGCTGCACCGGATCCTTGGACCCGATGGCCTGCGCCATCTTCAGGTACATGCCACCGTCGTCGATGGGCCGCGCCACCGCGGTCAGCCCGGCCGGCAGCCGGTCCGCACCCTGCGCCTGCACCTCGGCCTGCGTGCGGAAATCGATCACCTTCTGAATGCCCAGCGTGCCCAGTTTCTGGACATCGGCATCGGTCAGCTTGTTCAGCGCATCGGCCCGAATCACCTTGCCGGACCTGGTCGGATCCCCGGTGTAGGTGACATACCCGCCCACATCCCGGACATTCACCGCCCCCTGCAGCGTGATCTGGGTGGCATCCGCCCGCATGATCGGAGCGGCCACAGCCGTCGGCAGCCCTCCCACACCGAGCACCGCAGTGACAATAGCAGTCAAAGCGAACAATGAAACACGAAGTCGTGCAAAACGTTTGGTTTTCACAGCCCGGGACGCTAGGGGTGCTTACGCGTCCCCCGTAGTCCTACCCACGGTTCCTCCCACCCACCGAACCTCCCACGCCACCCACCGGGACCACACCTGGACCGCCCTCAATGCCATTGCGCCCCAGTAATTTTCACGCAACTATGCGCGAGTTACCGGGCTCGATACCCCTCGGAGGCGTCACGGCGTGGCTTCGAGGATTTCCTTGAGCTTCTTCAGATCCTGACGATTGGCATGCCGCATGGCCGGCACCATGAGCGGGCTGACGAAACGGGAGAATCCGGCAGGCTCACCGCGATTGCGCAGGGTCACCATGGTGGCGCCGCTCGCGGTGTCCTCGAACACGTACATGGTCTCCATCGGAAACGGTCCGTCAGCAGTCCGCATGACCAATAGGCGGCCCGGCTCGAACTCGGTGACCGCATAGGTGTAGGCGAGTGAACGGCCCAGGAACCGAGCCTCGAACGCCATCTCGGACCCGATCGCCAGCGGTCCCGGCGTCCGCACCGCCACCGACCCGATGTTCTTGTACCAGACCGGGGCGTTCGCCGGATCCATCGTGTACTCCGCGACCCCCCCCGAGGCCGCACGATCTCGATCGTGGTCACCACGTCCACAGGCATGCGCCGATCATAGGCCCGCACCCGGTCGTTTCGGGGTAGCGCATTACCCGCGAAACAGCCCATTCACCGGACGCGGACACGCCCCGGGTCGGTCGATCCCGGCTGTGGCAACGTCCGGAAAGGGCGGAGCCCCAACCGCGATGCGGCTCGCCAGCATGACCAGGCCCAGATGTGGTCGGCGGGATCGAATCGGGTGAGCACGAACGTGATGAGCAGGCGGCGGATCTCCGGTAGTGTGAACGCGATCATGTCTTGGTCAGTGTCGGTGAGTCCTCCTTTATCGCAACGGTTTTCGTTGCCGCGAGCCAGGCCAGGGCGAGCATGGACAGGGTGATGTGGGCGTACCAGGCCCGCCAGCTGCGGACCTGGTAGTGATCGAGCCCGGCCTCGCCCTTGGCTTGGCCGGCTAGGGTGGGCCGCGCAGCGAGCACCGAATGTGCACCAGAGTCCGAAATTCAGGCAGGCCCCGTCTACGATGGGACGGCTTGTCCGAGAACAGACCCAGAGGTGATCGTGGCTGGACTGACCGACCGGACCCCGGCAGCGGGGCGCCCGCGGACGCAGGGCGTCGAGGAAGCGGTTGTCAAGGCGACGATCCGCCGGCTCGTCGAGCACGGCTACCGCGGCATGTCGCTGGCGAAGATCGCCGCGGACGCGGGTACCACCCGGCCGACGGTGTACCTGCGCTGGGAAACCAAACAGGCACTGGTCGTGGACGCCGTGCGCCGCACACTGGAGCGGAAGCTGCCGGAGATGCCGAGTACGTGGAACGATCTTCCGGCCAAGGAGCGGCTGATCCGCCTGCTGGAGCTGCTGCATCCAAGCGACGAGCCCGAGCGGCGCCTGCTGCACGCAACCGTCCTCGCCGAGAGTCACCGCCTCCCCGAACTGGGCGAACTGCTAAGGGAGTGTCTTCTCGAACCCACGGTTCGAGAGATCACCAACCTGCTCGAGACGATGCGAGAACGCGGGGAGATCCGGGCCGACGTCGACTGCGCTCAGGCTGCGAAGATGCTGTACGGGATGCAACTCGTCGACCACTTCGAGACGGGTGGGACGTCCGCCGAATCCGAGAGGGACAGTGTCGAACTGCTCTGGCCACTGATCGGCCGCTCCGCAAGCGACGACACCGGCGCCTAGCCTTCGCCTGTCTCGGTGAGTCGAGTGTCACATTTCGTTAGCCGTGCTAATTACATTACTTGTCAGTACAGTCAAGTAATGGGGGCTGGGGTGGCCCGGCGGACGACCGGGCAGGGGCAGGACGATTCCCCCTCCCCTGGAACCACATTGGACCGATACAAAAGCTCGTGGCAGAAGCTGGTGATGGAGTGAATACGAAGGAACCGGAAGACACCCAACAGAGGGCTGCTCGGCTGGAGGCCGAGCTCAGAGCGTCTGACCGTGAGTTCCAAGGCGCGCTGCCGATAGACACGGTCAGTGCGGCTGCGCGCGAACCCGGTCTGGGGCTGGCGCGGACCGTGGAACGGATCATGACCGGGTACCGGGATCGCCCAGCGGTCGCGCAGCGCCGAACAGAACTGGTGCGCGACCCCGAAACCGGGCGGAACACAGTGCATTTGCTGCAGGACTTCACAACCCGGACCTACGGCGAAGTATGGGAACGGGCGCGCGCTGTCGCGACCGGCTGGTCGGCGCAGGGCATCCGCCCCGCGGACTTCATCGCCACCATCGGTTTCACCAGCGCCGAATACCTGACGCTGGACCTGGCCACAACCTGCCTCGGCGCCGTCTCGGTTCCGCTGCAGCACAGTGCCAGCGTGTCCCAGCTTCAGGCGATCGTCGACGAGACCGGGCCGAACGTGATCGCGACGAGCCCCGCCTACCTCGGCAAGGCGATCGAACTGGCCCTCGCGGCGAAATCGAAACCACGGATCCTCGTCTTCGACAGCGATCCCGACTTCGACGAGGACCGCGAAGCGCTGGCGACGGCTGCCCGGCGCCTGGCCGGCACCGGCCAGGGCATCGATACCGTGGAAGAGATCGCGACCACCGGGGCGGGCCTGCCGACCGCGCCGCTGTTCACCCCCGAGCCCGGCGAGAGCCCGCTCACCCTGCTGATCTACACCTCAGGCAGCACCGGGACCCCCAAGGGGGTGATGTACCGCGACCACATGGTGCGCAGGATCTGGACCGGCGAGGCGATGGCCAACCGGAACAGCTCGGCGATCACGATCAACTACATGCCGATGAGCCACATGATGGGCCGGGCATCGCTCCTGGGCACGCTCAGCCGTGGCGGGCTCAACTACTTCACCGCACGCGCCGATCTCTCGACGCTGTTCGAGGACATCGCACTCGCGCGGCCGACCGAACTGGCCGCAGTGCCTCGCGTCTTCGACATGCTCTTCCAGATGTACCAGAGCGAACTGCACACGCGCGGTGCGGAATTCGACGACCACGAGCAACTCGACGCGGCTGTGAAAGCGGATCTCAGGGAACGCGTGCTCGGCGGACGGGTTCTGCACGGACGGGTAGGGAGTGCACCGATCTCCGCGGAGATGAAGACGTTCGCCCAATCGTGTCTCGGTGTGCCACTGCAGGAGGGCTACGGCTCGACGGAGTCCGGCAGCGTGCTAGTGGACGACAAACTAGACCGCCCCCCGGTGCTCGACTACAAGCTCGTCGATGTCCCCGAACTCGGGTACTTCGCCACCGACCGGCCACACCCGCGCGGCGAGTTGCTGATCAAGACCGAGAACATCTTCCCCGGCTACTACAACCGTCCCGACGTGACGGCCTCGATGTTCGACGACGACGGGTTCTACAAAACGGGCGACATCATGGCCGAAACCGGCCCGGAAGAGCTGCGCTACGTCGACCGGCGCAACAATGTGCAGAAGCTATCGCAGGGCGAGTTCGTCGCACTGTCCAAAGTGGAGTCGGTGTTCACCGCCAACCCGTCCATTCGCCAGATCTACCCCTACGGCAACAGCGAACGGCCGTATCTGCTCGCGGTGATCGTGCCGACCGAGCACGCGCTGGAACAGGCGGGCAGCGTGGACGCGCTCAAGCCGCGGCTGATAGAGGCGTTGCAGCAGACGGCAAAGGATGCCGAGCTCGAGCCCTACGAGATCCCGCGTGACTTCCTGATCGAAACCGAACCGTTCAGCATGGCCAACGGTCTGCTCTCCGACATCAGAAAGCTCCTGCGTCCCCGGTTGCGCGAACGCTACGGCGACCGGCTCGAACAGCTGTACACCGAGCTCGCGCACAGTGAAGCCGAGGAGCTTCGGACGTTGCGTGCAGACGGCCGGAACCAGCCGATATTCGAGACCATCGCCCGCGCGGCCCGGGCGATGCTCGGCTGCTCGGATTCGGAGACCGGTCCTGATGCGCACTTCATCGACTTGGGAGGGGACTCGCTGTCGGCGCTGTCGTTCTCGAACCTGCTCAAGGATATCTTCGAGGTCGAGGTACCTGTCAGTGTCGTGATCAGCCCGGCCAACGACCTGCGCGCGATCGTAGATCACGTCGCGGCCCAACTGACCTACGCGGACACCCTGCCGACCTTCGCCTCGGTGCACGGTGCCGACGCAATCGAGATCAGGGCGAGCGATCTGCGCTTGGACAGGTTCATCGAGCACGACACCCTGACAGCCGCCGAGCAGTTGCCGCCCCCGGCACACGCCGAACCCCGGACCGTGTTCCTGACCGGCGCGACCGGATACCTCGGCCGGTTCATGTGCCTCGACTGGCTCGAACGCCTCGCCGAACACGGGGGAAAACTGGTGTGCGTCGTGCGCGGAACCGACGACGCAGCAGCGCGTCGGCGGCTCGACGACACCTTCGACACCGGTGACGCCGAACTTCTTGATCACTATCGGAAACTGGCCGACCGGCATCTGGAGGTGCTCGCGGGCGACCTCGCCGCGCCACGGCTGGGACTCGACGAGCGCACGTGGAACCGGCTCGCCGAGGAAGTCGACGTGGTCATGCACCCGGGCGCACTCGTCAACCACGTACTGCCCTACGACCAGCTGTTCGGGCCGAACGTGTTCGGCACCGCCGAACTCATCCGGCTGGCGATCACCACCAGGCTCAAGCCGTTCACCAATATCTCGACCATCGGTGTCGCCGACCAGATGGAACCGGGACGGTTCGACGAAACCCCGGACATCCGCGAGATGAGCGCTGTACGGCACATCCACGACGGCTACGCCAACGGGTACGCGATGAGCAAATGGGCTGGGGAGGTTCTGCTCCGGGAGGCACACGACGCGCTCGGGCTACCGGTGACGGTATTCCGGTCGGACATGATCCTCACCCACAGCACCTACACCGGCCAGCTCAACGTGCCCGACATCTTCACCCGGCTCATGCTCAGCCTCGTGGCCACCGGCCTCGCACCGAAGTCCTTCTACAGCCTGCAGGAGGACGGCTCCCGCCCCCGCGCGCACTACGACGGGCTGCCCGTCGACTTCAGCGCCCAGGCCGTGGACACGCTCGGAATCCAGCACCGGGACGGTTATCGCACGTACCACCTGATCAACCCGCACGACGACAGCATCTCGCTCGACACCTTCGTCGACTGGCTCATCGACGCGGGCTACGACATCAAACGGGTGGACGACTACGGCGACTGGCTGGCCCGTTTCGAAACAGCGATCAAGGCCCTGCCGGAGAAACAGCGCCGGCACTCCCTCCTACCGCTACTGCATTCCTATGAAAAGCCGCAAAACCCCGTGAACGGCGGAGTCGCACCGGCGGAGAAATTCCGGCTCGCCGTCAGCGAGACCGGAGTCGGCGACCGGCACGACATCCCGCAGATCAGCCCCGGACTGATTGTCAAATACATCAACGACCTCAACCAACTCGACCTGTTATGAGGCGTTCCGGGGTGGGGCACGTCACCAGGCCCCACCCCGGAACCTAGCCAACATCCCTGACATCGGTATCGACGGTCGGTATTGCGCGTTGCAACGGTTGCAGTTCAGTGCCAATGCCGTTAACCTACGCGCTGGTGTAGGCGGATCTCAGCGGGGCTGGTGTGGTTTATGTTCTTGTGCTGCAGGTCTTTTCGTGGGAACTTGTGACGACCGGCTCGTTTGATGACTCGGGGATAGCTGCGCTGTCGGCGTAGCGGGTTCGGTCGTTCGAGGATCTCGGTGATGGCGTTTGCGCCACGCGAAGAAGCCCGATGTCGAGACTCCCAGAAGCCGGGCCATCCGCACCACCTCGAACCGTTGCGGCGCGTCGATGGTGGTGTCAGTGAGGGTCACCGCCTCGGCCTTCGGGGCGGCGTACTTCGCCATCAGTTCGAACCGGGCCGGTTGTTCTGCATCGCGGCAAAGTACGCCGAAGGTCGAGTGGCCCGGGGGAATCGCACCCCCGGGCTCTCACAGAACCGTGCTTAACAGTCTCCCATTACACGGCTCCTACCATCCAGTCGCCATGA
>NZ_JBHZAF010000017.1:0-211398 GCF_042754085.1 Nocardia sp. NPDC059236
GTCGGCTCCGGCCGCCGAGGCCAAGCCGTCCATCGCGCCCAAGGGTCTGGCCATGAAGTCCGGCCTCAAGCGCCCCGGCCCGAAGGCTCCCGGCGGCGCGGCCCCGGCCGCCGCTCCGGCTCCGGAAGCGCCTGCGGCTCCGGAGGATTCGGCTCCGACGGAGGCCGCTCCGGCTCCGGCCGCCGAGCCCGCCGCCCCGGCCGCTACGGAGGGCAATGGCACGCCGGAAGGGAATGGTTCCGTCGCGCCGCCGGCCGCCAAGCCGGGTGGTCTGGGGTTCAAATCGGGGATGAAGGCGCCGGGCCGGAAGAACTAGGCGCGCTCGAAATGGCAGGCAGCCGAACCTGATCGACGTGGGCGGCGCTACCGAGTGGTAGCGCCGCCCACGGTTTCGCCAGGCTCAGGGGAACCGCTTCGCGATCGCCGTCGCGATCTCATGGGGTGCGTGCTCCTGGATGAACTGCTGTGCGCTCGGCAGCTCGACTACCTCGAGGTCGGTGAATGTCGCCTGCATTCGGGGGATGTGGGCCTTAGGGCGGTAGACGAGGTCCCGCATACCCCAGACCAAGAGGGTCGGCTTGTCGGCGAGGACGGCGGGCACGTCTCGGGAGAGCTGCTCCAGTAGCGGCCGGGCGTCGCGAATCTGTTTGGCGATCACGCCGAGTCCCGGGCGGGCTTCCGGGGTGGGCTGCACCCCGCGATAGTGGTCGGCCTCGGCCGCGCTGAGCTTGCGCCCCAGCTCGCCGAGTAGGACGCGCTCGACGAGGAAGTTCCGCTCGAGCACTTGCCGCTGCATCAGGGGGGTGCGGATGAGCATGCTGAAAACCCGATTCGCCCGCGCTTCGGGTGGCCAGAACGTGGTGTTGCCCAGCACGATTCCGCGCAGCCGATCGGCGCGCGTGGTTACCGCGCCGAGGCCGATGGGTCCGCCCCAGTCGTGTCCCATCAGGATGAAGTCGTCGAGCCGCAGGTGATCGATCAGTTCGCCGAGGACCGAGATGTGCTCGGCGACCGTGTAACCGAATCCCTGCGGACGTTCGGACAATCCGAACCCCAGGTAGTCGACGACGATACAGCGGTACCGGTCGCGCAGCTCCTGCACGATGTGGCGGTAGAGGAAACTCCACGTCGGAACGCCATGGCAGAACAGGATTGTCGGCCCGGACCCCTCGTCGATGTAGTGCACCCGGCCGGCGGACGAGTCGAACCAGCGAGAGCCGAAGGGGTACAGATTCCGGTCGGGAACGAAGTCGATCAGCATTGAAACCCTCTCTGCGATACGAGACGACGTCTGATATACCTCGCCCACACGGAATCACGTGAATTGCCAACGGTTTTCGGCCGCACATGGGCGTGTGCAACTGATGAAGGCAGCGGTTGAACACCCTTGGGCGACAACGGATTTCGTGTATGCTCACACCAGCGGAACCGCAATACACCGTATAAGCATTGACGAGTCGTGTTCTGAGTGCCGATCGTGGGGCAAGGGTTTCGGTTTCAGGAGCTGGGGGCCCCGGGGCGGGCAATATCCAACTGCGCATGACGAGTGAGCTGTGATCGTGGCTGAAACTATGTCGATACCGACACTTGACGAATTTCTGGACAAGTCGGCAGAGGAGAGACTCGATTGGGTACATTCGTCCGAGGGATACACGACAGGAATTCTGGGGCGGATCGAGCTGTTCCTTTCGTTCGCCCGCCCGCGTACATGCCTACCCGGAATGCTGGCGTTCTGCCTTTCCTGCAAGCTCCTCGGTCTGACGGTTGACGTCGATGTTCTGATCGGCTTCGCGATCACCTTCCTGTACAGCGCGGTCGCGAATCTGTTCAACGGCTATTCCGATGTCGCGGAAGACAATGAGAACCTGCCGGCCCGCCTGTACCTGCTCGGTCTCTACGGCCGGCGGCGGCTGCTGGTGAGTTCCTATGTCGTGTGCGCGATCATGCTGGGGTTGGCGACTCTGGTGAGCCCCATCTTCGTCGTGATGACGGCGATCTGTGTTCTCATCGCACACCAGTACTCCTTGCCGCCATTTCGGGTGAAGGCGCGGCCGGTGCTGTCGATCTGCCTCTTCGCCCTGGATGTCGCCTTCCCGTTCCTGATGGCTCCCGCCGTCGCGAAGCACGGGCCGGCGGTTCTCGGGAATTGGCCCTTCATCAGCATGGCCGCATATTTGTTCGTGTGGTTCGCGGCCAAGGGACTGGTGAAGAATCTGCCCGACTATTACGGCGATAGGGCTGCCGGTCTGACGACCTCGGCGACCATCAGCCGAACACGTTTGCAAGCCGCGGTGGTGGCCTCGGCCGGAACGATCATCGTCTACCTGGGTCCGGTATTCCTGGTGGCCGCCGGTCAGTTCGGGGAGAAGTACCTGCTGGCCCTCGTCTGGTTCCCGATCGTATGCGTTCAGTGCGCGCGGATGATCCTTCGTGACGACAGCCAGTCGGCGAACAACATGCTTCGTTTCGACATGGTGGTATCGACGGGATATTTGTCGACCTGGATCCTGCTGATAGATCCTTCCGTTTCATCGATCAGCATCGTGATCGGGTCGCTGGTCATCATTTTCCTCATGGATGCGCTGAAGCTCGATACCCGCAGAAAGAAGGATGTCGTCTGATGGATGCGGTGGAAAGGTTGATGAAGGCGCGTCCGGGTGTCGTGTGGAATGAGTATCGCTCGGGTGAGGAGAACAACTATTCGGTAGTCGCGCTGGACCTTTCGAACAATGCGTTGCCTTTTGCTCCATTGCCGAGCGTCCGCAATGCGATCGAGGCCGAGGTGGACCGCGCCGCGGACTACCCTTCCGCGTCGTATGGCTCGCTGCGGGGAGCCATCGCCGAGTTCGTGGGCTGCGCCGCCGACCAGGTCATCGTCGGGCCGGGCAGCGTAGGCGTGCTCGGATACGTGCTGCGACGGGTTGCCGGGGATGGTGGCCGGGTCGTCTTCGCGGTTCCGGCCTTCGACGCGTACGAGCGAGTCGTGGCCGACTCCGGCGGCACGCCGGTGCCGGTGCCGGGCACGGAAAGTCGGTGGCAGCCACTGGATTCCATGGTGGCGGTGGCCGGATCGGACGCGGCCGCGATCCTGATCTGTTCGCCGCACAACCCGACGGGTGAGCGGGTGCGTCTCGACGAGATCGAGCTGGTGCTCCGGACGGCTCCGCGGCACACGGTCGTCGTGGTGGACGAGGCCTATATCGATTTCGATCGAACCGTCGATCCTGCCGCGATCTTCCGGCTGACTCGCCTGTATTCGAATCTTGTTGTCATGCGGACCTTCTCGAAGGCCTACGGACTGGCGGGGCTCCGTGTGGGATACGCCGTCGGCAATAGAGATCTGATCGGTGCCTGTCGAACGGCCGCATTGCCCTTCGGCGTGAACCGAATGGCGGTGGCCGCGGCGATCGCCTCGTTGGATGTGAGCAATGAGCTTGCCGCCCAGGTCGATTCGGTCGTGCACTGCCGGTCGTTGTTCACCGAATCGGTTCGCGAGCACGGACTCGCCGTCCCCGAATCGGGCGGCAACTTTCTCTGGATGCCCATGCGGCACACGGCATCTCTTGTCGATTGCTTCTCCCGCTCGGGGATCGCCGTCCGTGAATATCCGGACCTCGGCGTCCGGATCACCGTGCCCGCACTCGAGCACCTAGCTGACGTTGTCGATGTACTCGCGGAGGGATACCGCGGAATGGAGGCAAGCGCATGCCACAGATGAATCCGCACCTGGGGGCCGATCTGATGGGCCGTCCCCGGTTCGCCGATGCGTTGGTGGATCGATTGGTCCGGAACGATGTGCGCTACATCTTCGGGATGCCCGCGGAATCGGTGAATTGCCTCGTCGATGCGGTCGGGCGGCGGGAAGAGATCGGGCTCATCGCGGTTCGCCACGAAAGCGCGGCCTCCTGGATGGCCGTCGGCTACGCGCGGGGCTCGGGCACCGTGGGTGTGTGCTTCGGTACGGCCGGCCCCGGCGCCACGCACTTGCTGCCCGGCGTTTATAACGGGCTCTACGACCGGGTGCCGGTGCTGGCGATATCCGGACAGGTTCCGCTGGCCGGTATCGGGACGAAGTCGTTCCAGGAGATCGAATCCTCGCGGCTGTTCCGAGACGGTACGTGGCGCTCATCGGACATCATGTCGGCCGACCAGATCGGCGTCTTCGACCAGATCGTGCTCGCGATACGACTCGAGCAGACGTCGGCTCATGTCGCGGTCCCGTCGGATCTGCTGAACGCACCGGTCGATGAGAGGGAACAGGCGAGCCCGTATCGGCTGGATCGCCGCAGTGCCACGAAGGTCGACAAGAAACGCATCGACGACCTTGCCGACCACCTGTGCGTGAACCCGATGGCGATCGTATTGGGTTCCGGCAGCGGGGAATCGGTCGATCGCGCGCGCCTGCTCGCACACGCACTGGCGGCTCCACTGGTGGCCCTGCCCGAGTCGGGTATCCCGGAGGCGCTGGTGACCCCCGTCGACGACCATGAAGAATCCGCGGCCGACGGCGGCGTTCTGCTGATCGGCCGGCGTACCGTCGGAGTGGAGCGGTACTTTCCCGCGGCGAATATCCTGATCGAAATCACCGATCTCGCTACGTCCGGGTTCGACGAGGGATGCCGGCGGGTTGGGATCGCCGGTGATATTCCGGCGATTCTGGAGTCCCTGACCTCCGCCGTGTCGAGCCGCAAAGACATTCCGGCACAAGCATCATCGGAGCAGCCGTCCGGTACACCGCGCGACGCGGAGGTGCCCGGCGGGTGGGCGGTGCTCACGCGGCGGCTGACGGGTGCGTCGGTGGCCGTCGACCCAGGACCGATGCAGCGACTGTCGCGCAGGTTCCTGGGTGAGCACGCGAATGTTCACAGCGCGTGGAATCTGGAGGCCGAAGGGTCGGCGCTGCCGATGTCGATCGGTCTTGCGCTGGCGGCCGGTGATCGATGCTATGCGCTGACCGACCTCGCGTCTCTGGACCAGTACATCGCGGAGCTGTCCACCGCCGCGCGCTACGCGGTTCCCGTCACCGTTGTCTGCGCAGCGGAATCCGGTGCGACGATCCGAGATCTGGCTCAGGCCTTCGGAATCCCGGTGTTGTGGGCCGGAAGCCCGAGTGAGCTGAATTCGAGGCTGGAAGAGGCCGGCCGCGAGCACGGTCCGGTCGTGATCCTGACCTCCGCGCTGGAAGTGGAACCGGCGCTGTCCGGCGGGAGGGTCGACGCCGATGCCGTCCGGTTCGCGAGCGATCTGTTCGGTGCGATAGCGGGTCGCGGGGTCGACTCGGTGTATCTCTCGCGAAGTAGTTGTGCGCGGCTCGGTTCGGCGAGTGAATCGTCCGACCTCGACGTGCATGTCGTCTCCGATACGCAGGCGGCCGCCATGCGGGCAACCGCGGCCTTCAAGGCCGAGGGGACCACGGCGTGTGCCCTGGTGACCTCGCCCGCGGAACTGCTCGCGCAGCTGAACGGGCTCTACGACGCTTCGTTCGACAGCGCCTCGGTGCTGCTGGTCTCCTTCGAAATCGACCGCTGGTTCCTGGATCCGGTGGACGTGCTGGGGGAGATCTCGGCGATATCGGTGGTCCTGGACGGCACCGCCAAGGATTCGACGCGCCTTCGAGACGCGTTGCTGACCGTGGCCGCCGGGGGTAAAGGGGTGACGCACATTCACGTCGCCAACTCCGCGATAGCGGCGGGCAACAGCGCAGCGCTCGTGGAAAGTTCGAGCGCGCAAGGTATTCCGACGTCGTTGATCGGGCTTCCCGGTAGCACGATGGCCGCCTGCGAAGAGATCGCGCGGGCGGCGGAACTGCTCGAAGCGGCCGAGAATGTCTCGATCATTGTGGGCCGTGGCGCAGCCGGCGCACGACGTGAACTTCTCGAGTTGGCGTCACGCACGGGAGCTCCGCTCTACTGCACCATGGGTGCCCTGGCCGCGGATGTTCTGGGCGAACACTGCGACGGCCTGGTGGGGACATCCGGTCATGACGAAGCAATGCAGAACATCCGGCAGAGCCGGCTTGTCGTATTGGTGGGCGTGTCCTGGCGCGGCTCCGCATTCGAGCTCGTCGGAAACGGTCCGGTGGTGTCGATCAATGCCGACCCGCTGACTTTCCTTCGTCTCCCGCCCGAATCGATCGGCCTGCTCGGAGACGCACGGGAGCTGCTGGAGGCACTGATCGGATCGTCGAATGATCCTGTCGCCGTGCGCGATATCGCCCGGTCCGGCACATCGCGGCGAAAAGGGCCGCGGGAGAGTGCGCGGGAACTGCGCGCGGCCGCGGCCGCGCAGATCATCGATCATGAGCTCGCGCAAGCCGATAGAGCATCCACCCTGAGCGTGGATGTCGGTATCAACACGCTCTGGGCATACCGCTACGTACGGTCCGCGTCCAGATATCTGTGGACCGCATCCTTCGCCACCATGGGATTCGCGGTGCCGGCTGCGGTGGACGTCGCCGTCCGCAGGCCGAAGGAAATCTCGGTGGCGATCGTGGGAGATGGCGGGATCGGCATCACGCTGGCCGAGCTCCGCAATGCCGCGAAGGTCGAATCGACAACGGTGATCGTCGTTTTCAACAACAGCGCGCTGGCCGCCATCAAGTTCGAGAGCTGGATCATGGGATGGCCGGATACCTCATCGGAATTCGCGCCATTGGATTTCGCCAGCTTCGCGCGGCATTGCGGGCTGCCCGCGGTGACGGCGCGGACATCCGAGGAATTCGGGAATGCCTTCCGATCCGCGCTTCGCACCGAGGGCCCGATGCTCATCGACGCGCGCATCCCCGCGGTGGAGGCTCCCGCGCTGGCGGGACGCATTCATGTTCGCCAGGTCGTGGGACTGGTATCGGGCTGGCTGCGCGACGGTAAGGCCGCGAGATCCGGCGCGTGGTCGATGGTGAAGGCGGTGGGCGCCGACGCGGCTGTCCAACTGATTCGCCGGGTAGGGCGAAGCGAATGAACTGTCAGGCAATCAGAGAGGAGGGACGCGAATGGTCGGGACACGTCCGGCTACGCCGCAGGCGATGTTCACGGAAATAGCTCCGCGCTACGACCTGGTCAATTCGATTCTCACATTGGGTGGCGACAAGCGGCTCCGGCGCGAGGCGGTCCGCCTGCTCCGGCTCGAGGCCGGTTCGAGGGTGCTCGATGTCGCCGCGGGGACGGCCGAGATCGCGTCCGCGCTGGCCGCCGAATATCGCTTTCCGATGTCCTACTGCGCCGTCGATCTCAATGAGCAGATGCTGGAGGTGGCGGAGCGCAAACTGGCGCGGCTGGGGCAGGAGTGGCCGCGGAGCGAGTGGGGCCTGGTGCACGGAAGCGCGGAGGCGCTGACCTTCGAGTCGTCGACATTCGACGCCGTCGTCATGTGTTTCGCGCTGGATGACATGGACGACCCGTCGGCCGCGCTGGCGGAGACGGTACGGGTGCTCCGCGACGGCGGACGCTTTCTGCTGATCGAACTCGCCCTGCCGGACAGCGAGTTGCTGCGCACGGTGCTGAAGTACCGCCTGTTGCTGATTCGCAGGATCGCGGGACTTCTCGGTTTGGCGCCCGTCGCCCACATGACCAAGGAGGTGGAGATGGACCGCGGCGCGGAATACACCATAGCCCGCTGCGAAAAGGCCGGCCTCACATTGGATTCCCGAGCGCGGTACCACGGCGGCATGGTTCGCGCCTATGTGTTCCGCAAGTAGAGATGGAAAAGGTTCTTCATGTCCAACAAATGCCCGCACGTCGAGGCGCCGAAGGTACATTCTGAAACCAGCATAATCAGCCGCCGTTTCTCGAATGAGCACCTGCCCGGGCCGCCGGGACACCGTTTCATGGGTTCATACCCCGAGTTCGCGAAGGACCGCAACAAGTTCCTGCGGGACACTGTCCGGCAGTACGGAGATGTCAGCCGAGTCAGGTTCCCGCTCCGGGACTTGGTCGTACTGGGTAACCCGGAAGACGCACACGCGGCTATGGGTGACACCTCCGGCGACTACAGCAAGTTCGGAAACTATCATCCCGTTATTGCGAAGCGGCAGAACGGGTTGTCGTTCATCGAGGGAGAGCTCTTCAGGGAAAGGCGTCGGATCGTCAGTCCGCTGGTCACCCGGGACGGTCTGAAGAGCACGTTCAATGCCAATGTCGAAGCCTACCTCGACAGCCTCGACGCGAACATCGCCGTGGCGACCGACGCCGAGGGTGTCACCGATCTGCAGGAGGCGATTTTTCAGACCCTCTTGCGAGGAGTGCTGAAGCAGACGTTCACCGAGCCCTTCACTCCCCATGAGATCGATGAGTTGCACAACGGCCTCTCGACCTTCACCAAGTTCCTCGGATCGACTCTGAAGATTGCCGATCCGCCGAATCTGGTGCGCCCGTGGGGTCCGTACAAGATCCGGCCCTGGGCGGTGTACACCGCGGCGAAGATCGTCAAGAATCGCGTTGTCGAGCGGCAGAACTCGCCGGCTCTGGGCACCTACGGCGATGTCTTGGACGGCATGCTCGCGGGATACAAGAAGCTGAAGACCCCCATGACTTTCTGGGACCTTTGCTTCGATGTGGCGACCATGACCAGCGCGTCGTATGGCACTACCGCCGGCGCGATCACCCAAACGGTCGTTCGCACCGTCCTCGACGCCGGAGCGACGGATCGCCTCGTGGAAGAGAGTGGCACTGTCGATCTTTCACAGCCGTCCATCGAGTCGGTGCGCAGCCTGCATTGGGTGAAATCCTGCTTCGAGGAATCGATGCGAATGCAAGGGCTTCCGCTCCTGCTCCGATTCACATCGACCGGCGCGAACTTCCAAGGGTTCGACATCGCGCCCAATACGATGCTGGGCGTTCCGATCTCGACGATCCACCGCGACCCGCGCTGGTGGACCGATCCCGACAAGTTCGATCCGAATCGGTTCTACGACAAGAGCAAACGGGTCGATCAGCCTCGGGTGTTGCACTACCTGGCGTGGGGTGCGGGCCCGCACCGATGCACCGGCGCCCAACTGGGGTACCTGATCGCGCCGTACCTCGTGGCCTTGATCTTCAGCCGCTACAAGATCGAAGTGCCGCCACACTGGTCACTTCGCGAGGATCCCGGCCTGGCGCCGGTGATCAAGGGCGGCTTCCGAGTTCGACTGACTCGACGATGAATGCTTCGGCCGAAGAGAACCTGAGGGAGTGGGTATGAAATTCGCAGAGCGATACGATATCGCGGCACCGATTTACGACCGGACCGCGTGGGTCCTCTC
This sequence comes from Nocardia sp. NPDC059236, assembly GCF_042754085.1. NCBI lineage: Bacteria > Bacillati > Actinomycetota > Actinomycetes > Mycobacteriales > Nocardiaceae > Nocardia > Nocardia sp. NPDC059236. The sequence continues at coordinate 9,236 of NZ_JBHZAF010000017.1, forward strand.
ACTCGGTGGAATCGACAAGCTGCACCCGGCCCTGGTCGCGGGACTGGACCTGTCCGGCAAGACGGTGGCCGATCTCGGATGCGGTACCGGACTTGCTTTCCCGGCTCTGATCGACGCGATCGGCCCGTCGGGCCGGGTGATCGGGTTGGACAACAACGCGGCCATTCTCGCCAAGGCGGAAAAGCGGGTGGCGGCGAACGGGTGGAACAATGTGAAGCTCGTGGTCGACGACATCGCGACGACACCGCTGCTTCGGGACGTCGACGTGGTCTTCAGTTGCATTGCGATGAGCTGCGTTCCGGACCCTTCGCAGAAACTGGACGAGCTCCTCGGGAACCTGCAGCCGGGTACCGGTGTCCGCATCATCGATGCCCTGCCGCGAACCTCCGGATTCGGGTACCCCGCCATCAACGGGTACAACTTCCTGAAGTCGTTCATCGTCGGATCGCACTACAAGAAGCTCGAGCCGTTCGAGCGGGTGTTCCGTGAACAGCTGAGCGACGTGGTCGTCGACAGCGTGCACGGCGGCATGTACACGCGGCTGACCGGCGTAAAGGGCGCATAGCGCGAACCCCTGGAAGCGAGTGAGCGCTGCCGTCGATGGTCGGCGCGCTCGCTCGATTCCGCTCACGAAGGTGTCCTTGTTTGCGAAATGAATTGACCCTCGATTGCGGCACGAAGAAGTTCGGCGACAATCTCGTGCTGGACAACGTGAGCATCTCGATCGATCGCGGTGAGTTCCTCGCCGTGCTGGGCCCGAGCGGCGGCGGAAAGTCCACGCTGCTGCGGATATTGGCGGGCTTGGAGAAGCTGACCGCGGGAACGGTGAGCTGGAGCGCGGACGGCGCTCGCCCGCGCACCGGGGTGGTGTTCCAGCAATCCCTGCTACTGCCATGGCTCACGGTCATCGAGAACATCTCGGTGGCAGGGCGATTCGCCGCTCACCGGAACGAATTCGACCGTCGGTATCCGGAAACCCTGTTGCGGCGTTTCGGTTTGGACGGCCTCGCGGACCGATATCCGAGCGAGCTGTCGGGCGGCCAGGCGCAGCGCGTGGCCGTACTGCGGGCGGTCGCGACCCGGCCACGGCTGCTCCTGCTCGACGAGCCGTTCAGTGCGTTGGACCCGGCGACTCGAATAGATCTGCGGCAGTGGCTGGCCGAGCTCGTCGCCGAACTCGCGGCCACGGTCGTGCTCATCACGCATGACGTCGACGAAGCGATCGCGCTGTCGGATCGGATCGTGCTGCTCGACCGGGGCCGGATGCGCCGTGAATGGCGGGACGTCCGAACCGGCGATACGCCGGCGCTGCGTGACGACATTCTCCAGCAGTACCACCCGGACGAGGTGGCGGTTCCTTGACGGATATTTCGAGACGGTACCTGCTGGCGGGCGCGACGGGACTCACCGTCGCCGCCGGGCTCTTCGGCTCGGCGGACCTCGTGCACAGCGCGGCCACCGCCGGGCGACGGCGGGAGAGCGCACTTCGCATCGGCTACCTGCCGATCACCGATGCGGCGCCCCTGCTGATCGCGCATTCGGCGGGCCTCTATTCCTCCGGGGTGAACAGCGGTAAGCCCGTGATGTTCCGAAGCTGGGCCGGGCTGGCGGAGGCGTTCGTCTCCCGTGAGATCGATGTCGCGCATCTGTTGATGCCGATGGCTCTGCAGCTCCAGCGCGTTCTGGGTGCCGGGGTGCGAGTGCTGGGCTGGAATCACACCAATGGCTCGGCACTCACTGTCGCCCCGGACATTACGGATCTGGAGCAGCTGGCGGGAACCCAGGTCGCCATCCCGTTCTGGTGGTCGATCCACAACATCGTCCTCCAGCAACTGCTGCGAGCGCACGACATCACTCCGGTGGTGCGGCGCAGTGCGTCGCGATCCCAGCGCACCGTCGAACTCGTCGTCATGAGCCCGTCGGATATGGTTCCCGCCCTGGCGAATCGCTCGATCGCCGGGTACGTCGTGGCGGACCCGTTCAATGCCATCGCGCAGATCAAGAAGATCGGGCGAATCCATACCTTCCTGGGCGACGTGTGGCGTGAACATGCCTGCTGCGTACTGGTGACCAGGGACGACGTGATCGCGGAGCGGCCGGCCGCGGTGCAGGTGGTCACGGATGCGGTGGTTGCCGCCCAAGTGCGAATCACCGCGGACCGCAATGGATCCGCCGGTGCGCTGACGTCCGGAAGTTACCTGCCCCAGCCACTGCCCGCGGTTCGGACGGCGCTGACCTATCCCGCGCCGCCCTATCAACTGCGACATCCCGATTGGTCACCGCAACTGGTCGGATTCCAGCCGTACCCCTATCCCAGCTTCACCCGGAAGCTGGTCGAGGCAATGCACGACACCGTGGTCGACGGGGACCGCGGCTTTCTGGACGGCCTGGATCCGGGCACGGCGCACGCGGGGCTGGTCGACGACACCTTCGTGCTGAATTCGATTGCCGCACACGGAGGGACACAGGCCTTGGGGCTGCCCGCCGACCTCGTCAGAGCTGAACAGGTGCAACTGCTGTGACTTCTACCTTCGTTCGATCCACCCCGACCGCCCGCACCGCAGCCCGGTCGGCCGTCGCCAAGGCGTGGCCCGCGGCCGCGGCCATCATCCTCACGGTTCTGCTCTGGTGGCTGGCGACTTCCGTACTGGCGCCGCAGCATTCGCTGCTGCGCCAGACCGCCCCACAGCGGGTGCTACCGGCGATCGTCGATCTGTATCAGCGCGGCGTGCTGGTATCGGATGCGGCGATCAGCCTGTGGCGCTTGGTCATCGGCCTGGCCATCGCCATGGTGATCGGTGTCCCGGCGGGTCTGCTGATCGGCCTGAGCACGCGGATCGAGCGGGCGGCCACGCCCGTCGTGCAGTTCTTGCGCATGATCTCGCCGCTGTCCTGGACGCCGATCGCCATCGCGCTGTTCGGAATCGGTAATCAGCCGGTCTATTTCCTGGTCGCCGCCGCGGCCGTGTGGCCCATCCTGCTGAACACCGTCTCCGGGGTGCACGCCATCGACCGCGGCTTTCTGGACGTGGCGCGGTCGTTTCACGCGACGCGGGTGGAACAGCTGCGGGTCGTGATCATTCCGGCCGTGCGTGATCATGTCCGGACCGGTCTGCGCCTGGGTCTCGGCACCGCCTGGATCGTGCTGGTACCCGCGGAGATGCTCGGGGTCCGCTCGGGGCTGGGCTATCAGATCCTCAATGCCCGAGATCAGTTGGCCTACAACCAGGTTGTGGCCATCATCCTCGTCATCGGCGTGCTCGGATCCGCGGTGGATTTCGTCGCGAGCCGCCTTCCCGGGCGGACCTTCAACAATCGCGCGGTCGCGTGACACCGGCGCGGTCGCAGGAAACCGATAAGTAAGGGGTGAGCTTCATGTCCGAAGAACGGGCGGCGTCCGATCGTCGCTGGTGGGCACTGCTGGTGCTGTCGATCGCGCAATTGCTCGTCGTCCTGGACGCGACGATCGTGACGATCTCGCTGCCCTACGCGCAGGCCGACCTCGGCATCCGCGATGCCGACAAGCAATGGGTGTTCACGGCCTACACGCTCATGTTCGGTGGCCTGTTGCTGCTGGGCGGCCGTCTGGCCGACTATGTCGGCCGGCGGCGGATCTTCCTCATCGGCCTGGTCGGGTTCGCGGTGGCCTCGGCGCTGGCCGGGGCGGCGGTGAGCCCGGGCATGCTGTTCGCCGGCCGGGCGCTGCAGGGCATGTTCGCGGCACTGCTGGCGCCCTCGGCGCTGTCGCTGGTGTCGGTGACGTTCACCGCGGCGCAGGAGCGGGCTCGTGCCTTCGCCGTGTTCGGGGGCGTGTCCGGAGCGGGGTTCGCGGTCGGGCTCATCGGCGGCGGAGCGTTGACGCAGTACGCCTCCTGGCGCTGGTGCCTGCTGGTGAACATTCCGATCGCGGCCGCCACCGCGGCGGCAGCCCTGCTGGTCGTCGTGCGGGACGTGCCGGTCCGCCGGGTGGGCGGCTACGACCTGCCCGGTGTGGTTCTCGTGACCGCGGGACTGGCGAGCGTCGTGTACGGGTTCAATCGCGCGGCGCAGGTGGGATGGGGCGCGGCCAGCACCGTCGCGCTGCTGGTGATCGGTGTCTGCCTGCTGCTGGCCTTCGTCGCCATCGAGGCGCGGGTCGCCAATCCGCTGCTGCCCCTGCGTATTCCGGGCGAGATCAATCGGGGCGGCTCGTTCCTGGTCGCGCTGCTGGTTCCGGTCGCGATGTACGCGGTGTTCCTGTTCCTCAGCTACTACTTCCAGCAGACGCTCGGGTATTCGCCGTTGAAGGCCGGAATCGCCTTCCTGCCCTTTCCATTCGGCATCGTCGTTTCCGCGGGCATAGCCAGCAAGTTGTTGCCCCAGGTCGGGCCGCGCGTGCTGATGCTGGCCGGTGCGCAACTCGGGGCGGGTGGCCTGATCTATCTGGCGCAGTTGCGGGTCGGGTACCCCTACTGGGCGGCCGTGCTGCCGGCCGAGATCGTGATAGCGCTCGGCATGGCGCAGATCTTCGTGGCCATGCAGGCCACCGCGCTGTACGCGATCGACGATCGCGATGCCGGTGTGGCCAGCGGTCTCCTGAACGCCGTGCAGCAGATCGGCGCCTCGATCGGAACCGCGCTGCTCACTACCATCGCGGTGCAGGTCTCGACGCGATACGCGCGCAATCACCCGCCCACCCCGGATCTGCCGGCGCGCGCCGCGATTCACAGTTACGACGTCGGGTTCTACTGGGGCGCAGGGTTTTTCGTGCTGGCGGCGATCGTGGTCGCGATCACGATTCGGGTCCGGAAGCTGGACCCGGTGACCGATCCGGACCGGGCGGCGACAATACCGGCCTAGGCGCGGGCGGTCCGCACGGCTAGCTGGGCGGGCGGAGGGCGGCGAATTCGTCGGTGACGCGGATCCCGGAGTCGGTGAAGCGGTAGACGGCGGCGGGCCGCCCGCCCGCGCGGCCGGGGGAGGAGGTCGCGCCGGTGGGGGTGATCACCTTGCGGCGGGTCAGTACTCGCTGGAGGTTGGTGGTATCCACGTCGTAGCCCAGTGCGGCGCAATAGATTTCACGCAGGGTGGACATGGTGAAGGTGGCGGGGGCCAGGCCGAAGGCGATATTGGTGTAGGACAGCTTGGCGGCCAAACGGTTTCGGGCATGGCGGACGACCGTGCCGTGGTCGAAGGACATGTCCGGCAGACCCGAGACCGGGTGCCACTTGGTGTCGTGGGGAAGCACCGGTTCGGCGGTCAACGGCACCAGACCCAGATAGGCCGAGGCGATTCGGCGGTCGCCGGGCACCCGGTCGGGATCGCTGAAGACCCACACCTGCTCGAGGTGGGTCAGCTCGCGGACATCGACCTTCTCGGCGAGCTGGCGGGCCGCGGACGTATCGAGATCCTCGTCGTCGCGCAGGCGGCCGCCGGGCAGCGACCAGGTGCCCTTGGCGGGGTCCAGGGCGCGTTCCCACAACAGCACCGCGAGTTCGGTGCGCTGGCCCGGCGGGCAGCGGTCGGAGATGGCAATCCCACCCACGCTAGGGCTCTCACCTGCACGGATGGTGTCAGGAAAGCGACGAACCTGGAACACCGCGGTGAGTGTTTCGTGGATGGTGCTACGATGGGCCACGTTTTCGATTGTAAGTCGAAAACCGGTTGGATGCGAATCGGCGAGGTTGCCGGGCGCATGAGAGAAGGAGCCATGCCATGGCTGCAGCAGTGGGCGCGACGATGACGCTGACCGAGCGCATCACGGACGGCCCGTCGGGATACTCCGGTGTGGAGGCCACCCCCGAATGGGCGGCGGAGATCAAGCGGCTGGCGCGTGAGCGCAATGCCACCATCCTGGCGCACAACTACCAGCTGCCCGAGATCCAGGACATCGCCGACCACGTGGGCGACTCCCTGGCCCTGTCCCGGATCGCCGCGGAGGCGCCGGAGGACACCATCGTCTTCTGCGGTGTGCACTTCATGGCCGAGACCGCCAAGATCCTCAGCCCCGCGAAGACCGTGCTCATCCCGGACCAGCGCGCGGGCTGCTCGCTGGCCGACTCCATATCCGCCGGGGAACTGCGCGACTGGAAGGCCGAGCACCCGGGCGCGCTGGTGGTCTCGTACGTGAACACCACCGCCGCGGTGAAGGCGCTGACCGACATCTGCTGCACCTCCTCCAATGCCGTCGACGTGGTCGCCTCCATCGACCCGGACCGCGAGGTGCTGTTCCTGCCGGACCAGTTCCTGGGCGCACACGTCAAGCGCGTCACCGGCCGCGAGAACATGCACATCTGGATGGGCGAGTGCCACGTGCACGCCGGCATCAACGGCGACGAGCTCAACGAGCAGGCCCGCACCCACCCCGACGCCGAGCTGTTCGTGCACCCCGAATGCGGTTGCGCCACTTCGGCTCTCTACCTGGCGGGTGCCGGTGAGTTCCCGGCCGACCGGGTGCACATTCTGTCCACCGGCGGCATGATCGACGCCGCCAGGGCCGCGAAGTCGAACCAGGTCCTGGTTGCCACCGAGGTCGGCATGCTGCACCAGCTGCGGAAAGCCGCCCCCGGCATCGACTTCCAGGCCGTCAACGACCGCGCCTCCTGCCAATACATGAAGATGATCACCCCCGCCGCCCTGCTCCGCTGCCTGGTGGAGAACCGCGACGAGGTCCACGTCGATGCCGAAACCGCTGCCCTGGCCCGCAATTCGGTGCAGCGCATGATCGAGATCGGCAACCCCGGCGGCGGCGAGTAGCCACGTCGTCCCCCGTCAGGGGAGGGATGAGCAATGGTGAATACATCGATTTCCATCACCTGGGAAGCCGAGGCGGATCTCGTCGTCGTGGGTGGCGGGGTGGCCGGCCTGACCGCCGCGCGGACCGCGTCCCTACGCGGGCTGCGGGTGCTGACGCTCAGCAAGGGCGGGCCCACCGACACCTCCACGCAGTACGCGCAGGGCGGGATCGCGGTGGTTGCGCCGCACGGGGATTCGGTGGAATCGCACGTGCACGACACCGTGGTCGCCGGGGCCGGGCTGTGTGACGCCGACGCGGTGCGGTCCATCGTCGAGGGCGGGCAGCACGCGGTGGCCGCGCTGACCGATCTGGGCGCGGTGTTCGATCTCGGGCGCGATGGTCAAGTGTCGCGGACACGCGAGGGCGGCCACAGCATCCGCCGCATCATTCACGCGGGCGGTGACGCCACCGGTGCCGAGGTGCAGCGGGCGCTGAACGCGGCCGGACTGCCGGTGCTGTTCGGGGCCGTCGTGCTCGACATCGTGACCGGACCCGAGGGCGTGCGCGGTGTCATCGTGGTGTCGGGCCAGGGCTTCGGCATCGTGCACGCGCCCGCCGTACTGCTCGCCACCGGCGGGCTGGGCCAGCTGTACGCGTGCAGCACCAATCCCGCCGGGGCCACCGCCGACGGCATCGCGCTGGCGCTGCGGGCCGGGGCGCTGGTGGCGGACCTGGAATTCCTGCAGTTCCACCCCACCGTGCTGTTCACGCCCGGCGGCCTGGGCCGCCGCCCGCTGATCAGCGAGGCGGTGCGCGGCGAGGGCGCGATTCTCGTGGATTCCGAAGGCAATTCGGTGACCGCGGGCGTTCACCCGCGCGGCGATCTGGCCCCGCGCGACGTGGTCTCCCGCGCCATCGCGGCCCGCATGCACGAGCTCGGCACCGACCACGTGTACCTCGACGGCCGCTCGATCGAGGGCTTCCCGCAACGCTTCCCGACCATCACCGCCTCGTGCCTGGCCGCGGGCATCGACCCCACCACGGATCTGATCCCGGTCGCGCCGGCCGCGCACTACCAGTGCGGCGGCATCCTCACCGACACCGCCGGCCGCACCACGGTGCCCGGCCTGTACGCCGCCGGTGAGGTGGCCCGCACCGGCCTGCACGGCGCGAATCGCCTGGCCTCCAACAGCCTGCTCGAGGGCCTGGTGGTCGGCGAGCGCGCGGGCGTGGCGGCCGCCGAACGCCGGGGCGCGGCCCGCCCGATCGCCGAGGTCGGCCCGCTGCGCTTCCCCCGTGCGGATCGAAAGTTGCTGCAGGAGCTGATGTCCGAGCACGCCTCGGTCGTCCGCGACGGCGACGGCCTGCGCGCCGCCGTCCTGCGCATGGTCGGCCTGGTCGCCGACAATGCCGCGCCCGACATCACCGTCGAGTGGGCGCTGAACGGAAACGGCGCGGCCGTCGGCCGGGCCGACGGTGCCGTCGATGCGTCGAGCGATGGCGCAGTCGTGCACTCCGATTCGGCGGCGGCGATCATTCGCGAGCTGGAGGACTCCGCGCTCACGCTGACCGCGCGAGCGCTGCTGGTCGCGGCGGCGGCACGCACCGAGAGCCGCGGCTGCCATACCCGGTCGGATTGCCCGGAGCCGCGGGAGGAATTGCGGCGCAGCATCGCGGTGCGGCTCGGGTCCGACGGGCGGCCCAAGCTCGTTGCCGACGACATCGAGCCAGGACAGGCGTGGGGCCGGGCCGCCGTGCCCGTCGCCTCGTGACGGGCACGGCCATCATGCGGGAGCTCGCCGTCTCCCACGGACAAGTCATCGAAGAAGGAGTGCAGCAATGACCCTCGACGCCGGACTGGACCGCGACGCGGTGGTCGCGCTCATCCGCGCCGCCCTCGACGAGGATCTGCGGTACGGGCCCGATATCACCACGCTGGCCACGGTCCCCGCGGACGCGGTCGCCAAGGCGGACATGGCTTCTCGCCAGCCGGGCACGGTGGCCGGGCTGGATGTCGGCCTGCTCGTGCTCGACGAGGTGCTGGGCGCGGGCAATTACGAGGTCACCGGCCGCGTCGCGGACGGCACCCGGGTGCAGCCCGGTGACGTCGTGCTCAGCCTGGCCGCACCTACGCGCGGGCTGCTCACCGCCGAGCGCACGCTGCTGAACCTGGTGTGCCACTTGTCCGGAATCGCCACCGCCACCTCCCAGTGGGTGGACGCGGTGGCGGGTACCGATTGCCGCATCCGCGACAGCCGCAAGACCCTGCCCGGCCTGCGGGCCCTGCAGAAGTACGCGGTGCGGGTCGGCGGCGGCGTCAATCACCGCATGGGTCTGGGCGATGCCGCGCTCATCAAGGACAACCACGTGGTGGCCGCTGGCTCGGTGGTTGCCGCGCTGCGCGCTGTGCGGGAACTGAACCCGGACATCGAGTGCGAGGTCGAGGTGGACAGCCTCGACCAGCTCGACGCCGTCCTCGCCGAGGACGTGGAACTGGTGCTGCTGGACAACTTCCCGCTGTGGGCCACCCAGGCGGCCGTGCAGCGCCGCAACACCCGGTCGCCGCGCACCAAACTCGAATCCTCGGGCGGACTCTCGCTGGACATGGCGGCCGACTACGCCCGCACCGGCGTCGACTACCTGGCCGTCGGCGCGCTCACCCACTCGGTCCGAGTACTGGACCTCGGACTCGATATGTGAGACAGCCCTTCCCGTCGATTCACCCCCGGTGTGCCACTCCGCCGGGGGTGAATCGTCTGGTCAGCGCCGGTAAATGGGCGGATCGACGAGCCAGCCGATGCCGCCGCAGCCGGTGCACAGGATCGCCGACCCGCGTTCGGAATAGCCTGCGGCCCCGGTGCCTTCGCACCAGCCGCAGTACCGCCAGCCCCGGTTGGGGTGGACGGTGTCGAGCAGAATATTGAGGAACCCTTGGATCGCCATGCAGAGTGAATCCCCTCGCTAGGCAGCAAACGCTCCAAGAATGCGGGACGGCTCCGGGCAATGTCCAGCAAAAGCCAGAGGGCTTTACAGACCGAATTCGTGCGGGTCCAGACGCAAAACCTGACAAGCCTCGCGAATCACTGTGAGCGCGTGTGCGCCGAGTTCGCCGTGGGCTTGCCCGACGACCAGCCCGATCCGCACCACCGCGGCCGCCTGCTCGGGATAATCGGTGGCCTTGGAAATCTGCGCCATCACATACGCGTGCCCGAAGGCGGGATCCATGATGAGCCGGGCGCAATTGTCCTCGAACAGATTTCGCAGGTCCTCGGGGGAACGCAGGCGCAGGACCTCGTGCGCGCCGACCATTTGCGCGACCCGCATGCGCGCCGCGGGATCGATGCGCCCGTCGGTCGCCGACAGCACCGCGCACATACCCAGCGCCGCATCCCGGAAGGCGTCGCCCCACAGGTCGTTTCGCGATGGCGCGGGTGCGGGCTGCCCCTCGGCGGAGCTACCGTGCGGCGCGCCGGCCGAATCGATGTGCGGTGCAGCCGGGGAGACCAGCCGATTCGTCAACGCCATGACACACTCCGAAAACTCGCCGAACCCCTGGACCTCCCCGTGTCCCGGCCCGGATCGTGCGAACAACAATGCCGACAGTAGCAGCCTGCCGCGCGGTAGGCCCGCAGAATTTCTACGAATACTCGTGGGCAGCAACCTCACAGTAGTATCCGGGCCGGGCCGCAACCGTCGAATACCCTGCCATGCAATGAGATCGACATTCGATCGCAAACTCGCAACCGATCTGCGGCACGGATTACGGACCGGCGCGGCGGTATTCGACGGAGTGTCGGCGCGCGGCTCAGGCGGTGAGCTCGCGTTCGAGCGGCGTTCGGAATCGGGGAATCGGGCGGACATCGCCGTACCATGCCCCGATGCGTTCGGCTTCCGCGGCGATGGCGCGCTCGGCGTCGGAGCCCGCGTCCTCCAGCAGCCGCCAGACGATCTCGCCGTCCGGGCGCTGCGCCCAGCCGCCGATGATGCGGCCGTCCCACCAGACCGTCGGGCCGACATTGCCATTGCGGTCGAAGAGCGCGGGCTGGTGCGGGCCGAGGTACCAGTCCCGGGACTGCCAGCCCATCGGCGTGGGGTCGAGGGCGGGCAGCAGCGCGGCCCAGGGTTCCGGGGCGGGAGTCGGTTCCAGATCGTCGGCGAGAACCAGGCCGGTCTCACCACCCAGGTCGACCTCGGCGGTATCCACCGGCGCGAGCGCCTTGCGGACCTCGCCCAGCGTCCACCCGGTCCACCACTTGAGATCGCTCACCGGTGCGGGACCGAAGGCGCGCAACCACTTCCGGACCAGCTCCGCCCGCGCCTCGTCCACCGGCAGCGCCGGAATCCCCTCCGGCTGCCAGGATTCGATGGGCGCCCACGTGTACTGACTGCTGGCCCAGCTCCCATTGGGACGCCCGCGCACGATCCGGCCCTCGCAGCCCAGCGTCACCAGCACCCAGGTGGTGATATTGGTCGGCTTGGAATACGGCTTGCCCGGCGCGGTGTCGACCTGGGTCCGCAGCCGCGGCACCTCCTTGCTCAACTGCGCCCCGGTCGCGCTGCCCCGCGCCAGCAGCGCCGCATGCGTCTCCGCCTCGACCTCGTTCAGCCACGCGCTGACATTCCCCGGCACCGCCCCGGACTGTTCGATGTACCGCCCGTAGGTCTTGCGCTGCTTGTGCGCCAAGGCATCCGCCACCGACGCCTGCAGCACCGGCACCAGGTCGACCGGCGCGACGAACATGGTGCGCCGCATGGCCAGCATGCGCAGCAGCGTCCGATCGTCGTAGAGCGCCTGCTCCACGTGCCCGGGTTCGATGCCCACCCCGCGCGCCGCGACGGACAGGTACACGGTGGCCGGATCGGTGGCGTGCAGCACCACCATCGACCGCACGATTTGCTCGACCGCGTCGCCGCGCACCCCGGCGGCCAACCGGTGCCGCACCCCCAGCCGAGCCCGCCGCTCCGCGGTATCCATCGAACGCATGGTCGAATCCTAGCCTCCGCCATCCGAATCCGCGGGCATCCCGCCGCCCGGGAAGTCGCCCGGCGTGGGTACCCGGCCGGGCCCCGCGGACATGCGACGATGCCGGGCGTGGGTGTCCGGTGGCGAGGGATGCGGGTGGTCGGTGCGGTTGCGGGCATGCTCGCGGCGACGGTGGTTGTGGCCCCGATGGTTTCGAGCGCGCCACCCGGTGACGTGTCGATGCGGCCGGTGGCCCTGATGGTGGACGGTGAGACCGCCACCGGCCGGGTCTACGAACCCGACGGCGGCGCCCGCGGACTCATCGTGGCGGTGCACGGCCACGCCGGCAGTGCGAGCGACTTCCCCGACTACCTGGCCTCGATCGTCCGGCAGACCGGCGCGGCCATGGTCACCATGGATCAGCGCTCCGACACCGGCACCTGGCGGACCGGGGAGTGGAACGTCTGGGCGGGCTGGCGCGACACCGTCGCGGCCACCCAGTGGTACCGCGCCGAGCACCCCGGCATCGGTCCCACGGTGCTGTGGGGCTGGAGTCAGGGCGGTGTGACCAGCGGGCTGGCCGCGGCCTATGCCCCGCCCGGCACCTACGACTACTGGGTCGACACCTTCGGCCACGCCGACGACGTCACCGCCTGGCTCGAATCCGGCCTGGCCGGACCACAATTGCGGGCCGAGATCGAACGCGACGCGGGCGGTTGCACCCCGGTCATCTGCCTGCAGTCCTACCTCGACCGGTCGCCGGCGCTCATGACCAACCGCATCGACGTCAAGCGTGCGGTCCTGCTGCACGGCACCGCCGACCCGCTGGTGCCCTACACCCAGTCGCTCGAAATGCGCGCGTCACTGACCCTCTCCGGCCACCCGGTCTCCATGTACACAGTGGTCAGCGGCCGCGATCTGGAGCGCCGCGTGGTGCCCGGCGACCACGGCATCAATCCGGTGTTCTTCGAATCCGGTTGTGTGGTCCAGCGATTGCTGCTCGGCAGTGAGCCGCTGGGCGGCGACCACGACTACCTCATCGATGTCGCGGCCGGCGTGAACACCGCCCCGCCCGCGCCTCCGAACGCCAAATGCGCGGCCTGAGCGCGGCCGTTCGGTGCTGACCACGATCCACCCGATTCCGTCCCCGGACAGTAGGCTCGCAGTCGATGTCGGCGCGGTGAGACGGGATGAGGCGCAATGAAAGTCGTGGTGGCTGGGGCGACGGGAGCGATCGGGCGGCCACTGGTCACGGCGCTGCGGCAGGCCGGGCATCAGGTGTACGCGCTCACCCGCGGCGGTCGCGGCGCCGAGGTCGCGCGCTCGCTCGGGGCCACCCCGCTGGTCGCCAATGTCATGGACCGCTCGGACCTGATGCGCGCCACCGAACGACTGACCGCCGACGCGGTCATCCACCAGCTCACCTCCTACCGGTACTCGCCGCCGACCCACTATCACGCGCCGGGTCTGTTGCGCACCAACGCGTTACGCGAGATCGGCAGCAAGCATCTGGTGGAGCTGGCCCAGCGCACCGGGGCGCGGCGCTATCTCACCCAGTCGCTGATCGTCGGATACGGCCTGCGCGACCACGGCTCGCGGCTGGTGACCGAGCAGGACCCGTTCGGCCGCATCCAGGGCGACGTCACCGACGGCATCATCGGCGCACTGCACGAGGCCGAATCGAGCGCCTGGCGCGCACCCGGCATCGACGGAATCGCCCTGCGCTACGGCCTGTTCTACGGTCCCGGCGCGTCGGAGAGCTTCGTGCGGGCGCTGCGGCTGCGCATGTTCCCGCTGCCGAGCACGGGGACCGGATACGTCGGCTTCGTCCACCTCGCCGACGCCGCCGCCGCGACCGTCGCGGCCCTCGAACGCGGCGTCGCCGGCCAGGCGTACAACATCGTCGACGACGAGCCGATCACCTGGGACACCATGTTCGACGCCATGGCCGAGACCGTCGGCGCGCGGCCGCCGCGCCGGCTTCCGGCCCGCCTGGTGCGCATGGCCTCACCGCTGGCAGCCGCCCAGATGCTGGACTTCTCCATCCGCGTCTCGAACGCCAAGGCGCGCGCCGACCTGGGCTGGAAGCCGATGTACCCCACCTACCGCGAGGGCCTGCCCACCCTGGCCGACTCCGTGCGCTGACCTGGCACCCGCTGCCGCCGGAACACTTTCCCGCCGAATACCGTTCATCTTTGCGAATCCGGCGCAACAGGAAGGCAGCGATGACCACACCGGCGGACCCCTCGTACACCTGGCAGGGCGCGGACCTCGACCTGGACGCCTACCTGGCCCGGATCGGATTCACCGGCGAGCGCACGCCCACCCTGGCCACCCTGCGCGAACTGGTGCGCGCCCACACCACCACCATTCCGTTCGAGAACCTGGAGGTCATTCTCGGCCGCGGCATTCCACTGGATCCGGAAGCGCTGCAGGACAAGCTGATCCGGGGGCGGCGCGGCGGGTACTGCTACGAGAACGTCGGCCTGTTCGCCGCCGCGCTGGAGCGGCTCGGCTTCGAGTTCACCGCCATGTCGGGCCGCGTCACGCGCGGCGCGACCAACCTGCGCCCAGCCACCCACGCGCTGCTGCGGGTCAAGGCCGTGGACGACGATCGCCGCTGGCTGTGTGATGTCGGCTTCGGGTGGGGGCCGCTCGAACCGGTCGAGCTGGCCCCCGATCGTGGTGAATTCAGCGCGGGCGCATGGCGTTTCCGGCTGGAGCGGACCGCCGATGCCGCCGGCGGCGAGCTGTGGACGCTGTTCCAGTTCGGCCGGGACGGCTGGGTGGACCGCCACACCTTCGTCACCACCCCGCAATACCGTGTCGATTTCGCGGTCGGGAACCACTACGTGTCCACCTCGGCGCGTTCGCCGTTCACCACGCGGCCGTTCGTACAGCGCTTCCACGCCGGGGTGCATCACCAGCTGGACGGCACCACCTGGACCACCAGCTACCCGGACGGCTCGGAGGAGGTGCGCGAGCTGGAGGTCGCCGAGTTGCCGAAGGTGCTCGCCGAGGTCTTCGACATCGAGCTCGACGAGGCGGACGCGGCGCAATTGACGCGCGCCGAGTGGCCCGCGGCGGTCTCCGCCCCGGCTTCGGGGGTGAAAGGTAGCTGAACGCCGTCGGTGTGTGGGAGCAAACACGCACCAAACCAATTGGTCTATGTCCCGTCATAGATGCGCTTCGACCAGCGGGTTCGCATAACCGGTTACGCGGCGGTCACTCGATTGCGGCGTAGATCTCACCGAGATCTCGCTCATATCTCACGCTGACGTCGGAGATCCGCGCGTCGCCCGCTACACTCGTGCGGGGAAACGCGCGGGCAACCGCATTGTCACAGTCATCTCGAAGAACTTCGGAGTAGTGCCATCGAAACCGGCCAAGTGATCGCAGGGCATTACCGCCTGGTCGAACGGATTGGTAGCGGCGGCACAGGTGTCGTCTGGCGAGCCGTGGATCAGCGGCTCGAACGTTCCGTGGCGGTCAAACAGATCCTCACCCAGCCGAGCCTGTCGGATGCGGACAAGGACATCGTTCGGCAGCGCGCCGCACGCGAGGCGCGCAACGCGGCCCGGTTCCAGCACCCGAACGCCATCGTCGTATTCGACATCACCGAGCACGAGGGTGACCCGTGCCTGGTCATGGAGTATCTGCCGTCGCAGAGTCTGGCGGTGGTGCTGTCCGCGCAGGGCACGCTGCCGCTGCCGCAGGTCGCCCGCATCGGCGAACAGGTGGCATCCGCGCTCATCGCCGCGCATCGCGCCGGGATCGTCCATCGCGACGTCAAGCCCGGCAACATCCTGCTCGGCGACAACGGCGCCGTGAAGATCACCGACTTCGGCATCGCCAAGTCCAAGGGTGATGTCACGCTGACCGCCACCGGACTCATCTCCGGCACCGCCGCCTACCTCGCCCCCGAGGTCGCGCGCGGAGCGGAACCGACGCCGGCCGCGGACGTATTCGCCTTGGGCGCCACGCTCTTCCACGCACTGGAAGGCGAACCGCCCTACGGCACCAACCCGAATCCGCTGGCGCTGCTGTACGCGGCCGCCAACGGCCAGATCAGCGAACCGCGCAATGCCGGACCGCTCAGCGATCTGCTGCTCAGCCTGCTCAGCTTCGAGCCGGAGGACCGGCCGAGCATGCTCGACGTGCGCGACATCATGGCCGAATTCGCCGAGGTCGGCCCGGATGCCGAGGCCACCCGGGTGCTGGCGGCCCGGCGCTCGGGCCCGTCCACCCCGTCGGCCGGCGCCGCTCAGCGCTCCGCGCCGCGGCAGACCACCCGGCAGATGGAGCGCCGCCAGTCGGCCGACATCCCGACCGGCGCCATGAGCCAGGCACAGCTGCTGGAGACCCCGCCGCCGCGCCCGCCCATGAACGCCGGCCCGCCGACCCGCAATCATCCGGCGCCCGAACCGGATTCGGATTCCGGCTCCAAGAAGAAGCTGGTGCTGATCCTGATGGCCGCGGTGGTCGTGGTGGCCGGCGGCATCGCGTACGGCCTGTTCGGCAACTCCGGTTCGAACAGCACCTCCGGCGCGGGCACGAACAGCAGCTCGGTGAAGGCGTCGGTCACGGCCAGCGCCACCAAGGGCGTGCCCTCGGGCCTCGGTCAGACCAAGAGCGCCGGGACGGTCAGCTTCGACGCCGCCGTCGACGCGGTGCAGTCGTTCTGGGACGACGTGACCTACACCCGGTACTCGGATGCCTGGAAGCTGCTGACCCCCGCCGCTCAGCAGGTCTACGGCAGTCAGCAGGCATTCCAGACGTATTGGACCGGGAACCCGGTCCAGAAGTACTCGAGCATCCGGGGCGCCAATGGCGGCGGCACGGTCGACCCCGATGGTTCGGTCGATATCGTGCTGGACTCGCTGCAGACCAAGAACGGCCCGACCAAATCGGTGAGTATGCGGGTGATCGACGCCGGCGGCGGCAGCCTGCAGATCGACAGCGACACCAAGTAATCCCGGCAGCACACTGCGCCGCACCGGTTTTCCGGTGCGGCGCAGTGCGTTACGGGGGTGGGTTTGCTCAGCAGAGCTTCGCCGGATCGGCGGCGAGGGAGGCCAGCAGCCGTAGTCCGTCGGCGCTGGGGGAGCCGGGTTCGACGTGGTGGGCGACCAGTGCCTGATCGGGATCGTCGGGGAGACGGAGGGTTTCGAAGCCGAGCTCCAGGCGGCCCACGATCGGGTGGCGGTAGATATGGCGCCCGTGGGTCTTGTCCTTGAGCTCGTGCCGCTTCCACAGCTCCGCGAATTCCGGGCTCCGGGCGTTCATTTCGTCGATGAGGGCGGTGATGCGCGGCTCACCGGGATTGCGGGCGGCATCCAGGCGCAGGTAGGCCACGGTGTCGGCGGCCTTGTCGTCCCAGTCCTCGTACAGATCCTTCGCGCCCTCGTCCAGGAAGACCAGGTGCAGGAAGTCGCGCTGCGCGGGCGGGAGCGCGCCGAAATCCGTGATCAGGGCCGCCGCCAGGCGATTCCACGCCAGGACGCTGACACCGCGGCCGACGATGTAGGCCGGGACGTCGTGGGCGGCGTCCAGCAGCCGGCGCAGACCCGGGCGCACCTCCTGCACGGCGGGCGGCTCCTCACCGGACCACGGGCGGGCCAGGCGGTAAAGATGATCGCGCTCAACCTGATTCAGCCGCAGTGCCCGTGCCACCGCATCCAGCACCGACTCCGAGAACTGCAGGCTGCGGCCCTGTTCCAGGCGCACATAGTGATCCACGCTGACCCCGGCCAGCAGCGCCAGCTCCTCGCGGCGCAGGCCCGGAACACGGCGGCGCGCACCGTGATCCATCAGGCCCACCTCCGCGGGGCTGAGCCGGGCGCGGCGAGAGCGCAGGAATTCACCGAGTTCGGCGCGACGGTCCAAGGTCATGCCTTCGGTAACCACGAGCGCCGCGAATTCCATCCGGCACCGCATCCTGGTCATGCGGTGCCCAGGCAGACGCAGCACTGTTTGCCTCGCTCGCATCCGGCGAAAGTAGTGCTCAGCGCCGCAACGGACGGCGAAAGCCACACGAGGAGCACACACCATGACCTCCCTTCCCACCCGTCAGCTCGGCACCACCGACATGCACATCAGCCGGATCGGATTCGGCGCGTGGGCCGTCGGCGGTTCGGGCTGGCGCTACACCTGGGGCGCACAGGACGACGCCGATTCCATCGCCACCATCCGCCGGGCCGTCGAGGCCGGCGTCAACTGGATCGACACCGCCGCCGTCTACGGACTCGGCCACTCCGAGGAGGTGGTCGGCAAGGCGATCAGCGGACTTCCCGAGGCCGATCGGCCGTTCGTCTTCACCAAGGCCGGACTGGTCTGGGACGAGAACGACCGCGCCGCCGCGCCCAAGCGGATCATGGCCGCCGCCAGCGTGCGCCGCGAGGTCGAGGACTCGCTGCGCCGGCTGAACGTCGAGCGCATCGACCTGTACCAGGTGCACTGGCCCGATACCGGTGCCTCCCTGGACTTCTCGGACCCCGACGGTGTCGACCCCGCGGCCGCGACCCCGCTCGCGGAGTACTGGCAGACCATGGCCGACCTCGTGCAGGCGGGCAAGGTGCGCGCCATCGGCCTGTCCAATCACGATGTGCCGCAACTGGAGATCGCCGAGTCCATCGCCCACGTGGACGCCATCCAGCCGCAGTTCTCGCTGATCAAGCGCGGCGCGGCGGACGAATTGGCCTGGGCCGCGGCGCATCACACCGGCGGCATCGTCTACCAGCCGCAGCACTCCGGCCTGCTCACCGGCGCCTTTTCGGCCGAACGCGTCGCGAGCCTGCCGGATGACGACTGGCGCAAGGGCTTCCCGGAGTTCACCACCGAACTCGACCGCAACCTCGCGCTGGTGGACGCGCTGCGTCCGATCGCGGCGGCCCACGACACCACCGTCTCCGCCGTAGCCATCGCCTGGACCCTGACCTGGCCCGGCGTCACCGGCGCCATCGCCGGCGCCCGCCGGCCCGAACAGGTCGACGGCTGGATCGGCGGCGCCGCACTGGAATTGACCCCCGCCGACCTGGACGCCATCGCGACCGCGCTGCGCACCACCGGCGCCGGTGGGGGCCCGATCCAGCGCTGAACGTCACCAAGATCCGAATACCGAGCACCGATTCCCGAAGGAGCACACCACCATGACCCTGCACGTCGTCGCCGAACTGCTCGCTGCCGCCGGCCAGGAGGACCGCCTCCGCACCGCCCTGGAAGCCATGATCGAACCCTCCCTGGCCGAACCCGGCTGCCTGTCCTATCAGCCCTTCACCAACCCGAACGACCCGGCCCACATGGTCGTGGTGGAGGAATGGCAGGACGCCGATGCCCTGGAGAAGCACTTCGCCACCGAGCACTTCCAGCACGTGGCCGGAGTCCTGGAGGGCATCGTGGCCGAGCCCATGATCATCCGCCGCCTCGTCGCCGAATAGCGGTCGAGCCCTCGATCCTCGCGCCCCCGCCGGTGTCCCCGGTGGGGGCGCGGTCGCGCGTGGGGCCCGGATCAGGATGCGCCCGAGCCGGATACGGTGCGGGCCGGGGGCGGGGCATGTCGTATCCGGCACATGGGGTGCCGGGGATGGGGAACGCAGGTAGGGTCGGGCGCATGGGTACGCGGATTCGATCGACGGCGCTGCTGCTGTGCGCGCTCGTGGTCTCCGCGTGGGCGGTGCTGTATCTGGCCGCCGCCACCCCCGATTCGCTGCTCGTCCTCGGTGCGGCCGCGCTGGTCGCGGTGACCGCGGCGGTGCTGTCGGCGCGCGGTCCGCTGCTCGCGGCCACCGCGCACATCGGTCCGGCGGAATCCGCCGGACGGCGGCGCCGCGGTGCGTTCCTGCGGCAGAGCAATCCCGACGCACCGGGCCGCCCGCGCCCGCGCGCACCCGGAGTCCTCGCGGCCTGACCGCGCCCGCACGACCTGTCCCGGTCGTGTGCGCTGTCGGGTTCTCCGCCGTCCCGAATTCCTTTCGCCCGCACCCGTGTGCGGGCGCTGCGCAGCGAGGTACTCCGTGCTCGATTTCATCTACTACCCCGTGTCCGCCGTGCTGTGGCTGTGGCACACCGCCTTCGCGTCGCTGCTCGGCGCGACCAGTGGCCTGGCCTGGGTGCTGGCCATCGTCTTCCTCGTCATGACCCTGCGGGCCCTGCTGATCCGGCCGTTCATCGCGCAGTTGAAGTTCTCCCGCGCGCTGGCCGAGATGCAGCCGAAGCTGCAGGAGATCAAGCGCAAGCACGCGGGCGACCGGGAGAAGCAGGCGCTGGCCATGCAGGAGCTACAGCGCGAGTCCGGCGTCAACGTGCTGACCGGTTTCCTGCCGATCATCGGCCAGACGGTGGTCTTCATCGGCCTCTACCACGTGCTGCGGTCCTTCCAGCCAGGTCACACCCAGAATTACGTGTTCAATGCCACGCAGGTGCAGTCCTTCCTGGACGCCAAACTGTTCGGCGCACCGCTGGAGGCCACCCTGTCCACCGCCGGCTCGTCCTTCGGAACCGTTGCTGCCGTGGCGATTCCGCTCATGATCATCGCGGCGATCGCGACCCATTTCACCGCCCGCGCCGCCGTCGCCCGTCAGCCGCAACCCGCCGAAGGCGCGGCGGGCTCGCAGGTCCGGATCATGAACACGCTCTCGCAGTGGGTCTTCCCCGCCGGAGCCCTGCTGGTCGGCCCGGTGATGCCCATCGCCATCCTGCTCTACTTCGTCACCCAGAACGCGTGGACCTTCGCCCAGCAGCATCTGGTGGCCGCTCGCTTCGGTCCCGAGGCCGCCCGCAGCACGGTCTGAGCGGTGCCGCGGCCGGCGCCTCATAACCGCCGGTCCGGCGGGTGTTCCCGGGTCGCGGGCCGGGAACACCCGCGCGAGCTCGGCCGCGACGTAAAGCGTTGGCGGTGACCCGATAGTCTGGTAGCTGGTCGCAAGCGGTTTCGGCCGCGTCGCGAACCCCTCGACATCACCACAGACAAGGACTGCACAGCGCTATGACTAGCCGCATCGAGCTCGCCCGCGTGGATCTGCGCGGACGTACTCCCACTGCTGCCGAACTGCGCGCGGCTCTGCCGCGTGGGGGCGTCGACGTGGACTCGGTGCTGCATCATGTGCGACCGGTCGTGGAGGCCATCCGGGATCGGGGCGTCGAGGCCGCGCTGGAATTCAGCGAGCGGTTCGACGGTGTGCGGCCCGCCGCGGTGCGCGTACCCGCCGCCGAACTGGACAAGGCCCTGGCCGAGCTGGACCCGGCCGTGCGCGCGGCCCTCGAGGTCGCCATCGAGCGCACCCGCAAGGTGCACGACGATCAGCGCCGCACCGACAAGACCACCCAGGTGGTGCCCGGCGGCACCGTGACCGAGCGGTGGGTGCCGGTGGAGCGGGTCGGCCTGTACGTGCCGGGCGGCAATGCCGTTTACCCGTCCTCGGTGGTCATGAACGTGGTTCCCGCGCAGGCCGCGGGCGTGGACTCGCTGGTGGTCGCCTCGCCGCCGCAGGCCCAGTTCGGCGGCCTGCCGCACCCGACCATCCTGGCCGCGGCCAAGCTGCTGGGTGTCGAGGAGGTGTGGGCGGTCGGCGGTGCGCAGGCCGTGGCGCTGCTGTCCTACGGCGGCACCGACACCGACGGCGCACAGCTGGAACCGGTCGACCTGATCACCGGCCCGGGCAATATCTATGTGACCGCCGCCAAGCGGCTGTGCCGCGGCCTGGTCGGCATCGACGCCGAGGCCGGGCCCACCGAGATCGCCATCCTCGCCGACGCCACCGCCGATCCGGTGCACGTGGCCGCCGACCTCATCTCGCAGGCCGAGCACGACGTACTGGCGGCCAGCGTGCTGGTGACCGACAGCGTCGAGCTCGCCGATGCCGTGGACGCGGCGCTGACCGCGCAGATGACCGTGGTCAAGCACCACGACCGCGTCGCGGAGGCACTGTCGGGCAAGCAGTCGGGCACCGTGCTGGTCGACGACATCGCCCAGGGCCTGCGCGTGGTCAACGCCTACGCCGCGGAGCACCTCGAGATCCAGACCGCCGACGCGTCCGCGGTCGCGGCCCGGGTCCGTTCCGCCGGAGCGGTTTTCGTCGGCGCGTGGTCGCCGGTCTCCCTCGGCGACTACTGCGCCGGCTCCAACCATGTGCTGCCCACCGCCGGATGCGCCCGGCACTCTTCGGGTTTGAGCGTGCAGACCTTCCTGCGCGGCATCCACGTCGTCGAGTACTCCGAGGCGGCGCTGAAGGATGTCTCCGGGCACGTGGTCGCACTGGCCAATGCCGAGGACCTGCCCGCACACGGCCAGGCCGTGCAGGCGCGATTCGGAGAGCTGCGGTGAGCGCACAGGCCGGCCTGGAAGAAGGCACCGTGACCGTCCCCGGATCGAATATCTCGCTCGACGATCTGCCGCTGCGGGAGAACCTGCGTGGCAAGAGTCCTTACGGCGCACCGCAATTGGCCGTTCCGGTGCAGCTGAACACCAACGAGAACCCGCACCCGCCGAGTAAGGCCCTCGTCGACGATGTCGCCGAATCCGTGCGCGCCGCGGCCGCCGACCTGCACCGGTACCCGGATCGCGACGCGGTCGGGCTGCGCGCCGATCTGGCCGCCTACCTGACCCGGCAGACCGGCGTCGCGGTGGACACGGCGAACGTGTGGGCCGCCAACGGCTCCAACGAGATCCTGCAGCAGCTGCTGCAGGCGTTCGGCGGACCCGGCCGCAGCGCACTGGGTTTCGTGCCCTCGTACTCGATGCACCCGATCATCTCCGAGGGCATCGACACCGAGTGGATCGAGGCCAAGCGCAATGGCGACTTCTCCCTCGACATCGACTACGCGGTGCTGACGGTGGGGGAGAAGAACCCCGACGTGGTCTTCGTGACCAGCCCCAACAACCCGACCGGCCACAGCATTCCGCTCGCGGACCTGGAACGCATCCTCGCGGCCGCGCCCGGCATCGTGGTGGTGGACGAGGCATACGGCGAGTTCTCCGCGGCGCCCAGCGCGATCAGCCTGATCGACAAGTACCCCACCAAGCTGGTGGTCAGCCGCACCATGTCCAAGGCGTTCGCCTTCGCGGGCGGGCGGCTGGGCTACCTGGTGGCCGCACCCGCGGTCATCGACGCCATGCTGCTGGTGCGCCTGCCCTACCACCTGTCCGTGGTCACCCAGGCCGCGGCGCGGGCGGCGCTGCGGCACGCGGACGAAACCCTGGGCAGCGTGGCCGAATTGGCGGCGCAGCGCGATCGGGTCATGGCGGCGCTGGCCGAGCTGGGCTACGAGGTCATCCCCTCGGATGCCAACTTCGTGCTGTTCGGCCGCTTCGCCGACGCGCCGCGCGCCTGGCAGCACTACCTCGACGAGGGCGTGCTCATCCGCGATGTCGGCATCCCCGGCTACCTGCGCACCACCATCGGCCTGGCCGCCGAGAACGACGAATTCCTGCGCGTCAGCGCGAAACTGGCGTCCGAGGAGCTGATCGCCCGATGACCACCGACCGTGCCGACCGCATCGCCCGGGTCGAGCGGACCACCCGCGAAGCCAGCATCGTGGTGGAACTCAATCTGGACGGCTCCGGCAAGACCGACATCTCCACCGGCGTCCCCTTCTACGACCACATGCTGACCGCCTTCGGCCAGCACGGCAGCTTCGACCTGACGGTCCAGGCCAAGGGCGACATCGAGATCGAGGCCCACCACACCGTCGAGGACACCGCCATCGTCATCGGCCAGGCCCTGGGCCAGGCGCTCGGCGACAAGAAGGGCATCCGCCGCTTCGGCGACTGCTTCATCCCGATGGACGAAACCCTCGCGCACGCCGTCGTCGACGTGTCCGGGCGGCCGTACTGCGTGCACACCGGCGAGCCGGATCACATGCTGCACACCATCATTCCGAGTGTGGCTCCGACCGCGTCGTACTCGACCGTGATCAACCGCCACGTGTTCGAGTCCATCGCGCTCAACGCCCGCATCGCCCTGCATGTGCGCGTGCTCTATGGCCGCGACCAGCACCACATCACCGAGGCCGAATACAAGGCCGTGGCACGGGCTTTGCGCGCCGCCGTCGAGTACGACCCGCGCGTGTCCGGCGTCCCCTCCACGAAGGGCTCGCTATGACCAAGACGATCGCCCTGCTCGACTACGGCTCCGGCAACCTGCACTCCGCCGGCCGCGCCCTGGCCCGTACCGGTGCGGACGTCACCATTACCGCCGACCCCGAAATCGCCCTGAACGCAGACGGTCTCGTGGTCCCCGGTGTCGGTGCGTACGCGGCCTGCATGGCGGGCCTGCTGTCCGTGCGCGGTGACCGCATCATCGGCAGGCGCCTCTCCGGCGGCCGCCCGGTGCTCGGCATCTGCGTCGGCATGCAGATCCTGTTCGAACGCGGCGTCGAATTCGGGGTGGAAACCGAGGGCTGCGGCGAATGGCCCGGCACCGTCGAGCGTCTGGACGCCCCCGTCCTCCCGCACATGGGCTGGAACACGGTGAAGGCTCCCGAGGACAGCGTCCTGTTCGCGGGCATGGACGCCGACACCCGCTTCTACTTCGTGCATTCGTACGCGGCCCAGCACTGGGCCTGGACCGACGACGGCGGCAGCCAGATCGCCCCGGCCAAGCTGACCTGGGCCGAACACGGCGTCCCGTTCCTCGCCGCGGTGGAGAACGGCCCGCTGTCGGCCACCCAGTTCCACCCGGAGAAGTCCGGCGACGCCGGAGCCCAACTCCTGCGCAACTGGGTCGACTCGATCTGATCGGCCCCTGAAACGACCGAAACCCCCGCTCCCGGCGGGGGTTTCGGCGTTTCTAGGCCGCTGACGGCTCGGGCCGGGTACCGACCGACCAGATGGGCTTGGAGGCCACGCTCGAGAACTGCCAGCCGTCGGGGGTGCGGACGGCGTCGAAGCGATAGACCTCGCCCAGGGTCAGGCGCGGCTGGGAGCCGAGGGTGGGGTCTTGGGCAGGACCCCAGGCGAAGACGACCAGGAGGTTGGCCCGGACCTTGGCGGTGTCGCCGTCCAGATCGATCAGGATGCCGCTGATGACGTGCTGGATCTGCCGGTCGGGGGAATGGTTTCGGCCGGCCTGGGTGACCAGGGCGGTGCGGCCGGTGGCCAGGCCGCCGGGGGTGCGGGCGGTGGCATCGGCGGTGTAGAGGGCGGCGAGCTCCTCCCAGTCGCCTTCATCGAGGGCACGGCCGAGGCGGTGGACCAACTCGGTGATCTCGAATTTGTCGGCCAGGTCCTGGAATTGCCGGGTGGTGGTGTCGATCGCGTTCATGGCTACGGTCTTTCGACGAGTTTGTTGGTGGCTCCAACGTTGGTGGAACCAATGTAACCGATTGTGGGTGTCCCCAACAAGTGTTGCTAGATTCCTCTCATGGACACCGCGCCCCAAGGGGCCTTCGGCCGGCTGCGCGCTCTTCCCACCCGCCTCATCGGCCAGGTCGCGATCATCGCCAACCGCTGCACCGAGAAAGCCCTGGAGCCCACCGGTTCCCGCCGCTACCACTACGCCCTGCTCGCCACCCTGGACGAACACGGCCCCCTCAGCCAGGCCGAGGCGGGCCGCCGCACCGGCATCGACCGCAGCGACGTGGTCGCCGCGGTCAACGACCTGGCCGACCGCGGCCTCCTCCACCGCACCCCCGACCCCACCGACCGCCGCCGCAACACCCTCACGCTCACGCCCGCCGGGCGGGCCCACCTGGCCGACCTCGACGAACGCCTGGAAGCGGCCCAGCGAGAACTACTCCCGGGCTTCACCGCCGCCGAACGCGCCAACTTCGTCCTGACGTTGAACCGCGTCCTCGAATCCCATACCCGAGACGGCTGACCCCCGCCTCAGCACCTGGTCGACCCGGGCGTCACGGTCGTCCCCGACACCTCCGGCGGCCGCCCGGCCATCTGCGCCTTGGTTCCGTCCCAATGGAATTGGACGCAGTAGAAGGTTCCGTCCGAGCAGGCATTGCAGCTGCCGGGGATCTTGTACCGCAGCCCCACGGTGTCGTCGGTGGTGTGGTTCGGATCCGGGGAGATGAACGAGTTCCACCTGGGGTCCGCGGTGCCGACGTAGCTCCCGCGATGGAACAGCAACACCTGCATGGGTGAGCTGGCCGTCGCCCCCTCGATCGTGATCAAGTACGCCGACAGGGTCGAGCAGATGTCATTGACCGTCGTCCGCGCCCCCGCCGCGGGCAACGCCCACTTCCACGGCGTCCCCGGCACCACCTCGACCGGAGCCAATGTGGCTGCGGCACTTCGAATCACCCCCGGCTCGGGCTTGCACGGCTGCGCTCCCGTCCCCGCCGTGGTATCCCCGGGTGTGCGCGTGGTGGTCACCGCCGTCGGCTCCCCGGCCTGCGCCGCGGTGCTCGCCGCCGGGCCGGGCCGCGCCCCCGACCCGCCGCTGTCGCCGCACCCGGCCGCACCGCAGGCCAGCGCCAGCGCCGCCAGCCCGATCCCCACCTTCCGCACGACCAGCCCCACCTTCCGCACAACGAGCTCCCTTCGATCGACGACCCCGACCTCCCCACAGCGTGACACCGCCCGCGTGCCCCCGCCCCGGAAATCGTTTCCGCCGCGCGGTGGGCGGCTGACGCGGTTCACCCTGCGGTCGGTGTGACGGCGGGCAACCACTAGGCTTACCCCGTGAGTCTTGTGCTGCTACCTGCCGTCGATGTCGCCAATGGTGAGGCTGTGCGCCTGGTTCAGGGGGAGGCGGGCAGCGAAACCAGTTACGGTTCGCCGCGCGACGCCGCGCTGGCCTGGCAGCACGCCGGGGCTGAGTGGGTGCATCTGGTCGACCTGGACGCCGCGTTCGGCAAGGGCTCCAACCGCGAACTGCTGGCCGAGGTGATCGGCGAACTCGATGTGAAGGTCGAGCTGTCGGGCGGGATTCGGGACGACGAGTCGTTGAAGGCCGCGCTGGCCACCGGCTGCGCGCGCGTCAACCTCGGCACCGCGGCGATCGAGAATCCGGAGTGGTGTGCCCGGGCCATCGGCGAGTACGGCGACAAGATCGCCGTCGGTATGGATGTGAAGCTCATCGACGGCGAGTGGCGGCTGCGCGGCCGCGGCTGGGTGACCGACGGCGGCGACCTGTGGGAGGTGCTCGAGCGCCTCGAGCGCGACGGCTGCTCGCGGTACGTGGTCACCGACGTCTCCAAGGACGGCACACTGACCGGGCCGAACCTGGACCTGCTGAGCCAGGTCGCCAATGCCTGCGAGGCCCCGGTCATCGCGTCGGGCGGCATCTCCCAGCTCGACGACCTGCGTGCCATCGCGACGCTGGTGGACGAGGGCGTCGAGGGCGCGATCATCGGCAAGGCCCTGTACGCGGGCCGGTTCACCCTGCCCGAAGCCTTGGCCGCGGTTCGCTAGCGCCGTGGCCGCCGAACTCGCCGAACTGCTCGGCATCGCCTGTGAGGTTCTCGACTCCGCCGCACCGCGTTTCGTCGAGGGCATCGGGGCGCCGAGCGCGGTCGAGAAGGGGCGCAACGACTTCGCCACCGAACTCGACCTGGAGCTCGAGCGCACCATCTCGCAGCGGCTGGGCGAGCGCACCGGAATCCCGGTGCACGGTGAGGAATTCGGCGGTCCGCAGCTGACCTCCGGCACCGCCTGGGTGCTGGACCCCATCGACGGCACCTTCAACTATTCGGCGGGCAGCCCCATGTGCGGCATGCTGCTGGCGCTGGTGCGCGACGGCGTCCCGGTCATCGGCCTGACCTGGCTGCCGGTCCTGGGCCAGCGCTACGCGGCGGTCGCGGACGGCCCGCTGCTGCTGAACGGCAACCCGCTGCCGAGCCTGGCCCCGGCCAAGCTCGCCACCGCGATGATCGGCTTCGGCAGCTTCAATATCGATGGGGCGGGCCGGATTCCGGGCATCTTCCGCTTCAACCTGCTGGGAGCGCTGAGCCGGCTGTCCGGCCGCCAGCGCATGTACGGCTCCACCGGCATCGACCTGGCCTACACCGCCTCGGGAATTCTGGGCGGGGCCGTGGTGTTCGGACATCATCCGTGGGACAACGCCGCGGGCGTGGCCCTGGTCCGGGCCGCCGGCGGCGTGGTCACCGACCTGCTGGGCCGGGACTGGACCATCGAATCCGGTTCGGTGCTGGCCGCCGCCCCCGGCGTGCACGAGGAACTACTGGACCTGATCGCGGACACCGCCGACCGGGTCCGAGGAGAGGCAGAGCAATGCTGAAGACAGAGGTCATGAAATGACGGTGGCCGTACGCGTGATTCCGTGCCTGGACGTGGATGCCGGGCGCGTGGTCAAGGGCGTCAACTTCGAAAACCTCAGGGACGCGGGCGATCCCGTGGAACTCGCGGCCACCTACGACGCCCAGGGCGCCGACGAGCTGACCTTCCTCGACGTCACCGCCTCCACCGGCGACCGCGGCACCATGATCGACGTGGTCACCCGCACCGCCGAGCAGATCTTCATCCCGCTCACGGTCGGCGGCGGCGTGCGCACCGTCGAGGACGTGGACCGGCTGCTGCGCGCGGGCGCGGACAAGGTGTCGGTCAACACCGCCGCCATCGCCCGCCCCGAGGTGCTGCGCGAAATGTCGGAGCGGTTCGGCTCCCAGTGCATCGTGCTGTCGGTCGACGCCCGCACCGTGCCCGAGGGGCAGCCCGCGACCCCGTCCGGCTGGGAGGTCACCACCCACGGCGGCAAGCGCGGCACCGGCATCGACGCCGTCGAATGGGCCGTGCGCGGAGCCGAACTGGGCGTCGGCGAGATCCTGCTCAACTCCATGGACGCCGACGGCACCAAGGCGGGCTTCGACCTGCCCATGATCCGCGCGGTGCGCGCCGCGGTCTCGGTGCCGGTCATCGCCTCCGGTGGCGCGGGCAAGGTCGCCGACTTCGCGCCCGCCGTGCAGTCCGGCGCGGACGCGGTGCTGGCCGCCAGTGTCTTCCACTTCGGCGACCTCTCCATCGGCCAGGTCAAGGACGCCATGCGCGCGGAAGGAATCACCGTCCGATGAGCACCCTGGATCCCGCGATCGCGCGACGCCTCAAGCGCAACTCCGACGGGCTGTTCGCCGCCATCGCGCAGGAGAAGAGCACCGGCGACGTGCTCATGATGGCGTGGATGGACGACGAGGCGCTGGCCCGCACCCTGGAAACCCGCAAGGGCACCTACTATTCGCGCTCGCGCCAGCAGTACTGGGTCAAGGGCGAGACCTCCGGCCACACCCAGTACGTGCACGAGGTACGGCTGGACTGCGACGGCGACACCGTGCTGCTCGTCGTCGACCAGGAGGGCGCGGCCTGCCACACGGGCACCCACACCTGCTTCGACACCGACGTGCTGCTGTCCCAGGGCGACCGGCTGCTCACCGACGAGGACTGAGCGGCAACGGTTTCCGGCCTCGGCGAGCCAGCTTGCTGCGTCGGTGAACAGCCTTCGGCGTCAACCCGATTCGTTCGGGTCCATGTCCAGATGCGAGATCGGCCGCCCCGCGCGGCCGAGCCCGCGGGCCATGCCCTTGTCCAGCTGTGCCACCAGGGTCTCGCCCAGTTCCAGCAGCTGCTTGGTCTGCTCGGCGTCCAGCCCGTCGAACACCAGGCCGCGCACGCACTCCAGATACCCGGGCGCGGCCTCGGTGATCTTCTGATATCCGGCATCGGTCAGCACCGCCTGCGCGCCGCGGCGACCGGTAATGGTGACGCGCTCGGCCCAGCCCAGCCGTTCGAGTTTGGAGACCACGTGCGAAAGCCGGGATAGCGATGCGTTTGCCTTTTGCGCAAGGTCACTCAGTTGCAACCGGTGACCTGGTTCTTCGGAGAGCAGAGTCATCACGAAGTATTCGAAATGGGTAATCCCGGACTCACGTTGTAGCTGGGTATCCAATGCGGCGGGGAGTCTGGTGGTGAGCGCGACAAGGGTACGCCACGCTCGCTGTTCCATGGGATTCAACCACTTGGTCACCGTGCGCGCCCTCTCGTAGCAGCCAAGTGACGTGTTGTGCCGGCCCGTGGGAGAGCCGGCGAAACAGCATCGAACGAGTCACTCGCACGTCAAAGTTTGCCACGATTTCGCTCGCCAGTCACGGTGTTGCCGAATGACGTGACATCGATCACGCGTGTCGCGAGTGGATTCAGTTCGCGCCGAGTTCGGGCGGAGGTGTCGGAGTTTCGGGTTCCACCCGAGGCTTTTCCGGTTCGGCTTGCCGACGTTCGGCACGGTACCGGCGGAATCGCCTGCGCCCCAAGAGAAATGCCACCAGCAGGAACAGCAACGCGGCCACGATCGCACCCGCCAGCGTGGCACCGCGGAATCCCGGCCCGTCGACATCGAGAATGCGCTCACCGGCATGTGCGGCATTCGAGTTGCCCCACACGATGGTCAGCGTCATCAAATTCGGGATGGCGATGACGATCGCGAGAACCGCCGCGCCGCCCGCGATAAACATGCCGCCCCGTTTACGCCAGCTGAGTCCTGCGGCCAGGAACAGGAAAAGTGGCACAGCCGTACATACCGCGCCCATTATCAGGCCGTACCAGATGCCCTTGGCGAAACTCCCGCTCACCCATTCGCCGATGCGCTGCGCCCACCACCGTGGAATGAATGCGGCCAGCATCAGATACACCAGCCACAAAACGACCGCGGCCACCACTCCGCCAATGATGCGATTGCGCCACGTGACGAAGGTTGAAGGCTTTCGCTCCTGGTCGGTGCTGGGCGTAGTCATGCGCTCAGCGTATGTCCGAATTGTTGGCGCGCACAGGAGCGACGCGGTGGGGGCTCAGCGCTCGCGCGGGAACCTGCTCAGCGCTCGTGCAGGAACTTCAACGCCTCGTCGGCGTGCACGTTCGCGCGTATCTCGCTGTTGATGACCTTGGCGACGGTCCGGTCCTGATCGATGACGAAGGTCGTCCGCTTGACCGGCACCAGCGCGCCCAGCAGGCCGCGCTTCACGCCGAACTCGGCGGCCACCTTGGCTCCGGGATCGGACAGCACCGGATAGCTCAGTCCCTGCTTCTCCGCGAACCCGGACTGCACCTCGACGGAATCCGCGCTGATCCCCACGCAGGTCGCCCCGGCGGCCTTGAATTCCGTTGCCAGATCCCGGAAGTGGCAGGCCTCGGCCGTGCACACCGGCGTGTTCGCCGCGGGATAGAAGAACAACACCACCGGTCCGTCCGCGAGCAGCGACTCGAGCGACCGCACGGTCCCCGACTGGTCCGGAAGTTCGAAATTGGGTGCGAGCTGACCAACCTTCATACCCGCACCCTACCCCCAATTCATCGTGCACGAGCTATCAGAGCCCCCGATGAAATCCTTTGCTGGGCTTCGGGCTTGACGCCTCGCGAACCGGGCCCCCACCGGGCCTCTGCTCGAGGGTCCGGGGAACGGCCCCCGGAGCCCCAACCACCCCCGGCACCGGGTGCCGGTCCTACCTCACACACCGATGAGGGCGGCGACCTCCGGGTTCTTGATATCCATGACGTCCAGGATCCCGTGGGCGCGCAGGAACGGCTCGAGTTCCCTGATGCGGTCGCTGTACTCGGCGTACTCGTCCGGGAAGCTGCGCGGATCGAGCGCTTCCAGGGCCTTCAC
Source organism: Nocardia sp. NPDC059236 (assembly GCF_042754085.1). Classification (NCBI taxonomy): domain Bacteria; kingdom Bacillati; phylum Actinomycetota; class Actinomycetes; order Mycobacteriales; family Nocardiaceae; genus Nocardia; species Nocardia sp. NPDC059236. The sequence goes on from NZ_JBHZAF010000017.1 coordinate 40,470, forward strand.
ATACGTGACGAACGAGGCGATGGCGGAGTACTTCCCGCCGTGGTTCATATGCATCATCCGGAGCGGCTGGCCGGGCAGCCCGCCCGGAGCCAGCTGCGGAGCGGTGTGGCGTGGACCCTCCGGTGCCATCGGTTGCGAGGGGTACATCTGTGTTGAACTCCTCTCGAGAATGGGGATAACCGCGTGCGACCTCTCCATCTTGCTTCCAACTTGCTGCCGGAGCAGTGACGATCCACCGTGTGTGGAGACCGCCGCGCGTGTAGTGATGACCGCTTCAGGTATTCGCCGCGGCCGCTTGCTCGGCTGGGCGGGGAGCGCGATTTAGATCGCGCCGGGCGGGCCTGGAATGATGGGTGAATGCACGGCGCGCATGGTTTGCCTCTGAACGCGGCTATCGATACCACCACCTCCCGGGAGCAGTTCCGGGCGCTCGCGGCCGACCACCGGGTGGTCCCGGTGGTCCGAAAGGTATTGGCGGACTCCGAGACTCCGCTCTCGACCTACCGCAAACTGGCCGCGGACCGGCCCGGCACCTTCCTGCTGGAATCGGCGGAGACCGGCCGCTCCTGGTCGCGATGGTCGTTCATCGGCGCGGGCAGTCCCAGCGCGCTGACCGTGATCGACGGCGCGGCGGCCTGGCTCGGCCAGACTCCCGCCGACGCGCCGGTGGGCGGCGATCCGCTCGCCGCGCTGCGCGAGTCGCTGCAGGTGCTGCGCACCGAGCGGCTGCCCGGTCTGCCGCCGCTGACCGGCGGCCTGGTCGGCTACCTCGGCTACGACACCGTGCGCCGCCTCGAACGCCTGCCCAGCATCGCCACCGATGACCTGCAGGTCCCCGAGATGGTCCTGATGCTGGCCACCGACCTGGCCGCCTTCGACCACCACGAGGGCGCGATCACCCTCATCGCCAATGCGGTCAACTGGAACGGCACTGACGAGCACGTGGACGCGGCCTACGACGACGCGATGGCCCGCCTGGACCGCATGACCGAGGCCCTGGCCGCCCCCGCCGACTCCACCGTCTCGGTGTTCGACCGCCCCGAGCCCAACTACCGCCGGCAGCGCACCTCCGAGGAATTCGGCGCGGGCGTGCGCCGGCTGGTCAAGGAGATCGAGGCCGGCGAGGCGTTCCAGGTGGTGCTCTCGCAGCGCTTCGAGATGGACTACAACGGCACCCCGCTGGACCTCTACCGCATGCTGCGGGCCTCGAACCCGAGCCCGTACATGTACCTCATGCACATCCCGGACGGCTCCGGCGGCACCGCGTTCTCCATCGTCGGCTCCAGCCCCGAATCGCTGGTGACGGTGAAGGACGGCGTGGCCACCACCCACCCGATCGCGGGCACCCGCTGGCGCGGCGTCACCGAGGAGGACGATCTCCTGCTCGAGAAGGGCCTGCTCGCCGACGAGAAGGAGAACGCCGAGCACCTCATGCTCGTCGATCTGGGCCGCAACGATCTGGGCCGGGTCTGCGAGCCCGGTACCGTGCGCGTCACCGAGTACCGCCACGTCGAGCGCTACTCGCACGTCATGCACCTGGTCTCCACGGTCTCCGGCCGCCTGCGCGCCGGCAAGATCGCCCTCGACGCGGTCCAGGCCTGCTTCCCCGCGGGCACCCTCTCCGGTGCGCCCAAGGTCCGCGCCATGGAGTTGATCGAGGAGCTCGAGCCCACCCGCCGCGGTGTCTACGCGGGTGTGGTCGGCTACCTGGACTTCGCCGGTGACGCCGACACCGCGATCGCCATCCGCACCGCCCTGCTCAAGGGCGGCACCGCCTATGTCCAGGCCGGCGCCGGCATCGTCGCCGACTCCGACGCGGACTACGAGGACGTCGAATCCCGCAACAAGGCCATGGCCGTCCTCAAGGCCATCGCTGCCGCCGAGACCGTGCGCGCCTACCGCCCGAACGGCGCGGATCAATGAGCGATCAGCACCCGGCCAGGGGCCCGGAACGGAAAGCGACACCCGAAGGCAGCGCAACACCCGGAAACAGCGCGGAGCGGGAAAGCGCAGCAGCGCAAGCCGATTCGAAGCCCGCCGGGGCGGACACCGGGAAAACCGGTGCCGCCGGCGCCGATCCACGCGCCGAGACCGCCGCCGCGCGCACTGCCGAACGCGCGCAGGCGGCGGACCTGGCCGAGGCGAATGCCGCTGCGGCGGAAGCCGACACGAACGCAGCGGGGGCGCGGAAGCGGTCGCGGCCGATCGCCGCGGTGGCGCTGCTGGCGGTCGCGGCGGCGCTGCTCTGGGGGTCGTCCCGCATGACGTGGGCCCGGCTCGAGATCACCAGCGACTACGGCCTGCCGCGCCATCGAGATCTCAACGGCGGTGTGTGGTTCGGGGCCCTGACGCCACTGGCGCTGGTCTTCCTGGCCACCATCGCGGCGGTGTTCGCCACCCACGGCTGGTGGCGGCGCGGTGTCGGCGTGGTGGTCGCCGTCCTGGCCGCGGTGTCCGCAGTGCCCGCGTACGCCCTGCTCATGCACAAGGGGACCGCCGATCGCGCTACGCGACTGGCCGAACTGCACGGGGGTGACCACGCGGGCGCGGTGACGACCTCGGCGCTGCCGGCCGTGGTGTGCCTGGCCGGTGCGGTGGCCGCGTTCGTGGCCGGTCTGCTGCTGGTCCGGCAGTCGTCCGGGACCTCCCGGATGTCCGGCAAGTACGACAGTCCGGCGGCGCGGAAGCTGTCGGCGGCCGAGCAGGTTGCCGCACATCAGGCCCGGGTCCAGGACCACGAATCCGGGACCCCGGCCGCCGCCGACAAGCAGTTGTCGGGTCGCGTGCTGTGGGATGCCCTCGACGAGGGCGTCGACCCGACCGACGATGAAACCAATCACCCTGCCGCGCACGATGATCCGGGTAACGGGGCAGCGCGTGACAACCGCCCCTGAGCTGGGTGGGGTACCGGCAGCGCCGCCGGTACCCGCCCCGCTGTCAAGCACGGGAGCATAGCCATTTACTCTTTATCAGCATCGGTGAGACAAGCGCCTGGGGGGATTCTCAGGCAGCAAGTCCGTCTCCCCAGAAAGGATTCGAGCCAGATGACGGTACTCGACTCGATTCTCGACGGGGTCCGCGCGGATGTGGCCGCTCGGGAAGCCCTTCTGGATTTCCAGGCGGTGAAGGCAGCCGCCGCGCAGGCCAAATCCCCGCGTGACGCCAAGGCCGCCCTGCACGCGGAGGGGATCGGAGTGATCGCCGAGGTGAAGCGGGCCAGCCCCTCCAAGGGTGCGATCGCGGACATCCCGAACCCCGCCGACCTGGCCCGGGCCTACGAGGACGGCGGCGCGCGCATCATCAGCGTGCTGACCGAGCAGCGCCGCTTCGGCGGTTCCCTCGCGGATCTCGACGCGGTTCGCGCGGCGGTGGACATTCCGATCCTGCGCAAGGACTTCATCGTCGGCCCGTACCAGATCCACGAGGCCCGTGCCCACGGCGCGGACGTGATCCTGCTGATCGTGGCCGCCCTGGAACAGGACGTGCTGTCCGCGCTCATCGACCGCACCGAATCGCTCGGCATGACCGCGCTGGTCGAGGTGCACACCGAGGAGGAGGCCGACCGCGCCCTCGAGGCCGGCGCCAGCGTGATCGGCGTGAACGCCCGCAACCTCAAGACCCTCGAGGTGGACCGGGATGTGTTCGCGCGCATCGCCCCCGGCCTGCCCAGTGAAGTGATCCGGGTGGCCGAGTCCGGCATTCGCGGCACCGCCGACCTGCTGGCCTACGCCGGGGCGGGCGCGGACGCCGTGCTCGTCGGCGAGGGCCTGGTGACCAGCGGCGACCCGCGCGCCGCGGTGGCCGAGCTGGTGACCGCCGGAACCCACCCCTCGTGCCCGAAGCCGGTTCGCCGGGGACGGTGAAAGAGCCGATGACACAAACTCACGGAGTTTCTTCCGAAATGGCCTCCGGCAAGAACGGTCTCGGCCTCCCGCAGGCCAGTGACGGCATCACGCACAAGAGCCACGAACCCGATCTGGGCGGGCACTTCGGCGTGTACGGCGGGCGGCACGTGCCCGAGGCGCTGATGGCCGTGATCGAAGAGGTCACCGCCGAATACGACAAGGCCCGGGTCGATCCCAACTTCCTCGACGAGCTGGATCGCCTGCAGCGTGACTACACCGGGCGCCCGTCGCCGGTGTTCGAGTGTCAGAACCTGGCGCAGCACGCCGGCGGCGCGCGCATCCTGCTGAAGCGGGAAGACCTGAACCACACCGGTTCTCACAAAATCAACAATGTGCTGGGCCAGGTGCTGCTGGCCAAGCGCATGAACAAGACCCGCGTCATCGCCGAGACCGGCGCGGGCCAGCACGGCGTCGCGACCGCCACCGCCTGCGCGCTGCTCGGCATCGAGTGCGTCGTCTACATGGGCGCGGTCGACACCGTGCGCCAGCAGCTGAACGTGGCCCGCATGCGGCTGCTCGGCGCCGAAGTCATCAGTGTGACAACGGGTTCGCAGACCCTCAAGGACGCCATCAACGAGGCGCTGCGCGACTGGGTCACCAATGCCGAGCAGACCTACTACTGCTTCGGCACCGCCGCGGGCCCGCACCCGTTCCCGCTCATGGTGCGCGACTTCCAGCGCATCATCGGCCTGGAGGCGCGCCAGCAGGTGCAGGCCCTGACCGGCCGCCTGCCCGACGCCGTAACCGCCTGTGTCGGTGGCGGTTCCAATGCCATCGGCATCTTCCACGCCTTCATCGACGATCCGGGCGTGCGCCTGATCGGCTACGAGGCCGCGGGTGACGGTGTCGAAACCGGCCGTCACGCAGCGACTTTCACCGGTGGCACCCCGGGTGCGTTCCAGGGCGCGTACTCCTACCTGCTCCAGGACGAAGACGGCCAGACCATCGAATCCCATTCGATTTCGGCCGGTCTGGACTACCCGGGCGTCGGCCCGGAGCACGCCTACCTCAAGGACATCGGCCGGGCGGAGTACTACCCGATCACCGATACCGAGGCCATGGACGCGCTGCTGCTGCTGAGCCGTGCCGAGGGCATCATTCCGGCCATCGAGTCCGCGCACGCGGTCGCGGGCGCGGTGAAACTCGGCAGGGAGCTCGGCGAGGGCGCGATCATCGTGGTGAACCTGTCCGGTCGCGGTGACAAGGACATGGACACCGCCGCCGACTGGTTCGGGCTGTTCGACAAGGCCGAAGAGAACGCAGGGGAGAAGCAGTGAGCCAGCAGTCCCGCCTCGCGAACACCTTCGCAGCCGCCCGCGAGGAGAACCGGGCCGCGCTCATCGGCTACCTGCCCGCCGGTTACCCGGACCTCCAGGGTTCCATCGACGTGTGCAAGGCCATGGTCGAATCCGGTTGCGACATCATCGAAGTCGGCGTCGCCTACTCCGATCCGGTGATGGACGGCCCGACCATCCAGCATGCCGCCGAGCAGGCGCTGGCCGGCGGCGTCCGGGTGCGCGACGTGTTCAAGGTCGTGGAGGCCATCTCCCAGGCGGGCGGCAAGGCCGTCGTCATGACCTACTGGAACCCGGTGCTCAAGTACGGCGTCGACAGCTTCTCCCGAGATCTGGCGGCGGCGGGCGGCCTCGGCCTGATCACGCCCAACCTGATTCCGGAGGAGGCCGACGACTGGTTCGTGGCGTCCTCGACCCACAATCTGGATCGCATCTTCCTGGTCGCGCCGTCGTCCACCGAGGAGCGCCTGGTCAAGACCCTCGAAGCCAGCAAGGGTTTCGTGTACGCGGCCTCGACCATGGGTGTGACCGGTGCGCGCGACGCGGTGTCCTCCATGGCCCCGGCCCTGTGCGCGCGGGTGCGCAGCCACTCCGACATTCCGATCGGCGTCGGGCTGGGTGTGCGCAATGGCGCGCAGGCGGCCGAAATCGCCTCCTATGCGGACGGTGTCATCGTGGGCTCGGCCCTGGTGACCGCGGCGGCGCAGGGTCTGGACGCGGTCCGGACGCTGACGGCGGAGCTGGCGCAGGGCGTCCGCTCGGCGGCGGTCTCCTCGTAACCAAGGCAATACCCAAGGGTGCGTACCGAATTCGGTACGCACCCTTGGGCGTTGTCCGGCGGTGCGGGGATGCGCGCCGCTTCGTATATCCGTTGCGTTACCGGGTGCCGGCGCGACCCGCGGCGGCGAATCCCACGGCGCGCGCCGACCTGAGACAGCATGCCGCAGGCCTGTTGGGCTACGGTGGGGACTCGTGACCATACGAGCCCTTGCCGAGAGCGCCGGTGCCGATGTCCTGGCCTACATTCCCAGCCCGCCGCGCGGGGTCTGGAACATTGGGCCGTTCCCGCTGCGGGCGTACGCCATCTGCATCATCCTCGGCATCATCGCGGCCATCTGGCTGGGTGAGAAGCGGTGGGTGGCGCGCGGCGGCCAGACCGGCATGGTGCTCGACGTGGCCATGTTCGCGGTGCCGTTCGGCCTGATCGGCGGACGGCTCTACCACGTGGCCACCGACTGGCAGAAGTACTTCGGCGCCGGCGGTCACCCCATCAACGCGCTCAAGATCTGGGAGGGCGGCCTCGGCATCTGGGGCGCGGTGCTGCTCGGCGGCATCGGCGCCTGGATCGGCTGCCGGGTGTACCGGATTCCGTTGCCCGCCTTCGGTGACGCCATCGCCCCGGGCATCCTGCTGGCCCAGGCCGTCGGCCGGCTCGGCAACTACTTCAACCAGGAGCTCTACGGCCGCGAGACCAAGGTGCCGTGGGGCCTGGAGATCTTCCTGCGCTACGACCACAGCGGCCAGCTGGACATGATGAACGGCACCGCCGCGGGCCCGGCGGAGAAGATCGTGCAGCCGACCTTCCTCTACGAGCTGATCTGGAACCTGCTCGGCGTGGCCGTGCTGCTCTACGTGGATCGCAAGTTCCGCATCGGCCACGGCCGGCTGTTCGCGCTCTACGTGGCGGTCTACTGCTTCGGCCGCTTCTTCGTGGAGCTGCTGCGCGACGACGAGGCCACCCACATCCTGGGCCTCCGCATCAACACCTTCACCTCGGCGATCGTATTCGTCTGCGCCGTGGCCTATTTCCTGTTCGCCACCAAGGGCCGTGAGACCGCCGACCAGCTGCGCGCCGGCGTGGAACGGCCCTGGCCGTGGCAGTTCGGTGCGCTGCGGGCGTTCGGGGCGGCGGGTGCGGCGGCCGGAACCGGCTCCGCGGCAGGGGATTCGAAGGCTGCGGTCACCGAGGTCGACGAGCCGACCGCCGAAAAATCCACCGGTGACACCGGAACGGAACCCCCGGCCGGCGGCAACGAATCCGAGACCGAGCGCGATATCTCTTCCGAAACCGGCGATTCCGAGCCGGACGAGACGGAGTCCACCGCGGTCGACCAGGCGAAGACGGTCGAGTCCGGCAAGAATGGCTCCTGACCGCGATCAGGAGGACGTGAGTGACCGACCCATTCGACAAGCCGCCGATGCAGGACGGGCCGCAGTACGGCGTTCCCGGCACCGGCCCGCAGTACGGGCAGCCCTACGGCCAGCAGCCGTACCCGGGCCAGCAGCCCTACGGCCAGCCGGGTCAGCCGTACGGCCAGCCGGGTCAGCCGTACGACCAACCGATGCCGTATCCGATACCGGGCCCGGCCGGGCCCTACGGCGGTGACCCGGAAGCCCCGTTCGGCCGCGACCAATTCGGAGTTCCGTTCTCGGACAAGAGCAAGCTCACCGCGGGCCTGCTGCAGATCTTCATCGGGCACTTCGGTGTCGGCCGGTTCTACCTGGGCTACACCACGATCGGTGTGCTGCAGCTGATCACCTGCGGCGGCTGCGGGGTCTGGTCGCTGATCGACGGCATTCTCATGCTCACCGGCAAGGTTCCCGACCTGCAGGGACGTCCGCTGCGCGACTGACGGCGATACTTCCGCGTCCAACGGCCGCCACCCGACCGGGTGGCGGCCGTTCGCGCTTATCATCGGGCGCGATTTCGCGCCACGGTTTCGCGCATCCTGATGGTTGCCGTGCCGCCCGGTCGGTTCGCGGCGTACCCTTTGTCGGTTGTTTTGTCGCGTGGTCAGCCACGCCCGAGGAGAGGTCCCCGTCGTGCGCCGTAAGCTCACCGCCGTCATGCTCGCCGTTGTCGCCGCCGCAGGGCTCGTCGCATGCAGTTCGAGCAAGGACGACGCGAACACGCTCAAAGTCGGCACCGAGGGCAACTACTCCCCGTTCACCTACCAGGACAACGGCACCCTCACCGGCTACGACGTCGACGTCATCAAGGCCGTCGGCGACAAGATCGGCAAGAAGGTGGAATTCACCACCGCCCCCTGGGACTCGCTGTTCGCCGCACTGGAATCCAAGCGCGTGGACCTCATCGCCAACCAGGTCACCATCAAACCCGAACGCGAGCAGAAGTATTCGCTCTCCCAGCCCTACACCGTCTCCGAGGGCGTCATCGTCACCAAGACCGGCAATGACGGCGTCCACGCCCTGGCCGATCTGAACGGCAAGACCTGCGCCCAGTCCGAGACCTCCAACTGGGCCGACACCGCCAAGGGCGCCGGCTGCAAGGTCGAGGCGATCCCCGGCTTCGTGGAGGCGGTGCAGCTGCTCAAGACCGGCCGCGCCGACGCCACCGTCAACGACACCCTCGCGGTGAACGCCTACACCAAGCAGCAGGGCACCGGCACCATCCAGGTCGTCGGCAAGACCGGTGAGGTCTCCAAGCAGGCCTTCGCCGCCCGCAAGGACTCGCAGGCGCTGACCGATCAGGTCGACAAGGCGCTCGACGAACTGCGCGCCGACGGAACCCTCGCCAAGATCTCCGACAAGTACTTCGGCACCGACGTCAGCAAGTAAGCGACACAGGGCAATTCGACGATGGACGACGCCACCTGGGCGCTGGTACGGCACAATCTCTGGCCCATGCTGGAGGCCACGGTCACCAAGACGCTGCCGCTGACCGCCATCAGCTTCGTGATCGGCCTGGCGATAGCGCTGTTCGTGGCGCTGGCCCGGATGTCGAGCGTGTGGCCGCTGCACGCGGCCGCGCGCTTCTACATCTCGATCATTCGCGGCACGCCGCTGCTGGTGCAGCTGTTCATCATCTTCTTCGGCCTGCCCGCCTTCAATATCGTGCTGGAGCCGTTTCCGGCGGCCATCATCGCGTTCAGCCTGAATGTCGGCGGCTATGCGGCGGAAATCATTCGGGCCGCGATTCTTTCGGTGGTCCATGGCCAGTGGGAGGCGTCCTACTCGGTCGGCATGAACTATGCGCAGGCGCTGCGGCTGATCATCCTGCCGCAGGCCTCCCGCATCGCGGTGCCCCCGCTGTCCAACACCCTCATCTCCCTGGTGAAGGACACGTCGCTCGCTTCCACCATTCTGGTGACCGAGTTGCTGCGCACCGCGCAAATGGCCGCCGCGCCGACCTTCGACTTCTTCGCGCTCTATGGCGTCGCGGCAATCTACTACTGGGTAATATGCCTGGTCCTCGGCTTCGGTCAGACTCGACTGGAAACCCGTCTGGCCCGGCACGTTGCGCGTTGATCGTGAGATAGCTGAACGGCTGCTTACGAGATCTGTATATGTGTGTGCCGGGGTCGGCATGAGGGTTGTCACAGGTCTAGGGTTGAACGCGTGATGCGACGAACGAAGATTGTGTGCACCCTCGGACCAGCAGTGTCATCCGAGGACCGGATTCGTGAGCTCGTCGAAAGTGGCATGGACGTTGCGCGCCTGAACTTCAGCCACGGCGAGCACTCCGATCATGCCGAGAATTACAAGAAGGTGCGCGCTGCCAGCGATACGGCCGGCCGCGCTGTCGGTATCCTCGCCGACCTGCAGGGCCCGAAGATCCGACTGGGCCGGTTCGAGGGCGACGGCAAGACCGTCTGGAACACCGGCGAGGAAGTCCGTATCACCGTCGACGACATCGTAGGAACTCACGACCGGGTTTCCACCACCTACAAACACCTCGCCAAGGACGCCAAGCCCGGCGACCGGCTGCTCGTGGACGACGGCAAGGTCGGGCTGACCGTGCTGCGTGTCGAGGACAACGACGTCATCTGCCGGGTCACCGAGGGCGGCCCCGTCTCCAACAACAAGGGCGTCTCGCTGCCCGGCATGGACGTGTCCGTGCCCGCGCTGTCCGAAAAGGACATCGACGACCTGGAATTCGCCCTGAACCTGGGCGTGGACTTCATCGCGCTGTCCTTCGTGCGCTCGCCCTCCGATGTGGAGCTGGTGCACGACATCATGGATCGCGTGGGCCGCCGGGTGCCGGTCATCGGCAAGCTCGAAAAGCCCGAAGCCATCGACAATCTGGAAGCCATCGTGCTGGCCTTCGACGCCATCATGGTCGCCCGTGGCGACCTCGGCGTGGAGCTGCCGCTCGAGCAGGTGCCGCTGGTGCAGAAGCGCGCGGTGCAGATGGCGCGCGAGAACGCCAAGCCGGTCATCGTGGCCACCCAGATGCTGGAGTCCATGATCACCAACTCCCGCCCGACCCGCGCCGAGGCCTCCGACGTGGCCAACGCCGTGCTCGACGGTGCGGACGCGGTCATGCTCTCCGGTGAGACCTCGGTCGGCGACTACCCGATCGAGGCCGTGCGCACCATGGCCCGCATCGTGCACGCCGTGGAATCCGAGTCCTCGACCCGGGTGCCGCCGCTGACCCACGTGCCCCGGACCAAGCGCGGTGTCATCTCCTACGCCGCCCGCGACATCGGCGAGCGGTTGAATGCCAAAGCGCTGGTTGCCTTCACGCAGTCCGGTGACACGGTGCGCCGCCTGGCCCGCCTGCACACCCCGCTGCCGCTGCTGGCCTTCACCCCGCAGGCCGCGATTCGCAGTCAGCTCGCCTTGACGTGGGGCGTGGAAACGTTCATCGTTCCTCCGGTGGGCACGACCGACGAGATGATCCACCAGGTGGACAACGCGTTGCTCTCGATCGGCCGGTACAAGAAGGGTGACCTCGTGGTCATCGTGGCCGGCTCGCCGCCGGGTACTGTCGGGTCCACCAACCTGATCCACGTGCATCGCATCGGCGAGGAGGACCACTAATTTGAGTGCGTCGCTGGACGAGACGTCTTCGGACGTCGTCGCGGACCCCGAGGGGACCGGTCTGTCCGACGATCTGCGGGAGCTGCTGCGCCTGCTGGATCTGGAGGAGAACGGTCCCGATATCTTCCTCGGACACCATCCCGAGAAGGTGTGGAGCCGCACGTTCGGCGGCCAGCTCGTCTCCCAGGCGATCATCGCCGCGGGCCGGACGGTGGGTCCGGAGCGTCCGATCCACGCGGTCAACGCGCACTTCGTCCGTGGCGGTGACCCGAAGCAGCCGATCGAATACCACGTCGATCGGCATCGGGACGGCCGCTCCATCGCCAACCGCACGGTGACGGCGTACCAGGACGGGCAGGAGCTGTTCGTCATGCTCGCCGCCTTCCAGGACTGGGGCAAGGGGCTCGAGCACGGTGCGCCCCTACCCGATGTCCCGGGGCCGGACGACCTTCCGCGCGTGGAGGAGTCGTTCGCGGGTCTGGAGGACAAGCTCCAGATGTTCGTCGACGCACCGCATCCCATCGAGATGCGCTACACCAACGACCCGGCCTGGATCCTCAAGGGCAAGGGCGAGAGCCTCGGCCACAACCGGGTCTGGATGCGCACCGACGGGCAGCTGCCCGACGACCCGCTGATTCACGTTGCGGCGCTGGCATATTCGTCCGACACCACGGTGCTGGACTCCATCATCACCACGCACGGGCTGTCCTGGGGCTGGGACCGCATCATCGCGGCCACGGTGAACCATTCCATCTGGTTCCACCGGCCCTTCCGGTTCGACGACTGGTCGCTCTACGCGACCGAGTCCCCGGTGGCGGCGGGTTCCCGCGGCCTGGCCCGCGGCCACTTCTACGCCCGGAACGGCGACCTGCTCGCGACAACCGTCCAGGAAGGCGTGATCCGCCACTTCCCGGCGCGCCGCTGACACGCGATCGCTCGGAGACGACGCATACATGACCGGGCCGTGCCCTGCGGGGTGCGGCCCGGCGCGCGTTCCAGGAGATGGGCGCGGCGCCTTCCGGGTGTCAGGCGTAGCGCGTTCCAGGTGATGGGCCTGGCGCGTTCCGGGTGTCGGGCACGGCGAATCTCGGGGGTCCGGGGGCGGAGCCCCCGAAATCTCGAGGGGGTTCGGGGGCGAAGCCCCTGAGAGCTCTGAGAGTTAGATCAACTCGCGGTTCTCTTCGAGTTCGAAGTTCTCGCGCTGCAGGGCGTGCACGATGTAGGGGATCGGTTCGTCGGCGGACAGTTCCAGCACGAGGCGCTGCTCGAGCTTGGCGATGCCCGCCTTGGTTAGTTGACGGGCCTCGCCCACCAGGCTGAGCGCGATCTCGTAGGTGCGGCGGGTGCCCGGCTCCACGCCGGGATTGTCCAGCCGCCACTGGGTTTCGAGCACAGTGTGGGTGGGTTCGTCGCACTCCACCGGGAGGGTGAAGCGCCACGCGAAGATATCTCGATCGGCGACGTATTCATCGACCACCCGGCACACCGTCTCGGTGACGCGGTGCAGGGTCTGAGGTGTCACGTAAACATGGAGCGAAACATCCGAAATTCGCTTCGGCATGTCCTTGGTCCTGTTCTTGTGTCGAACCACCGGCAGTGGCGTTCGGCGGAACGGATAAGTGTTCCGCGCGAGAGTGTAATCCCTTACCGGACCAACCAGGCAGCAAGGTGCATTGACACGCGACGGTCCAGGGCTCGGATGCCGGATTTGCCTGCTATCCGGCGGATTCCGCCGCGTGCCGGGTCGGTTCGACTGCCGGCCCGGAGTATTCGGCCGGCCGCGGGTGCGCGGCTCGCCTGCCCTGCTCGCCCCGGCCGCCGTCTATCACCAGCAGCGGCGGCTGCCCGTCCGCGGCGCTGCGCGGGCGCAGTGTGGCCTGCGGATGCTGATGGGCGTGCAGGGCGAGCAGCAGCGGCACCAGCGCCTCGGCGATGCGGTCGCCGACATCGCAAAACTGTTGCGGCGACAGGCCGACCGGATCGGAGATGTTCTCCCGGCCGACGTACGCGAGATCGTTGCGCGCGGCGTGCAGTCCGACCACGGTGCGCGCGCCGCTGACCTTGGCGATCCGGTACGCCTCGAGCAGCGTGAAGGTGCGGGGGAGCGCCTCGGGCACGAGTTCGCGCACCTGGTCGCGAATCTTCTCGGTCATGGCCAGCACCAGGTCGGCGCGGTGCACCATCTCTGCCTTGAGGCGGCGGGCCTTGAAATTGTCGGCGTTGCCGCCGAGGCCCACAATCGTCTGTGCGGCAAGGGGTTCCACGGGGAATCCGACCAGTGCGCGTACGCCGGCACTCTCGGCGGACAGCTCCTGTAGTCCGTGGTCAGCGGCCACCGCCAGGGTGAGGCGCTCGGCAATGACGGATCGGCAAACATTTCCGCTGCACACGAACAACACATGCATGCGGATAACTTATGCCCGCCGTTGTCGCTTCGAAACTGTTCCGTGACCGAATCACACGTTTCAACCGCGATGTTCATCGCGCGGTCGAATGTCGCTCACCTGATGTTGGTTCTCGTTTACCGGAGTGTCCGTTTGGCAACAGGTCAACGCCCCTGGAATGTGAGCATGCCCGTTCGTGCCCGGCAAATCAATAGCCGAACAGTTTTTGGTGTCCGCCGTGTCGTACAACGCGGATTCCGTTATCACGGGCGCGATTTCGGGCACGGCCCGATCTGCGGCCCGGACCGTGTCGCCGACCCGGCCGCGTGTCGAGAACAACCGCCCCCGAGCAGGGACGGTTCGTGCGAACCGGGCCAGCCCGGTGGCCGTGGACATATCGTCGTACACGGAATCGATTCCGCCCCTGGCGAAATAGGCTTCGTGCCAGAATCCGGTGCCGCCGGAATCCCGCAGGAATTGCTGCCACCACTGCCGGTGCGGGTCCGATCGCGTCCACCGTTCCAGGCTCTCCAGATCCCGCCAGTACTGCCGCGCACCCCAGTGCGGCGGCCACAGCGACCACACCACATCCTCGTGTGACAGGAGCCCGTCCGGCATGTCGTGATGTGACCGGTACAGCTTGGGGCCGACGCCCAGCAGCCGCAGGATTCCACGCGGCTTGCGCACGCGCATTCCGAGCAGGATCACGACCAGATCCGGATATTCGGACAGGTCCGCGGTCATTCTCTTCACCCGCATTCGTGACCTCCGCACGTTTCGCTGATCTGTGCGGGACTACGGCGCCGCTGTGCTCGCGGTTCGAAAACGCGGTTTCCTCGTCCTGCCGGAAGTCTAGTCTGCGGTGCGGTGCGCGGCCGGAACGTGGATGCGGCCCGGCGCGCCCCGCTAGGTGCTCAGCCGCAGCACGGCCGAATTGCCCTGGACGGCAACGATCTTCACGGTCAGGCCGTTCAGGAAGATGGTGCCGCCGACCCCGGTCGACCCGGAGACCGGCAATCCGAACACCGTCGTCGACGCGGTGACCGAGCCCGGGCTGATCTGCCCGATCCGGACACTGTTGATCCGGGAGAATCCGGGAACCGGAATCGTGGTCGGCCCGTCGACCCGGACCTCGCAATTGCCGTTGGAGCAGGCGCCGAGATCGGTCCCGTTCGAGGCCGCCGGCAGCCCGTCCGACGGCTGGCTCGATGCCTTCGAAGACGTAGCTTTGGCCACGGTCGTCTCTCCCGCCGTCGATCCTGTCCCGGCTGGTACCGCCGACCCGCCCGTTTCCGTCCCGCACCCAGCGCACAACGCCACAATCGCCACCGCCAGGCCGACCCCGGCCGGCCCCACTTTCGCCACTGTGGATATCGGGATTCGCATGCAACCTCCACCATGCTCTCGGACCTACGGACACCGATGATGCGCGACGCGGCGGCCCGCCGTAGTGAAATCCGACTGTTCGCCCCGATTTATCCCCCGCATTGCCCATCCGAGCCGGGCCCGGTCCCCCTATCGGCCCGCGACGTAGTCGCGCAGCCGCTCGACGACCTCATCCGGCCCGGGCATCCGAGCGATCTCCGTCGCGACCGCCTCGGCCGCCTCTCGATAAGGATTGCCCCGTCGCGGCAGCAACCGCGCCGCCCGATCGGCGATCGTGTCCGCGTCGACCTCGCCCGCCCCGAGCTGAATCGCCGCACCCGCCGCCTCCAGCGCATCCGCGTTGGCGAACTGGTCGGCCCCCTGCGGCAGGACCAGTTGCGGCACTCCGAAATTCAACGCCCCGAGCGTGGTACCACTGCCCCCGTGATGCACGACGAGATCGACGTGGGGGAGTAGCCGGGACTGCGGCACCCAGCCGTGAACACTGACGTTGCCCGGTAGCGCACCGACCTCGTCCGGATCCAGCCGCCCCGCAGCGACGATGACCTGGGCGTCGAGCCGAGAGAGCCCGGACAGGGCCTGCCTGAGCAGTCCCGGCGTGCCGAACACGGTGCCCAGCGTCAGGTAGATCAGTGGCCGAGACGACGGTATGCCCGGCAACGCGCCGAGTTCCCCCGTTTCCGGGTAAGGAACCGGCCGCAACTCGATCCGATCCTCTTTCAGAAATTCCTTGTCCTGCAGCGAGACCGGGCAAATATCGATATGCGGCACTCCCTCCACCCCGGCGACCCGCATCGGCATCTCCAGCCCGATCCCCTCCGGAAACATCCGCCCGAACCCATGCCACACCGCCGGAATCCCCGCCCGCTGCGCCGCAATCGCCGCGCCCGGCACCCCCCACTCATGAATCACCAGATCCGGCCGCAACCGTTCCAAATCCCCCGCAATATCCTCCGCATACATCTCGGAAAAACAATCCCCCGGCCGAAACGCCCCCAATCCATGCCGCCCGATCACCCCGTGCATCCCCGCCCCCACCGCGAAATGCACCTCGCACCCCGCCTCCCGAGCCGCCACCGCCAGCGGCACCAGCGGATACGCATGCCCCACAGTCGCAAGGCTGGCAAACACAAGACGCATCCCGCTACCCTAACCCGTCAACCCAAGGTTGACCATCCCCGAACCCCCTGCCGGACACCACTTCTCACAACCTCACCCGGGAGGATGCGGTCGTGTGTCACCACGGGAAAGCATGTTCCGTATCGACGCCGGACGGCCCGTACCGCAGTCGATTTCGGTGGCCGTCACTTCGCCCTGGACCACCGCGAGGTTCGCTGAACGACGCGGCGAATTCGTTGTCCATCAGCCGGATTCGGCGGCACATTCGCTGCTGGGGGTGTAGTCCGTCGTCTGCGTGGCCGAACGGACGCCCGAGTGGTCCGAAGAATCGACCGCAACCGGCGACGGTCGAATGCGCAACCTCACCAGTTGGGGACCTCTTCCGAGGGCCGTGCGCTGGCGCGGGACCTTCGGCACCAGCCGCCCGCGGCGGTCGGTTATGCGGAGGCCGCGGGGATGCTGCTGTGTTCTTTGTCCAGGAGAGCGGTGATGTGACGGTGCAGACCCTGGACGCTTTCGGCGCTGGCTTCGGCGACGAGGGCGCGCTGGGCGGGGGAGAACGGGGAGTCGGGGTGGTAGAGCGTGCGGCGGGTGAACGTGGTGGTGCCCTCGCCGTCCTCGGTGAGCGAGTACTGCAGGCCCGCACCGACGTTGTCGTCGACGATCAGGGAGGACTTGGCGTACTCCTGGTCGACTACGCGCCAGTAGAGATGTTGTTCGCTGCCGTCCTCGAGGCGGCCGTGCTCGTAGATCACATCGCCGACGCGGTAGGGGCGTTCGGTGACGCCGCCGACGTCGTGGCTGGCGACGTGCCATTCGGGCCAGAAGCGGGCCTGTGTGACCAGATCGAAGACTGCGTGGGCGGGGGCATGGAAGGTGACGGTGTTGCTGTCGCCCACGGTCCAGTCGTTGTACTCGGTACCCATGTCGTAGACCTCCTCGGAAGAAATAGCACTCTCAAAATGAGAGTACATGCGATATGCATGTACACGCAAAGTGTAGTCTTCATGCGCAGAAAGGAGCGTGGGAGCGATGGGTGACGAACGGCGGCCGGGGCGTCGAGTGTCGGTCAGTGAGGTGCTCGCGCGTGCGGGCACCGTGCGGGAGGCCTTCGACACCATTGCCAACACCTGGTCGCTACTCATTCTGGTCGCGCTGCGCGATGGCACGCTCCGCTACAACGAACTCAAGCGCACTGTGGGCGGCGTCAGCGAACGCAGGTTGTCGCAGACCTTGAAGGTGCTCGAGCGTGACGGCGTGGTGGATCGGAAGCTGGTGCGTTCCATTCCATCTCACGTTGAATATAGTCTTACCCCGACGGGCGAGGCGGTCGTCGACTCACTCGGTGAACTGCTGTCCACGATTATCGAATTCTCGCCACAGGTCGCATCCGCACGGCAGCGTTACGACGAGAAGCATGCCGACGCCGCCCCGGAGGGCTGAATCCGGTTGATTCTCAACGTTCCCCATCGGTACCCGCTATCGGCGACGGCAGGCGACCCGGTGTCGGGCACTTTTCCACAGGACGACCGGGCGAAGGTGAATCAGGCGGAAGGTATTGCGCCGCACAATCTTCGGATCATCGAAGTCTCGCCGCAGCCGGACACTCCGCCCCATGTCAGATCGGGGGGAGTGTCGGAAGATGACCCCTGGAGTCGCGATCGACCGTGGTGCCGAGTGTGGGACTCGAACCCACACGTCCTTTCGGACAACGGTTTTTGAGCTGGTGCTTCTCGGCATTTGTGCGGATTGGTTGGCGTTGGTGAGGGGCGGTGCCGTCGGCTGACCGGCGAGTTTGGCTGTTGGTGACATTGGTGTGAGAGGAGGCCATCTGGTGGTCCTGCGGACCGCTTGCGGACCTGGGATTGTGGTCTCCACCGGTACCGTTCTCGGCATGGCAGGTGACAAGCATGCGACAACTCGTACCGAACTGATGGGAAGGTTCTGGCTCTCGAATCAGCTCGCGCAGAACAGGATAGAGATTGCCAATCCTGCTCGGGATATCGGCGTGGACTTGATCGCCTATGACATGGATCTTGAGTGGTGCCTGCCGATTCAGCTCAAGGTCATCAATGTTGGCCCGCTCAGGGTCGAAGCGAAATACCTCGGCAAGAACGTTGGCATGGTCTATGTGCGGCTCGGCGAGCCTGAAGGGGGTCCGGCCGACCGTGCTGAAACGACCGCGTACCTTCTCACGCCGGAGCAGGCCTGGGAGCTGCCCGTGCGTATCGGGCGGAAGGTCTATCCGGAGGATACTGTGTACGGGTTCGGAGGGTTCCCAAAGACGGCGCTCGCGATTCTGGAGACCGAGTTCAGGGTGGAATCCGGTACGTGGGTGGAGCGGCTGAGCAGCCTGGCTCCACTCGTCATGGCTATCTGAGGCGAACGGATAGGTCGTCTATCCGGCACCATGCCCACTCCTCTCCACCTCGGGAAGGCGCCGGCACTCGATTCGGTGGGACGGATCGACTGGGCATCATCACTAGATCGGTTGGGACTCGTACGGCCAGAACGAGCCTGGCGGGGCTCCCTCTTTGATCCTGTCTCTATCATCCCTCGCGGAAGTTCTTGGCCTGGAAAGCGATACAGGCACCCCTACGGCGTGCGAGCGTGTGCCGCAACGGGCCGACGCGCCGGGCGCGAGGAGCGCTAGCGACGAGTGCCCGTGGCGTGTCGTAGCGCGGGGCGGCGCGCGCACGCGCGCCGCTCTTGAGTCTGTATAGCTAAATTAGGCAAAGCGACGGTATCGCGGGCCGGGAATGACCGTGGAGACTGGAGCGGCTGGGACCTCTGCCCGGGCTCATTCTGGCCGTGCAAGTCTCAGCCGTGATCGGGGTGAAGATGCTCGGTCACCGAGTCACCTGAATGTCGTTGCATACCAGGTCAGGTACTATGCATCGGTCGAGATTGTGAGTGCACCCCGAGCTGCAAGCCAGAGGAGGCCACCCATGACTACTGCACAACAGTTCGAGTTTCCCCCGCGCGACGGTTTCGTGGTCACCCATTTCCTCGTCGTCTCTGACCAGGACAGATCGCGCGACTACTACCGGACTGTGTTCGGCGCCCAGGTCGTGCATGACCGTGACCCCGTCATCCTGCAGTTGGCCAACACCTGGCTGATCCTCAACGACGGCGGCGGTCCGACAGCGGACAAACCAACCGTAACCCTCACCACGCCGCAAGACCCCGACACGGTCAGCGCGTTCCTCAACATCCGCGTCGCCGACATCTACCGGTCGCAGCGCGAGTGGGCCGCCCGAGGTGCGGATTTTCTGACCGAACCGGTCGACCACCCTTACGAAATCCGAGCCTATATCCGTGATCCCGACGGCCACCTCATTGAAGTCGGCCAATCGACGGCGGCCCTAACCTGATCACCCGGCTGATAGTCCGGCAGGATGCTCGTCTTGATCATGTCCGCGATCTGCTCCGCCAGCGTCAAGCCCGGCTGTCCCACTACCGACGCCGCGGCCACCCACTCACCTGCATGTCGTTGCGGCTAGGCGGCGAGACCGAGTAGCTGCAAGGCTTCCGTGTTGAACTCCTGGACGGCGGGTAACGTGCCGAATGGCTTGAGGGTCTTCTGAAGGTCGGTCACCGCTTCGAGGCACCGGGACGAGTTGACCGAGGATGTCAGGTGCACAACGATTTTCGCGCGCTCGGCAGCGGCTTCGATCTCGTTGCGTTGTACGAGGCTCATTGCGACGGCAGCTTGGCTGAGGCCACCTCGCCGGGCGCGGCGTTGCTCGAGACACGCTTGGATCGATAGATCCGCAAACCGCTCGATCTCGGTGGGTTGCTTGAGGTCACGGAAGCAAACCGCGGCCTCGCCGAAGAAGTAGGCGGGATCAATGAACCGTGCCCACTCGGGTATCTCACCTCGACGGAGTTCCGCTGGATCTTCGATCGGGCACTGACCGAGGTGGGGCTGAAAGGTGTCGTGCCGCATGGCCTTCGGCACACGGCTGCCTCGTTAGCGATCAGTGCGGGGGCGAATGTCAAAGTTGTGCAACGGATGCTCGGGCACAAGACGCCGATGCTGACCTTGGACTTGTACGGTCACCTGTTCCCGGATGATCTGGATACTGTAGCGGCGGGAATGGATGCGGGCGCGCAAGCTGCTGCGGACCAATTGCGGACCGCATGAAAGAAGGGCCGTCCCGGATATCTCCGGAACGGCCCTCGACCTTGGTGCCGAGTGTGGGACTCGAACCCACACGTCCTTTCGGACAACGGTTTTTGAGACCGTCGCGTCTGCCAGTTCCGCCAACCCGGCGCACCGGGAAGAAATGATAGCGGGTGGAGGGGAGAAGAGACTAATCGAGGGGGTCGGGGGACTGCCGGGTTGTGATACTGGTCGGTTTGCGCTGGGTACGTGGGTTGTGGGGGCGGGTGAACGGTACTCTTTGGGGTGACTCGATGCGTGCTGGTCCTGCGAGGGTGGCGCAAGGCGAGGTGGCATCGGGTTATCGGTATTCGGAAGCGACAGGGGTTCATCTATGGGAACGACAGCAGGGGGCGGTTCGAAGAAGGACGCTGCAGCGTCCGCCCCCAAGCGGGTGGTGGTTGCCGAGGACGAGGCGCTCATCCGGATGGACCTGGTGGAGATGCTCTCGGAGGAGGGCTATCACGTGGTGGGTGAGGCGGGAGACGGTCAGCAGGCCGTGGATCTCGCCGAGGAGCTGCGGCCGGATCTGGTGATCATGGACGTGAAGATGCCGCGTCGGGACGGCATCGACGCGGCGGCCGAGATCGCGTCGAAACGCGTTGCGCCGGTGGTCATCCTGACCGCCTTCAGCCAGCGCGATCTGGTGGAGAGGGCGCGCGACGCGGGCGCGATGGCGTACCTGGTGAAGCCGTTCACCAAGTCGGATCTGGTGCCGGCCATCGAATTGGCCGCGTCGCGATTCCATGAGATCGCGGCGCTCGAGAGCGAGGTCGCGAATCTGACCGACCGGCTCGAGACCCGCAAGCTGGTCGAGCGTGCCAAGGGTGTGCTGATGCAGACCCAGGGCCTGTCCGAGCCGCAGGCGTTCAAGTGGATTCAGCGCACGGCCATGGATCGTCGCACCACCATGAAGGCGGTCGCGGAAGTGGTGCTGGAGAACCTCGCGCCGAAGTAAGCCGCATTTGCCACGTCGTCGCCCTGCTGTTGCCGCTAATGCACTGGAGGAATTAACAGTGCGGTAACAGCAGGGCCTTCTGCTTTTGTTGCGATGTCACATGGATGATTCGAATGTGATGCGGAGCTAACGTGGCGGGGCTATGTTCTGGACGGGCCGATCGATGGGGCGGCCCTCCTCGGTCACCCCGGGGGAGCACAGAACATGAGGTGAATCGTGCTTGGTTCATTGACGCGCACGTCGTCCCTGCGACGCAGTCGCACGGCGCGAGCGGTGGTCATCGGAGCGGCGGCCGTACTCGCTCTGGCGTCGGCGGGATGCAGTAGCAAATCAACGGATAATTCGGGTGGTGGCTCGAATCTGACCATTCAGCCGCTCGTACAGGTGGATGGCCAGGGCAAGGAAGTTCCGGCGAAGGACACCAGCGCGGCCGCGGATCCGGCCGGCGACGGCAAGGGGAAATGCGCACCCCAGACGATCGCGATGGCGGGCCCGCTCACCGGTGACAACGCCAACCTCGGCCTGAACATCATCCGCGGCGTGAAACTGGCGCTGGACCAGCACAACAAGGCCAACCCGGGCTGCCAGGTGACGGTCAAGGAATTCGACACCGAGGGCGACCCGCAGAAGGCCACCCAGGTCATCCCGACCATCGTCAGCGATCCGTCGATCGTGGCCCTGATCGGCCCGACCTTCTCCGGCGAGACCAAGGCGACCGGCGCGATCCTCAACCAGGCCAATCTGCTGTCGCTGACGCCGTCGGCCACCAACGTCACCCTCACCACCAACGGCTGGAACAACTTCTTCCGTGGCCTGGGCAACGATGGCATCCAGGGTCCGGCCGTGGCCGGATACCTCAAGGGCACCGGCAAGTTCAAGAAGATCTGCGTCATCGCCGACGACTCGGACTACGGCACCGGCCTGGCCAAGACCGTCACCGAGGGCCTGGGCTCGATCGCCGACCCGAGCTGCGCGGCCAACGTGAAGCAGAAGGACAAGGACTTCTCCGCGACGGTGTCCAAGATGGCCTCGGCCAAGCCGGACGGCATCTTCTACGCCGGCTACTACGCCGAGGCGTCCCCGTTGGTCAGCCAGCTGCGCAATGGCGGCGTGACCGCGACCTTCATCTCCGACGACGGCACCAAGGACGTCGAATTCGTCAAGCAGGCGGGCAATGCCTCGAAGGACGCGCTGCTGTCGTGCCCGTGTGGCCCGGCGACGGACAAGTTCACCACCGCCTACAAGGCATTCAACAACTATGACCCGGGCACCTATTCGACCGAGGGCTACGACCTGACCACCATCGTGCTCAAGGGCATCGAGGCCGGTAAGGTCACCCGCCCCGATCTGGTCGATTTCGTGCGCAACTACGACGGCCAGGGCCTGGCCCGCGAATACAAGTGGGGCTCCACCGGTGAATTGGCGAACGCTTTGATCTGGATGTACCAGGTCAAGTAGCACTCACTATTCGGAACAGCGTGTGCCGAATCGTTTCGGCGCACGCTGTTTTCCTCGGACGGCGAAAGTAACGAATGTCTGCACCCGCTCTGGCCGATGTGACCCTCCTTGCGAGCAGTTCCATCGAATTCAATGTCTCCGGCGTAGTCGACCAATTCTGGCGGCTGACCGTCGAAGGTTTGACGTACGGTTCGATCTATGCCCTGGTCGCGGTCGGATACACACTGGTCTACGGTGTGTTGCGCCTGATCAATTTCGCCCATTCGGAAGTTTTCATGCTGGGCATGTTCGGCCAGCTGGTCGGGCTGATGGTCTTCGGATTCGCCGCCAGTGGCGATGTGTATTCCCAGGGCGTCGTCTCGACCGTCATCTATCTCGGCGCCGCCATGGTCTTCGGCATGCTGGTCTCCGGCGCGGCCGCGGTGGGCCTGGAGCGGGTCGCGTACCGCCCGCTGCGCAAACGCGGCGCGAAACCGCTGATCTTCCTGATCACCGCGATCGGAATGTCGTTCGTACTGCAGGAATTCGTGCACTACGTGCTGCCGAAGCTGACCGGCAACAAGCTCGGCGGCACCAATGCGCAGCAACCGATCGTGCTGGTGAAGCCCACCGAGCAGTTCCAGATCTTCGGCGCCTCGGTCACCAATATCTCGCTGGTGATCGTGCTGGCGGCGATCGCGCTGGCGCTCACCACCGAATTGCTCATCAATAAAACGAAATTCGGCCGCAGCATTCGCGCGGTGGCGCAGGATCCCGATACCGCCACGCTGATGGGCGTCTCCAGGGAGCGGGTCATCATGCTGACGTTCCTCATCGGCGGCGTGCTCGCGGGTGCGGCCGCGCTGCTGTACACGCTCAAGATCCCCAACGGCATCATCTACAACGGCGGATTCATTCTGGGCATCAAGGCGTTCAGCGCCGCGGTACTGGGCGGCATCGGCAACCTGCGCGGCGCGCTGCTGGGCGGCCTGCTGCTGGGTCTGGCCGAGGATTACGGGCAGATCCTGTTCGGCACGCAGTGGCGTGATGTGGTGGCCTTCGTGGTGCTGGTCGGCGTGCTGATGATTCGCCCGACCGGCATTCTGGGCGAGAGCCTGGGGAGGGCGCGGGCATGACGACGACGAAACCGGCCCCCGTGCCGCAGCATTCGCCCGCCGGGCGGGGCGTCGGCGACGCCATCCGCAACTGGTGGGGCGGGCTGTCCCGTCCCGCGCAGTGGGCGTTCGGCGTACCGGCGGTCATCGTGCTGGCCGTGCTGCCGCTGTTCAAGCTGCCGCTGCTGGACACCCCCGGCACCAGCTTCGGAGGGGTGATGGCGCAGTTCGCCATGTACGCCCTCATCGCCATCGGCCTGAATGTGGTTGTGGGACAGGCGGGTCTGCTCGACCTGGGATATGTCGGCTTCTACGCGGTCGGCGCGTATTCGGTGGGTCTGCTCACCAGCCCGAACAGCCCGTGGAATCAGACCAACGGCGGCTTCCTCGACCCCAAGTGGGCATGGCTGGCGTGTGTGCCCATCGCGATCCTGCTGACGGCCATCTCCGGCCTGATCCTGGGCACGCCCACCCTGCGCCTGCGTGGCGACTACCTCGCCATCGTGACCCTCGGCTTCGGTGAGATCGTGCGGCTGCTGGCCGACAATCTGCCCGAGATCACCAATGGCAGCCTCGGGCTGTCGCGGATCCAGTATCCGAAGCTCGGTGAGTCGGACACTCACCCCGGCGGCTATTTCTCCTCCGGCAACCTGGGCGACACCAGCAGCTGGAATCCCTTGGACCGGGCCAACTCCGGCACCTGGTGGTACTGGCTCGGCATCGTGCTGGTGGTCGGCGTGCTGATGCTGGTCGGCAATCTCGAGCGCAGCCGTGTCGGCCGCGCCTGGGTGGCCATCCGCGAGGACGAGGACGCCGCCGAGATCATGGGCGTGCCCACCTTCAAGTTCAAACTGTGGGCCTTCACCATCGGCGCGGCCATCGGCGGCCTGTCCGGCGCGCTGTACGCAGGCCAGGTGCAGTTCATCAACCCGGCCGGATTCAATGTCATCAACTCGATGCTGTTCCTGTGCGCGGTGGTGCTGGGCGGCCAGGGCAACAAGCTCGGCGTGATCGTCGGCGCGTTCCTGATCGTGTACCTGCCCAACCGGTTCATGTCGGTGAATGTGGGCGGGCAGTCGCTGGGCGACTACAAGTATCTGTTCTTCGGACTCACGCTGGTGGTGGTGATGATCTTCCGGCCGCAGGGTCTGTTCCCGGCTCGGCAGAAACTGCTCGCCTACGGGCGGCAGGTGTATCGGGCGGTGCGACGGCCGGTGGCCGCGCAGGCGACGGGAGCGGGGCAATGACGGGGCCGGGCGACGCGCTCTTCGACAACGAGGACATGGCGGCCGGGTACGCGACGCCGGAGGTCGAACCCAGCGCGGGCACGCTGGACGTGACCGAGGTGCTGCCGGTCTACAAGGACCACGATGTGGTCGCGGAAGTCGTTGCGCCGCACCGGGAGATCGAGACCGCGATCGGCGCGCCGCTGCTGCGCACCGACGGGCTGACGGTGAAGTTCGGCGGTCTCACCGCGCTGGACGCCGTGAGCTTCGAGATCCGCCGCGGCGAGATCCTCGGGCTCATCGGACCCAATGGCGCGGGCAAGACGACCTGCTTCAACGCCATCTCCGGCGTGTACCGGCCGTCCGGCGGCACCGTCTACTTCGACGGCAAGCCGCTCACCAAGACCAAGCGCAACGAGATCACCCGCCTGGGTATCGCGCGCACCTTCCAGAACATCCGGCTCTTCGGCGAGATGACCGCGCTGGAGAACGTGGTGGTGGGCGCGGACGCCCGGCACCGGACCTCGGTCCCGGGCGCCATCTTCCGCACCGCCCGGCACCGGAGCGAGGAGCGCGACTCGCTCGAAAGAGGCATGGCGCTCCTGGAATTCGTCGGCATCGCCGCACACGCGGTGGAGAAGGCACGCAATCTCTCCTACGGCGATCAGCGCCGCCTGGAGATCGCCCGCGCGCTGGCGACGGAACCGAAACTGCTGTGCCTGGACGAGCCTGCCGCCGGCTTCAACCCGAGCGAGAAGTCGGCGCTCATGGATCTGATCCGCAAGATCCGCGACGACGGCTACACCGTGCTGCTCATCGAGCACGACATGCGGCTGGTCATGGGCGTGACCGACCGTATCGTGGTGCTCGAGTTCGGCCGCAAGATCGCCGACGGGCTGCCGGACCAGATCCGCCAGGACCCGGCGGTGATCAATGCGTATCTGGGCGTGCCCGACGAGGCGGAGGCCGCGGACGCCGGCGCGGAGCTGGACCCGGGCAAGCCTGGCGCACAACCGATTCCGGACCCGAGCAAGCCAGTCCCGGTGCCGGACGTACCGGAAGCCCCGTCCGATCAGCCCCTGCTGACCGTCGAGGACATGGTGGTCAACTACGGCAGAATCCAAGCCCTGCACGGCATCTCGCTGTCGGTCGGCCAGGGCGAGCTGGTGACCCTGCTGGGCGCCAATGGCGCAGGCAAGACCACCACCATGCGTGCCCTGTCCGGCCTGCTGCCGCTCTCCCGCGGCCGCATCATGTTCCAGGGCCGCGACATCACCCGCATGAAGGCCCACGAACGCGTCGTGGCCGGCCTGATCCAGGCCCCCGAGGGCCGCGGCGTCTTCCCCGGCATGACGGTCCAGGAAAACCTCGACATGGGTTGCCACGCACGACCGTTCAAGGCCAAGGCCGACTACACCCACACCCTGGACTGGGTCTACGAGCTGTTCCCGCGACTGCTCGAACGCCGGCGCCAGGTGGGCGGCACCCTCTCCGGCGGCGAGCAGCAGATGCTGGCCATCGGCCGCGCCCTCATGGCCCGCCCCCAGCTGCTGCTGCTGGACGAGCCGTCGATGGGCTTGGCCCCCATGGTGATCCAGCAGATCTTCCGCATCATCGCCGACATCAACGCCCAGGGCACCACGGTCCTGCTGGTCGAGCAGAACGCCCAGCAGGCGCTGACCCGCAGCGACCGCGCCTACATCCTGGAAACCGGCGAGGTTACCAAAACCGGCGGCGGCCGGGCCCTCCTGCACGACCCCGCCGTCAAGTCCGCCTACCTCGGCGTCGGCTGACGCCCCGGCCCCGAAAAGCATTCGGGCCGGTCACCTTCCGGTGACCGGCCCGAAGCCTTCTGCAGGGGCGACAGGAATCGAACCTGCAACCTGCCGCTTTGGAGACGGCTGCTCTGCCAATTGAGCTACACCCCTTGGCGAGGGCATACGCTACCAGGTAGCCCGGCCGCGATGAAATCGGTTTTGCTGACCTGCGGCGACGGGCCGAGTATGCCCGCTGCCCACGGATGTCGGAGGGGATACCTAGACTCTGTCGGGTGACCCCTGCCTCTACTGATCAGCGTCCTGGTGTTGTGCCCGCATCTGCGTCCGGGGAGCAGCCGACCTTGCTGCTGCTGGATGGGCATTCGCTGGCCTACCGCGCGTTCTACGCGCTGCCGGCGGAGAACTTCAAGACGCAGAGTGGGCAGACCACCAATGC
Organism: Nocardia sp. NPDC059236; assembly: GCF_042754085.1. Taxonomy (NCBI): domain Bacteria; kingdom Bacillati; phylum Actinomycetota; class Actinomycetes; order Mycobacteriales; family Nocardiaceae; genus Nocardia; species Nocardia sp. NPDC059236. The sequence goes on from NZ_JBHZAF010000017.1 coordinate 67,458, forward strand.
CGTGTACGGGTTCACGGCGATGCTGATCAATCTGCTGCGGGACGAGAAGCCCACGCATGTGGCGGCGGCGTTCGACGTGAGCCGGAAGACCTTCCGGACCGAGGCGTTCCCCGAGTACAAGGCGAACCGGATCAGCACGCCCGACGAGTTCCGGGGCCAGGTGGAGACCACCCAGGAAGTGCTGGGGGCATTGGGGATTCCGGTGATGGCCATCGAGGGATACGAGGCGGACGATCTGATCGCCACCCTCACCACGCAGGCCGTGCCCGAGGGTTTCCGGGTGCTCATCGTGACCGGTGACCGCGATTCGCTGCAGCTGGTCAATGACAACGTCACCGTCCTCTACCCGAAGAAGGGCGTCTCCGAGCTGACCCGGTTCACCCCGGCGGCGGTGGAGGAGAAATACGGGCTCACCCCGCAGCAGTATCCGGACTTCGCGGCGCTGCGCGGCGACCCGAGCGACAACCTGCCCGGCATCCCGGGTGTGGGGGAGAAGACCGCCGCCAAGTGGGTGCGCGAATACGGTGATCTGGCCACGCTGGTCGACCAGGTGGACAAGGTCAAGGGCAAGGTCGGAGACGCGTTGCGCGCCAACCTGTCCAGCGTTGTGCTCAACCGTCAGCTCACCGAGATGGTGAAGGACGTGCCGCTGCCCTACACCCCGGAGCAGCTGGCCGTGCAGCCGTGGGACCGGGAGAAGATCCACCGCCTGTTCGACGAGCTGGAATTCCGCGTCCTGCGCGATCGCCTCTTCGACACCCTGGCCCCGGTGGAACCCGAGGCCGAGGCCGGTTTCGAGATCAGCGGCAGCACCCTCGCGGCCGGTACGGTCGCGGACTGGCTGGCCGAGCACGCCGGAACCGGTGTGCGGCACGGTGTTTCCGTGGTCGGCACCGGCTCGCCGAACAACGGCGACACCCAGGCCATCGCGCTGGCCGCCGCCGACGGCGAGGGCGCCTACATCGACGTGCACACCCTCACCCCGGAGGACGAGAAGGCGCTGGGCGCCTGGCTCGCCGACGCCGAGATCCCGAAGGCGTTGCACGAGGCCAAGACCGCCATGCACGCGCTGCGCGGCCGCGGCTGGCAGCTGGGCGGGCTCACCAGCGACACCGCGCTGGCCGCCTACCTGATCCTGCCCGGCCAGCGCACCTTCAACCTCGAGGACCTGTCGCTGCGCTACCTGAGCCGGGAGTTGCGCGTCGACAATGTCGGCGAGAGCCAGCTGTCGCTGCTCGACGACGAGGAGCAGGTCGACGCAGAGGTCGCCAATGCCCAGATGCTGCGCGCCCGTGCGGTTTCCGACCTCGCCGACGCCTTCGACACCGAACTCGAGCGCATCGAGTCCACCGCCCTGCTGGGCGATATGGAACTCCCGCTGCTGAGCGTGCTGGCCGATCTGGAGGCCGCGGGCATCGCCGTCGACACGGCCCAGCTGGAAGAGCTGCAGCGAGACTTCGCCGACCGCGTCGCCGACGCCGCGAACGCCGCCTACGGTGAAATCGGCAGGCAGATCAACCTGGGCTCGCCCAAGCAGCTGCAGGTGGTGCTGTTCGACGAGCTCGACATGCCGAAGACCAAGCGCACCAAGACCGGCTACACCACCGACGCCGACGCGCTCGAGGGTCTCTACGAGAAGACCCAGCACCCGTTCCTGCAGCACCTGCTCGAGCACCGCGACGCCACCCGGCTGAAGGTGACCGTGGACGGCCTGCTCAAATCGGTCGCCGACGACGGGCGCATCCACACCACCTTCAATCAGACGGTCGCGGCCACGGGCCGGCTCTCCTCGACCGAGCCCAACCTGCAGAACATCCCGATCCGCACCGATATGGGCCGCCGCATCCGCGACACCTTCGTGGTGGGCGCGGGCTACGAGTCGCTGATGACCGCCGACTACAGCCAGATCGAAATGCGGATCATGGCCCACCTCTCCAAGGACGAGGGCCTGATCGAGGCCTTCAACTCCGGCGAGGACCTGCACAACTTCGTCGCCTCCAAGGCCTTCGACATCCCCATCTCCGAGGTGGATCCGGAACTGCGCCGCCGCATCAAGGCCATGTCGTACGGCCTGGCCTACGGCCTGTCCGCCTACGGCCTGTCCCAGCAGTTGAAGATCAGCGCCGACGAGGCCAAGGTCCAGATGGACATCTACTTCAACCGTTTCGGCGCCATCCGCGACTATCTGCGCGACGCCGTCGAGCAGGCCCGCAAGATCGGCTACACCGAGACCCTCTTCGGCCGCCGCCGCTATCTGCCGGATCTGGACTCCAGCAACCGGCAGCGTCGCGAGGCCGCCGAGCGGATGGCCCTCAACGCCCCCATCCAGGGCACGGCCGCCGACATCATCAAGGTCGCCATGATCGACACCCAGCAGGCGATCCGGGCGGCCGGGCTGAAGTCCCGGATGCTGTTGCAGATTCACGACGAACTCGTCTTCGAGGTCGCTCCCGGCGAGCGTGAGCAACTGGAATCGCTTGCGCGCGAGCACATGTCCAATGCCATCGAACTCTCGGTGCCGCTCGAGGTCTCGGTGGGCGTGGGCCGCAGCTGGGATTCGGCCGCGCACTAGAAACTCGACACGCGCCTGCGAGTCGCGCGACACGCGGACTGCCCGCACCGGACTTCGGTGCGGGCAGTTCTCATCCGTGAGCCCGATCCGGCACTGCGATTTCCGTGCGCGCCACCGCGTGTACGCCTTGTCGGAATTGCCGTGAGCTGGGCATGTTCACGTATCGGATGTCTACGGGCCCCACGGTGTTTGCTCGCACGCTTTCACGGGCCGGTGTGGCGCCCGTCGCACATCCGGTGACCTGCGGCGAAGTTACTCATGGGTCGATTGCGAATATGGTTGCCATTGCGAGGGTGTCCCCCTATGCTCGACCCCGTGCCGAATCCCGCCTACAGCCGCAGCGCAGTGCTCGATGTCGCCGACCGCGACCGCGCCGCGCTCATTTCGCTCACCGCGAGTGTGGCTGGCGCGCGCGTACTCGTAGTTCTCCGCCGTAGCGGGGTCTGATTCGGACCGGCCCCTCGCTGCGGCCGAATGAACTTTTCTTGCTGGTCCCCTCTGTCACTTTCTTCGGAAGAAGTCGGGAAGACCTAGTTCAATGACCATCACCATTGATACCGCCGCGTTCATCGCCGCTGCCCCCGCGAGTCTGCGGACCGAGTGCATCGGCCTGACCCCCGCCGAGTTCCACGACCGGTACTGCGCCCCGACGGGCCCGGTCAAGCTCAGCGACTGGACCCCGATCGGCCACCGCGCCGGCACCGCCACCCTGGAGATCGCCGATCACCTGCGCACCGTCGTGGCGACGGGCAGCCCGGTGGCGGCGCTGACCTCGGCCCTCTACGACGAGGGCTACCCGGTGGAGATCCTCGCGTTCCACCAGCGCCGCACCGCGGACGGCATGGCCACCTTCATCCAGTGCGAGTTCAACGGCCGCCGCGGCTGGGGCGCCGCCCTCGCCGACGATCCGGCCGAATCCACCATCCGCGCCATGATCGCCGGCATCAACCGGCTCGGTTCGCACTTCTGAGCGAAGCAGGAACCCGGCCCCGCTGCTGAGGCAGCGGGGCCGGGCTGCGTGAGGTGCCGGCTGAAAAGCCGTGAGGTGCCGGCTGAAAAGCCGTGAGATGTCGGCTGAAAAGCCAAGCGCCGCAACTCCTTCCGGGGTTGCGGCGCTGAGTTCGCCGGGTGCGCGGCCTACTTCGACTCTTGCTCGGCGATCTGCTTACGGACCTCGTCCATGTCGAGGGCCTTCACCTGGGTGACCAGGTCCTCGAGGGCGGCCGGGGGCAGCGCGCCGGGCTGGGCGAAGACGAGCACGCCCTCGCGGAAGGCCATGATGGTCGGGATCGAGCGGATATTGGCGGCGGCGGCCAGGCCCTGCTGGTCTTCGGTGTCCACCTTGCCGTGCACCACGTCGGGGTGCGTCTCCGACGACTTCTCGAAGGTCGGGGCGAAGCTGCGGCACGGGCCGCACCACGATGCCCAGAAGTCGACGAGAACGACGTCGTTGCCGGTGACTACCTCGTCGAAGTTCTGCTCGGTCAGGGTCTGGGTGGCCATGGTTTCCTCTCGTATCGATGTCCCCCGGTCCAACACGGGGCCCGCTGGTTATCTTCCCTGGGTGATCGGCCGGTCGGTCGTTCAGAGTCGGTCGGTCCCGGAAACGGGCCACTCGTCACGCCGGTCACCGTCCCATCGCCGGACGCCCTCTACGGTAGCCCGGAAGTCCTTGTCCCAGGCCACCGTGTCGAGCGCCGCCTCGAGTTGTCCCGGCCGCAGCCGCCGCGCGAGCGTGACGTGCGGCGTCCAGATGTCCGGGCGCACGTTGGCGGGAATGCCCGGGCACTCCTCGATGACGCGGAACAGCCTGTGCTGCAGGGCGATCAGTGGTGCGGAGGGCACCACGGCCCGGACCAGAATGGGCGTGCGTGCGCCGAACACCAGCAGTCCGCCCAGCCGGATCGGAAAGGGCCGAAACTCCTGGCGCGCCAAGGCTTTATCGAGTCGCGGCCAGATCTCGGAGGCGACCGCGAGGGTGATGTGCGGCCGGTGCTCGGGCCCGGGCGCGTGCAATCCGATTTCGCGCAGCAGCGCCCACTGCCGCCGCACCTCGGCCTCGGCCGTCACGTCGAGCACCAGTTCCACCGATTGCACCATGGTGTCCCGAACCTACGCCGAGATCTCGAAACATGCGCGGCCGTGTGCCGGAGCGCCGCCGCCGTGGGGGTTGCGCGAGGATGGCTCCCATGAGCGACAGCGACACTCGAGTACGCCTGGGCCTGTTGGAGGGTGACGGCATCGGCCCGGAAATCGTGCGCGCCACCCGGGATGTGGTCGACGACGCCTTCCGGGCCACGGGTCTGCCGCCGGTGGAATGGGTGACGCTGCCGCTGGGACACGCGGCGATCGAGCAGTACGGCAACCCGGTACCCGAGCAGACCCTCGACGGGCTGGCCGAACTGGACGCCTGGATCATGGGCCCGCACGACAGCGCCTCCTACGCGCCCGAGCACCGCACCGGCCTGCCGCCGGCGGGCGCGGTGCGGAAACGCTTCGGGCTCTACGCCAATATCCGCCCGGCCCGCACCCTCGAGGGCGTGCGCTCGGTCGCCCCGGCCATGGATCTGCTGATCCTGCGCGAGAACACCGAGGGCCTCTACGCCGACCGCAATATGGCCGCGGGCTCCGGCGAATTCCAGCCGTCGCCGGATGTGGCGCTGGCCGTCGGCGTGTTCACCCGCCCGGCGATCGAGCGCATCGCGCACCTGAGTTTCGAGATCGCGAGTGAGCGCTCCAAGAAGGTGACCATCGTGCACAAGGCGAACGTGCTGCCCATGACCATGGGCATGTTCCGCGACGTCTGCTACGAGGTGGCTGCGCAGTATCCCGACATCGAGGTCGGCGACGAGCACGTCGACGCCGCGGCCGCGCATCTGGTCCGCGCGCCCCAGGACTACGACGTGATCGTCACCGAAAATCTCTTCGGCGACATCCTTTCCGATCTGGCGGGGGAGTTGAGCGGTTCGCTCGGCATGGCGGCGTCGGTGAACTGTTCGGACACGCAGATCATGGCGCAGGCCGTGCACGGCGCGGCCCCCACGCTGGCCGGGCGCAATCGCGCGAATCCGGTGGCGCTGTTCAACTCCGCCGCGGGCATGTTGCGCTGGATGAGCCGGACCCCGCGCTACGGCGCCCTGTGGCGGGTGGGCGACCGGGTGGAACATGCGGTTGCGGATACGTTGCGGGCCGGTGTTGCGACGTCTGATTTGGGTGGGCTAGCCTCTACCTCCGAATTCACCGAGCAGGTGCGCGCCCGGCTGCACCGCTGGTGAGCGCGCACTTCCGGGACCGGGCGTGTTCGGCCACGCGATGGCGTGTCGCCGATTAATGTTCGGTTACCGACCGACACGGACGGTGTCACTCGCTTACATTTCAAACGGCGGGCGACGCCCGGATGTCGCGCACCCGAACTGTGGAGGACTGCTGTGTCTGTTCGTAACTCTCTTCGCGGGCGTGTCCTGCGGGCCGCTGTCGTCGTCGCCGGTGGCGCTCTCGCACTGACCGCGTGTACCAGCAATTCCGAGACCAGCGGCCCCGATGTGGCCAAGGTCGACGTGGCCAAGGTCGACACCATCGCCGCCAAGGTGCCCGCCGACATCAAGTCCTCAGGCAAGCTGATCGTCGGTGTGAACGTGCCCTATCAGCCCAACGAGTACCGGGATCCGAGCAGCGGCAAGATCGTCGGCTTCGACGTCGATCTGATGGACGCGGTCGCCAAGGTGCTGGGCCTGTCGGCCGACTACAAGGAAGCCGACTTCGAGAAGATCATCCCCTCCATCGAGGCGGGCACCTTCAATCTCGGCATGTCCTCCTTCACCGACAACAAGGAGCGCGAGGCCACCGCCGACTTCGTCGACTACTTCTCCGCGGGCAGCCAGTGGGCCCAGCAGAAGGGCAAGCCGGTCGACCCGAACAATGCCTGCGGCAAACGAGTCGCGGTGCAGCGCACCACCGTTCAGGACACCGACGAGATCCCGGCCAAGTCCAAGGCCTGCACCGACGCGGGCAAGCCGGAGATCCAGAAGGTCGCCTACGACGAGCAGTCCGCCGCCGCCAACGCGCTGGTACAGGGTCAGGTCGACGCCATGTCCGCCGACTCCCCGGTGACCGCGTACGCCATCAAGCAGGCCGGCGACAAGATCGAGGCGGCCGGCAAGATCTTCGACTCCGCGCCCTACGGCTGGCCGGTCAAGAAGAGCTCGCCGCTCGCGCCGGTGCTGCAGGAAGCCGTGCAGTACCTGATGGACAACGGGCAGTACAAGAAGATCGCCGAGAATTGGGGTGTCCAGGAGGGCGCGATCACCAAGTCGGGCATCAACGGGGCGACGAGCTAAAGAATTATGTCGCAGGACGAGACCAATTCCGCAGCCTCGGCTGCGTCGGCGGTCGCGAGCACCGAGCCCGAGCCGATCAAAGCGATTCCGCTGCGACGGCCGGGCCGGTGGATCGCCGCCGCGATCATTCTGATTGCCCTGGCCCTGTTCGTGTGGGGCGCCAAGACCAACGAGGCGTACCACTGGGACACCTACTTCAAGTACCTGGGTGACAAGCGAATCGCCAAGGGCGCGTTGGTCACTCTGGAACTGACCGTGCTGGCCATGGTGATCGGTGTGGTGCTGGGCGTGTTGCTGGCGGTCATGCGGCTGTCGCCCAATCCGGTGCTGCGCTCGGTGGCGTGGGCGTACCTGTGGATCTTCCGCGGGACGCCGGTCTATGTGCAGCTGGTGTTCTGGGGTCTGTTCCCGTCGCTGTACAAGACGGTGACCGTGGGCGTGCCGTTCGGGCCGTCGCTGACGCACTTCGATGTGCAGCACTGGTCCGCGCCGTTCTTCTTCGCCATGATCGGCCTGGGGCTCAACGAGGCGGCCTACATGGCCGAAATCGTCCGCGCCGGGATCAATTCCGTGGGCGAGGGGCAGCGCGAGGCGTCGGTGGCGCTGGGCATGTCGTGGTCGCAGACCATGACCCGCACGGTGCTGCCGCAGGCCATGCGGGTGATCATCCCGCCCACCGGCAACGAGCTGATCTCCATGCTGAAGACCACGTCGCTGGTGACGGCCATCCCGCTCACCACCGACCTCTACGGCCGGGCCCGCGACATCTACAGCATCAACTTCCAGCCGATTCCGCTGCTGCTGGTGGCCGCCACCTGGTACCTGCTCATCACGAGCGTGCTCATGATCGGCCAGTACTACCTGGAGCGGTACTACTCGCGGGGTTCGTCGCGGCAGTTGACGGCAAAGCAGTTGCGCGCCTTGGCTCAGGCGCAAGTCGCCGGCGGAACGGGATAGGTGAACGCTGATATGTCCGAGGACTCGATGTCGTTCTCCAAGGATCCGATTCCGCTCGTCGAGGACGCGCTGCCGCCTTCGAGCGTGCCGATGGTGCGCGCCGACCGGGTCGCCAAGAACTTCGGCGCACTGAAGGTGCTCAAGGGCATCACGCTGGAGGTGAAGCGCGGCGAGGTGCTCTGCCTGATCGGTCCCTCCGGCTCCGGCAAGTCCACCTTCCTGCGCTGCATCAACCATCTCGAGCAGATCAATGCCGGACGGCTCTATGTGGACGGCGATCTGGTCGGCTACCGCGAGAAGAACGGCAAGCTCTACGAGCTGCACCCGCGCGATGCCGCCAAGCAGCGCCGCGACATCGGCATGGTCTTCCAGCACTTCAATCTGTTCCCGCACCGCACGGCGCTGGAGAACATCATCGAAGCGCCGACCCAGGTCAAGAAGCTCAAGCGCCCCGCCGCGGTCGCCCGGGCCCGGGAGCTGCTGGACCGAGTCGGGTTGTCGGACAAGGCCGATGCCTACCCCGCCCAGCTCTCCGGCGGTCAGCAGCAGCGCGTGGCCATCGCGCGGGCCCTGGCCATGGACCCCAAGCTCATGCTCTTCGACGAGCCCACCTCGGCGCTGGACCCTGAGCTCGTGGGCGAGGTGCTCGGCGTCATGCGAGAACTCGCGGCATCCGGCATGACCATGATCGTGGTGACCCACGAAATGGGCTTCGCCCGTGAGGTGGCCGATCAGCTGGTCTTCATGGACGCCGGTGTCGTCGTCGAGGCGGGCAACCCACGCGAGGTGCTCGCCAACCCCCAGCACGACCGGACCAAGGCGTTCCTGTCGCGCATTCTGTAGGCGCACAACACGATCAGGGAGCTGTCCCGGCGGAATTCACCCGAATTCCCCGCGGTGACAGCTCCCTGATCGTGTTATTTCCGGAGGAACTCCTCGATGGGGGCGGTCTGGCCGAGGATGGCGTGGCCGACGCCGGGGAGGACCAGGGTGGTCGCGTCCGGGATGGATTGCGTTGCACGGCGCGCGGTGTCGGCGGACTTGAACATGACATCGTCTGCGCCGACGATCACCAGGACCGGCATCGTGAGGCTGCGCAGCTGGTCGTCGGTGAAGATCGGCAGCTTGCCCGTGCGCGGAGTGAAGTGCGTGAACGTGAGGGTCACATCGTCCAGGATCTCCGCGTGGTCGGTCAGGTTCAGGCCGGTGACAATGGCCGCGGAGCGGCGCAGGTCGTGACTGCTGAACAGGTGGTCGACCAGGTTCTTGAAGATCCAGCCGAAGCGCTGCTTGCCGATGCCGCCGGGGCACAGCAGGGCCAGCTTCGTGACTCGGTCGGGCCGGCGGACGGCGTAGTCCAGCGCGATCCAGCCGCCCAGTGACATGCCGACGAAGCTCGCGGACGAAAGCTGAAGGCCCGCAAGGACATCGTCGAGCCACTGGGCGAGCGCCTCGGAGCCGAGAGCCGGGCGCGATTCGGTGCTGCCGCCGGGTTCGCCGGGCAGGTCGACCGCGTAGACCCGGAAATCCCGTGCCCAGGAGGCGATATCGCCGCGCCAGGCGGAATTGTTGGAGCCGGAGCCGTGCAGCAGGATCACCGGCGGGGCGTCCTGCGGGCCGGACGCGAGCACGAAGGTGTCGCCCTCGCTGGTCGCCAGGTGCAGCTGCTCCGCGGGAACCGGCCACTGTCGCAGGACATCCCGGTAGCGGGCCTGGATGGCGGCGCGGCCGGCCTCGGATTTGTAGATCGCGTTCACGACGCGAGGACTCCTTCCATGTATTCGAGCAGCCGGGCGGTATCGCCCAGGCCGCCGACGAGAATGACCTTCAGGCGGGCGCGTTCGCGGTCGTGGAAGGTCTGGATCCGCAGGGGCTGTCCGTCCGGTCCCCGGGTCGCCGCCGCGCCGGTCAGCAGGGTGCTGACCCGGTCGGCGGTGCCGGGATCCACGGCGTCGACCTCGATGATGGTCGATGCTTCCGAATGCCGGTGCCGGGCAACCGATTCGCGCGGGCTGCCGGGCTCGGGCAGGCCGGTGAAGGCCGCCAGATCGGTGGCGGCGACGCGGTACTGCTTGCCGATGCGGGTGGCGGGTAGCTTCCCGTCCCGCACGTAGCCGCGGACGGTGCGGACATGCAGGCCGAGGCGCTCGGCTACCTCGTCGACGGAGTACAGACGATCTGTCACGAAAACTACCTTAAACATCCCTATCCATGTCCGCAATGGGGAAGTTTAGGTAACTATGTGATGGGCCTTACGGTGGCCGCCAACTAAACTACATTGTGTAGTAGACATTCGGTCTTCGGTGTCCAGGCGATCCGGGACGGTGGATTGCGGGCGGTGTTTGCGGCCAGGGCCTGGCCAACTGCTAGGGCTTGACGAACATCGGCGCCGGATCCTTCCAGCGCGCCAGCGCGATACGAAGTTGGCCGAGCAGGACTTTCGCGGCCGGGCTCATGGGCCGCTCGGCATTCCAGGCCAGCACCAGCCGGCCGCGCATCGGGGGATCGATCTCGAGCGTGCGGACCCCCAGCCGGGCCGCGTCGGCCGGGGGAATCCGGGGCACGATCGCGACTCCCAGCTCGTGTGCGGCCAGCCGGATCAGTAGCGGGGGAGCTGCCGCCTCGAAGGCCACGTTCGGTACGAGACCCGCTGCGGCGCACGCTGTTTCGAGCAGGCCGCGCAGGCCGGTCCCGGCCGGCAGGCAGATCAGCGGGTGTTCGCACAACTCGGACAGCGTGATCCGCTCGCCGAAGCCGGCGGCGGCCGACGGCACCGCCGCGACAATGGTGCTGTCGTAGATGTTCTCGACGCTGATGCCCGGGTCCAGGTCGGCGGAAATGCTGAGCAGGCCGATATCCAGGTCGCCGCGGCGGACCGCGCCGTACATCGCGTCGGAGGTGTCCTCGGTCAGGGAGATGCCGATCTGCGGATGATCGCGGTGGAAGTCGGCGAGCACCGCGGCGATATCGATCTCCTCGCCCGCCGCGCCGGAGATCAGTCCGACCCGCACGTGCCCGCGCAGCAGACCGGTGAATTCGTCCACCGTGTGGGTGATGCGCTCGACCTGATCCAGGGCCGCCCGGGCCAGTGGCAGCACCGCCTCGCCGACCGGGGTGAGCGTGACCGAGCGGCTGGAACGGTCCAGAAGCGGTTGTCCCAGTTCGCGTTCCAGCTGCCGGATCTGCGCGCTGAGCCCCGGCTGCGCCAGGTGCAGACGGGCCGCCGCCCGGGTGAAGTTGGCCTCCTCGGCGACCGTCACGAAGTACCGCAGCTGACGCAGTTCCATAACTGCTGATTCTAGCTACGAGAAAAACTATCTGTTGGAGTTCTTGATCGGAACCGAGCAGAGTTGGTGACATGACGAAGACAGCGATCACCGAACTGCCCGCCACCACCGGCCCCGTCTTCCAGCCCGGCGACTCCGGCTACGACGCCGAGATCGCCGGATTCCAAACCGCTTACACCCACCGCCCCGCCGTGGTCGTGGGCGCGGCCCACGCCGAGGACGTCCGTGCCGCCGTGGAATACGCGGCGCGCCACGGCCTTCCGGTCGCCGTGCAGAACACCGGCCACGGCCTGTCGGTCGCCACCGACGGCGGCGTGCTCATCACCACCCGCCGCATGACCGACATCCGCATCGACGCCGGCGCCCGGACCGCCCGGGTGGCGGCGGGCGTCCAGGCCGGAGCCCTGATCGAGGCGGCCGCCGCGCACGGTCTCGCGCCGCTGAACGGCTCGTCGCTCTCGGTCGGCGTGGTCGGCTACACCCTGGGTGGCGGCATCGGCATCCTGGCCCGCGAATTCGGTTATGCCGCAGAGCATGTGCGCGGTATCGAGATCGTCACCGCCGACGGCCGGCTGCGCCGGCTGGAGCCCGGCGACGAGCTGTTCGGCGCGGTGCTCGGCACCGGCGGCAACTTCGGGGTGGTCACCGCACTGGAGCTGGCGCTGCTGCCGATCACCACGGTGTACGGCGGCCAGTTGCAATTCGACACCCCGCTGGTCGCACCCGCACTGGAAGCGTGGCGACTGTGGACCCGGGACATGCCCGAGCAGATGACCTCGGCCATCACCATGATGACCTTCCCCGACATTCCGGCATTCCCGCCGCACCTGCGCGGCCGGTACGTCGCGACCATCAATATCGCGTTCACCGGTTCCGCCGAAGAGGGCGAGCGCCTGGTCGCCCCGCTGCGCGCGGTCGGCGCGCGGATGGCCGACGACCTGCGGGTCATGCCGTACACGGAAAGCCATGCCATCTACCGGGATCCGGAACACCCGCACCCCTACCTGGCCACCAACGCGCTGCTGTCCGACCTGCCCGCCGACGCCACCGACGCCTTCCTGGAGGTCACCGGTCCCGAGTCGCCGGTGCCGGTGATCGCCGGGCTGCGCCACCTGGGCGGCGCGCTGGGCCGCCCGGGGCCGAACGGCATCGCCATGGACCACCGCGACGCCGAGTACATCGCCCGCATCCTGACCATGCCGAACCCGGACAACGCGGACCAGATCGATGACCGGCTGTCGCTGGTGCTGAAGACCCTGCAGCCCTGGACGCTCGGCCAGAACCTGAACTTCCTCTACGGCGGCGGCGATCAGGCCGATGAGGAGCAGACCCGGGCGGGATACAGCGCCGCCACCTACGACCGGCTGTCGGGTCTGAAGGCGAAGTACGACGCGGCAAACCTGTTCCGCAACAACCGCAATATTCGTCCCCACTGACCGCATCGGATCCGCGCGCGCTCGCCCCGCCACACCTGTCCGTGGCGGGGCGAGCCGCGTTTCCGGGCTTGGCTCGGGCCTGGTTGCGCGCTATCGTTGTGATATCACTTCGATACTAGGAGAGTGTCATGGAGTTGCGTCGAGCCTTCCGGCTGAACGGATTCCTCATGCTGGGGGTCCTGATACTGCTGATCATCGCGATCGCCGTCGAGGCGCACACGCTGAACACCAGGGGCGGCGATGGCGGTTCGCCGACCGTCCTGGGTGTGGCGCTGGCCGTCACGCTCCTGGCCGCGGTGCTGGCGGCGAGCGGGTTCATCGTGGTGAATCCCAACCAGGCCAAGGTGATCCAGTTCTTCGGCCAGTACATCGGCTCGGTCAGCGAATCCGGTTTCCACTGGGTCACCCCGCTGTCCAGCCGCCGCGGCATCTCGCTGCGGGTCCGGAACTTCGAAACGCAGAAGCTGAAGGTCAATGATCTGGACGGCAACCCGGTCGAGATCGCGGCCGTGGTCGTGTACCAGGTGGTCGACAGCTACAAGGCCGCCTTCGCCGTCGACGACTACGAGGACTTCGTCCGCACCCAGTCCGAGACCGCGGTCCGGCACCTGGCCACCACCCACCCGTACCAGTCCGACGACGCGAACACCGCCAGCCTGCGGGACGGGTCCGAGGTGGCCGGCGAGCTCACCACCGAACTGCGCGCCCGCACCGAACTGGCCGGCATCGAGATCATCGAGGCCCGCATCACCCACCTCGCCTACGCGCCGGAGATCGCCCAGGCCATGCTGGTCCGCCAGCAGGCCGCCCAGGTGGTCGCCGCCCGCAGCCGCATCGTCGAGGGCGCGGTCGGTATGGTCGGCATGGCCCTGGACCGACTGGCCGACCAGGGGGTGGTCGAACTCGATGAGGAGCGCAAGGCGGCAATGGTGTCCAACCTGCTGGTGGTCCTGTGCGGCGACCGCTCCGCCGCACCTGTCGTCAACGCCGGAACCCTCTACTCCTGATGGTCAAGCGCGAGCCGAAAAAGGTGCTGCTCCGGCTCGATCCGGCGGTCCACGAAGCCATCGCCAAGTGGGCCGCCGACGACCTCCGCAGCATCAACGCCCAAATCGAATTCGCGCTGCGCCTCGCCCTGAAACAGGTTGGGCGCGAACCGAAATAGTCACGACACCACGTTCGAACCGTCGATCAGATAGCCCCCGCCGAGCGGGACCAGCTGCGCCCGCCGCAGCTCGGTCCCGCTCCGGCCGTCGGTATAGCGCAAGGTGAGGCGGTAGGTCACCGTCAGCTGCGCCGGATCCGCGGTGACATCCCAGACCGTGACGGAATCGACTGTGCCCCAGAAGCTCCGGTACGCGTCGTAGCCGCCGATCTCACCCTGGTACCGCGTGGTCAGCCAGGTCCAGGCCGCCATCGTATTGCCCGGCAGCAGCGAGTAGTGCTGCCTGATGTAGTCCGACATCGTGTTCGCCGATATCGGGGCCGGGATCGAGGACGGGTTGAGCAGCGAGTTCGTCGGCGTCGCGGAATTGTGGGCGGTGCCCGACGTGACGCTGCTCGCGCCCGCCGACGGGGGAGTCGCCGCATTGTTCCCGCCGTGGCGCAGCTGAGTGGTCACCAGCGTCACCGCGACCAGCGCCGCCACCGCGATCGAGGCCGCCCAGACGAGCGCGCTCAGCGACCGGCGGGCCGGATCGGGTGCGGGTGGGCGGAACTTCACCGGTTGCGCCGCGGGGCCCGCGGGCTCGGTCACCTCCCGGGTGGACTGCGAATCGAACTGCGCGGCAGCGCTTCCCGCCGCCATCGGAATCGCCGGGACGGTCGGGAGGTCGGTGCCGCGCAAGGCCGCCCGCGCGGCGGTGGCCAGCACACCGGCCGACGGATACCGCTCCCGCGGATCCTTGGCCATCCCGCTCGCGATCACCTCGTCGAAGGCCACCGAAATCCGGCCGTGCGCGACCGACGGCCGCGGCGGCGGCGTCGCGAGATGCGCGGCGATCTGGCGTTCGACGCTGCCACCGGGAAACGGTTTCGAACCGGTCAGGCATTCGTAGAGCACACAGGCCAGCGAGTAGACATCGGCCCGGGCGTCGCAGCCGCCGTGCTCGAGCCGCTCGGGCGCCATATAGGCGAAGGTCCCGACTGCCGCGCCGGCGCTGGTGAGCCCGGTGTCATCGCCGCCGCGCGCGATACCGAAGTCGATGAGGTAGGCGAAATCGTCCGCGGTGGTGAGGATGTTGGACGGCTTCACATCCCGATGCACCAGCCCGGCCCGATGCGCCGCATCCAGCGCGGCCGCGATCTGTGTCGTGCAGGACACCGCCAGTTCCGGGGACAGCGCCCCTTCGGCCGCGAGCCGGGAACCCAGATCCACACCCTCGACCAGCCGCATGTCCAGGAACAGCCGCCCGTCGATCTCCCCGTAGTCGTGAATGGGAACGACATGCGGTTCGTTCAGCCGCGCCGCCGCCTGCGCCTCCCTGCGGAACCGCGCCCGGTACACCGGATCGTGCGCCAGTCCCGGCGGCAGCACCTTGAGCGCCACGACCCGGTTCGTCCCGGTGTCGTAGGCCCGGAACACCTGCCCCATCCCGCCTGCGCCGAGCATTTCGAGCAGCCGGTAGCGACCGAACGGGCTCTCCTCCACGCCATACCCCCTACTCACGACGAGGGTACGGCGCAGCGCCCTCGGGCGCGCTTCCGGCCGGTGGAAACGGCGGGGCGGGACGCGCGTTCGCGCCGCGACCGTCAGCGCGGCTTCTCGGTGACGAAAATGGCTGTGCCGGGGAAGATCTCGCCGCGGAGGGGGCTCCACTGGCCCCATTCGCGGTCGAGCCACTCGGGCCAGTCCGGTTCGATGATGTCCTGCAGGACCAGGCCGGCGGCGACGATTTCGCGGACGCGGTCGCCGATGGTGCGGTGGTGTTCGACGTAGGTGGGTTCGCCGTCGGAGTCGAGTTCGACGTAGGGGGTGCGGTCGAAGTAGGGGATGGTGGCGCGCAGGCCCTCGGGGCCCGGGTCGTCGGGGAAGATCCAGCGCATGGGGTGGTTCACCGAGAAGACCCAGCGGCCACCGGGTTTGAGGACACGGTGGACCTCTCGCATCACCTGAGCGGAGTCGGCGACGAAGGGCACCGCGCCGAAAGCGGAGCAGGCCAGATCGAAAGACTCGTCGGCGAAGGGCAATTCCTCGGCGCCCGCCTGGATGAGCGGCACGCGGGGGCCGCCCGCGGCCATGGCGGCGAGACCGCGGTCGAGCATGACGCGGGAGATGTCCAGCCCGACCGGGTGCGCGCCGTGCGAGGCGAGCCAGCGCGAGCAGGGGGCCGAGCCGCAGCCGATCTCCAGGATCCGCTTGCCGGCGATGTCCCCCAGCAGATGCCAGTCACCCTCGTGCAATCCTTCCGGGCACCACACGAATTCGCCGGCGAGGGAGTCCACGCCCAGGAAGTCGGCGTGGGTCTCGTGGTAGGCCGCGGCGTCGGCGTCCCACCACTTGCGGCTGGCGCGCTGACTGGACTGCGAGTCGACCTTGGTCCGGGTCACTCCCACCGTCCCGAGCAGGGTGTTGGCTTCGGCGTGCCGGGTATCGTCGGTGGTGACGGAGTGATCTTCGGACATGAGCTCACCCTATCGACCCGCGGGCCGGGACCCATGTTTGCTTGGTACAACACCTGTCGCGTACGCTGTTTTCCGCGAGTGTCTTCTGTACCCGGTTTCTCGAGACCGCGTAGAGCAGATAATCGTGCTGTGAGTCCGCATGCTTTTCAGGGCAGCGTTGTGCAGCGTCGCAGCGGTGTGCTGTGCATGACCAACGTTAGTTCCAACGCCTGCTGTTCGCAGCAATACCGAAAGTCCACATGTCCACTACCGACCACAATCCGTCCGGAGCCTCCCAACACATGCCCACCACTGTCACCTCGCCGCAGGTTGCCGTCAACGACATCGGCACTGCCGAGGACTTCCTCGCCGCCATCGACAAGACCATCAAGTACTTCAACGACGGCGACATCGTCGAAGGAACCATCGTCAAGGTCGATCGCGATGAGGTCCTTCTCGACATCGGTTACAAGACCGAAGGCGTGATCCCGTCTCGCGAACTGTCCATCAAGCACGATGTCGACCCGGCTGAGGTCGTTTCCGTGGGCGATGAGGTCGAGGCCCTCGTTCTCACCAAGGAGGACAAGGAAGGCCGCCTGATCCTGTCGAAGAAGCGCGCTCAGTACGAGCGGGCCTGGGGCACGATCGAGGAGCTCAAGGAGAAGGACGAGGCCGTCAAGGGCACCGTCATCGAGGTCGTCAAGGGCGGCCTGATCCTGGACATCGGTCTGCGCGGCTTCCTCCCGGCATCGTTGGTCGAGATGCGTCGCGTGCGCGACCTCCAGCCGTACGTCGGCAAGGAGATCGAGGCCAAGATCATCGAGCTCGACAAGAACCGCAACAACGTGGTCCTGTCGCGTCGTGCCTGGCTCGAGCAGACCCAGTCCGAGGTCCGCAGCGAGTTCCTGCACCAGCTGCAGAAGGGCCAGGTCCGCAAGGGTGTGGTCTCCTCCATCGTCAACTTCGGTGCCTTCGTGGACCTGGGTGGCGTGGACGGTCTGGTGCACGTCTCCGAGCTGTCCTGGAAGCACATCGACCACCCGTCCGAGGTTGTCGAGGTCGGCAACGAGGTCACCGTCGAGGTTCTCGACGTCGACCTGGACCGCGAGCGTGTCTCCCTGTCGCTCAAGGCGACCCAGGAAGACCCGTGGCGTCAGTTCGCCCGCACCCACGCGATCGGCCAGATCGTGCCGGGCAAGGTCACCAAGCTGGTTCCGTTCGGTGCGTTCGTGCGCGTCGAAGAGGGCATCGAGGGCCTGGTGCACATCTCCGAGCTGGCCGAGCGCCACGTCGAGGTCCCGGACCAGGTTGTGGCCGTCGGCGACGACGCCATGGTCAAGGTCATCGACATCGACCTCGAGCGTCGCCGGATCTCGCTGTCGCTGAAGCAGGCCAACGAGGACTACACCGCCGAGTTCGACCCGTCGAAGTACGGCATGGCCGACAGCTACGACGACCAGGGCAACTACATCTTCCCCGAGGGCTTCGACTCCGAGACCAACGAATGGCTCGAGGGCTTCGAGAAGCAGCGTGAGGAGTGGGAGACCCGGTACGCCGAGGCCGAGCGTCGCCACAAGATGCACACCGCTCAGATGGAGAAGATGGCCGCCGACGCCGCCGCCGAGGCTGCCAACGGTGGTCCGTCGAACTACTCCTCGGAGTCGGGTTCGCAGGCTGCGGCTTCGT
Organism: Nocardia sp. NPDC059236; assembly: GCF_042754085.1. Taxonomy (NCBI): domain Bacteria; kingdom Bacillati; phylum Actinomycetota; class Actinomycetes; order Mycobacteriales; family Nocardiaceae; genus Nocardia; species Nocardia sp. NPDC059236. Next base: position 85,336 of record NZ_JBHZAF010000017.1, read on the forward strand.
CCTCCGAGCCGGCCGGTGGCTCGCTCGCGAGCGACGCCCAGCTGGCTGCGCTGCGCGAGAAGCTGTCGGGCAACGCCTGATTCGCTGACACGCGATAAGCGATAGTCGAAGGTCCCCGAGCCGATGGCTCGGGGACCTTCGCTATTCTCGGAAGTGACATGTCCGAATCCACCGTCGAGTCGAGCCCATCGCTGTGGGAGCGCCGCAAGATCGAGGCCATGGGCCGTATCCAGCGGGTAGCGCTGGAGTTGTTCGACGAGCACGGGTATCGGGAGGTCACCGTCGAACGGGTGGCGGGTGCCGCGGGTGTGTCACCGAGTTCGATCTACCGATATTTCGGGACCAAGGAGAATCTGGTCCTCTACGACGAGACCGATCCGAAGCTCCTGGAAATCGTGCGGACGGTCGGTGGCGGCGAAACCCGGGCTCCCCTGGACCTTTTGGCGGCCGCGCGGCCGCTCATCCCCGTACTCATCGACGAGATCGTGACCGATGAGGTCGAGTACCGGACGCGGCTGCGCATGGGCTATGTCCGGACCATTCCCGAGGTGAAACTCGGACAGGCGCAGCAGATGCGGGAGCTCGAGGACCAGTTCCGAATACTGCTCGCCGACCGTACCGGCCGCGACCGCAACGACGTGCAGATGCGGCTGGCCGCCGCGATCGCCATCTGGGGTTCCATGGCGGCGCTGGACCATTGGGCCGGAACGGGTTTCGCCGCGCGGCTGCGCGACGTCTACCGCGAAGTCGTCGAATCCATCGTGGTCGCGCTGGAGGCCATGTTCCGCTGACGGCGCGGAGTCGGCAGCCACCAGTTCCAGCGGCCCAGCAGCCGCATGCAGGCCGGGACCAGGATCAGGCGGACGATCACCGCGTCGATGGCGACCGCGACCGCCAGGGCGAAGCCGATCTCCTTCAGCTCCATGACATCCGCGCTCAGGAAACTGGCGAACACCGCGACCATGATGGCCGCCGCCGCGGTGATGGGCCGGGCGGTGCGCTGCAGGCCCTCGGCGACGGCGGTGGCATTGTCGTGGGTGCGCTCCCAGGCCTCCTTCATACGCCGGATGAGGAAAACCTCGTAGTCCATGGACAATCCGAACAGGACGGCGAAGACCAGCATGGGCAGGAAGACCTGGAGGAAGCCGGCGCTGTGGAAACCCAGCACGGCCTGGCCGGCACCGTGCTGGAAGACGGTGACCGTAATGCCCAGGGCCGCACCGGTGGCCAGCAGATTCAGCAGGATCGCCTTCAGCGCCAGCACGATCGAGCGGAAGGTCACCGTCAGGAAGACCAGCGAGGCGGTCAGGACCAGGGCGATGACCCACGGGAAGCCACGTGAGATCAACTGCGACACATCGGTGAACATCGCCGGCGTTCCACCCACCAGGACCTCGGCGGACTCGACAGTCGCTGCACGGGAACGGATATCGGTGGTGAGCGTGCCGACGGTCGTCGAGTCGAAGGCGTCCCTGGGGACGATGGTCGCCAGGTAGCGGCCATCGGCCTGCTGGGGGAGCACGGTGGCCACCCGGGGATCCCGGGCCAGATCGGTCACCAGGCGCAGCACCTCGGTGCGGCCGTCGGCAGATAGCGCGGTGTCATCGGGTCCGGCGGCCACGACCTGGATGGGGGAGAGCAGGCCGGGGCCGAAGTCGTTCTGCACCAGGCGAGTCGCCTGTCCGGTGGGCCGATCGCCCAGCGAGTTCAGGCCCATGTCGATCCCGTAGCGGATACCCGCGATCGGCAGTGCCGCCGCGACCAGCAGCGCCATTCCGAGCACGCCGAACACCACCGGTCTGCCCATCACCAGGTGCGCCCAGCGCGCCCAGGCGCTCGACGCCGCCGTCGATCGGGTCTCGGCCGGGCGCAACCGCGCGGGCAGCGCACCCCGATTGACGGCCGGGCCGAGTACGGACAGCAGGGCGGGCAGCAGCGTGAAGGCGGCGGCCAGGGTGCCCGTCACCGCGGTCACCACACCCAGCGCCACGCCATCGAGCATGGGCAGGCCGACCACGGTCAGCGAGCACAGCGAGATCATGACGATGAGCCCGGAGGCCAGGATGGTACGGCCCGTGGTGTCGAAGGTCGCGCCGATGGCGGCCCGAATCTCCCGGCGAGCCTTGCGATCCCGCACCCCGCGCCGGGTGAGTTCCTCGTTGAATCGGCTCACCAGGAACATGGCGTAGTCGATGGCGGTGCCGGTGCCGATCATGGTCGCCACCGACAGCACGAAGGAGTCGAAGGTCAGCAGACCGGCCAGCCCGAACAGCACGCCCACGGCGAGCGCGATCCCGGCGGCGGTGACCGAGATGGGGAGGGTGGCGGCGACGGCCGCGCCGAGCGCCAGCACCAGCACGACCGCCGCGATCGGCAGGCCGATGGCCTCGCCGCGCGTGATGTCGGCGGTCTCCCTCCGGATCAGTTCGCCCTCGACCGGTGAGTATCCGGTCAGGCCGGCCCGCACCTCCGCATCGGAGGCGGCGGTCAGCGCGGTCTGCAGGCGGGCGGCCACGTCGATCCGATCGGACATGCCGCCGTCGATGCCCGCGACGCCGAGCGCGGTGTGCCGGTCGGCGGAGATCTGCTGTCTCGCATCGCCTTCGAACGGCCCGATCGCGCCCGCGACGCCGGGCACCCCGCGGGCCGCGCCCAGCACGCGTTCGATGGCCGCCCGGAAACGCGGGTCGTCCACGGTGTATCGGTCCGAATGCAGCACGATCAGGTCCTGCTCCGCGCCGAGCTGCGAGAAGTGTTGTGCGACGCGGTCTTCGGTGGTGGCCGAGGCGGATCCCGGCACGCTGTAGTCGGGTGCGCCCAGTCGCGCGTGCAGGGCCGGATACGCCGCGCCGCACGCCACGATCAGCACCAGCCACACGCCGATCACGATTCGGGGATGCCGGGCCATGAATTCGCCCCAGCGCCCGACGACGCCGAATCGCGGTGCGGAGTCCGGGAATCGGGGCGGATCGGCGAGCGCCGGACGTGTCATGGAGGCTCCCATGGTCGATACCTGAAAGTCACTCTCAGGTATGGCCGACAGCTTAGGCCGACCCGGCAATGAGGTGCAAGTCACTGCCAGGAATCCACGACTGGACTCACTACGGTTACGAATGGTTCGCTGAGCCGTCACCATTCGAAGGTTGGATGCGGACTGGACGGGCGACCGGGTGTGTTCGCCGCGTTCAATTCCTTTCACTCCTAGCGGGAAGGCACTACCGGAGTATGGGCGTGTTCGCCGGAATCAACAGGCGCGACTTTCTGGCGAAAGCCATGGCCACGGGCGGTGCGGCCTCGCTCGCCGCACTGGCCGGACCGATCATCGAGCGGGCCTACGCCGCGGATCCGGCCGGTATGGGCGGGCTCGGCGACATCGAGCACATCGTGCTGCTCATGCAGGAGAACCGGTCCTTCGACCACTACTTCGGCACCATGTCCGGCGTGCGCGGCTTCGACGACCCGTCCCCGGCCTGGAACCAGTACGGGTACGCGCCCGGCGTCGGCCCGACCGCGGACGGCTTCATCAACCCCTTCCGCCTCGACACCACCCGCGGCGCGACCCTCGACGGCGAATGCATCAACGACCCCGACCACAGCTGGGTCGGCATGCACAAGGCCTGGAACAATGGCCGCAACGACGGCTGGATGCCCATGTCGATCGCCTCGGTCGGCGCCGGAAACGGCCCCGCCGCAATGGGTTACTACACCCAGGGCGACATTCCGGTGCACTGGGACCTGGCCGATGCCTTCACCGTGTGCGACAGCTACTACTGCTCGGTGCTCGGCCCGACCGACCCCAACCGCCTGTACTGGGTCTCCGCGACCATCGACCCGGACGGACTCAATGGCGGACCGCTGCTCGAGACCCCGACGCTGATCCCGCAGAACACCTACAGCTGGCGGACCATGCCGGAGAACCTCTCCGAGGCCGGGGTCAGCTGGAAGATCTACAACAACCGCGATATCGGCCCGCTGTCCTCGGTCCTGCTGGACGGCATGATGGGCTGCTTCAAGCAGGCGGCCGACCCGAATTCCGAACTGGCACGCCGCGGTAAGGCCCCGGCCTACCCGCAGGACTTCGCCGCCGACGTCGCCGCCAACCAGCTGCCGTCCGTGTCGTGGGTGATTCCGCCGCTGCTCAACTGCGAGCACCCGGCACTGCCCCCGGCCTTCGGCGCGGTCGGCATCATGCAGGTGCTCGACATCCTCACCTCGAATCCGGCGGTGTGGGAGAAGACCGCACTGATCATCAGCTACGACGAGAACGGCGGTTTCTTCGACCACGTCACCCCGCCGACCCCGCCCGCCGGCACGCCCGGTGAGTTCATCACGGTGCCGACCGACAAGAAGTTCGAGGGCGTCACCGGTCCGATCGGCCTCGGCTATCGCGTTCCCTGCCTGGTGGTTTCGCCCTACAGCCGCGGCGGCCTGGTGGCCTCGGAGACCTTCGACCACACCTCGCAGCTGCGCCTGATCGAGCGCCGCTTCGGGGTCGACGTGCCCAACCTGACCGCGTGGCGACGCGGCGTGACCGGCGATATGACCTCGGCCTTCGACTTCGCCTCGGCCCCGGACGCCACGAAACCCGCGTTCGCTCCGGCGAATCGGAAGGTCGACGCCGCCGTGGCGCAGTGCGGGCCGAATATCGCCCTGGGCACCGCGACCGTCGGCACGCCCTATCCGGTGCCGCCGAACTCCATGCCCAAGCAGGATCCCGGCACACGGCGTCGGCCCAGCGGAATCGTGTAGGAGTTCCGGTGCCGCTGGGCGAACGCCCCGGCGGCACCGTGTGGCACGCGCACAAAGGCACCGTGCGACACGCACGCAAAAGGGTGGCTCGGTCCGAATCGGACCGGGCCACTGTGTGTTTCGGGGGAGCGGATCAACTCGGGCGGCGGATCAGCCGGCCGCGCCGGATCAGCCGGCGGTGGCGGGTACCCAGCGCCGCACGACGCGAGTCTCGGGCGACCGTTTTCGCTGGGCCGCGACGCTGTGCCGGGCCGGGTTGAGCAGTGTGCTCAGCCAGGAACGACGGTGCTCGACGAGAGCGGCTGCGACGGCGGGGATCTCGATGCAATGCACGGTGCCCGCCAGGCCCAGACGGTGGCGACCCGTCTGGAGTTTTTTGGTGCCCACTGATGTTCCTTCTCTTGCGTGTTACCGGCCTAAGATCGCCTGCGGCGAACCATAGCCGAACAAAAGTGTGCGTCACCGAATATTGCGCGACGTTCGCCCCGGCGTGTCGGAATCTTGCCGACAAACGGTCCGTATTCTTCGAAAAAGTTGCGAAACGGTCTCATGGGTGTCACGGAATGGCCAAGTACTGCGCTTGCAGGTGAAACCGCAGCCCGGAGGGGGTAACCCTGATGGGCGCGATGACCGGCGCTGATGCGAGACTGAATGAATGTTGCGAATCGGTCTCACCGGAGGCATGGGCGCGGGCAAATCCACCGTGGCCCGCATTCTCACCGAGCGCGGAGCCGTCCTGGTGGACAGTGACGTCATCGCCCGCGAGGTGGTCGCGCCCGGCACCGAGGGGCTGGCCGCCCTGGTCGCGGCCTTCGGTGCGGACATCCTCGCCACCGACGGCAGCCTTGACCGGCCGGCCCTGGCGGCCAAGGCCTTCGCCTCGGACGAGGCCCGCGCCACCCTCAACGGCATTACCCACCCGCTGGTCGGCCGGCGCACCGCCGAGCTCATCGCCGCCGCCCCCGCGGACGGCATTGTGGTGCAGGACATTCCGCTGCTGGTCGAGAACGGCCTCGCGCCCTTCATGAACCTGGTGGTCATCGTGGATGCCGCCGAGGAGACCCGGCTCCGCCGCCTGGTGGAGTTCCGCGGCATCGACGAGGCCGACGCTCGCGCCCGCATCGCCGCCCAGGCCACCGACGCCCAGCGCCGAGCCGTGGCCGACGTGCTGCTCGACAACAATGGCGCGACCGGCGTCATCGATGCCGAGGTGCACCGGCTGTGGGACGAGCGCCTGGTTCCCTTCGAACGCAACCTGCGCACCCGTACGCCCGCCGCCCGGCCGGAACTGTCCGTGGTGGAGGCGAATCCGGAGTGGCCCGTGCAGGCTCAGCGGGTGATCACACGGCTCGCCGTGGCGTGCGGCGCGGACGCGCGAAGCATCGAACACGTCGGGCCGACCTCGGTGGCGGGCAAACCGGCCGCCGATGTCCTCGACATCCGGATCACGGTCACCGACGGCGCCGCCGTGGACGGCCTGCGGGATCGGCTGACGGACATCGGTTTCCCGCCGGCCGCCGCGGGGGACGCGCTGCCCGCCGCGTCGGGTGTGGATCTTGCGGCGGGGGAGCGGCTGCATGCGAACGCCGACCCGGGCCGTCCGGTCAATCTGATCCTCGGCGTCTGACCCGGCCGCCGGAGCCGCCTCGACGGTAGAGGGGCCGTCTGCACCCCTCGGTGCGGACGGCCCCGCTGTCTCGGGCCTACATCCAGGTCAGCGTGATGCCCTCGGATGCCAGCCAGGCCTCGAAACTGTGGCCGTGCGCGGCGATTCCGTCGATGGTCGAGGTGGCCGACTCGATGGCCTGCTGAGCCTCGGACAGGGTGACGTAGCCGGCGGCGTGCGCGGCGAGCAGCTCGTCCACGTCCAGCAGTTCGACCTCGCGGCCCTGGCGGACCACCAGGTCCAGGTAGTGGTCGACGGACTTCCACTGCTTCGGGCCGACCTGCGCGAATTCGCCGATGTCGATGTAGTAGTCCTGGTCGCGCCGGTGCGCGGGGGTGAAGTGGAACACGGTGGCGCGGATGGACACTGTTGGCAGCAGCCAGGATTCGATGTAGTGGAACTCGGGATGGTCAGAGGTGCGGGCCATGTACATCCCCCATGGCTCGACCTGGTACCGCTCCACCTGCCGCACGAAACCCTTGGGATCGATATTGGTGAGCTCGTCGATATTGAAGTACTCCACCTTGGGTCGGTGCAGATCTACCGCGGGTGCCCGAGTCATGCCATTCAGCATCGCGTGTCGGGCGGCGGTCGTCCAGGGGAGCGGAGGTCGCGTCGCCGCCAGATTGCTGGAATCCGGCGCCGACCGGGGCGAATTTTCCGAAAACCTGATCTGAAGCGGTCGTGTTTCGCTAATGTGCGGCTGCGCCGTTTCGTCGCGCACGACACTCGCCGCGCCTGGGCGGGTGCCTCAACCCAAGGGAAGTACTGCATGAACGCACACACAACCCGTGCTCGCCGGGTCGGCATGGGATTGACGACCTTCGGCGCGGTGGCCGGGACCGTCGTCCTGGTCGCTCCGCAGGCCGGTGCCTGGCCGTCCAATCTGGAGGTGTCGGGCTCCACCCACAATGTCGGCTGCTCCTACACGCTCACCGCGAGCGTCGAGGTCGACCGCCTGACCTCGGTGTCGTTCACCGACAATGGCGTCGAGCTGACCGGCAGCCCGGTGTCGCCCTCGTTGCTGAGCAACAAGGTCACCATCAACTGGACCCCGAGCACCGCCGGTTCGCACGAGCTGAAGGCCACCCAGACCCTCATCTCGAAGTCGATCACCGTGCAGGTGGATCCGGCCAGCAGCTTCGGTAGCTTCGGCTGCGGCCTGAACGGACTGCTGCCGAGCCTGTCCGGCTAGTCGGAGGACGGACAGACCCGTTCGAGCCCGCCCGGTCCGTGTCGCGACCGGGCGGGTTTGTCTCTACAGCCAGCTGAGCGTGATGCCCTGGCCGGCCAGCCAGCGGTCGACATCGTGACCGCAGCCGGCGATGCCGTCCACCACGGCGGCGGCCCGCTCGATGGTGAGATGGGTGCGCGCGGTGTCGAAATGTCCTGCGGCATGGGCGCTCAGCAGCTGGTCGATGCCGACCAGCTCGGGCGCCTGGCCGCGGCGCGCCACCACGTGCAGGTAGTGGCTCTCGGCCCGCCACTTCTTGGCCTCGCACGGGCCGTACTCGCCGATGTCGAGGTAGTAGGTCTGGCTGCGATCGTGGCCGGGCCGCAGGTGGTAGACCGTGGCGCGCAGCGTGAGCTCGGGCAGCAGCCAGGACTCGATGTAGTGGAAACGTGGATTGTCCACTGTCCGTTCGACATACAGACCGAACGGTTCTGCATGTAAACGCTCCACGGGATGGAGAAACCCGCGATAATCGGTCCACGACAGATCCGCGAGATTGAAGTATTCGAGTCTTGGGCGATGCGGAGACACCGGAGGAGTGTTGCCGATCGTGCCGTAGGGGTGTGCGCCATTGGTGGAATTCCGCTGTGGCGTATGCAGACCGGTCATCGCCCTGCCTCTTCTCGAATCGTGCGACCAGCGAGCTCAGAGTACACCCGGGAACCGTGATTCAAACCGTCGTGAACCGACTGAGATCTATGCGACACCGGCGGCACGAAAACCCTTGGGGTAACGGTCAATTCGGACATTTACCGATGGTTTACGAAACCGTGTGCGTGCCATGGGGAACCGAGCAGGGGCGACCTTGCCGACACGGAGTTAGACCCCGGCAACCGTGCCCGAAGCGACGACTGATTTCGTGAGGCGAGGGTAACTCGCCGGGGACGACCAGATTCGGTTCGGCACCCAACCGCCGGCGCGGGTTGTCACTGTCAACGGCTCTCAGCCGTCCGCTGAAAGCGCGGGGAGGCGGGATTGTCGGTGAGGGGTCCTAGGCTGGGGTCATGGCGTTTGCAACCGAGATCCCGGACGACCTGCCGCTGGCTCATTCCGAGCACCGGCCCATCGGCGACGTCGAGCGCGTCGACGGGCAGTTCCAGGTCGTCAGCGAGCATCGGCCGGCCGGTGACCAGCCCGCCGCTATCGAGGACCTCGAGCGGCGCATCCGGGGCGGCGAGAAGGATGTGGTGCTGCTGGGCGCCACTGGTACCGGTAAGTCGGCCACCACGGCCTGGCTGATCGAGCGGTTGCAGCGGCCCACGCTGGTCATGGCGCCGAACAAGACCCTGGCCGCGCAGCTGGCCAATGAGCTGCGGGAGATGCTGCCGAACAATGCGGTCGAGTACTTCGTCTCGTACTACGACTACTACCAGCCCGAGGCCTACATCGCGCAGACCGACACTTATATCGAGAAGGACAGCTCGATCAACGACGATGTCGAGCGGCTGCGGCACTCGGCCACGTCGAGCCTGCTCTCGCGGCGGGATGTGGTGGTGGTCGCGTCCGTGTCGTGCATCTACGGCCTCGGCACGCCGCAGTCGTACCTGGATCGGTCGGTGCAGCTGGAGGTCGGCACCGAGATCGATCGCGATCGGCTGCTGCGCCTGCTGGTGGATGTGCAATACACCCGCAATGACATGTCGTTCACCCGCGGCAGTTTCCGGGTGCGCGGCGACACCGTCGAAATCATTCCCTCTTATGAGGAATTGGCGGTGCGCATCGAATTCTTCGGTGACGAGATCGAGGCGCTCTACTATCTGCACCCACTCACCGGTGATGTGGTGCGTCAGGTGGATATGGTCCGGATCTTCCCGGCCACCCACTATGTGGCGGGCCCGGAACGCATGGAGCGGGCCGTGCGGGATATCGAAGCGGAGCTCGACGAGCGGCTCGCGGATTTGGAGAAGCAGGGCAAATTGCTGGAGGCGCAACGACTTCGGATGCGCACCCAATACGACCTGGAGATGATCAAGCAGGTCGGTTTCTGCTCCGGTATCGAGAATTATTCGCGGCATATCGACGGCCGTGCCGCCGGAACCGCGCCGGCCACGCTGCTGGATTACTTCCCTGAGGATTTCCTGCTCGTCATCGACGAATCGCATGTGACCGTGCCGCAGATCGGCGGCATGTACGAGGGCGATATGTCGCGCAAGCGGAACCTGGTGGAGTACGGCTTCCGGCTGCCGTCGGCGGTGGACAACCGGCCGCTCACCTGGGAGGAGTTCGCCGATCGGATCGGGCAGGCGGTGTACCTGTCGGCCACGCCCGGCCCGTACGAATTGGGCCAGACCGGCGGCGAATTCGTCGAGCAGGTCATTCGGCCCACCGGCCTGGTGGATCCGCAGGTGGTGGTCAAGCCGACCAAGGGGCAGATCGACGATCTGGTGCACGAGATCCGGCTGCGCACCGAGCGCAACGAGCGCGTGCTGGTCACCACGCTGACCAAGAAGATGGCCGAGGATCTCACGGACTATCTGCTGGGACTCGGCGTGCGCGTGCGCTATCTGCACTCGGAGATCGACACCCTGCGCCGCGTCGAATTGCTGCGGCAACTGCGGCTGGGTGAATACGACGTACTGGTCGGCATCAACCTGCTGCGTGAGGGACTGGACCTGCCCGAGGTTTCACTGGTGGCGATTCTCGATGCGGACAAGGAAGGCTTCCTGCGTTCGTCCACCAGCCTCATCCAGACCATCGGCCGTGCGGCGCGCAATGTCTCGGGCGAGGTCCACATGTACGCGGACAAGATCACCGACTCCATGCGCCACGCCATCGACGAGACCGAACGCCGGCGGGCCAAGCAGATCGCCTACAACGAAGAGCGCGGCATCGACCCGAAACCGTTGCGCAAGAAGATCGCCGACATTCTCGACCAGGTGTATCGCGAGGCCGAGGAGACCGAGGTCGAGGTGGGCGGCTCGGGTCGCAATGTCAGCCGCGGCCGCCGCGCCCAGGGCGAGCCCGGCCGGGCGGTGAGCGCCGGTGTCTACGAGGGCCGCGATGTGAAGAACATGCCGCGCGCCGAACTGGCCGACCTCATCAAGGACATGACCGCGCAGATGATGAACGCGGCCCGTGAGCTGCAGTTCGAGCTGGCCGGACGACTCCGCGATGAGATCGCCGATCTGAAGAAGGAACTACGCGGCATGGACGCCGCCGGCCTCTCGTGAGAGAAAGCCTGCGGCGCAAGGACCGTCGACCGGCAGGTGGCGGGCCGGCTCCGCGCCCGGTAGATGGTCTACCGGGCGGGGGAGTCGCTTTGTCAGGCCTGCTGGGCCATCCACTCGTTTACGCGGCGTTCGGCCTCCTCCCGGGACACGTCCTCGACGCGGGTCATCACGATCCAGCGGTGGCCGAACGGATCCATGACCCGGCCGAAGCGGTCGCCGGTGACGAAGGTGGCGGGTTCGGCGACGAAGCGGGCGCCGTTCTCGGAGGCCAGCTTCGAGACGGCGTCCACATCCGGGCAGTAGTGGACGACGCTGGTGTGGACCCAGTCGTCGGCGGGGGCGCGCAGGCCCTCGTCGGGAATGGGCATGCCGACCTGGATGGTGGAGTCGCCGATGAGGAGTTCGGCGTGCGCGGCCTGGCCGTCGGGAAGATCGTTGCGGCTCAGCACCTTCGCGCCGAAAACGGCGGAGTAGAACTCGATGGCCGCATTGGCGTCCGGGACGGCCAGGAAGCAGGTGATGGAGTGGTAGCCCTCGGGGATCGGATTCACTGCGTTGCTCATGCGCACTACTCTCGCCGCCGCGGCGGCGATGGTCTTGTAAGAAAGCGACAGGCGCGATGACCAGTGGAAACCCTGCCGAAGGGGCCGGTGGAAGCACTGCCGGAGGCCGGTTTTCGCCGCAGCCGGTGCCGCCGCCCGAGACCGCGAAGGGCATTCTGCGGCCTCGTCAGCAGAACCAGGCCAACAACCACTCCCGGCTGCCCGCGAGCCCGCGGGTGTCCCGCTATGTCGAGTGGTACTGGGCGGTGCGCTGGGATCGCCGGGGCCAGCCGCCCTTCCAGGCCGAGGTGCTGTCGTACCCCTGTGTGAACCTCACCTTCGAGCGCACCCACGAACGTACCGGCGCCTTCGTCACCGGCGTGTGGACCACCAAGTACGTGCGTGAGTTGGCCGGGGAGGGCGAGACTTTCGGCGTCAAGTTCCGGGCCGGCGGCTTCGGCGCGTTCACGGGCCTGGACGTCGGGGCACTCAGTGATACCTCGGTCCCGGCAACCGATGTCTTCCCGGCGGCCGACGCCCTCTCCGAGGCCGTGCTCGCGACCGCCGATGCCGAACGCCGCCGGGACCTGATCGAGGATTTCCTGGTCGGGGTCCGGCGCGAGGCGGCCGGTGGGGGCGACGACACCGCCTACCGCCAGGTGCTGGCCATCATCGAGGCCATGGAGCATGATCGCGATCTGACCCGGGTCGACCAGGTCACCGAGCGTTTCGGCATTCCCGTCCGAACCCTGCAGCGACTGTTCCGCCGTTATGTCGGTGCGGGGCCGAAGTGGGTGCTGCGCCGCTATCGCCTCCAGGACGGCGCACATCTGCTGGCCGAGGGCCGCACCTCGGATCTGGCCGCGCTGGCGGTCGAGCTCGGCTACTTCGATCAGGCGCACTTCTCCAACGAGTTCGCCAAGGAGATCGGACTGCCTCCGCTCGAATACGCCCGCGTCTCGCTACCATCCTGATAACTGCTGGTCCGGGAATAATGTCAGTACCCCAGAAGTTGGTTGCCGTGTCACCCAATGGCATATCGATCATCGAAGGAGCGGGCTATGGACGTGCTGGTACTGATCGGACGGATCCTGTTCGCACTGCTGTTCCTCGGCTCGGGCTTCGGGCATTTCGCGCAGCGGAAGACGATGGTGCAGTACACGCAGTTCAAGGGGGTGCCCATGGCCGAGTTGGCGGTGCCCGCGTCGGGTGTGCTGCTGCTGGCCGGCGGACTGAGCGTGCTGCTGGGTGTCTGGGCCGACCTGGGGACGCTGCTGCTGCTCGTCTTCCTGCTGCCGAGCGCCCTCCTCATGCACACCTTCTGGAAGGAGACCGACGCGGAGGCCAAGCAGACCGAGATGGTGCACTTCAACAAGGACATCGCGCTCGCGGGCGCGGCGCTCATGCTGTTCGCCTTCTTCGCCCACACCGGCGGGGATCTCGGATTGACGCTCACCGGACCGCTTTTCAGCCTCTGATCCGATCCGGGCGCGTTAGTATTGCGCGTCATTGATCGGCCGGAGGGAAGAGGATCGCATGTCCATCCTCAGCGCGATTCTCGGCTGGTTGTGGGCCGAATATCGCGAGCTGTGAGGTAAGGCCAAGTCACTGTTTCGCGGGCCGTTCGTTGTGCGATGTCACAACGAACGGCCCGCGGCCGGTCCGGGGGATATCGGGCTTGTGACGAATCTCCCAGGGAGGCAACACCGTTGGCATATTGTGGGCCACGTCGCGGCGCTTGGGAAATTCGCTGGTAGCCGCGGCCGTCTTCGGGGCGGGAACCGGAATGTGTCCGGACCCGATCACGCCACGGAAGTGTGATGTGTTGCGATATCGAATATTTCCGCCGGTTATGCCGCTATTGTCAGGCGAAGTTGCCGCGGTGAAAACCCCACTGTCGAGGATTCCGCGGCCCCGACCCTTGTACTTGGAGGAGAAATGACCGCCTACCGGACGATCGTCGTCGGTACCGATGGCTCGGACTCGTCGTACGTCGCCGTCGAGCGGGCCGCGGCTCTGGCCGGCGACGAGGGCGCCACGCTGTACATCGCCTGCGCGTATTTCCCGACCGACGACCGCGATGTGGCCGCGGCCGCGGACGTGCTGAAAGACGAGGCCTACCAGGTGCGCGGCTCCGCGCCGACCAGCGAGATCCTGCGCGTCGCGCGGGACAAGGCCGTCGCCGTCGGCGCGGTGAACGTGGTGGAGAAGGCCGTCGTCGGCGAGCCCGTCGAGTCGCTGCTGGACCTGGTGAAGGAGGTGGAGGCCGACCTGCTCGTCGTCGGTAACCGCGGCCTCAACACCCTGGCCGGCCGCCTGCTCGGCTCGGTGCCGTCGGACGTGGCCCGCAAGTCCCGCTGCGACGTGCTGATCGTGCACACCGTGCGCTGAGCAAACCCGTTCCGAGAGAGCGAACCTCCGTTCCGAGAGAGCGGACCCCTGTTTCAACGAAGCGGCCGAGCCCAGGTGGGCTCGGCCGCTTCGCTGTTCGCCGTCCTGGTCAGCGCAGCCGGTGCAGGACCTCCGGCAGGCCGGCGGAATGCACGACCGCCAGGCGCTGGGTGGCGCGGGTGAGCGCCACGTACAGGTCGTTGAGGCCACGCGGCGATTCGTCCAGGATCCGGTGCGGTTCGGCCAGGATGACCGCGTCGAACTCCAGGCCCTTCACGTCGTGGACGGTGAGCACGCGCACCGAATCATCGGTCAGGTGAGCGAGTTCCGGGGCGAGGTCGTGCGGCGCGATGACCACGGTGGTGCCGGGATGCTCGGCCTCCGCGGCGATCAGCCGCTTGATCTCGTCGGCCAGCTCGGAGGCCGCCACCCGGGTCGCGGTGGGCTCGAAGCCGGAGTCGCGGACCGAGCGCGGCGCGGGCGCGGCCGGGTCGATGGCGGTCAGTACATCCGCCGCCACCGCCATGATCTCCGACGGGGTGCGGTAGTTGACCGTCAGCTCGGTGAGCTTCCAGCGTTTGGCCACATAGGGTTCCAGCACCTGCTGCCACGACGAGGCGCCCGCCGGGTCGCCGGTCTGGGCCACGTCGCCGACGGCGGTGATCCAGCGATTCGGGATGCGGCGCATGACCATTCGCCACGCCATGGCCGAAAGCTCCTGCGCCTCATCCACGATGACGTGGCCGTAGGTCCAGGTGCGGTCGCCGGCGGCGCGTTCGGCGGTGGTCTGCCGGGTGCGCACCTGCTGGCGCTCGGCCAGCTGGGAGGCGTCGATGAGGTCGTAGGCCATGAGCAGCTCGGGATCCAGGTCGTCCTCGAGATCCTGGGGCGCGGAACCGGTGAGGATGTCGAGCGCGTCCTGGGCCTCGGCCAATTGGGCGCGCCAGCGGCGGCGGGAGCGCTCGCGCTCCTCGCTGTCGTCGATGCCGAGCAGTTCGGCCAGCTCGTCCAGCAGGGGCGCGTCCGCGTCGCTGAACTCGCCGCTGTCGGACCGGTACAGCTCGGCCCGGTCGGCGTGGCTCAGCTGCCCGGCGGCATCGGCCAGGCGCTTGGGGTCGGCCCACAGCCCGCCCAGCACCTCCTGCGGGGTGAGGATGGGCCAGAGTCCGGCGATGGCGCGCTGGATTTCGGGATCGGCCCGCATCTCGTCGCGGATCTCGGTGAGATCGGTCTGGCTCAACAGGTTTCGCCCGCCCAGCGGGTTCGAGCCGATGGCGGCGGCCAGCTGATCGGTGAGCGCGTCGACGACGGCGGCGGCGAAGACGGGCCGGGCCAGGTTGTGCGGGCGGCGCGAGGAGCGGGCGCGGCCGCGGGCCTTGGTGGCGATCTTGCGGTCCAGCTCCAGCTGGTGGCCGTCGAAGTAGAGCTGGATCGGCTCCCGGGGCACCCCCTGCCAGTCCCGCACCCCCTTCTTGAGCACCTCGAGCATGTCGAGCGAGCCCTTCAGCTCCCCGGCGCGCAGCGAATCCTCCAGTGTCGCTTGCACTCCCGGGTACAGGTTGCCGACGGTGGACAGCAGCACGCCGGTCTCACCCAGCGAGGGCAGCACCTGGCCGATGTAGTCCAGGAACGTCGAGTTCGGGCCGATGATGAGCACGCCGGCCTTGTCCAGCTGCTGCCGGTAGGTGTACAGCAGGTAGGCCGCACGGTGCAGTGCCACCGCGGTCTTGCCGGTGCCCGGCCCGCCCTGCACCACCAGCACGCTCTTGTGCTCGGAGCGGATGATGGCGTCCTGCTCGCTCTGAATGGTCTCGACGATGTCGTTCATGTGCCCGGTGCGGGCGGCATTGAGCGCGGCCAGCAGCGCGCTCTCGCTGCCCACGCCGCCGTCGCCGCCGGCCACCCCGGCGCGCTGCGCGGCATCCAGGTCCAGGTACTCGTCGTTGACCCCGGTGACCGTGCGGTTGCGCGAGCGGATGTGCCGCCGCCGGGTCACGCCGTCGGGCGCGGCGGTGGTGGCGAGGTAGAAGGGCCGGGCCATGGGAGCGCGCCAATCCAGCAGCAGCGTCTCGTAGTCGGCGCTCTCGTCGAGGATGCCGATCCGCCCGATGTAGCGGTGCTCACTGTCACCGTTCTCGGCGATGTCGATGCGGCCGAAGCACAGGCCGTGTTCGGCGGCGTCGTACTTGGCCAGGTCCTCGGAGTAGAGCTGGGTGAACGACTCGCGCTCACTCCGGGCCTGCGGCGTGCCGCCGGTCTCCAGCAGCACGGTGCGCAGCCGCCGCTGGGCGTAGGCGCGCATGCCGTCGAGCTGTTCGTAGAGCTTCGTGAGGTACTGCTGCTCGCGCTCCAGGTCCGGGGAAGCCGCGTTAGCGGAATCGGACACGGAACGCTCCTCGGTGAGGTCGGGCAAAACGGAACTCCTTGTTCACCACGTCCGCCGTGTTGGGTACGGGGCGCGAAGCATCGAGAACAGAGTTGTCGAGTCTAGTTCGCGATTCCCTCGCGCGCCGTACCGCCAGGTAACAGGCCCCGAAACTGCCGGGTTCAGGAGGCGTGGGTGCTGTCGCTGCGGCGTCCGAGGGTTCCGTTCTGATGGTTGGGCGGCTTGGCCCGGTACATGGCCACGTCGGCATCGTGCAGGACGGCCTCCGGGGTGCGATTGTCGCCCGCGCACAGGTCCGTCACCCCGATCGAGGCGTCGACCTGGATGCGGTGCCCGCGCGCGATGATCGGCTCGGCCATGGTCTGGCGCAGCCGCGCGATGAGCGTGTCGAGATCGTCGCCCAGGGTGCGGCCGGACAGCAGCACCAGGAATTCGTCACCGCCGATCCGGCCCACGATGTCGTCGGAGCGCAGCCCGCGCTGCAGCCGCTGCGCCACGATCTGCAGCACGGTGTCGCCGATGGCGTGCCCGAGGGTGTCGTTGATGGCCTTGAACCCGTCCAGGTCGATGAACAGCACGCTGGACACCGGCAGCGTCTCCGTGGTGCCCAGCGCCGCCGCCAGCCGCGACAGCACCAGCGCCCGATTGGCCAGCCCGGTGAGTGGGTCGTGGGTGGCCTGGTACTCCAATTGCCTTCGGCTGGCGCGGAATTCGGTGATGTCGTTGAACGACGACACCGCCGCCGACTCCGGATCGCCGGGATCGAGCAGCCGGCTGTTGGCCGAGAGCCACCGCCGCTGCCCGTCGGTCCGGTCGAGCCCGAACACGAAGCGGGTCACCGTCTCCCCGGTGGCGAGGGTGCGGATCACCGGATACCAGGACGTGGGCATGGGCTGGGCATTCGCGTCCAGCAGGCTCAGCGGGATGTCGTAGATGTGGGTGCCGACCAGATCGTCGGAGTCGTAGCCGAAGATGCGGCGCGCGGCCGGATTGGCGGATTCGATGCGTCCGTGCCGGTCGATCACCACCACCCCCTCGTCCAATTGCGACACCACCGTGGTGAAGAACTGTTCGGCGCGCTGCTGGGCGGCCTCGGCGCGGCGCTGCGCGGTGAGGTCGTGCACCACCACCTGGTAGGCGAGGTGTTCGTGCCAGGCGGTGAGCACCGACACGGTCTCCACGTCGACGCTGCCGCCGTCGCATCGCATCAGCGTCATCTCGGCGGGGTCGGACGCGGTGCCCGCGATGGTGAGGCGGCGAATGCGGTCGAGCATGGGAGAGACGGAACTTCGTTCGACGAAATTGGTGACCGGTTGCCCGATCACGTCGTCCGGATCCGCGGCCGCCAGCAGCCGCAGCATTGCCGGGTTGGCGTAGACGACGGTGCCACGCTCGTGGACCACGACCCCGTCGGGGCTGTAATCCACCAGGGACCGGTATCGCTGGGCCAGCTGTTCGGCATCGGCCGAGTCATTTGCCCGATCGTTACCCATCACGTCATGCACCCCCTGATCGTCGTTCCGACACGTCACTGGCGCACGGCACCATTCTGTTATCTATAAATTCGCTGGTGCCCCTTGCCGACCGTATTGAATGACTTACAGTTCCGCACAGCATCGGCCCGCGAGTGGTGATCATTACGGGCAACGGTCCGAGAGGAGCGATGCAAATGCCTGGCACCATCCCCGTCCCGATGACCGCAGGTCGGCATCAAGATCATATGACCCTGGCCGGCATCGGCGCTGTCACCGGGTACGGCTGGGGCCGCGAAACCCTCTGGAAAGGTTTGCTGACCGGCAAACCCGCAGCCCGGCTCTTTCCAGGGTACGGGCCCGAACGCGATCGGCAGGGGTGGATCGCCCGCGTGCCGGACGGCGGCGATCCGGAGCTACCGCCCAGCCGCTACCTACGCGCGGTCATCGGCTCGGCGCGCGAGGCGGTGGCCGATGCGCGCGAACGCGGCTGGCGGCCCGGCCGGACGGTCGGCCTGCTGCACGCCATCGTGCTCGGAGACGCCTACGAGTGGCGGGACTTCTACACCGTCTACGGCGGGCAGCGGCGTTCGCGCGACTATCTGCGATTACTTCCGTCGACCCCGGTGTCGATGCTGATGAGCGAGTTCGGGTTTCACGGCCCGGCCATGAACGTGACCGCCGCCTGCTCCTCGGCGAACGTGGCCCTGGTTACCGCGCAGCTGTGGCTGGCCCAGGGCATCGCCGACGACGTGCTGGTGGTCGCGACCGACCTGTCCGGGATTCCGGAGATGGTGCAGCCGTTCGTGGTACTGGGCGCGGCGGTGGACGACACCGACCCCCTCGACGCCTGCCGCCCCTTCCAGCAGGGCAGTCGCGGCTTCGGTTTCGGCGAGGCCTCGGTCGCGTTCCTGGCGACACGTGACGCCGAGCGGCCCTATGCGGCGATGCTCGGCGGGGCCATGTCCAACGACGGTCACCACGTGATCTCCGTCGAGCCGTCCTACTCCCAGATCTTCGAGTGCGTGCGCCGCGCCCTGGTCGGCGCCGATGTCCGTCCCGACGAGGTCGCGTACCTCAATTCGCACGGTTCCGGCACCGCCCAGTGCGACGCCGCCGAAACCGCGCTGCTGGCGGAGCTTTTCGACGATCGCCCGGCGGTGGTGGCGCTCAAGCCGCTGGCCGGGCACTGCCAGGCCGCCTCGGCCGGGGTCGAAGTGGCCGTCGCGGCACTGGGTTACGAGCGCGGGCTGCTGGTGTCCGCCCCGATCGTGGCGCCGGCGCATCCCAATCTGGTCGACGGCGTCCGGCGCGGTGTCGACGGCATCACGGTGAAGACCGCGCTGGGCATGGGCGGCAACAACTCCGCAGTGGTGCTCGGCCCGGTCGGCTGACGGCACCCGAGATCTCAGCGAGTCGATAACACTCGATCTCGGCGAGTCAATGCAACTCGATCTCAGCGAGTCAATGCAGTGGCACCGACCAGTGCAGTTTCGTGCCGGTGCCGTCGCCGCTGGGATCGCGCCGCGGATACACCGCCAGGCTGCCGCCGGACTGTTCGGCGCGCCGGGCCAGGTTGGTCAGGCCGCTGGGGGTGATGTCGTCCGGAATGCCGCGGCCGTTGTCGGAGATCACGATGGTGAGATCGTCGGCCACGCCGATGTCGATGGTGATGGTGTCGGCCCCGGAATGCCGGACCGCGTTCGAGACCGCCTCGCGCACCACGGCTTCCGCGTGATCGGCGAGCGCCGGCTCGACCACCGACAGCGGTCCGGTGATGTGCATGAGCGCCCGGATGTCGGTGGCGGTGGTCTGCTGTTTGACCGCGCGTTCGATGCGCTGGCGCAGCCGGGTGCTGTGCCCGTCGCCGCCGTGCAGATCGAAGATGGAGGTGCGGATCTCCTCCACCACGTCCTGCAGATCGTTGATGGCGTCGGCCAGCCGCTTCTGCACCTCGGGCACCCGGGCGCGCGGCACGGTGCCCTGCAGGTAGAGCCCGATGGCGAACAGCCGCTGGATGACGTGGTCGTGCAGGTCGCGGGCGATCCGGTCGCGGTCGGTGAGGATGTCGAGTTCGCGCATGCGGCGCTGCGCCACCGCCAGTTGCATGGCCAGCGCGGCCTGATCGGTGAAGGCGGCGATCAGCTCCACCAATTCGTCTGTGTAGGGCGCGGATTCGGCGGCGCGCAGCGTGATCAGCACGCCCAGGGTGGAGTCCGGGGTGTGCAGCGGCAGCACCAGGGCCGGGCCGATATCGGCGATGGGCGTGCCCAGGTCGATGTGGCGGGCGTCGTCGAAGCGCAGCGGGGTGCGGGTGGTGAGGGCCTGCCCGACGGCGGTGGCCACCGTGCGCACCGCGTGTCCGGCCGGCGGCTCGTCGGGGCCGGACCATTGCGCCACAACGAGTTCGGCGACATCCTCGGGCGCGTCGTCGGGATCGGCGACCACGGCCAGCAGCGCCTGCTGGGAGGCGGTCAGCTCGCGGGCGTGCTCGACCACGTGGGCCAGCACCTTGCTGGGTTCGGTGTCGGCCAGGAATTCGGTGGCGATATCGCGGGTGGCCTCGATCCAGGCCTGCCGGGTGCGGGCCTGCTCGTAGAGGCGGGCATTGTCGACGGCGATACCGGCCGCGGCGGCCAGCGCCTGCAGCAGCACCTCGTCGTCCTCGGTGAAGGGGTGCCCGCCGGATTTCTCGGTGAGGTACAGGTTTCCGAAGATCTCGCCGCGGATCCGCACCGGCATGCCGAGGAAGGTGCGCATGACCGGATGGTGCTCGGGGACTCCGGTCGCGGCGGGGTGGCGCGCGAGATCGTCCAGGCGCAGCGGTTCGGGCTTGTCGAGCATGAGGCCGAGCACGCCGTGGCCCTCGGGCAGCGCGCCGATCCGCACCCGGGTCTGCTCGTCGATGCCGTGGAAGATGAACTGGCTGAGCTGTTGTTCGTGCCCGTGCACCGCCAGCGCCCCGAAGCGGGCATCGACCAGGATGGTGGCGGCGCGCACGATCGTGCTCAGGGTCTGGTCCAGATCGAGGCCGGAGGTGACCGCGAGCATGGCCTCGACCAGCCCGTCGATGCGGTCCCGGGCGTCGATGATCTGTTCGACCCGGTCCTTGACCTCGGTGAGCAATTCGCGTAATCGCAGCTGTGACAGCGTTTCACGCACCGAGTAGGGACCGGTGCGGGGTGCGTCGTGCATGGTTGTCCTGCGGTCCGGCGGATACGACACGGCAAGCGGAATTCTATGCGGGCCGAGGTTGCCGAGAGGCTGTCATGCCGAACGTGACTGTCCCGTACGCAATTTCGAGGCCAGCACGGCGGCCTGGGTGCGGCGTTCCATGCCGAGTTTGGCCAGTAGCCGGGACACGTAGTTCTTGACGGTCTTCTCCGCCAGGAACATCCGTTCCGCGATCTGCCGGTTGGTGAGGCCGTCGCCGAGCAGGTCCAGCAGCTTGCGCTCCTGATCGGTCAAACCGGCCAGCGGGCCGTCGAATTCGGTGCTGCGCCGCAGCCGCGCCATGAGCGCCGCGGCCGCGCGATTGTCCAGCAGCGAACGGCCCGCGCCCACCTCCTTGATGGCCTTGGCCAGCTCCATGCCCTTGATGTCCTTGACCACGTAGCCGCTGGCGCCGGCCAGGATGGCGTCCATCATGGCCTGTTCGTCGGTGTAGGAGGTGAGGATCAGGCAGCGCAGGTCGTCGATGTCGGCGAGCAGGTCGCGGCACAGTTCGATGCCGTTGCCGTCGGGCAGGCGGACGTCCAGCACCGCCACGTCGGGGCGCAGCGCCGGGATCCGGGCCAGCGCCTGGGCGACGTCACCCGCCTCGCCGACGACGGTCAATTCGGGATCCTCCTCCAGCAGGTCGGTCAGACCGCGGCGGACGATCTCGTGATCGTCGACCAGGAAGACTTTGATCACGACGGCCTCCAAGCTCGGGTCGCGGGCGCGCGAAACGGTAGTGGCAAACGTATCTCGCGGGAAGACGCCCGGATACCGCCGAAGGTCCCTAATTTCCAGTGCCCGAACCGTCCGGAAATTTGTCCGGTTATTTTTGTCGGACAATTTTCCCCGAAAGTGGTCTGGTTCGGGACTTTCGGCACTGTCGAGGGTGACCTCGGTGTGTTGCCATGGAGACGGGTTGCCGGGTCGGAACAGGGAGAGCGGGGTCGGCTATGGGCGCATTCGATGTGTGGTCGAGTGGAATCGATCCGGATTTCGTGGTGACCACGCACGGGCCCGTCCCGTCTGGGGAGGTGACCCGGGTGGTGCGCGGATTGGGCAGGATCCTGCGCCGGCACGGGGTCGCGGGGCCGGTGCGGGCACGCCTGCGCTGGCCCGACGTCGAGGACGAGACGACGCTGGTGCAGGCGGGTGTCCGGACGCTGGGGAAGGCATTCCGGGTGCAGGTCGCCGGGCCGGGGCGGTTCGCGTCCACCTTCGCGCTGGAGCGGCTGGATCTGCGGCTGGGCTGCCCGCCGGACGAATTGTCCCGGCCCTGGCCGGATCCCGCGCGGCCGTCGCTGTCCGCGGTGACCGAGCCACGACCGATCGTGCGGCGCAAGGATTGTCGACTACAGGTGGCCACACCCGCCGCGGCGGCGCGGGTGCTGGATGCCATGGATTACGACGCGCACCTGTTCATCGATGCCGAGACCGGATCCGAGGCGGTGGTCTGCTGGACCGGTCCGCTCGGGGTGCGGACCCTGGGCCGGATGCGCGACGGCGTGCCGGTCCTGCTCGAAGACGACGCGGTGGCCCGGCTGTGCCTGGGCGGGCTGCCCTATCTGTTCTTCACCGATGCCGATACGCGCCGCGGCCGGCTGCTGTATCGGCGCTTCGACGGCGATCTCGCGCTGGTCACCGCGGTCGGCACCGAGGACCGCTCGCGCGATCGGGACCGGGATCGGGTCCTGCAGCCGCGGGCCATCACGAGCTGTGTCCGTCGGGCGCTGCCCGGTGTGGCGGGCGTCACGGCCGTGCCCGCCGATCGGCGGGCTTAGTCACATCTCGCAATAAACACACTGTGACCAGCGTTTCAGCACGCGTAACCAAACTTGTCGGTGGGTGCCCCTAGCATGGCGTCGGGGGTATGTCTGGATGCTGAAACGTTGGAAGGATGGCCAGTGGCGGATCGCCTGACGGTGCGCGGAGCGCGGGAGCACAACCTCAAAGGGGTCGACCTCGACCTACCTCGCGACAGTCTCATCGTTTTCACTGGTCTGTCCGGGTCCGGAAAGTCCTCGCTCGCCTTCGACACGATTTTCGCCGAGGGCCAGCGGCGGTACGTGGAATCACTGTCGGCGTACGCGCGGCAGTTCCTCGGCCAGATGGACAAGCCGGATGTGGATTTCATCGAGGGCCTGTCCCCGGCGGTGTCCATCGACCAGAAGTCGACCAACCGCAATCCGCGGTCCACGGTCGGCACCATCACCGAGGTCTACGACTATCTGCGTCTGCTGTTCGCGCGCGCGGGCACCCCGCACTGCCCGGTCTGTGGTCATCTGATCGCCAAGCAGACCCCGCAGCAGATCGTGGATCAGGTGCTGGCCATGGAGGAGGGCACCAAGTTCCAGGTGCTCGCGCCCGTGGTGCGTACCCGCAAGGGCGAATTCGTGGACCTGTTCGAGTCGCTGAACTCGCAGGGCTACTCGCGAGTCCGGGTCGACGGCGTGGTGCATCCGCTGACCGATCCGCCGAAGCTGAAGAAGCAGGAGAAGCACGATGTCGAGGTGGTCGTGGACCGCCTCGCCGTGAAGCCGAGTTCCAAACAGCGCCTGACCGATTCGATCGAGACGGCGCTGCGGCTGGCCGACGGCATCGTGGTGCTGGACTTCGTGGATCGCGACGAGCACGCCCACGATCGGGAGCGGCGCTTCTCCGAACGGCTGGCCTGCCCGAACGGGCACCCGCTCGATATCGAGGATCTGGAACCGCGGTCGTTCTCCTTCAACTCGCCCTACGGCGCCTGCCCGGATTGCACGGGTCTGGGTATCCGCAAGGAGGTCGATCCGGATCTGGTTGTGCCGGACCCGGATCTGAGCCTCAACGACGGCGCGATCGCGCCCTGGTCGCGCGGCCAGACCGCCGAATACTTCACCCGCCTGCTGTCGGGCCTGGCCGAGGCGATCGGCTTCTCCATGGACACGCCGTGGAATCAGTTGCCGCTCAAGGCCCGCAAGGCGGTGCTGGAGGGCAGCTCCGAGCAGGTGCACGTCTCCTACACCAACCGCTACGGTCGCAAGCGTTCGTACTACGCCGATTTCGAGGGCGTGATGCCGTTCCTGCAGCGGCGCATGGACGCCACCGAATCCGAGGCGATGAAGGAGCACTACGACGGGTACATGCGGGACATCCCGTGCCCCGTCTGCAACGGCGCGCGACTGCGGCCGGAGATTCTGGCGGTCACGCTGTCGGCGGGCCCGGAGCGCAAATCCATTGCGGACCTGTCGGATCTGTCCATCGGTGATGCCGCGAAGTTTCTGAACACCCTGACCCTCGATGATCGCCAGGCGGCGATCGCGGCGCAGGTGATCAAGGAGATCCAGGCGCGCCTGGGGTTCCTGCTCGATGTCGGTCTGCAGTACCTGACACTCTCGCGCGCCGCGGCCACGCTGTCCGGCGGTGAGGCGCAGCGCATTCGCCTGGCCACCCAGATCGGGTCCGGTCTGGTGGGTGTGCTCTACGTGCTGGACGAACCGTCCATCGGCCTGCACCAGCGCGACAATCGCCGGCTCATCGAAACCCTCACGCGGCTGAAGAATCTCGGCAATACGCTCATCGTGGTCGAGCACGACGAGGACACCATTCACGCCTCGGACTGGGTGGTCGACATCGGCCCGCTGGCCGGTGAGCACGGCGGTCAGGTGGTGTACTCGGGTCCGTACGAGGGGCTGCTGAAAGACAAGGGATCGCTCACGGGCGCTTACCTTTCCGGCCGCGAGCAGATCGAGGTGCCGCTGGTGCGGCGACCGGTCGACAAGCGCAAGCAGCTCACGGTGGTCGGCGCGGTCGAGCACAACCTGCAGAACATCGACGTGAGTTTCCCGCTGGGCGTGCTGACTTCGATCACCGGTGTGTCGGGTTCGGGTAAGTCGACGCTGGTCAACGACATTCTGGCGACCGTGCTCCAGAACAAGCTGAACGGCGCTCGGCAGGTTCCGGGTCGCCACACCCGGGTCAACGGTCTCGATCACCTGGACAAGCTGGTGCAGGTCGACCAGTCGCCGATCGGTCGTACGCCGCGCTCGAATCCGGCTACGTACACGGGCGTTTTCGACAAGATCCGCACCCTGTTCGCGGCCACCACCGAGGCCAAGGTGCGTGGCTACCAGCCGGGCCGGTTCTCCTTCAATGTGAAGGGCGGCCGCTGCGAGGCATGCTCGGGTGACGGCACCCTGAAGATCGAAATGAACTTCCTCCCGGACGTTTACGTCCCCTGCGAGGTCTGCCACGGTGCGCGCTACAACCGCGAGACCCTCGAGGTGCACTACAAGGGCAAGACCATCGCCGAGGTCCTCGATATGCCGATCGAGGAGGCTGCGGACTTCTTCGAGCCGGTGACCTCCATCCACCGCTACCTGAAGACCCTGGTGGACGTCGGCCTCGGCTACGTCCGCCTCGGCCAGTCCGCCCCCACGCTCTCTGGCGGTGAGGCCCAGCGCGTGAAGCTGGCCGCCGAACTCCAGAAGCGTTCCACCGGCCGCACCATCTACATCCTCGACGAGCCCACCACCGGCCTGCACTTCGAGGACATCCGCAAGCTCCTGGCAGTCATCAACGGTTTGGTCGACAAAGGCAATACGGTCATCGTCATCGAGCACAATCTCGACGTCATCAAGACCTCCGACTGGGTCCTCGACATGGGCCCGGAGGGTGGCTCCGGCGGCGGCTTGGTCATCGCCCAGGGCACCCCGGAGGACATTTCCGAAGTCCCGGACAGCTACACCGGCCAGTTCCTGAAGCACGTCCTCGCCGCCCAGCCCGCCGCCCTCGCCGAACCCAGGCCGGCAAAGAAGGCAGCGAAGAAGGCCCCGGCCAAGAAGGCAGCCCCCAAGACCGACGCCCAGGCCACCGCCGCCAAGAAGGCAGCCGCCGCCCGCCGCAAGGCCGCCGCCCTCCGCTGACGCCGAGATCCCGACGGCCCCACCGCCTGACCCCGGCTATTGCGTCACCGTCTTCGCCGAAGTGGAGATCGACGGCTGACCGCAGACGAAAGGCCCCGCACCGGAATCGGTGCGGGGCCTTCGTATTTCGTGCCTAGTCGGCAACCGCCAGGGGCGGGCTGAGTTCCTTGACCTCGGCGATGTGGCCGAAGTCGAGTTTCACGATCTGGTCGGCGCAGTCGAAGTAGCGGTCGTCGTGGGTGATCACGATGACGGTCTTGCCGCGTTCCTTGAGCTTCACCAGGATTTCCCGGTAGAAGACGTCGCGGAACTTCGGTTCCTGGTCCGCGGCCCACTCGTCGAACATGTAGATCGGGCGATCCTCGAGCAGAGCGGTCAAGAGGGCCAGGCGCTTTCGCTGACCCTGGGACAGCGCGATCGTCGACAGCCGGCCGTTCTCCACGGTGACCTTGTGGTCGATCTGGAGTTCCTTCAGGTACTTGCGGACCTCGTCGTCGACGCCTTCGTCGAAGCCCAGGTAGTCCTCGAACAGGTGGAAGTCGGTGAAGACCGCCGACGAGTTCTGCCGGAACCACTCGATGTTCTCGTGGTCGATCGCCTCGCCATTGAGCGACAGGTGACCGTGCTGCGGGACGTACAGGCCCGTGATCAGTTTGGCCAGTGTCGATTTGCCGCTGCCGTTACCGCCCACGATGAAGCTGATCTGACCGGGTGAGAAGGTCAGGTCCAGCGGTCCGAGGTGGAAGCCGGACCCGTCGGCCTGCGGCGGGGCCATGGGCGCGCCCATCGGGACGGGGTGGCCGCCGTGGTCGACGAACCGGTGGCCGTTGACATCCGGCCGATCGGTGCCGCGCGGGCCGTGCCCGGGCGGCGGGCCGCCGGGCCGTCCGCCCGGATGCGGGCCGGGGCGTCCGCCCATGGGCGCACCGGGTGCGCCGGGCCGCCCACCGCCGCCCGGGTGCGGCCGCGCACCGCCACCCGGGTGGGCTCCGGTACCGGGCGGCGGGCCACCCGGCACGGGCGGGAAGGCCGGCGGCGCTTCGCTCAGGTAGTTGTAGCTGACGTCGTTGAGTTCCAGCCGCGCTGCGGTGGCGGCGGGACGCTCGGTGTAGGGCAGCGTGGATTCGTCGTGCGCCGTCTGGATGGACAGATTCAGCGAGCGAATCTTGGCCAGTGCCACGTCACCGCGCAGCAGGTCGGGAATGCGGTGCATGAAATTCTGCATGGGCATCGAGAGGAACGTGGTGACCAGGACGTAACCGACCATGACGTTCTGCGGCAGGTCCAGGGCGCGCGCCAGGCCGAACAGGATCAGGGCCATGGTGCCCAGCTGCAGCAGCTGGCCGAAACCCTGGGCGAAGGTGAACTTGGAGCCGGCGTCGACGTTCTGCACCCGCAGCTGCTCGGCGGAGCCGAGCAGCTGCCGATCCATGAAGTCGCGCCGCCGCCCGCGGTGCAGCTTGAGCTCCTTGATGCCCAGCGACACCTCCTGGAAGGACCGCAGCAGGCCGTCCTCGTTCTCGCGGGCGGCCTGGTACAGGTGCCGCACCTTCTTGAGAACCGTTTCGACACAGGCGATTCCGAGCAGGGTGCCCGCGACGGTGGTGGCGAAGATCGGGCCGGACACGACCGCGAGGAACACGAAGCAGCCGATGATGGTCGCCAGATCGATGCAAATGCTCGGAATGGCCGTGACCGCCTGCGACAGTGACCGCACGTCCTCGGTCAGGGTCGCGATGAGGCGGTGCTGCCCGAGTCGCTCGAGGTGTTCGAGCGGCGCGGACACGATGCGGGCGCTCAGGTCCGCGCGCAGGCGGTAGATGGCCTCCTGCGCGAGCCGGATCAGCAGCACCTGCGAGATCACGCCGCTGATCAGGATGATCAGCGCGGTCGCGACGAACGCCTGGACCGTGACGCCCGGATGCGGTTCCGGTGACACCACTCCCCGAATCAATGTCACCAGGTAGGTATTGGCCGCACCGCAGACCAGACCGGAGGCGATGACGCCGGCGATCCGCATCCACGAGATGGAGATGAGGAATCTGATGAGTTGCATGGCTGCTGGGCTCTCTGGACGGAAACTATGCCCGGATCAGGGGCGGATGATGTCGAAGACGACACCCTCGAGGGTGACGCCGGGCGCGAACGAGAACGCCACCCCGGTCGAGATAGGCTGCGTGGCCTGCTGCGCGATCATCTGCTCGAGCACGAAGATCAGCGAGACGCTGAGCATGTTGCCGTACTCGGCGAGCACGTCCCAGCTGGTCGCCGCCTGCTCGGAGCCGAGGCCGAGCGAGCGCACGGACTCCTCGATGATCTTCGGGCCACCCGGGTGGATCGCCCACAGGTCGATGTCGGACTTGGTCATGCCATTGCGCGCCAGCACGCCGGTCACCACCGGGTCCACCCCGCGCAGAATGTACTGCGGCAGGTTCTCCGACAGCTCGCAGGTGATGCCATTGTCGTTGACGCCCAGGACGATTCCGTCCTCCGCGTCGTCGAACAGGTAGCTGAAGCTGTCGCGGATGACCACCGCGCCGGCCGGCAGCGGCTGGTGCGGCTGGCTGGCCCCGATGACCACCGCGCCGCAGCCGTCTCCGAAGAGGCTGTGGATGATGACATCGTTGATATTGTCGTCGAACACGGCGTTCACCGAGCTCAGTTCGATGCAGATGACCAGCGCCTTCTTGTCCGGGTGCGCCCGGACGTAGTCCACCGCGGCGCGCACCGAGTTCATGGCCGCGGCGCAGCCCATGAAGTTCACGATGACGCGGTTGACGGTGGGGGACAGGCCCAGCTGCTTGACCACGGCCACATCCACGCCGGGTGCGATGAAGCCGGTGCTGGTGGCGAAGACCAGCATGCCGATCTCCGACGCCCGGTCCTCCAGGTGCGCGGTGGCGCGTCCGGCCACATCCACCGCCAGCGGCACCGCGTGCTCGTAGAAGGTGTTCATGCGGTCCCGGATAGTGCCGACTTCCTTGCTGTAGGACAGGAATTCGGGGTCGATCGGGTCGACCGCGAGGTGGCGGGTGGTGATGCGGGTCTTCTGGTAGATCCGCGGAATCCGGGCCTGCTGCACCGGATCGCTGAACAGCCCGGCCACCTGGGCGGCGGCGTCGGCCTGCGAGAAGATCTGGCTCGGCGAACCGGTCGCGATGGATTCGATGACGCCGACGCTGGTCGGCGGGGTCGGCGGCAGCGGTGCGGGTGCGAAGCCCTCCCGGTGTAGGAAGGCCGAGCCGGGCTCGCCCCCCGCGAGCCGGGGCACCGCCGTCGAGGGGCGGGCGCCCCCCTCATCGATGGTGATTGACACGAAATTCTCCCCTCGTTTCGATATGACGACCCGCGGTGCGGCCGGCGCATGTACGGACGCACCGCGGTAGTGGAATCGGTTCAGACGGTTCCGATTCCGGTGAAGCCCTGAACCGTGTAGACGGCGCAGGTCTTCAGGGCAAGTGGTGAGAAGTGCTCCTTGACGAACCCCCACTTGCGCTCCACCGCGTCGTCGGACGGCGCGAGAATGTAGGTGCGGATCTGCTTGGGGAAGCGGTCGGTGAAGAAGCTCTTGGCCGGCAGCCACTCCACCCCGAACTTCGCGGACTCCTCGCGCAGCACGTCCTCGGTCGCGATGTTCGCGAATCCACTGCGCTGGTAGGGCAATACGTGATGCACCCGGTGCGAGCTCAGGCCCGCGGACAGGAAGCAGTCGACGTAGCGGTTGCCGACCACCTTGAGGTCGTAGGCCTGCTCGATCTGGTTGACGCCCCAGTCCTCGGAGTTCGACTCGATCTCCTCGGTCTCCAGTTCGAAGTCGTGGCTGGCCACCACCAGGAAGGTGGAGATCCACAGCGTGATCACGAATTGCAGTGCCCAGGCCCAGAAGTCGCCCATCACGGTGAAGACGATCAGCTCGCCCAGCAGCAGGAAGCGCACGCCGAAGGAACCGATGAAGTGCGGCAGCGCACCGCCCCAGGTGCCGTACATGTCCTTGATGCCCACCTTGCGGGTGAGGCGGCAGACGTCGAGCAGGCGGATGGTCATGCCGGTGATGGTGTGACCGAACTTGTGCAGGGTGTGGATCGGCACCCGGTACAGCCGCGGGACCCGCATCATCATGGTGAAGACGTTCTTCTTGATGTCGACTTCACTCTGGGTGTGCGGGTGGTGCAGCAGCGCGTGGCCGTCCGCGGTCACGAAAGCCAGTGCGACGTAATTGAAGTCGAAGGCATTCGTGTAGATCTTGTTCATGCCCTTCTGGGCGCGGTGGATGGCGTAGTGCCCGAAGCCGGCCAGCGAGCTGCGCAGCAGCACCATGGCGATCACGAACACCGGCAGCGGCATCCAGCTGCGCTCGAACAGCCGCAGGCCCTGCACCGCGAAGTACAGCACCGCCAGCGTGGCCACCACGATATTGAAGTAGGTGTCCATGCGCCGGATGCGGGCGGCCAGCTCAGGTTCCTTGAGCCGGGCCTTCACCTGGTGGAGCAGGTCGTCCTTGTTGTCGAAGCTGAACTTCGGGGTGTCGCGCCAGCTGTCGAAGCCCTCGTTGAAGAGGAAGGCGGGCGCGTTGGCCTTGGGGTGGATGTCCTCCGGCAGGGCGTCGCGATCCAGCGCATACTTCTTCAGGATGCGGCCGATGGCCTCCGGATTCTTGTGGTACGAACCGACGATCGAGGTGATGTCGCGATTCTTGGTCCGGCCGATGAAGAACTCGCCGCCCGGATGCTTGGAAATCCAGTCGCTGAGGTCGTAGGCTTTGCCGTTGTAGACCCAGACATTCGATACCGGCGGCGGGCCGTCCATCGGGGGCCGGCGGAACTCCCCTTCGGGCTCCTGGCGTTCGATCGTCGCTTCGGTTTCTGGGCGTTCGATCGTCGCTTCGGCCTCTGGTCGTTCGATCGTCATAGCATCCCTCCACACGCAGGCACGACGTTTGAACTATCAGACGAAATCGTCGCTGCTGCGCCTTGCATTTCACTGAACAATCTCTTAAGCGTGCAGCCGAGATAGCTGCGGACTAACCAGCTCGCGGAGCGAGCCGGAATTGGTTGTAAGCAATGGTATTTCGGACCGTGTGCCGAAATGCGAAAGCCGGTCCGGGGAGGGCGGACGACAGGCGTTGCCGCCGTTGCTTTTTCCCCGAACCGGCTCCGAACTCACATGACAGGGATGTGCGCGATCAGCTGCCGGGCTTGGTGACGTGGACCGGCTTCGCCCAGTCGGACAGGGTAACCGTGACGGTGCCCGTGTCCTTGGTGACCACGGCGCGCACCAGGTTGGGACCGGTGCCCGGCGAGGCGGCCGTGGACGGCAGCGTGGTGCCGGCGCCGCTCGGCGGAGCGACGTCCTTGATGTACAGGGTGATGGGGAAGGTGCCGCCGTCCTTGCCGATCTGCGGCACGACCGGGTCGAACACCGAGGCGTCGATGGTGCCGCTCACCTTCACGGTGTCGACGCCGTCGATCTTCTCGCGGCTCTCGGCCTTCGCGTTCTTCACCTGCGCAATGACATTGGCGAGGCCCTTGTCCTTGTCCAGGAGGACGCCCGGATCGTAGATCTTCTCGGCGGGGCCGACGGGGGCGTACTTGCTGCCGTCGCCGGTGTAGAGGGTCTTGTCGACGACCATGAACTTGGTGTCGGTGAAGTCGGCGTCCGGCTTGACCTTGACCTTGGCCTCACCGATGGCCTGACCCTGGCCCTGCGGCTGGTTGGTGACGTCGGCCTTGAGGCTCTCGACCGGGAGGGTCGGAAGGTTCTGGACATCCATGACCACGTGCACCGACTGCAGGGTCTGGGTGGTCTTGGCGGATTCGGCGACGATCTGCGCACCGTCGGGCAGCTGCGACGGCGGGGCCGCCTGCGAGGTGGTGGCCTTGCTGTCCGAGCTGGAGGACGAGGAGCAGCCCGACACCAGCGCGGCGGCCGCGGCGGCGGCGATCATGATCGGAAGGACGCTGCGCCGGACGCGGCGTCCAGCGGTGTGCTTGCCTTGGGACATCAGTTCATTCATGTACAACCCCCGAAGATTCCGTTCGATCTCGTTGTGAGGACAGCCTTGCCGCTGCCCGTCGTAGTATGCAGGACTTCACCCGCGTCCGTGTCGAACGAGGCGATACTCTGGCATCCAACCAGCACCACCTGCGTGACGCCAAAGTTTTAGATCATCCAGCCGCGCAGGCGATTACCCTGCAACCCAGTATTTCCCACGCGGCGGCGAGCGTTAACAGCGTCGTTGAGTCGGCAGCAAGCCGAGCGGCCGCGAATTTGCGCGCAGTTCTGTCGCTGGATATTAGCCAATTGATTCTTGAAATTTCAGCTGATCGTTGAAATTTCGGCGGAATCAGTGCTGTGCGGTCTCGTGGATCAGCTCGGCGAGTTCCTCCGGTTTCGACCACATCGGCCAGTGCCCGGTCGGCAGGTCCACGTACTCCGCATCGATGTTGCGCAGCTCCCGGAACAGCGGCGGCTCCCCGGCGTCGCGGAGCTGCTGGACCAGCTCGGAGGGGAAGCTGCAGCAGATCACGGTGGTCGGAACCTTCAGTCGCGCAGCCGAATCGCCGAGCGTCACCGGGCGGCCCGCCACGCCGGCCGGGACCGGCACCGCCCGCTCCCGGAAGCGGGCCAGCATCGCCTCGTCCAATCCGGCCAGGCTGTTCCCCATGGCCTCCACCTCGGCCCAGGTGTCCGGCAGCGGAAACTCCGCCGCGTCCCCCAGGGCCGGGTTGAGGACGAACCCCTGCGGCATGGGTGCACTGTCGGCGTACACGACGCGCGAAAACAGTTCCGGCGCCAGATCTGTTGCCATGTACGCAACCGCACCGGCGCCCGAATGGGCCACCAGCACATCGCCCTCGCGGCCGGCCGCGACGATCGCGCGCGCCTGTGTCTCCAGGGTTGCCGACAATCGCTCCGGATCCGCCGGATCCAGACCCGGCAGGGTCAGCGCCTCGACCTCGTCCCCGAGCGACCGCAACTGCCCGGCCACTTCCTCCCACGCCCATGCGCCCAGCCAGAAGCCGGGAACCAGCAGTATCCGTGCCATGTCCTGAGGATTGCACAGCCCGCCGACAGTCGAAACCCCATGTCTCCTGGGGGCTCTTGACCCGAGCGGCGGGTGAGGCGCATTATGAACGCACGTTCATGAACCAGCGTTCATATAGGAGTCGATCATGACCGAGATCGTCAATACCGCTCAGTCCGATGCCTGGAACGGCTACGAGGGCGAACACTGGGCCGGCAACCACGACCGCTACGACGCGGTGAACCACGGCTTCAACGAACCCCTGCTGACCGCCGCCCGCATCTCCGCCGGTGACCACCTCCTCGACATCGGTTGCGGCAACGGCCAATTGACCCGCGCCGCCGCCCGCCGCGCCGGCACGGGATCCGCGACCGGCATCGACCTCTCCGGTCCGATGCTCACCCGGGCTCGCACCCTCGCTGCCGCCGAGGCCGTTCCCAATGTCACCTTCGAACGGGGCGACGCCCAGGTATTCCCCTTCACCGGCAACGCTTTCGATGCCGCCCTGAGCCGCTTCGGCATCATGTTCTTCGCCGACCCGCTGGCCGCCTTCACGAACATCGCCCGCACCCTGCGCCCCGGCGGCCGCCTCGCCTTCGTCACCATGCCGCCCATGCCCGGCACCGACCTCGGCACCGTATTCGGCGCGGCCGCACAGCATCTCGCCGACTTCGAGATCACGCACACCCACGGTCCGCTCGCCGACCCCGATGCCATCCGAGACCTTTTGACCGCCGCCGGTTTCCACGACATCGACGTCGAACACCGTGAGGCCGAAGGTCTCTGGGGCCGCGACCTGGACGACGCCACCGACTTCATCATCGACTGGGGCCCGCTGCGCTACCACCGCTCGCTGTCCGGTTTCACCACCGATACCGCAGTCCGCGCAGCCATCTCGACCGCCCTGGCCTCCTTCGTCACCCCCGGCGGCATCCGCCTCCGCAATGCGGCCTACCTGGTCACCGCGACCCGCCCGCTACCGTAACCACCCATGTCCCCGAGAAAGGCAGCGGCGCTGCGCGGCACCGACGACGACCGCAACCTCCGCGACCACCTCGTCACCACCGCCCAGCGCCTCCTCGCCGACCAGGGCGCACCCGGCCTCACCGTCCGCGCCATCGCCCGCGCCGCAGGCGTCGCCGACGGCGTCCTCTACAACCACTTCCCCGACAAGGACGCCCTCCTGGCCGCAGCCCTCAGCGCCCACGTCGCCGCCGCCCACGCCGCCCTGGCCCCCCTGCCCACCCCCGGCACCGCCACCGTCCAGGAGAACCTGGCGCTGTACCTACACGCCGGCCTCACCCTGCACCGCGCAGTCCTCCCGGTCTTCGCCGGCCTGCTGGCCAGCCCATCCGTACTGGCCCGCTACGCCGAATCCGAAGCCCGCAACGATGATTGGCGCGAACTACTGGCCCGCTACCTCCGCGCCGAACGCGACCTTTCCCGCCTCGCCCCCGACGCCGACACCGCCGCCGCGACCGCCATCCTCGTCGGCATCTGCCACGACGCAGTCCTCACCGCATTGCTCCCCGGCACCACGCACGCCGAAGTCGAGGTAGACGCAGTAGTTGTGACGCTCCTCGCCGGAATTGCACCCCACCCCTGAGGCATCCAGCTGCCGCCACAGTCTCGACCTTGCTCAGCCGATGCGGCCTTGTTGAACTGAAGGCTTTGTGTCACAGTCGATCCGGGGAACTCAGCCCGGCGTCGCGCGGCCCCACCACGGCGATTGCGATTTCCACGGCTGGGGCGCGGTCGACCCAGGTTCTCGATCCACCGGTCTCAGGCTACTGAGCGGGGCGGGGTGAATCGGCCGAGCGGTTGGCTCAGTACACCGGGCCGGTGTACTTCTCGCCCGGGCCGGCGCCGGGGGCGTCGGGGTAGGCGGAGGATTCGCGGAAGGCGCGCTGGAGGGATTGGAGGCCTTCGCGGAGGGGGCCGGCGTGCGGGCCGAGGTATTCGACGGAGGCGGTGATCAGGCCGGCGAGGGCGGTGATGACGCGGCGGGCCTCGTCGAGGTCGAGGTGGGGGCTGGTGGCAGGATCGGCTTCGCCGAGGCCGAGCTTCTCGGCGGCGGAGCTCATCAGCATGACGGCGGCGCGGCTGATGACCTCGACGGCAGGGATGTCGGCCAGTTCGCGGACGATCTCGCCGTCGATGAGGGCCGATTCGTCGCTGGTGATTGCCTCGCTCATGCGGTAGAGCATCCCACCGTGCGGGTCGGCGCTGGTCGCGGGGGCCGTCGATTCGGAGCTCACGGCTATGAGTGTTAGACTCTTCCGCGACGACCGTCCCGGACTGGTTCCTGCAACCGACTCGGGGCATCAAGTGGAGCCCGACTCCCACCGTCGATCGGCCCTTCCGGTCAGATCAGGCGGTCCGGTCGCCCATCATTTACCTGATGGGTTCTGTACGTGGGTTTGCCCTGCGTGTGGTGCGATGCCAGCTGTTTGCGTCGCGGATCGGTCGACTCGGGCCCCGTGGTGGTGAAATACCAGCACGGGGCTTTCGTGTTGGAATTGGGGTTGCAGTTATTGCTTGCGGTCGTTGACGAACCGCTTGACCTAGGAGGCCCCATCAGCACTGAGACCCGCATCAACGATCGCATCCGCGTTCCCGAGGTCCGACTCATCGGACCGGGTGGCGAGCAGGTTGGGATCGTGCGTGTTGAAGATGCACTACGCGTCGCTCAGGAAGCTGACCTCGACCTGGTCGAGGTCGCGCCGGATGCACGCCCGCCGGTGTGCAAGATCATGGACTACGGCAAGTTCAAGTACGAGACCGCGCAGAAGGCGCGTGAGTCCCGGAAGAACCAGGTTCAGACCGTGATCAAGGAGCAGAAGCTCCGGCCGAAGATCGATGACCACGACTACGCCACCAAGCGCGGCCATGTGATGCGCTTCCTCGAGGCCGGGTCGAAGGTCAAGGTCACCATCATGTTCCGCGGTCGCGAGCAGTCGCGTCCGGAACTCGGCTTCCGGCTCTTGCAGCGACTGGCCGCCGACGTCGCCGACCTCGGTTTCGTCGAAACTTCGGCCAAGCAGGACGGCCGGAACATGACCATGGTCCTCGCGCCCCACAAGGGTGCGAAGACGCGGGTGAAGGCCCAGCAGTCTGCGGCCCAGGGCGGCACCGTCCCGGCCGAGACCCCGGCTCCGGCCCCGGCCGAGACCGCAGCCCCGGCTGCCGAACCGGCCACCCCGCAGCAGTAATAACGAGAAGCTCCGGTGGCGCGCTGACGCGCGCCTCCGGCACGACAGATTGAGGAATCCATGCCGAAGATGAAGAGCCACAGCGGCGCCTCGAAGCGATTCAAGGTGTCGGGCAGCGGCAAGCTGCTGCGTCAGCAGGCGAACCGTCGCCACCTGCTCGAGCACAAGCCGTCCACCCGGACTCGTCGTCTGGACGGCGTGGAGGTCGTCGCGAAGGCGGACGTCGCTCGCGTCAAGAAGCTGCTCGCCAAGTAATTCGGCTGAGCCAGCCGCTCGCGATCCGTTCGCGGAACGCATCACCGACCAACCTCGGGCGCACTCACCGGGTTCACGCGAAAGACCCGGCGCCCCTTATTCGATCAAGGACTGACAAGTGGCACGCGTCAAAAGGGCCGTCAACGCTCAGAAGAAGCGCCGTTCCGTTCTCGAGGCCTCCAAGGGCTACCGTGGCCAGCGGTCGCGCCTGTACCGCAAGGCCAAGGAACAGCAGCTGCACTCGCTCACCTACGCCTACCGGGATCGCCGGGCGCGCAAGGGTGACTTCCGCCAGCTGTGGATCACTCGTATCAACGCCGCCGCGCGTCTGAACGACATGACCTACAACCGCTTCATGCAGGGCCTGAAGGCCGCCGGCATCGAGGTGGACCGCAAGATCCTGGCCGAGCTCGCGGTGAGCGACGCCGAGGCGTTCGCCCAGCTGGTGGCCGCCGCCAAGGCCGCGCTGCCCGCCGACGTCAACGCCCCGGCCGCCTGATTCGGCCTGCGTGACGACGCAACACTCGAAGCGACCCGCGGACGTGCTCTCCGAGCACAACCCGCGGGTCGTTTCTGCGGTCAAGCTCCATCGCGCGCCGGTGCGCCGCAAGACCGGCCTGTTCCTGGCCGAGGGCGCGAATTCGGTGGAGGCCGCGCTTGATACCGGGCGGATCGAGGAGCTGTTCTACTCCTCCAAGGCCGCCGAACGTGAGCACGAGCTGGTGGCCGGCGCTGCGGCGCAACGGGTGCGGACCACGCTGGTCAGTGACCGTGCCGCGGAGATGCTGGGGGAGACCGTGACGCCGCCCGGCCTGATCGCGGTGTGCCGCCAGGTGGATGTGCCGCTGTCGGAGATCATCGACGCGTCCCCGCGCATGCTGGCCGTCCCGGTCGAGATCGCCGACCCCGGCAATGCCGGAACCCTGATCCGGGTGGCCGACGCGGTCGGCGCGGATGGCGTGGTGCTGGCCGGTGATTCGGTAGATCCGCACAACGGCAAATGCGTGCGTGCCTGTGCCGGAAGCCTTTTCCACGTTCCCGTGGCCCGCTCCCGCGATATCGATGCCACCCTCGACGCCCTCGAGCATGCGGGGATCGCCGTGCTGGCGACCACCGCCAAAGGCGAGGTCGACCTGGACGATGCCGACGAGATCCTGCGCGGCCCGGTCGCCTGGCTGTTCGGCAACGAGGCGCACGGCCTGGACAAGGCCATCGCCGCCCGCGCCACCCATCGGGTCCGGATCCCCATTCACGGCCGCGCCGAGAGCCTGAATCTCGCTGCCGCGGCGGCCATTTGCCTCTATGCGAGCTCTCGGGTCCAGCACGCCAAGTGACGCCCGCCGAGTCTGCCGACGCCATCGTCGAGGTCGACGCGGTGCCGAAACCCGGCGAGCCGGCCCGGATCTGATCAGATGCCGTCCTCGCTGAGGTTGGCGAGGATCTCGGTGGCCCACGGCGGGGTGTCGGCGTCGTCGCTATCGGTGACCTGGAGCGCAGTCAGGTCGATGAGCAGCATGCCGGTGGCGAAGAAGCGGCCGATCTCGTAGGTCGTCGCGCCGGTGAGCTCCTTGGCCAGGTTGTAGAGGCGTCCGAAGTGATCGCGGATGTTCTCGCCGATGGCCGGCTCGCTCGCCGCCGCGATGCCCTGCAGGAAGACCCTGGGGAGATCGCGGTCGGTGAGGAAATGGTCGCCGAAGTGGCTGCCGAGGGAATCGAGGCGGTCTTTGGGGGAGGCGTCCGGTGCGGCCTGGGTGGCCCCGGTCCGGAAGAGCTCCTCGATGCGCCCGCACACCTGGTCCAGCACTGCCAGGAACAGCTGTTGCTTGGTGCCGAACAGTCGGATCACATAGGGCTGCGAGACCCCCGACCGGCGCGCGATATCGTCGGTTTTCGTTGCCGCGTAACCGGATTCAGCGAAGGCGGCGGTTGCCGCCGCGAGGACTTCCGCGCTGCGTTCGGTCGCCGTCATCCGGGTCCTGGTCATGGCTGTCGTGCCTCCTCGTCGTCGCGATCCCGTGTGCCATTGACATGTTATCAGTCAATGCATACTCTCTAGTTATCAGTCGATAACAACAAGGATTGGTCATGGCTGAAACACTCGAAACCTCAACCCTCACCGACAAGGTCGTCGATGCCGCCCGGCGGCGGCCGCTGGGCGCGATCCTGGCGGCCGTGGGCATCCCGATGTTCATGGTCACGCTGGACAATCTCGTGGTCACCAACGCGCTGCCGGTCATCCGCACCGAACTGCACGCGTCGCTCACCGACCTGCAGTGGTTCGTGAACGCCTACACGCTGTCCTTCGCCTCGCTGCTGCTCACCGCCGCCGCGCTCGGCGACCGGATCGGCCGCCGGCGGATGTTCGTCATGGGCATCGCGCTGTTCACGGCGGCCTCGGCGGCGTGCGCGCTGGCCACCGAGCCGTGGATGCTCATCGCCTCGCGGGCGGTACAGGGCTTCGGCGGGGCGGCGGTGATGCCACTGTCGCTGACACTGCTGTCGGCGGCGGTCCCGGAGAAGATGCGCAGTGCGGCCATCGGCATCTGGGGCGGCATCTCCGGGCTCGGCGTGGCGCTCGGACCCGTGGTCGGCGGCGCGGTCGTCGACGGACTCAGCTGGCAGTGGATCTTCTGGATCAACGTTCCGATCGGCATCGTCGCCGTTCCGCTAGCCGCCCGCATCCTGAACGAATCCTTCGGCGGCGCAAGGAAATTGGATCCGATCGGCCTGCTGCTGTCGGCGGGTGGCGTGCTCGCGGTGGTCTGGGGCGTGATCCACGGCGCGGACGACGGATGGACCTCGGCCAAGGTGCTGACCGGACTGATCGGCGGCGCGGCGCTGCTGGCGGCGTTCGTGCTGTGGGAGAACCGCTCGGCCGACCCCATGCTGCCGCTGCGGCTGTTCCGGTCGCGCAGCTTCACCGCGGTCAATACCGTGCTCTTCACCTTCTCCGTCGGCGTCTTCGGCTCGATCTTCCTGCTGGCCCAGTACTTCCAGGTGGTGCAGGGCTACACGCCGCTGCAGTCCGGTATCCGGACGCTGCCGTGGACCATGGCTCCGATGGTGGTGGCTCCGCTCGCCGGGCTGATCGTCGATCGGGTGGGTGTGCGGCCGCTGATCGCCATCGGTCAGGTGTTCCTGTCGGCGGCGCTGCTGTGGATGGCGCTGATCACGACGGTCGACGTCTCCTACGGTTCCTTCGTCCTGCCCTTCGTGCTGGGCGGCATCGGTATGGGTCTGACCTTCGCACCCACCGCCACCGCCGTCATGGCCAGCGCGGCCCCGGCCGATCAGGGCATGGCCTCCGGCACCAACAACACCATCCGTGAAGTGGGTGTCGCCATGGGTGTCGCGGTGCTGGCGTCCGTATTCGCCTCGCACGGCTCGTATCTGAGCCCGCAGGAATACGTGGACGGCCTCACCCCGGCGGTCAAGGTGGGCGCGGCCATCGTCGCGGTCGGTGCGCTGGTCGCATTGCTGCTGCCCAGTCGGCAGGCGATCGCCGAATCATCCACCGGTGCACCGGCTGTCGCTCACTGACCGGGCTGGTCTCCACGGAGGTGCCTCATGTACGAGACCCTGCTCCTGCTGTTCGTCCTGCTGCTCCCCGCGAATATTCATGCGGCAGTGGACAATATCCCCTTCGCTGGTCAGGCGGCCACACCGCTGTGGTTCCGCATCCCCGAACAACTGGTCTACATCGGCGTAGCCTTGTTCGCCACCCTCGGATCGGCGTCGACGATCCGATCCGTCCCTCGAACGGCGTCTCTGGCAACCGGTGCGCCAGGGTAACGCCGGCACGAACCGCGTTGTGCCCCTTCCGGACCGGTCCGGAAGGGGCACAACGCATTCACGTGCACTCGGGAGGTGGCGCCGGCTACGGAGCCAGGCTCGGAGCAGCGGCGGCCTCGAAGGCGGTGGTGATGGCGGCGACCACCCGGTCCATCGTCGGCGGCTCTTGCCCGGGGAGTTCCCGCTCGACGGAGGTCATGTCGACATCGGGCATGCCGCAGGCGACCGCGAGCTTCCAGGGGGTGAGGTCGCCGGTGACATTGAGAGCGAAGCCGTGCGTGGAGACATTGCGGCCGACGCGCATGCCGATGGACGTGATCTTGCGGCGGGTGTCGCGGGTCCAGACGCCGGTGAGGAGCTCGGAACCCGGTGGGGTGTCACGGCGTTCGGCGGGGATCCCGAGCTCGGCCAGAGCCGTGACGAGTCGGTGCTCGACGTCGCGGATGAGGTCGACGACGCCTTCGCCGGGTTGCAGTTTGACGATGAGATAGCCCACGAGCTGGCCGGGCCCGTGATAGGTGAGCTGGCCGCCGCGGCGGGTCAGGAGGACCGGGATATCGGTCTCGGGGGCGGGAAAGTGGGCCTCGGGGGTCCGGACGCCGGCGGTGAAGATGGGTTCGTGGCTCAGGAGCCACAGGGTGTCGGGCCGCTGGTCGGCGACGCGCTCCTCCCACATCTCCTGCATGCGGTCCATCGCCGCCGAGTACTCGATGAGGCTGTCGGTGTCGTCGATGAGGGTCAGCGGCCGGGACTTCACACGTTCATTCGTACCACCGCCGGCTTCGCCACCGCGCCGACAGGGTGGTCTCGAGCTGGGAAAATCCGGGTGAGGTGGCCTGATTACAAGGATTACGATGCGACCAGCAAGAATAGGTAGGAAATTCAGCCCGACCCGTAACCAGCCTGGGGAGTGACGAACCATCGTGGCCGATGACAACAGTGCCGAGCAGACCGCTGCGTTGAGCGAGGAGTCGCTCTCCGCCGCCGCGGAAGCTGCTGAGAAGGCGTTCGCCTCGGCCTCGACCCTGGACGAGCTGGCTGCCGCCAAGACCGAGTACATGGGTGGCAAGTCGCCGATCTCGCTGGCGCAGCGGTCGCTGGGCACGCTGCCCAAGGAGGAGAAGGCCGACGCCGGCAAGCGCGTCAATGTCGCGCGCGGCCGGGTGTCGCAGGCGTACGAGACCCGCCAGGCCGAATTGCTCGCCGAGCGCGACGCTGCGGTCCTGGTCGCCGAGACCATCGACGTCACCTTGCCCGCCCGTCGGCACGCCGACGGCGCGCGGCATCCGATCTCGGTGCTGTCCGAGCGGGTCGCGGATGTGTTCGTGGCCATGGGCTGGGAGGTCGCCGAGGGTCCCGAGGTCGAGACCGAGCACTTCAACTTCGACGCCCTCAACTTCCTGCCGGACCACCCGGCCCGCACCATGCAGGACACCTTCCACATCGCGCCGGAGGGTTCGCGGCAGGTGCTGCGCACGCACACCTCGCCGGTTCAGGTGCGCTCCATGCTGTCTCGCGAGCTGCCGATCTACGTGGTCTGCCCGGGGCGGACCTTCCGCACCGACGAGCTGGACGCCACTCACACCCCGGTGTTCTCGCAGATCGAGGGTCTGGCCATCGACAAGGGCCTGACGATGGCGCACCTCAAGGGCACCCTGGACTCCTTCGCGCGGTCGCTGTTCGGTCCGAACACCACCACGCGTATGCGGCCCAGCTTCTTCCCCTTCACCGAGCCGTCCGCCGAGGTGGACGTGTGGTTCGAGGACAAGAAGGGCGGCCCCGGCTGGGTCGAGTGGGGCGGCTGCGGCATGGTGAACCCGAAGGTGCTCATCGCCAGCGGCATTGATCCCGAGGTGTACAGCGGTTTCGCGTTCGGCATGGGTCTGGAACGGACCCTGCAGTTCCGCAACGGCCTGCCGGACATGCGTGACATCGTCGAGGGCGATGTGCGCTTCACGCTGCCGTTCGGCATCCAGTCCTGACCTGACCCCGATACGAGGAAGCGAAACGTCAAGTGCGAGTAGCGCAGTCCTGGCTGACGGAAATCCTGCAGCGGACCACCCCCGGGTGGTCGGTGACGCCGGAGGAGCTCGACGCGGGGTTCGTCCGGGTCGGGCTGGAGGTCGAAGAGGTCGACCAGTTGCACCAGGTGCAGGGTGACATCGAGCACCCGCTGGTGGTCGGACGGGTCGCCGAGATCACCGAGCTGACCGAGTTCAAGAAACCGATCCGCTTCTGCAAGGTGGACGTCGGCAATCCCGAGCTGCAGGAGATCGTCTGCGGCGCACGGAATTTCGCCGTCGGCGACCTGGTGGTCGTGGTGCTGCCCGGTGGCGTGCTGCCCGGTGGCTTCCGGATCGCGTCGCGGAAGACCTACGGCCACACCAGCAATGGCATGATCTGCTCGGTCGCCGAACTGGGGATCGGGAAGGACCACAGCGGCATCCTGGTGCTCGAGCCCGGCACCGCCGAGCCCGGCGCGGACGCCAATGAGCTGCTGGGTCTGGACGATACGGTCATCGAGCTGGCCATCACCCCCGACCGCGGCTACGCCTTCTCGGCGCGCGGCCTGGCGCGTGAACTGGCCTGCGGCTTCGACCTGGAATACGGCGATCCGGCCGTGCGGCTGCTGCCGGACGACGAGGCCGATGCCTGGTCGGTGAAGCTCGAGCCCGATTCGCTGTGCACGCGCTTCGCGGTGCGCCGGGTGACCGGCATCGACCCGAAGGCCGTGAGCCCGTGGTGGCTGCAGCGTCGCCTGCTGCTCTCGGGCGTGCGGCCCATCTCCCCGGCCGTCGACGTCACCAACTACGTGATGCTCGAGCTCGGCCAGCCGCTGCATGCCTTCGACGCCACGAAGGTGCAGGGCGGTTTCGTGGTGCGCCGCGCGCACAAGGGCGAAACGTTGCGCACCCTCGACGAGGCCGAGCGCACCCTCGACTCCGAGGACGTGGTGATCGCCGATGACAGCGGCGTCATCTCGCTCGCGGGCATCATGGGCGGCGCGAGCACCGAGGTGTCCGGCACCTCCACCGACATCCTGCTCGAGGCCGCCACCTGGAACCCGGTGTCCGTGGCTCGCACCGCGCGCCGCCACAAGCTCGGTTCCGAGGCCAGCCGCCGGTTCGAGCGGATCGTGGACCCCGAGGTCAATGTGGCCGCCCTGGATCGCGCCGCTGCGCTGCTGGCCGAGATCGCCGGTGGCACAGTCGAATCCGTGCTGACCGATGTGCGCGTGCCCACCCCGGCGCGGCAGCCGATCGTCATGGACATCGACCTGGCCGACCGCACCGCGGGCGTGCACTACGCGCCCGGTGCGGCCACCCGCCGCCTGCAGCAGGTGGGCTGCGCCATCGAGGTCGGCGTCAGCGAGTCCGGGCACGGGCAGCTGGTCGTCACCCCGCCGAGCTGGCGGCCCGACCTCACCCAGCCCGCCGACCTGGTCGAGGAGGTGCTCCGCCTGGAGGGTCTGGACAAGATCCCGTCGGTGCTGCCCACCGCCCCCGCCGGCCGCGGCCTCACCGCCCAGCAGCGCCGTCGCCGCGCGGTGAGCAAGGCGCTGGCATTCGAGGGCTGCGTCGAGGTGCCCGCGCCGGTCTTCATGCCCGGCGGTGTCTTCGACACCTGGGGTCTGGACGCGGATGACTCGCGCCGCAAGACGTTGCGCGTGCTCAACCCGCTCGATGTCGAGCGCGCCGAGCTGTCGTCCACGCTGCTGCCCGGTCTGCTGGAGATCGCCGCCCGCAATATTTCTCGCGGGGAGCGCGACCTCGCGATCTACGGCATCGGCCAGGTCACGCTGCCGACCGAGCAGACCGTGCCGGTGGGCCCGCTGCCCGTCGACCGCCGTCCCACCGAGGACGAGATCGGCGTGCTGTTGCAGTCGCTGCCGGAGCAGCCGATCCACATCGGTGCCGTGCTCACCGGTCGCCGCGAGCCGCGGGGGCCGTGGGGTGCGGGTCGTGCGGTCGAGGCGGGCGACGCCTTCGCCCTGGTGGACGCGATCGCCGACGCTTCGGGCCTGGTGATCGAACGTCGTGCCGCGCACTACCTTCCGTGGCACCCGGGCCGGTGCGCCGAGCTCGTCGTCGACGGGGTCGTCGTCGGCCACGCCGGTGAACTGCACCCCGCGGTCCTGGAGCGCTCGGGTCTGCCCCCGCGCACCTGCGCCGTGGAACTCGACCTCGACGCACTGCCGCTGCGCGAAATCCGGCCCACCCCCGTGGTTTCCGCGTTCCCCGCGGTGCTGCAGGACGTGTCGATCAGCGTCGACAAGGCGGTGTCCGCCGCCGCCGTGGAGGACGCCCTCCGCACCGGCGCGGGCGAACTGCTCGAGAACATCTCGCTCTTCGATGTCTACGAGGGCGCCCAGGCCGGTGAGGGCCGCAAGTCCCTGACCTACGCCCTGCGCTTCCGTGCCATCGACCGTACCCTGACCGAGGACGAGGCCAGCGCCGCCCGCGACGCAGCTGTCGCCGCCGCGTCCTCCGCGGTAGGAGCGGTCATCCGCGCCTGACCCGAACCGGCAAACACAACGGAGGCTCCGAACCCGGGGCCTCCGTTGTCATTTCCGCGGTTCGCTCAGCTCGGTGGTGTTGCTCGCCCGGATGTCGTTGACTTCGATCAGCAGGGGCAGGCGGAGCGGGATCTCCGCGC
This sequence comes from Nocardia sp. NPDC059236, assembly GCF_042754085.1. NCBI lineage: Bacteria > Bacillati > Actinomycetota > Actinomycetes > Mycobacteriales > Nocardiaceae > Nocardia > Nocardia sp. NPDC059236. The sequence goes on from NZ_JBHZAF010000017.1 coordinate 130,005, forward strand.
CGACAGCGGTCAGGATGCTGATGTGCGCTGAGCCGCCAGCAGCACGGTGAGAACGACGTCGAACCCCACCCACGTCACCCGCCACTGGTCCGCCTGATAACCGGTCCGGAAATGTAGTGGCCAGCAACGCAATCCACGCGGACATAGCGAGTGGTACGGCCGATTAGGCGAACCTCCCAACTCGATATCGCCTGCAGCACAGCATCGTCGATCACAAGTCCGAAGGTATGCGCCTGGGCCCGGAACGAAAACCAAAAGAAGACGAGCTGCGAAAAATCCGCGATCGCGCCGCCCGGGCAATAGAAGCCAAAAGATAAAGAACCAAAACCCAAAAGATCAAAAGATTAAAGATGCCTGGAGAAGGGAGGGGGTCGGGCTCACGTCCGCGCCTGCACCTTCCAGCCCCCTCACCTTTGAAGCCGCATGTGGGGTTGCTGCAGGAGGTATTCGCTCGGATCACGGGGTTGGGGTCGCCATGTGATGGCTTGGGCTCGTTGGGGACAGTGCGGATCGGTTGTGAAGCCAAAGGATCGACCTTCCGGCAGGCGATGGTGTGGTGAGCGTGGGAGGGTCGGTGTCGGGGTGAGGGTTTGAGGCGGGGTGTGCTGTCCGAGATCGGACTATCGCCTGGTGGGCTTCACCCTTCGCCGTGACCGCCGATCATTGGTGACGGTGGCGGTCGGAGGAGTGATCGCGCCGGTCGTTGAGATTGTCGACGCAGGTGCAGGTCGCAGTGGTGGTGGCGGGATTATCACTGTGGCCGTGGGTGGTTCGGTGATTGGTGGGTAGTTGGCGGTGGGTTTGTCTGTGAAAGGTGATGGGTGCAGTCCGTGGGCCGGGATCGGCGGGTGGCGGCTGTCAACCTGGCGTCAGCTCGAGTCCGGTAGGGCAGGCGAGGTGACCACACTTCCCCGTCCCTGCGCACGCCAGCCCGACACGAGCAGCCGGGAATCATGCAGCCCGTGAACCCCACCTCTGGCAACTGGAATCGATTGCCGTGGCGACCTGCTGCCCCACGTGATGTCTGTCGTTCACGCGCGGAGTGCCGGTGGGGTCAAGACGTTTCGGGGCAATCCACCCGGTCCGCCCCCTGTAAGGGGAATCCTTGCCCATGACAACGGTTTTCCAACCCTCGGCACCGTCATTCACCAGCGCGTGACAGTGATCGCACACCAAGGTCAGATTGGTCAGATCCGTGGGGCCACCCTTGGCCCAGTCGGTGATGTGGTGGACCGCGCACATGCTCGCGGGCGCATCGCATCCGGGTCGGGTGCAGCCCTTGTCGCGGGCGATCAACGCCAACCGTTGGGCGGGGGTGGCCAGTCGCTCGCAACGGCCCAGGTACAGCGGCAGCCCGTCGGCGTCGAGGACCGCCAGCACCGGCCGGGTGCCCTCGGCCATCTTCAACGCCTCGTTGATGCTCACGTGGCCGCCGGAAGCGGTGGTCGCGACACCGGCCCCACGCTCGAGATCGGCGACGGACATGGTCGGGATGGCCTGCACCGGCAGGCCACGGTGCGAACCCAGCTTGGCCGCGTCGACTCCGGGCTGCAGCAACGCGAACAACGCGTCGTGGGTGCGCTGACCGGCATCGCGACGGTCGCGGCGGGCGGCGGCCTCCAGCACCTTGGAATCGACGACTTTGACCGTGGCGGCGACGCTGTCGGTGTCGTCGATGTTGCACATGCCCGGACGCGCCAGCTTGGCGAAGACGGCATCGAGCAGGGCCCGCAGTTCGGGGGTGATCCAGCCTTCGATCCAGCTCATCCCGTCTACGCCGGGGCGGCCGAGGATGAGGCCGCGGCGGCGACGGCGGTCGGTGTCGGAGACGACCTTGCCGTCGGGGTCGATGAGGGCGAGGATGTCGCGACCGATCTTGGGCAGGTCATCGGGCCACCCGACCCGGGAGTGATCGACCAGGAGGTGTTCGGCTTCCGCGCGCGTCTCGGCGGGGATGTCGGCGGGCAGGTGGTTCATCACGTCGATGATGTTGCGGACATGATCACGCGAGATGTCGCCTGCCTCAAAGGCTTCGGCGGTCTTGACGAGGGAGGCGGGGCGCAGGTGTCCGGTCGGCTCGAAGAATTCCCCGCACTGGCGGGTGATCTTCACTCGCACCGACGCGTCGTACCTCGACAACCCCAGGGTTTGCCGCAGGAACGGCACCACATCCTTCGCCCCACTGCCTTCGGGCAGTGAACGGTTGCAGGCTTCGATGATCAGGCGTGAATCCAGCGCCGACAGTTGACGTTTGCAGGCCTCCAGGCGCTGCATCAACTCCACGACGTCACCGTCGGAGAACGGATTCAGGTTTCCGTGGAGGATGGAATTCGACAGGGTTTCGACGGCGGTCGCCAGGTCGGCGATGCCGCACGTGTCGAGTGTTTCCCCTTTCGAATCCATGTGCTAATTCTACCGCCAATATGATCGCGATAGAAGGCGAATTCTACTGTGATGCAATGTGTTTCAGAATTTCGTATGTTTCAGGTGAATCGGCTCGAGTGAGGTGAGCAGATCCGTGTGGCGGGAGTCCGAAGAAGGAATTGCCGAGTGTGGCTCGGTCGGCGGCGGGTATGTGCAGGGTTGGGTAGCTGTGGATGATCAGGCGGCCGTGGAGTGCTGACAGGTCGAGGTCCCAGTTGAAGCGGTCGCGGTGGGTGCATCGGGCGGTCGAGCGGTTCAGGTCGAGTTCTGCTTGCCGGCGGGACCAGCGGTTCAGGCGGCACAGTCGCTCGATAACCTCTTGCTCCCGGCCTTTTACCCGGGCCAGGCCGGAATGTTGGACCTGGTGGCAGCCGGGGCAGAGGGCGATCAGGCGTTGGATGGGGCGGTCGGGGTGGAACTCGAAGATCCACTTCTCGTGGCAGTCGGGGCGTCCGATGCGGCCGTTGCGGATCACCTGGTCGCCGCAGATCTCGCAGCGATTTCCGGTGGCTGTGCAGACCGGAATGCGCAGGGCATCCCAGATCTTCCGGTCCACGAGGCCGCGGATATTGGAACCGTGCGTGCCGGGCGGCAGCAGGTCGGACCGGATGACCACGCCGTCGGGGGATTCGGGACCGGCGAGGTTTCTGTCTGAATCAGGTCGTACTCGTCGAATGGCATGTGCCGCAACATATCTCGTGTCACTGACGGAACCGTCCGGTTCGAATTCATCGTCCGAATCAAAAGTGACGAATTGGTCGAATCGGGAATTGGAGGTGAGGCCTCTCGGCGGGCAGGGAGGTAGGGAGGTAAGAAAGAACCATGTGGCATCCGGCGACCCCCATCCTCAATGCGCTCAGCTATCAGCCGGGCGACCGGCGGATTCTGGAGACTCCGGAGACGTATGGCCTCGACTATGAGGAGATGTCGCTGCGGACCGCAGATGGCGAGACCGTCGAGGCCTGGTTCGTGCCGGCGGTGGGGGAGCCGGTGGGGCACATTCTGTTCGCGCACGGGAACGGCGGGAACATAGGGGATCGGTCGCCGATGGTGGGCATGCTCGCGGCGGTCGGGTTCGATGTGATGGTTTTCGATTACCGCGGGTATGGGCGCAGCACCGGCCGGACGGACGAGCGTGGGACGTATCTGGACGTGCGGGCGGCGCGGGAGGCATTGCTCGCGCAGCCCGGTGTGGATGCCAACCGGTTGGTGTATCTGGGAAAGTCGCTCGGCGGCGGCGTGATGCTCGAGCTGGCGAATGCCTTTCCGCCCGCCGCACTACTGCTCATGTCGACCTTCACCGGCATGCGGGACGCGGCGGTCGCGGTATATCCGTTCCTGCCGAAGCTGTTCGTGCCCAACGCCTATCCCAGCCTGCCTCGGATTCGCACTCTGACCTGCCCGGTCATGATCATGCACGGCGACATGGACGAACTCCTGCCCGTACAGATGGGCCGCGACCTGTACGCCGCCGCGCCCGAGCCCAAACAGCTGGTGATCTATCCCGGCGGCATGCACAACGACCTCATCGGATTCCCGGGCTGGGCGGAGACGGTGGCGACCTGGGCGGCCGGGGTGCTGCCGCCCAAGCGCCTCACTTCCGGATGATATTGGCGAGGAATTCGGCATTGCTGCCGGTCTTGCGCAGGCCGTCGAGGAGCAGGTCGAGGGCGCGCTGATCGTCCAGTTCGGCCAGGGTGCGGCGGAGTCTGTCCACGGCGAGCCGCTCGTCGGGGGCGAACAGCAGTTCGTCGCGGCGGGTGCTGGACTTGGCGATGTCCACGGCCGGGAAGGCGTGGCGGCTCGCCAGTCCGCGGTCGAGTTTGAGCTCGGCATTACCGGTGCTCTTGTACTCCTCGAAGATGACGGTGTCGGCGAGCGAACCGGTTTCGACCAGGGTGCTGGCGATGATGGTCAGCGATCCGCCGTGTTCGATATTGCGGGCCGCGCCCAGGAACCGCTTCGGCGGCGTCAATGCCATGGAATCCACACCGCCGGAAAGGATTCGGCCCGACGCGGGTCCGGTCATGTTGTAGGCGCGGGCGAGCCGGGTCAGGGAGTCGAGCAGGACGACGACGTCACGGCCCTGTTCGACCAGCCGTTGCGCGCGTTCGATGGCCAGTTCGGCCAGGGCGGTCTGTTCGGCGGGGGAATGATCGAAGGTCGCGGCGATCACCTCGGCGGGTACCCCGCGCGAGAGGTCGGTGACCTCCTCGGGGCGTTCGCCGACCAGCACCAGCATCAGGTGCACCTCCGGATGGTTGGCGGCGATGCCGTGTGCGATCGCCTGCAGCACAGAGGTTTTGCCCGCCTTGGGCGGTGCCACGATCAAGGCGCGCTGGCCTTTGCCGATCGGCATCATGAGGTCGGTGACGCGGGTGGTGAGCTGGTGCGGCCCGGTTTCGAGTCGCAGCCGCTCATTGGGATGGATGGGGGTCAGGTCCTGGAAGTGCGGTCGCGGGGAGATCTCGGCGACCGGCAGGGCGTTCACCGTGTCGACCCGCACCAGGGGAGCGAGCTTGCCGTTCTTGGGATTCGGCTGCGCCAGGCCGGTGAGGGCATCGCCGCGGCGCAGACCGTGGCTCCGGATCAATCGGGTGGGCACGTGGATGTCGTCGGGGCCGGGCAGGTATCCGCTGCGGCGCAGCACACCGCTCTGGCCTTGGACGTCCAGGATTCCCGTTGCGGGCGTGAGGGTTTCGATGTGTTCGAGGGCCGGGGTCGCGGCGGTGTGGGCGACCCGCGGCGTGGGATCGATGGTGGTCATGAGAGTTCTCCTTGTAAGGATCAGGTGACATGTGCACCGGGAGTGAGTGATTGGTGTGGCCGGATGCGGCCGAGGGCGGTAGAAAACCGCCAGCGAATCCGAGTGGTTCGCGAGTGGCGGTGCAGCACCGGGCGGAAGCTACAGTGCCGCCGGGTAACCGGCTCGAGGAGGGAAGAAATCGCGTGGGAGGGACTCGGCGTCGACCTGCATCCACGAGATTGCGACGCCCTCACCGTACGCTGTCCCCGAATCCGGCGCAATGTTCCGCTGTCGGCGCGCTGTGCCAGACCCCCGCGGTCCCCGCGATGCGTAGCCTGGAACCCATGAGCGATGCCAAGGAACTCGTGGCGTTGTTGGCGCAACTGCCGGACGCCGAACTCGCGGCGGTGGTCGAGGCCGCCACCGACGGCAAGGCCGGGCTGGCCGCGCTGCACGCGGTGGCGCAGTCACTGGCGGCCACCCTGGGTCATGCACCCGATGTCATCGATGTGACTCCGGACACGTTGCCCGTGGAAAGCTATCCGCAGTCTGAGACGGCCCCGGCATCCGGGCAGGTGGGAGCGGGTCCCGTGGTCACCGGGATACCGGTACCGCCTGCGGGTATCCCCGCAGGTCCGGCGATCGGCGGGTATACCTCCGGCGGCGTCCCTACTTTCGAGTCAGTTCGCGATAAGGTCGAGCAGCGCTACGGGACATCGCAGGGGATGGGCGAACTCGATCGGCAGACACCAGTGGGCCGTAGCGTCGAGGAACAGTGGGATGCGCGGGCGAAGGCCGCGCGGGAACGTCTGGAACAGATTCGAAAATCGGTGCACGGCAACGATTCCGAGTGATCAGGCGTTCCGTCTTCAATTGATGGGTGGAACCTTGACCGAGTCCGATACGCCGTCGCGGACGCCACGCGAAATCGCCGAGAAGCTCCTGGATCTGCAGGTCGACTTCATTGTCGCCGAGGTCAGCGGTGACCGCTTCGCCGAAGTGATCGCCCGTGATGTGGAAGCGGTGATCGGTGTCGCCGACACCATCATCTTCCGCGACGTGGTGGAGATCGATCAGGCCAAGCAGACCGTCGCCAATGTCATCGACCTGATCGGCGGCAGCCCGGTACTGGGCGAAATGGTCGGCACGCTGGCCGATTCGCTGTACGAGAACATCGCCGGGAATCATGACTACACCCTCGGTGACGTGGTGGACCGCGAGCCGGTCGAGCAGCTGCTGGAGAAGCTCTTCGGCATGCACCAGGCCCAGGAACGCATCCTGGAGCGGCTGACCGAGAGCCCCCTCATCGCGACCGTCGCCGCCAAGTTCGTGGACAAGCTGGTCGACGATCTGATGGAGACCAACAAGCAGATCGCCTCGAAGATTCCCGGCGTCGGCTCCCTGGTCTCCATGGGCACCAATGCCGCCAAGTCCGCGCGCAAGGCGGCGGAGAAGGCCGGCGGCACCTTCATCGGCGAAATGGCCGGCAAGGGCGCGCAATTCGCGCTCAAACGCACCAACAACGCCATTCGCGAAATGCTGCGCGACGCCCCGGTGCACGACGCGGCCATGGAATTCTGGGACCTGCACGCCGGCGAGCCGGTCAGCGGCCTGCGCGAGTACCTGTCCCAGCAGGACCTCCGCGACCTGGCCCTGATCATCCACCGGATCGCGCTGACCACCCGCAACAAGGAATACGTCGGCGTGCTGGTGGACCAGGGCGTCGAGGTGTTCTTCGAGAAGTACGGCGACCACACCCTGGCGGCCATGCTGCCCGAGCTGGGCCTGTCCGAGGCGGTCATCGCCGAGGAGATCCTGCGCTACGGCCCGGCCGTGGTGGAGGCCGCCAAGCGGAACGGCGTGCTGGCCAAGCTGATTCGCGAGCGGCTGGAGCCGTTCTTCCTGTCCGAGCCGGTACTGGCGGTGCTCGCCGGGAACTGACCCGAGTTTTGTGGACAGGGCCGCACGCTGAAACCGCGTGCGGCCCTGTTTCATTCCCTGACGCGGGAGCCCGCTCATTCCCTGGAGGGAATCGCGCAGCGCATCGCACCCGCGCAGACTCGATGACATGACGAACATCGACATCAACGAACTTGCCGACCGGTACCTGGCCATGTGGAACGAGCCCGACCCGGAGCCGCGGCGCAAACTCATTCGCGAACTGTGGGCCGAGGACGGCGCGCAGATTCTCGTCGATCCGCCGGAGGATATGCGAGATGCCGCCACTCGCTTGAACTTCCCGATCCCGTCGCTCGAGGTGCGGGGGCATCATGCGCTGGAACGGCGTGTGGAGCGGGCCTACGAGATGTTCGTGGCAGCGGGCGAACACCGCTTCGTCCAGCGTGGGGATGCGACGGTGCTGTTGAAGCAGGTCATCGCCTTCACCTGGTCGATGGTGACCGCCGATGGCACCGTGGTCGGTGGCGGGATGGACGTCCTCGCGCTGGACGAGGACGGCCGCATCCGTACCGACCACCAGCACATCGGCGTCGAGTAGGGCCTCGAGCCCGCGAGCGGGTGCACACGTCGCGGATCGTGCCGTGCATGATTGCTTCCACTCGAGCAATGCAAGGTTGCTTCGACCGAAAGGAGCGTCGTGGCCCTCGACAAGGGAGTCGCAGCAGCCCTCAGCGACAGCGTCCGCGCCTGTGGCGACGCTGTCCTGGGCCCGCGGCACAAATCGCTGCCCCCGGCCGCCTGGGGACTGACCGTCCGCGAATACCTGGCCACGAATCCGCACCTGGACGACCTGCAGACGCCGGTGCTCACCATGGACCGCTCCGCGCTGGACACGAACCGGGCCGTCATGGCCGACTGGGCGCGCGCCGCCGGTGTCCGGCTCGCCCCGCACGGCAAGACCTCCATGTCGCCCCAGCTCTGGGCCGAACAGCTCGAGACCGGCTCCTGGGGTATCACCCTCGCCACCGGCTGGCAGGCCCAGGTCGGGCGGTCGTTCGGCCTCGACCGCATCGTGCTGGCAAATACCCTGGTGGATCCGATCGGGTTGCACTGGGCGGCAACGGAAATAGCGTCTGACCCCGATTTCGAACTCTACAGCTGGGTCGACGGCGTCGACGCGGTCCGGGAGATGGAGCGCCATCTCGAGTCCGCGCCCGATGGCGTCCAGCTGAACGTCGTCGTGGAACTCGGTGGCCCGCACGGCCGTACCGGCGCCCGCGGTCTGGCCGCGGCCCACGCCATTGCCGACGCGGTCCACAAGTCCCAGCGCCTGCGACTCGCAGGGGTCGGCGGTTACGAGGCCGCACTCGCCCATGACCGCACCCCGGAGGCCATTGCGGCTGTGCGGCACTACCTGGACGAGCTCGCGATCCTGCACCGGGAGCTCATGGCCGCAGGCCGATATGACGATCGTGCGATCGTGACCGCCGGCGGCAGCGCATATCCGGACCTGGTCGTGGAGCGACTGGCCGGACTGGCGGATGAGGATGGCGCGCACGGTGTTCCGACAGTGGTAGTGCTGCGGTCCGGCGCGTATCTCGTGCACGATGACGGGTTCTACTCCGGGATTTCACCATTGGCCGCGGGGCGCGCGGAGCATCCGCTGCGGTCGGCCATGCACGGATGGGCACGATGTGTGTCCCGCCCGGAAGCGGAACTCGCGCTGCTCGATGCCGGGAGGCGCGATGTTCCGTTCGATCTGGGACTGCCGGTTCCACAGCGAATGGCGGGACCGGTGAACAGCGGGTTCTCGGCGGTTGCGACCACTTCGCTGCCGGCCGGCGCGCATGTCTCGGCCTTGAACGATCAGCACGCCTTCTTGCGGCTGCCGGGTGCTTCGGACGACCAGGTGCCGGTGGGAAGTGTGGTGCGACTGGGGCTTTCGCATCCCTGCACCGCGTTCGACAAGTGGCGTCTCATCCCGGTGATCGATGACGCCGACGCCGAGCGGCCGCGGATCGTCGACTTCCTGCACACGTATTTCTGAGCGGGATGTCGCAGACGCTCCGCTTCGGCCGCGGCGGGTGGACCTCGAGGTCCGGTCCACCGCCGCGACGACGGATGCCTCGCGGCACGGGCGCGATCCATCGGCGACAGCGATGCGGTCCGCGTTCGTGCCGGGCCATCGACGACTGGGAACGCGAAGCGCACTTCATGGTGTACGGATTCCGCTACATGGCCTCCGCCACCCACGCGCCCGAACGACTCGCGGCCATCGTCGACCGCTGCAGCGCGGCCCCGGAGTGGGATCGCTTCTGGTCCACCGAGGTTCCGCCCGAGAAGGTTGCCCGCCGGCCCGTGCGGGTGCGCTCGCCGGAGACCGGCGAGTGGGTGAGCTACCGCATGCAGATATTCAAATTCGAACTGCCGCAACGCCCCTGGCGGATCTACTCGCTGGTCCCCGCCAATTGAGCCGCGCCGGTGGCGAAATGCTGCCGGTAGCGTTCGGGCGTGGTGGCCAGGCGTCGGCCGAACACCCGGTGCAGGGTCTCGCCGTGGCGGTAGCCGACCTGGCGGGCGATCGCACCGATGGTCAGCTCGGTCGACTCCAGCAGGCGGCGGGCCGCCTCTATGCGCAGATCCTCCACGAAAGCCGCAGGCGTGCTGCCGGTTTCGATGCGGAAGGCCCGGGCGAAGTTGCGTTCGCTCATGCCCGCGCGGCGGGCCAGCTCGGCCACCCCGAGGTTCGCGTCGAGATGATCGGGCAGCCACTGCTGCACCGCGCGGATGGCGGGCGTGCGCGCGGGCTGGGTGCGCAGCTGTGCGCTGAACTGGGTCTGCCCGCCGGGACGCCGGGTGAACACCACGTACAGCCGCGCGATCATGGCGGCGACCTCGCGGCCGTAGTCGTCCTCGACCAGTGCCAGCGCCAGATCGACGCCCGCCGACATGCCCGCCGACGTCCAGCGATTGCGGTCGCGGACGTAGATACGATCCGGTTCGACCGTGACCCGCGGATAGCGCTGGGCCATCAGGTCGGTCGAGGCCCAGTGGGTGGTGGCCCGGTAGCCGTCGAGCAACCCGGCCGCGGCCAGCAGCAGCGCGCCCGCGCACACCGAGGTCACCCGCCGCGCCTTGCGGGCCAGGGCGGGCAGCTCCCGTACCACCTCCGCCCCGCCCGGCCCGGAGGCCATGCCGCCCACCACGATCAGGGTGTCGAAGTCGTCGCCGGCGGCGATGTCGTGCAGCGAATGCTCCACCGACAGGGTGAGGCCGCCGTCCGCGGTGATCGGGCGGCCCCCGGGCGAGGCGGTCAGCAGGCGGTAGGGCAGGGCTGCGCCGTCCGAATCCGCCTGGCCGCCCGCCGAACTAATGGGATGCTCCTGCAGCACCGGCGGCAGCAGCGCGGGCGGCCGCTCGCGGACGCCGTTGAGGAGCGCGAACACATCCAGCGGCCCGGCCAGCTCGGACAGCTGCATGCCCTGGTAGACAACGAAAACGATGGTGCGGGGTGCGGGCATCCCGCCATCATCGCAGTCGCCGGGCTCGGCTGCCATGGTCAGTGGCTGACCGATTCGGATGTGCGGTGGGCGATGTGCCGGTCGAGGAACGGGATGACCAGTTCGGCTACTCGGTCGGCGCACTGCGCGTGCGGGTAGTGGCCGCCGCCCTCCACCATGGCGACCCGGCCCAGTCCCGCCGGCATGGCCGCCACGATCGCCTCGGCTTCGGCCCGCGGGTCGGCGAAGTCCGGATCCTGGGTGCCCATGAGCACCAGTGCGGGACAGCGGATGTCGGCGATGCGAGCGTGCGCGTCGGCCGGGGTGGTGGCGCCGGTCTTCATGAATTCCGCCCAGCGGCCGGGCTGCCGCAGGATGGTCCGCAGGCCGGCGAGGAACTCCTCGTGGTCGGCGGGCTTGGTCGGGTAGGCGATCTCCAGATAGCGGAACCACCACCGGAAAGACCGCAGTCCCTGGGTGGCGAGCAGGCGCACCATGCCGCGGCGGTACCGGCGGCTGGTGATCATCGTGCCGATGTGCAGCTGCTGGGTGAGGGTGAACGGGTCGATTTCGACGATGGCGCTCACCAACTCGGGGGCCTCCGCCGCCGCGATGGTGGCCGAGCCGCCCGACAGCGAATGCCCGATGATGACCGCGGGACCCCCGAAATGCCGGATGACACCCAGCAGGTCGTGGGCCACGTCGGTGCGGCTGATGGCTTCCTTTCCGGTCACCGAGGGCCAGTTCGGGCTGGATTCGCCGTGCCCGCGCATATCGGCGTTCACCACCCGGTATCCGGCCGCGACCAGCGGCCCGACCAGGTGCCGGAACTCCTGCCGCCAGGTTCCCATGCCGTGCGACAGCACCACCAGCGGTCCGTTCCCGGCCACATCACACGCGATCCGCCCGTGCTCGAGCGTAACGAACTCGGTCATTTCCCGGTCCTTCCAAGCGATTTCGTTCCGGCCGCGTTTGCGGCATGCCGGAATTGAACGCCGGAAACCGATCCGGGCCGAGGGCTCGGGCCGGACGGATCAGCGGTGTGGCCGATCCGGTCAGTCGCTGACCGTGTTTCCCGCGCTCGGGACGGTTACCCGCGTCGGTGCGCCGAACCAGGTGGTCAGTGCGTCCCGCAGCCCGGGTTCGGCGGTGGCGGGGGATTCGCCGACCGTTGCGGCCCAGGCGATATGGGCGTCCGGGCGGATCAGGACGGCATCGGCGGGCCGGTCGTCGATGGCGGCCGTCCGGATGTCGACGCGGTCGCCCCACAGCTCGACGATCTCGCGCAGGTCGGCGCGGTCGGCGAGATCGAGCAGCACCGGGCGGGCGTCGTGCAGGGACTGGGCGGCACCGGGGTGCAGGTGCAGATCGGGGAGGAAGGCTCCGGTCAGCTGGTGCCCGTTGGGATTCGGCAGCGGATAGCGGATGTCGGCGCCCGCGATCATGGACCCCAGGCGCTGCAGGGCCGGTGCATCGGTGAGCAGTTCCTGGAACAGTGTCCGGAGTGCCTCGGCCGCCGGATCGTCGCCGCGGCGCAGCGCCGCCTGCGCCTGGGTGTGCACCATGGTGCGGGCCGCCGCGAAGGAACGCTCCGCGTGGTAGCTGTCGAGCAGCCCGTCCGGGGCCCGGCCGTCGATGTCCGCGGCCAGCTTCCAGGCCAGATTCACCGCGTCGAGCATGCCCGCGTTGAGGCCGACACCCGTGGCCGGGAACGTGTGCGCGGCATCCCCGGCCACCAGAATCCTTCCGGCGCGGAAGCTTTCGGCCTGCCGTGCCTGGAACTGATAGCGGGACAACCGGATCGGATCACCGAGGGGCAGGTCGACGCCCAGGACGCGGCGGATGCTGTCGCTCAGCTCCGCCAGGGTCATCGGCTCGTTGTCATCGGTCTCGGTGGCGGTGTCCTCGGTGGTCTGCACCATGAGCATGCCGGAGGCGAGCGAGCCGACCGCGAACACGCCGCGCTCGGTGCGGGTGAAACCGGCGGGGACGACACCGTGCCCGTCGACGTTCAGATCGCCGTTGTCCAGTACGGTCACCCCGGCCGCCACCGCGACCTGACCCAGGCGGTTGACCTCCGGATAGGTGATGCCGGGGAAGGCGATTCCCGCCAGCTCCCGGACCTTGCTGCGCGCACCGTCGCAGCCCACGACGTAGTGCGCGGTCAGTTGATACGGGCCGTCCGGACCCGACACCGCCACGGTGGCCCCGGCGTCGTCCTGCTCGATCCCGGTCACGGTGTGCCCGCGCCGCACCTCGCCACCGCGCTCGCGCACCAGCTCGTCGAGCAGCTGCTCGAGTCGTGGCTGCGCGAGGTGCAGTGCGCGCAGCGGGGGATCCGGCAGCGGGCTCAGGTCCACGTGCAGTCCGCCGAACGGGAAGGCCGCGGCGGGGGCGACCGCCGCGCCGGCCGATTCGAACCGGTCCAGCACGCCTCGATAGCTCAGCAATTGCAGGATCTGCCCGCTGAAACCATTGGCCTTCGGCACGGTCCGCAGCATCGGACTGCGCTCCAGGACCACCGGCCGCACCCCGGCCGCCAGCAGTTCGGCGGCCAGCATCAGACCCGTCGGGCCCGCGCCCGCAATGATCACGTCGGCACTCGTCACACGCACTCGCGCTACTCCATTCCACGGATTTCGGCTACGGCCAGCGATTCTGCGGCATACCGGGGGTCTTGCCGCAAGCCCGGGGGTGCGATATATGTTGAAAAGGGAAGCGGATCACCGCTTCCCTTTGCCGATCGTCATCCGTTGCCGGATGGACTCTTTCGGCTACCGGCCCAGATGGTGGCGCATGAACGCCGCCGCGAAATCGGGCTGGGTCCTGGCCATCTGATTGTGCCGGCCCGGATTCGCCAGCAGCGTCTTCTCCTCCGACGCGAACGCCTCGAACAGGTCGAAGCTGGGCCGGCGGTCGATTTCCTCATCGTTCCAGGCGACCTGGAGGGTGAGGGGGATGGTGATCTTGCGTGCGGCCTCGAACAGCGCGTCGAACACGAACACGCTGTTGAAGGTCGCGGCCCGGATGCGGGGTTCGACGGCCACCAGCATCATGCCGATGACGGTGCCCAGGGTGATGCCGCCGTAGCCGACCGGAGCGTCCGGGACGATCTCCGGCAGCGCCTGCAGCGCGTCCAGGGTGGCCTGCCACTCCGGCACGGCCCGCTCGGCCAGGGACATGTTGAACTCGGCGATGATCGAGTCCAGCGGTTCCCCGGCCGCCCGCGCCGCGTGCAGCGCGTCGGCCCACCGCTGGTCCTCCTCGTTGCGCGGCCGGTCGCCGTGCCCCGGGGCGTCGATGGCGGCCACCCGGTAACCGGATTCGGTCACGAAGTGACGCGCCGTCGTCACGAGGTTCGGGGCGCGCTTGTGCACGCCGCCACTGTGACCCAGCAGGATCAGGGGTGCGTTCTCGGACGCGGATTCGGGCGACCACAGTACGCCGGTGATCTCGCCCAGGAGGAAATCGCGTTCACGGACGCCGTTTTCCGACGTCTCCGCGGTGAAGTTCAGGTGCACGATGTTCTGCCTCTCGGAATGCCTTGCAACACAGGCGCTCCCGGCGACAGCTAATTCGTACGCCCAACCGCGACCACGATGGGGAGCACCCACCTCGATACGTCGTTCATGGGTCTCACCTCCTTCGTGATGTCACGGTCCACGGCACGGTACCAACGCGGACCGGAGGCCGCAAGCGACGCGTCACGAGGCGGCCTGCTCGCCGAGCGGGCGATCCGGATGGCGGAACTCTCACCCGCGGAGACGATTTCGGTGAGCAGCGCCGCCACCAGCCGGTCTCGATGCCGCTCGTGCTGCGCCGGCAACCGCTCGTCGGCCCCCGCGCGCGGCGTCATGATCAGCGCGGTCCCGTGCTGCTGAAATCTGATTTTCAGCCGTTTCCGCCCAGGCCGTTGGTTCGGGCGTCGGCGCGGGTGAGGACGGCGATGGGGAAGTGGCGGGGGCTGAGGGCTCGGTAGGTGGTGAAGTGGGGGTAGGCGGCGGCGAGGGTTTGCCAGTGGGTGGCGTATTCCGTGTCGTCGGTGACTACGCGGGTGGTGACGGGGAAGGTTTCGCGGCCGATGCGGACGCTGGCGTGGTCGGCGGCCAGGAGGTTTTTCCACCAGTTGGGGGTGCCGGGATTGCCGCCGTTGGAGCCGCAGACCAGGAGGGTGTCGCCGGAGCGGACCAGCATGAGCATGACGGGGCGGGGTTGGCCGGATGTGCGCCCGGGGACGGTCAATTCGAGGACCGGGTGGCCGAAGAGGGTGGCGAAGCGGGTGCCGCCGAAGCGGTCGAAGAGGCGGCGGTGCAGGCGGGCGTAGAAGCGGGCGACCGCGCCGAGATGGGTGCTGGAGTAGTAGTTGAAGCGACCCGCCAGGGTCAGCGGGCCGGAATCGGTGCCGGGCATTGGAGGTCCCCTCGGGTCGGCGGTCGTACGGGCTCAATGTACATGGTGTCCAGTGAGTTGACGTAGTGGCTCCTGAAGGATGGTGTCGTGCTCGCCCGGTTCGTGATTAGGCTTCGGATATGAGCATCGGCGCTGACACCGGACCGATGAGCGGGGTGGACGCGTTCGATCGGCTGCGGCCGCTGCTGTTCACCATCGCCTACGAGCTGCTCGGCAGCGCCGCCGATGCCGAGGATGTGTTGCAGGACAGCTATCTTCGCTGGCGCGAGACCGATCCGGCGCGGATCGAGCATCCGCGCGCCTACCTCACCACCATCGTCACCCGGCAGGCGCTCAACCACCTGCGCACCGTGCGCCGCCGCCGCGAGGACTACGTCGGCAGCTGGCTGCCCGAGCCCATCCGCACCGAATCCGACGCCAGTCACGATGTGCTGCTGGCCGAATCGGTGTCGATGGCCATGCTGCTGGTGCTCGAGACCCTCGGGCCCACCGAACGCGCGGTGTTCGTGCTCTCGGAGGTGTTCGGCCACAGCCTCGTCGACATCGCCGGCATGGTCGGCAAATCGGATGCCACCGTGCGTCAGATCGCGCATCGGGCCCGCGCGCACGTGCGGGCCCGGCGCAAGCGCTTCGAACCCGACTCCGAGACCAGCCGCGAGGTGATCGACCGGTTCCTGCGGGCCACGCAAACCGGTGAGCTGCAGACCCTCATGGATGTGCTGGCCCCCGATGTCGTCCAGATCTCCGACGGCGGCGGCAAGGTGAGTGCGGCGCGCCGCCCGGTCATCGGCGCGGAGCGCGTCGCCCACTATCTGATCGGGCTGAGCCGGAAAGCCATGGCGGACATGACCGTCGAGGTCGGCACCTACAACGCGCTGCCCGCCCTGCTGCTGCGCACCGCCGACGGACGCCTCGACACCGTCGAGCTGATCGAGACCTCCGGCGACCGCATCACCGGGCTGTACGCCATCCGCAACCCGGACAAGCTGGGGACCGCCGAACTGACCCGCGCCCTGGAACGGTGACCCGGGCGGTCAGCGGCCGCTGAACCGTTGTGCGACTGGGTATTTCAGCGACCGGCCGCGGTGGATCAGTTCACGCAGGGGATCTTCGAACCGATCTGGGTGGTGACTGGCTTGCCGGAATCGGGTGCGTCCGTGGTGGTGTCGGTGGCCGCGGCGCTGGTCGAGGAGCCGCCCGCCGTGGTGGTCGGGCTGGTGGTGGCGGCGGTGGGGTCCAGCGACGCCGGAATCTCGAGATCCGCGCCGACGACCAGCTTCACGTGCCCGCTGGACACCTCGGTGGACGGGCTCACCGGGATCCCGCCGAACATCTCCGACAGCTGCTTGGCGTCGGTATCGGCGCCGGTGCCGTAGTAGACGGTCGAGGTGGTGCCGTCGGCGTAGGTGGCGTTGGCGACGTCACCGGCCGGGAATCCCTTGGCGGCCAGCAACTTCGACACATGGGCGGCCTGGCCGGGCGTGCCGCTGGCATTGGCCACATCCAGCGTCGAGGTGGGCGTGGTGGCCGGCGCGCTGGGCGCGGCCGGGGTGGAGACGCCGAACGCCTCGCGCACCGTCTTCTTGATCGCCACCGGATCGATGATGTTCACGTCCTGGCCGTCGACCGTGTCGTAGCGCAGCACCGGCAGTGTGCGGAACTCCACTGTCGGGTTCTCCGCGCGGCCCAGCGTGGTGGCGAAATCGGTGAGGCTCCAGCCGTCCGACAGCACCACGTCCTTGTGCGCCACATCCATCAGTGCCTTGAGCCGGCCCGGGTTGGCCAGCGTGCCCGAGCTCTTCATGGAATTGGCCACCGAGGTCAGGAATGCCTGCTGCCGGTGGGTGCGGTCGAGGTCGCCGTTCTCCAGCCCGTGCCGCTGCCGCACGAACGCCAGCGCGTCGGAGCCGTCCAGGTGCTGGGGTCCGGCGGGGAACTGCGCGCCGGAGTAGTAGCTGTCGTCGACGGCGTGATTGAGACACACGTCGACGCCGCCGAGTGCGGTCGCGAGGTCGTAGAAGCCGGCCAGGGAGATCTCCGCGAACCGGTTGATGGGCACGCCTGTGAGCGCTTTCACAGTCTGAACGATGCTGGCGCGGCCCGCTTCCCGGCCCTGACGCTCCAGGTCGGGCCCGTCGGCCATGCCCTTCGCCTTGAGCTTCTCCTCGACCGTGTACTTCTTGAGGCCGTAGGACTCCTTGATCTTGGCGTGGTCGTAACCCGGAATGCCCTGCACCGGAACGTAGTCGTCGCGCGGGATGGAGAACGCGATGATGTGCTTCAGATCCTTCGGAATATGCACCAGGATCAGCGAATTGGCGTTGTAGCCGCCCTCCGAGCCGTCACCGGCGTGCAGCTGGTCGAGGATCTCCTTGGGTAGATCGTTGCCGTTCAGGTCTTTCCGGGTGTCCAGGCCGATCAGCAGCATATTGATGTCGCCGTCGAGATTGACGTCCTCCGGCGCGATCGCGCCCGAGCGGACAAAGCCGGAATCGAAGTCGTTGCGGCCGTACCAGACCAGACCTGTTATGCCGATCACACCCGCGGCCACCAGGGCCGTGATGCCGCGTCCGGCGAGGCGCAGGCGCCTGTCGCGCTCGCGCTGGGCCGCGGTGCGCTCGGGCTTGCCGCCGCTGCGGTCACGCTTGCCGTCGGTGTCATCACGCTTACCGGCGGTGCGCCGCTTGTCCGCGCGCCGGCTGGTGGAGTCCGCCTCGGCACGCCGCGAACGGCGGGGAGTCGGGTTTGGCGTCTCCGGTGCCCGGCGGGTGCGGCCCGGCTGGGGGCCGACGACCGGCAACGGTTGGGTGGCGTCGTCGTACATGGCGCTGTCGAGTGTGCCGTAAGCGGCGCTCTCTGTCAGATCTCCGCCCGGTTGTGAATGAGCTTGCACAGTCGTGCATAATCATCACATGGTGGATACCTCGAACGGGCCCCTGCGGGTCGCGGTAGCTGGTGCGAGCGGGTACGCGGGTGGTGAAGTCCTGCGCCTGCTGCTCGGTCATCCAGCCTACCGAAGCGGGCGCCTCGAGATCGGGGCGCTGACCGCGGGGTCCAATGCCGGTACCACCCTGGGTGAGCTGCAGCCACATCTGCTGCCGCTGGCCGATCGGGTGCTCGCGCCCACCACCGTCGAGGAGCTCTCCGGCCACGATGTGGTCTTCCTCGGCCTGCCGCACGGGCAGTCCGCGGCGATCGCCACGGCGTTGCCGGAATCCACGATCATCATCGACTGCGGTGCCGACTTCCGGCTGACCGATCCGGCGGCGTGGGAGAAGTATTACGGCACCCCGCACGCCGGCAGCTGGCCCTACGGGTTGCCCGAGCTGCCCGGCGGGCGCGAGAAGCTGCGCGGCGCCACCCGGATCGCCGTTCCCGGCTGCTACCCGACCGTGTCGAGCCTGGCGCTGGCCCCGGCTGTCGCGGCCGGCATCATCGAACCGCGCGTGAATGTGGTTGCGGTGAGCGGCACGTCGGGCGCGGGCCGCAAACTCGATGTGGGCCTGCTGGGCTCGGAGGTGATGGGCTCGCTGCGGGCCTACGGCATCGCGGGCGCGCACCGGCACACCCCCGAGATCGCGCAGAACCTGAAGGCCGCCACCGGATCCGGCGCCGACGTGAGCGTGTCGTTCACCCCGGTGCTGGCCCCGCTGCCGCGCGGCATCCTGGCCACCTGCACCGCCCCCACCACCGTGGACGCCGCCACCGCCCGCGCCGTCTACGAGAAGGCCTACGCCGACGAGCCTTTCGTGCACCTGCTGCCGGAAGGTGTACTGCCGCAGACCGGTTCGGTGCTCGGCTCCAATGCCGTCACGCTCCAGGTCACCGTGGACACCGACGCCGGGCTGCTGGTGGTCATCGGCGCGATCGACAACCTGACCAAGGGCACCGCGGGCGCCGCGGTGCAATCGATGAATCTGGCTCTCGGAATCGACGAGACCGCAGGACTTTCCACCGTAGGAGTGGCACCGTGACGATCGACAACGGCAAGCTGGTGCGGACCCAGGGCGTCACCGCACCGCTGGGCTTCCGGGCCACGGGCATCGCCGCCGGCATCAAGAAGAGCGGCAAGCCGGACCTGGCGCTGGTGTTCAACGAGGGCCCGGAGTACGCGGCCGCCGGCGTGTTCACCCGCAACAAGGTCAAGGCCGCGCCGGTGCTGTGGTCGCAGCAGGTGCTGACCGGCGGCCGGCTGCGCGCGGTCATCCTGAATTCCGGTGGCGCCAACGCGTGCACCGGCCCGGGCGGCTTCCAGGACACCCACGCCACCGCCGAGGAACTGGCAAAAGCGTTGAGCAACTGGGGAACCGAGACCGGCGCGGGTGAGATCGCGGTCTGCTCCACCGGTTTGATCGGCGACCGGCTGCCCATGGACAAGCTCATCCCGGCCGTCACCGAGATCGTGCACGAGATGGGCGGCGGCCTGTCCGGCGGCGCCGAGGCCGCGCGGGCCATCATGACCACCGACACCGTGCCGAAGGAAACCGCCTTCCACCACCAGGACAAGTGGAACGTGGGCGGCATGGCCAAGGGCGCGGGCATGCTCGCGCCGTCGCTGGCCACCATGCTCGTGGTGCTCACCACCGATGTGGTCGCCACCCCGGAGCAGCTGGACGAGGCGCTGCGCAATGCCACGAAGTACACCTTCGACCGGCTCGACGTGGACGGCTCCTGCTCCACCAACGACACCGTGCTGCTGCTGGCCAACGGCGCCTCGGGCGTCACCCCGAGCCAGGCGGATCTGAACGCGGCCGTGCTCGCGGTCTGCGACGACCTGGCCGAGCAGCTCATGTCCGACGCCGAGGGCGTCACCAAGCGCGTGCACATCACCGTGCAGGGCGCGGTCAGCGAAGAGGAAGCGCTCATCGGTGCGCGGGCGCTGGCCCGCGACAGCCTGGTCAAGACCGCGTTCTTCGGCTCCGACCCGAACTGGGGCCGGGTGCTGGCGTCCATCGGCATCGCGCCCATCGAACTGGATCCGAACCGGGTCTCGGTGTCGTTCAACGGATCTCCGGTGTGCATCGACGGCGCGGGCGCGCCGGGCGCCCGCGAGGTCGACCTGTCCGGCCCCGACATCCAGGTCCTGGTGGAGCTGGGTCTGGGCGACGGCGCGGCCACCGTCCGCACCACCGACCTCTCGCACGGCTACGTCGAAGAGAACTCGGCCTACAGCTCATGAGCGATGTGGTGAAACAGCTTTCGGCCCTCGACAAGGCGCACGTCCTCGCCGACGCGCTGCCGTGGCTGCAGAAGTTCCGCGACAAGATCGTGGTCGTGAAGTACGGCGGCAACGCCATGATCGACGACGAGCTCAAGCGGGCCTTCGCGGCCGATATGGCGTTCCTGCGCACCGTCGGCGTGCACCCGGTGGTGGTGCACGGCGGCGGCCCGCAGATCAGCGCCATGCTGAAGAAGCTCGGCATGACGGGCGAATTCCGCGGCGGCTTCCGCGTCACCACGCCCGAGGTCATGGACGTCGTGCGCATGGTGCTGTTCGGGCAGGTCGGCCGGGAACTGGTGGGGCTCATCAATGCCCACGGCCCGTACGCGGTCGGCATCTCCGGCGAGGACGCCCGGCTGTTCACCGCCACCCGCCGCACCGTGCAGGTCGACGGTGCGGCCACCGATATCGGCCTGGTCGGCGACGTCACCGAGGTGAATCCCGACGCCGTGCTGGATCTCATTGCGGCGGGCCGTATTCCGGTGGTCTCCACCATCGCCCCGGACGCCGACGGTGTGGTGCACAACATCAATGCCGACACCGCCGCGGCCGCGCTGGCCCGGGGCATCGGCGCGGAGAAGCTGGTCATCCTCACCGATGTCGAGGGCCTGTACACGAATTGGCCCGACCGGTCCTCGCTGACCAGCCGCATCGACACCGACGAGCTGGCCAAGTTGCTGCCGTCGCTGGATGAGGGCATGGTGCCCAAGATGGAAGCCTGCCTGCGCGCCGTGGAGGGCGGCGTCCCGACCGCGCACGTCATCGACGGGCGCGTCGCCCACTCGGTCCTGCTGGAACTGTTCACCGGGGAAGGCATCGGCACGATGGTCACCCCCGCACAGGAGATCTCATGAGCACAGCCGACATCCAGCAGCGGTGGAACACCGCGCTGATGAACAACTACGGCACCCCCAAGGTGGCGCTGGTGCGCGGCGCCGGCGCGGTCGTCTACGACGCCGACGGCAAGCGCTACCTCGACTTCCTGGGCGGCATCGCGGTCAACAGCCTCGGCCACGCGCACCCGGCCATCCTGTCCGCGGTCACCCAGCAGCTCGGCACCCTGGGCCACGTCTCGAATCTGTATGCCAGCGAACCGGTCATCGAGCTGGCCGAACGGCTGCTCGCGCACTTCGGCGACGGGCAGGGCAAGGCGTTCTTCTGCAACTCCGGCACCGAGGCCAACGAGGCCGCCTTCAAGATGGCGCGGCTCACCGGGCGCCGGAAGATCATCGCCTGCGAGGAGGCCTTCCACGGCCGCACCATGGGCGCGCTCGCACTGACCGGCCAGCCCTCGAAGCGGGAACCGTTCGAGCCCATGCCGCCCGGCGTCGTCCACGTGCCCTACGGCGACGCGCTGGCGCTGGCCGCCGCCGTCGACAAGGACACCGCCGCGGTGTTCCTGGAACCCATCATGGGGGAGAGCGGCGTCGTGGTGCCCCCGGCCGACTACCTGGCCAAGGCCCGCGCCATCACCAAGGAACAAGGCGCGCTGCTGATCCTGGACGAGGTGCAGACCGGCATCGGCCGCACCGGCGCGTTCTACGCGCACCAGGCCGCGGGCATCGTGCCCGATGTCATCACCCTGGCCAAGGGCCTGGGCGGCGGCCTGCCCATCGGTGCCGTGCTGGCCCAGGGCCCCGCCGCGGAGCTGCTGCAGCCGGGCATGCACGGCACCACCTTCGGCGGCAATCCGGTGTGCGCGGCGGCGGCGCTGGCCGTGCTGCGGACCATCGACGAAGACGGCCTGCTCTCGCATGTGGAGACGGTGGGCAAGATCCTCGTCGATGGGATCGAGAACCTCGGCCACCCGCTGGTCAACCACGTGCGGGGTGCCGGTCTGCTCATCGGCATCCAGCTGACCGCCGATGCCTCCACGGACGTGGAGCTGGCCGCCCGGGAGGCCGGGTACCTGCTGAATCCGGCCAAGCCCAACGTGATTCGCCTCGCTCCGCCCCTGGTGCTCACCGAGACCCAGGCGGAGAACTTCCTGTCCGACCTGCCCGGCATCCTCGATGCCGCCCAGGCCCAGAAGGAGACCAAGTGACCATCCGGCATTTCCTGCGTGACGACGACGTCACCCCCGTCGAGCAGGCCGAGATCCTCGCGCTGGCAGCGGAACTGAAGGCCGCGCCGCAGTCGCGGCGGCCGCTGGAGGGCCCGCGCGGCGTTGCGGTCATGTTCGAGAAGAACTCCACCCGCACCCGGTTCTCCTTCGAGATGGGCATCGCCCAGCTCGGCGGGCACGCCGTCGTGGTCGACGGTCGCGACACCCAGCTGGGACGCGAGGAGACCCTCGCCGACACCGGCCGCGTGCTGTCGCGGTATGTGGACGCCATCGTCTGGCGCACCTTCGAACAGGCACGCCTGGACGAGATGGCCGGCGCCGCAACGGTTCCCGTCGTCAATGCGCTGTCCAACGAGTTCCACCCCTGCCAGGTGCTGGCGGATCTGCAGACGCTGAAGGAGCGCAAGGGCTCCGACCTGAGCGGCCGCAACCTCACCTACCTCGGCGACGGCGCGAACAATATGGCGCACTCGCTCATGCTCGGCGGTGTCACCGCGGGCATGAACGTGACCATCGCCGCCCCCGAGGGTTTCGAGCCGTTCGGCTGGATCGTCGACGCCGCCCAGAAGCGCGCTGCCGAGACCGGCGCGACCATCACCATCACCCACGACCCGCAGGCCGCGGCCGAGGGCGCGGACGCGCTGGTCACCGACGCCTGGACCTCCATGGGCCAGGAGAACGACGGCCGCGACCGGGTCGCCCCCTTCCGTCCGTTCCAGGTCAATGCCGGGCTGCTGGCCCGCGCGGCCGCGGATGTGACCGTGCTGCACTGCCTTCCGGCGCACCGCGGTGAGGAGATCACCGACGAGGTCATCGACGGCCCGCACAGCGCGGTCTGGGACGAGGCCGAGAACCGCCTGCACGCGCAGAAGGCGCTGCTGGTGTGGCTGCTGGAGCGATACCAGCGAGGCGAGAGGTGAGCAGCGGCGAACGTCGCACGGCCGCACCGGTGTCGAGCAAGTCGGGTGCGGCCATCGCCCGCACCCGCGCCGGCCGGCAGGCCCGCATCGTCGCCATCCTCTCCCAGCACGAGGTCCGCAGCCAGTCGGAACTGGCCGTGCTGCTCTCGTCCGAGGGCATCGAGACCACCCAGGCGACACTGTCCCGCGATCTCGACGAACTCGGCGCGGTCAAGCTGCGCGCGGCCGACGGCGGCGCGGGCGTGTACGTGGTCCCCGAGGACGGCAGCCCCGTCCGCGGCGTCATCGGCGGCACCGAACGCCTCTCGAAACTGCTCGGCGATCTGCTGGTCTCCACCGATGCCAGCGGCAATATCGCAGTCCTGCGCACGCCGCCGGGCGCCGCGCACTTCCTGGCCAGCGCCCTCGACCGCGCAGCCCTGCCGGAGGTGGTCGGCACCATCGCGGGCGACGACACCATCGCCGTCATCGCCCGCGAGCCCATGACCGGCGCGGAATTGGCCGCCAAGATCGAACAGCTGGCCTGAATCGGACTGTGCCGCAGGATAATTGCGGTAGTGGGGTCCGAGTGCGGGCGTACGCTCGGTAGGAAGGACATCCCCGAGCAAGGAACGCACATGTGCGAAGGCTATGGACTGATCGGATCCTTCGAAGCCGGGACGCGGGAGCGGCCTCACGTTCCCGAGGCGGTCCGGCCCAGCCTGCGCCGGACCGACGACGGGGTCTGGGTGGTCATGGCCCGCAAGGTGGCCCGGCGCATCGACGGGGATCGGTTCATTCCGGCGACCGGCGGCGCGCCCTACCCGCGTGACGCGATCGCCGAGTGCCGGCGCGGCCGGAGTCACGCAGTGCCGGACGAGGACTGCAGCTGCGGTTTCCACGCCGTATCCGAAGCCGCACCGGAACCCTACGGCGGCCGCTTCACCGTCCTCGAGGTCGCGCTCTCCGGGCGGATCCTGGCCTCGCACTGGATTCGCGGCGGCCTGCTCTTCCGCGCCGAACGCCAGACCGTGATCACCTGGTCGGATATCACTGTGCCGCAACCGGTCCGGCTGCCGGACCGACCTCCGCAGCCGCCCATCCCGCCCCTGGAGCCGGGCGGTCGCACCGCCCGCCTGCGCCCACCCGACCCGCGCGGCCTGGATCGCGCCGGATTGCGCCTGCCGGTGCGTGAGCCCCAGGTCGTGCGCCTCGCCGACGATGCGGGCTACTGCGTGCGCGATGCTCACCAGGGAAAGCCTCGCGAACAGAGAAATCGGTGGCAGCATCACGAGGATGCCGCCACCGACGGGGTGCTGATGCCGATCGAGATCAGTTGAACGGGTACTGGCCGGGCGGAACCGCGCCGCCCTGGCCCTGTGCGCCGGAGGAGATGAGATCCTGGACGAGCTGCAGCGCCGCTCCTCCGATGGACAGCATGTCGCGGCCGAGGGTGCCTACTATCTGAGCGAGTGTCGAGAGCATGGCGGAATCCTTCGGTTGACCCGGAAGTGTCGACTTCCAGCGTGGCACAGCGGCGTACGCCGTGATCGTGAATCGCATCGAAGGGTGGGTTTCGGGCATTTGCCGGATTCGGTGCCGACTGGCCGCTCTGAGGGGCGACCGGTTCCTCTCACTCCGGCTTGTGCGCGACCGCGAACACGCGACGGAACGGCAACCAGGTGACACCGTCCGGCTGCTGCGGATAGGCCGAGCGCAGCAGTGGCGCGAGCTCGGCCCGGAAGTCCCGCCACGCGGCATCGTCGAGCGCGTCGCGGACCGGACGCAGCGCGGTTCCGGTCACCCATTCCAGTACCGGATCATCCCCGGTCAGCGGCTGCAGATAGGTGGTCTCCCAGGCATCGACCCGGCATCCGGACGCGGTCAGCACCCCGGCGTATCCGGCGGGATCGGGCACCGCCTGCCGATCCAGAATCCCCGCCGCCCCCAGTCGCTCCCGCCACCGCGGCGACGACGCGAGCTCCCGGATCGCGAGATGTGAAGGCGCATCGAAGTTCCCGGGCACCTGAATCGCCAGCCAGGCGCCAGTGGGCAGGGCTGCCACCCAATCCGGCAGCAGCGCAAGATGATCCGGTACCCACTGCAGTACCGCATTGGTCACCACCACGTCGGTGTCCGGTGCGGGCCGCCAGTCGCGGACATCGGCGACAGTTGCGTCGATGCCGTGTTCCCTTGCCGCGGCGACCATTTCGGGCGAGGAGTCGAACGCCTCGAGGGCCGCCTCCGGCCACCTGGTCGCGAGTGCCGCGGTGAGATTGCCCGGGCCGCAGCCGACATCGGCCACCCGCCGGGGTTTGTCCGCGCCGACCCGCCCGACCAGGTCGAAGAACGGCCGCGCGCGCAGGTCGTCGAAGGCGAGGTACTTGTCCGGATCCCACATGGGCCCTCCGTATGAACGTCGAATTTCCCAAACCGTACGTTCGTACTGTATTACTCGCCGGGTTCCGGTGCAAGGATGTGACGGTCATCGGCGGC
Organism: Nocardia sp. NPDC059236; assembly: GCF_042754085.1. Lineage (NCBI taxonomy): Bacteria > Bacillati > Actinomycetota > Actinomycetes > Mycobacteriales > Nocardiaceae > Nocardia > Nocardia sp. NPDC059236. Next base: position 155,665 of record NZ_JBHZAF010000017.1, read on the forward strand.
CGGATCCACGCAGGCGAGGGCCCCGGTTATGAATGGGATTGCATCGTCATGCATAATCATTTGCAGGACGACGGAGCGCGCCAGAGGGACCGGGACGGGACCGCGGGGCAGCACACCGGTCGAGGGCCTATACGAACAATCGAGGAGCACACGGACTATGACCAAGCGCGTCGTACTCGCCTACTCCGGCGGGCTGGACACCTCAGTCGCCATCAGCTGGATCGGTAAGGAGACCGGCGCGGAGGTCGTCGCCGTCGCCATCGACCTCGGCCAGGGTGGCGAGGACATGAACGACGTGCGCCAGCGCGCGCTGGACTGCGGCGCCGTCGAGTCCATCGTCGTGGACGCCCGCGACGAGTTCGCCAACGAGTACTGCCTGCCGACCATCCAGGCCAACGCCCTCTACATGGGCCGCTACCCGCTGGTCTCGGCCATCTCCCGGCCGCTGATCGTCAAGCACCTGGTCGAGGCCGCCGAGTACCACGGCGCCGACACCGTCTCGCACGGCTGCACCGGCAAGGGCAACGACCAGGTCCGCTTCGAGGTCGGCATCGGCGCGCTCGCGCCCGACCTGAAGGTCATCGCCCCGGTCCGCGACTACGCCTGGACCCGTGAGAAGGCCATCGAGTTCGCCGGCGAGAACAAGCTGCCGATCAACGTGTCCAAGAAGTCGCCGTTCTCCATCGACCAGAACCTGTGGGGCCGTGCGGTCGAGACCGGCTTCCTCGAGGACCTGTGGAACGCCCCGACCAAGGACGTCTACGACTACACCGTCGACCCGACCGTCAACTTCGAGGCGCCCGACGAGCTCATCGTCACCTTCGACAAGGGCATCCCGGTCGCCATCGACGGCCGCCCGGTCACCATGCTCGAGGCCATCACCGAGCTGAACAAGCGGGCCGGCCGCCAGGGCGTGGGCCGCCTCGACATGGTCGAGGACCGGCTCGTCGGCATCAAGAGCCGCGAGATCTACGAGGCCCCCGGCGCCATCGCGCTCATCACCGCGCACCAGGAGATGGAAGCGGTCACCGTCGAGCGCGAGCTGGGCCGCTACAAGCGGCAGGTCGAGCAGCGCTGGGGCGAGCTGGTGTACGACGGCCTGTGGTACTCGCCGCTGAAGCGCGCGCTGGACGCCTTCGTCGCCGAGACCCAGCAGCACGTGTCCGGTGATGTCCGGATGGTCCTGCACGGCGGCAGCGTCGTGGTCAACGGCCGTCGCTCCGACGAGTCGCTCTACGACTTCAACCTCGCCACCTACGACGAGGGCGACACCTTCGACCAGTCGCTGGCCAAGGGCTTCGTCCAGATCCACGGCCTGTCCTCCAAGGTCGCGGCGCGGCGGGATCTCAACAGCAAGTAGTAGCCTGCGACCGGAGCTGATTTCATTCAAGCGCCGGCCGAAGGAGACGCGCCCATGCGAACCGATGACGACAGTTGGGACATCACGGAGAGCGTGGGCGCGACCGCCATCGGCGTGTCGGCCATTCGCGCCTACGAGACCAGCCGCGAGGACGCCCTGTTCCACGACCCGTACGCGGCGAAGCTGGTGGCCGCGGTCGGGTCCGAGGGCTGGAACGCCATGATGTCCGGGGCGCTGAGCCGCCAGAGCGTCAGCGACGGCGACTACCAGGCCTGGTCGTTGGGCAATGTCCTGGTGGCCCGCACCGTCTACTTCGACGAGTATTTCGCCGCGGCCGTGCGGGCCGGGATCCGGCAGATCGTGATCCTGGCCGCCGGCCTGGACGCGCGGGCCTACCGGCTCGAATGGCCCTCGGACACCCGGATTTTCGAGCTCGATCAGCCGAAGGTGCTGGCGTTCAAGGCCCGGGCGCTCGCCGATGACGAGCCGGTGGCCGATCGCCGTGAGGTGCCGGTCGATCTGCGGCAGGACTGGCCGAAAGCCCTGCTGGACAAGGGGTTCGAACCGGATCGGCCGACCGCCTGGCTGGCCGAGGGGCTGCTGCGCTACCTGCCCGGGCACGCCCAGACCCAACTGCTCGAGCGCGTGGTGGAACTCAGCGCGCCGGGCAGCCGGATGGCGATCAACCTCGGCACCGGGTCCGGTGATCTGGCCGACGAGTTCCGGGAGCGGCGGCGCAAGGTGATGGCGGATGCCGGGCTGAAGCTGGACCTGGAAGATCTGTTCTACCCGTGGGAGGGCCGCGAGGACCCCCGCAGCTGGTTCGCCATGCACCGCTGGCTGGTCACCGAGGGCGACCCGATCGCCCTGCTCGAGGACCGCGGGCGGGCCGTTCCCGAGGCGGTCCGGGCCGCTATGACCCAACACATTCTGATGACCGCGACGAAACCGCGAGGAGACGACACGCTATGACCCAGGGCGGCAGCACCAATGAAGGCGCGCTGTGGGGTGGACGCTTCGCGTCCGGCCCGGCCGCGGCGATGGCGGCGCTGAGCAAGTCGACCCACTTCGACTGGGCGCTCGCGCCGTACGACATTCGCGCCTCCAAGGCTCACGCGCGCGTGCTGCACAAGGCCGGGCTGCTGTCGGAGACCGACCTGGCGGGCATGCTCGCGGGCCTGGATCAGCTTGCGGCGGATGTGGAATCGGGCGCCTTCGGCCCCCTCGAATCCGATGAGGACGTGCACGGCGCGCTGGAGCGCGGGCTCATCGACCGGGTCGGCACCGAGCTGGGTGGCCGCCTGCGCGCGGGCCGCTCCCGCAACGACCAGGTGGCCACGCTGTTCCGCATGTGGCTGCGGGATGCGGTGCGGCGCACCGCATCCGGCGTACTGGACGTGGTGGACGCCCTGGTCGAGCAGGCCGCCGCGCACCCGGACGCGGTGATGCCGGGCAAGACCCACCTGCAGGCCGCCCAGCCGGTGCTGCTGGCCCACCACCTGCTCGCGCACGCCCACCCGCTGCTGCGCGACATCGACCGGATCCGCGACTTCGACAAGCGGGCCGCGGTGTCGCCGTACGGTTCCGGCGCGCTGGCGGGCTCCTCGCTGGGCCTGGATCCGGAAGCCATTGCCGCCGAGCTGAACTTCGACTCCTCCGCCGCGAACTCCATCGACGCCACCTCCTCGCGTGACTTCGCCGCCGAGGCCGCGTTCGTGCTGGCCATGATCGCCGTCGACCTGAGCCGCATGGCCGAAGAGGTGATCATCTGGAGCACACCGGAATTCGGTTACATCACCCTGGCCGACGCCTGGTCCACCGGCTCGTCGATCATGCCGCAGAAGAAGAACCCGGACGTCTCCGAGCTCACCCGGGGCAAGGCGGGCCGCCTCATCGGCAATGTCACCGGCTTGCTCGCGACCCTGAAGGCTCAGCCGCTGGCCTACAACCGCGACCTGCAGGAGGACAAGGAGCCGGTCTTCGACTCGGTCGCCCAGCTCGAACTGCTGCTGCCCGCCATCGCGGGCCTGGTCTCCACCCTGACCTTCCACACCGACCGCATGGCCGAGCTCGCCCCCGCCGGCTTCACCCTCGCCACCGATATCGCCGAATGGCTTGTCCGCCAGGGTGTTCCGTTCCGCGTCGCGCACGAGGCCGCGGGTGGTTGCGTGCGCGCCGCCGAGTCCCGCGGCGTCGGCCTGGACGAGCTCACCGACGCGGAGTTCGCCGCCGTCGACCCGGCCCTGACCCCCGGTGTCCGTGAGGTCCTCACCGTCGAAGGCTCCATCGCCTCCCGCAATGCCCGCGGCGGCACGGCCGGCACCCAGGTCGCCAAGCAGCTCGAGGAGGTGCGCGGCACCGCCGCCACCCAGCGTGCCTGGCTCAGCTGACACCCGAAACGGCAACGGCCCGTTGGATTTCCGACCTGGAAACCCAACGGGCCGCTTTCGTCATCCGCGTCGATAGTTCATGTGCTTCGCGGCGGGCACCGCGGCACGACCGGCGTCGTGCACCTTGCCGTTCGCGGTGGTCTGCTGCTTCTTGTCGCCCTTCCCGCGCCGTTCGCGCCGCGACAACGGGCGTTCGGCGGGGTCCTCGGCAGGGATTTCGGGCAGCGGAAAGCGCTCGGGCATGAGTCCTCCTATGGGTATGCGTGACCGACGGACCGGGTTCGATCGCCGGTCGGAATCGGGAATGCCACAGGCGCGGTCAATTCGGCAGACCGCCGGGCGTCACAAACGAATCGTGCTCAGGAGAACAGCTGAAGCCACATGCGGAGCACTGTAACCGGGCCTGGGCATTCAACGCATCCCATTTATTGCTCGAAGTCCAAGGTCGCCCGCTCCAGGAGTTTCACCAGCTCGGCGCGGACGACCTCGTCGGGTTCCGCGACGGCGGCCGCACCGACCCACTCTCGGACATCGGCGGGCAGATCCGGCCCGAACACCTCCGCGAGCTTGCGGATGGCCATGTTGCGCAATCGCACGGTGCGGCCGCGAATCCCGGTCCGCAGCAGGGGCGCTCCCACGTCGCCCGATCTGTGGTCCAGACGAGCGAGTACAACCTCGAGGATGTGGTCTTCGGGTTGCCACAGGGAGCGGCTCTGGTTTCGTGAGAGCGGTCCGCTCGCCATCTCGTCCAGCGGCAACTGCTCCTGTGTCAGCCTGGCGAGCTCGGCGACCTCGTGGTCGGGTGTCCGCTTGGCGACCCATTGCCAGGCGTAAACGCTGAGTACACCCGTGCGGAGGTGTGCCAGTGCATGCGGGTAGGCGTCGAAGCCTACGGCCTCGGAGCATTGCAGGTCCCCGCCAGGCGTTCCACGGCATGGATCCGTCCCCAGCCATCCACGCGCTGGGCCAGCTCGTAAACCGCCGCATCGCGGTTTTGCTGGGAATTGGCCAGCGCGACAGCCGCATACAGTGTGAGGTCCTCCAAACTGCCCAGGAGCAGGAGCAGTTCACGGTCGCGGTGATCACCCGCAACGCCCAGCATGACGATGCCGAGCGCGACGGCATTGCGGCGGGTGCCATTCTCCAGAAGTCGGCGGGCCAGCGATCGCAGGTCCGCGGCGGGTACTTCCCGAGTCCGCAGTTCCCGCGCGAGATCATCGGCCACATCGAGGGCTCGGTATTCGGCGAGCCGATCATGGAGCACCGCTAGGGTATTCGTGTTTGAAAGTGCGGCGACCTCAGTGATCAGGTCGGCAAGGGCTGTGGCGGGCGGCGATTCGGAGTCCATAGCGACGTGATGGGTCCGGATGCCGTCCAGGACAGTCGAATTGAGGAATGTTCGCTCGCCAGGATCATCATCAGGGAGCGGATTGCCGCCGCGTGGCCAGGGGTCTGCACCGTGGATGGCTGCGAGGCTGAGGGCGTGAGAAAGAAAAGTGGTCCGGCCATCCGTGTTCTCGGAAGTCGGCCACTGGCCGGGGTTCACCGGCAGGGGCGCTTGGCGCCCTTTCCATCGAAGAAGATCACAGTAAGACGATAGAGCCAAAAGACTGAAGAGACAAAAGATAAAAGATGCCTGGAGGAGGGAGAGAGGGTGGCCGAGCTTGCGAGGCCCCCTCACCTACCAGCCCCATTACGGCTCGGCCGTTCATCGTCTCTATGTAGTTGTCAAAGAACCACTAGCTGGGGAAATCTTGGCGGTCTCGAGTTGTCGGTAAAGGGATGCGTGCAGTCGGTGGGCTGGGAGGTGAGGTGTGGCTCTCGGTTGGGCGTCAGCTCCAGTGTGGCAGGGCGGGCGACGCAGCTACACCTCCCCGTCCCTGCGCACACAGGGTGGGACACCGGCAGCCCCGGGGCCCACGCCACCCGTGAACCCCACTCCCGGCAACTGGATTCGATCCTGGCGGCCAGCCGCTCCGCCACGTGATGACGCTCGTTGACCTGTGGGGTTTGGGTGGGGTCGATATGCCTGGGTGCGATCCATCCGCACCGGCCGGGGTGTGGTGAATCCTGGCCCATCACAATCGTTTTCCACCCGTCCCGGCTGTTGTTGACGAGCGCGTGGCAGTGATCGCATGCCAACGCCAGGTTGTCCAGGTCGGTGGGTCCGCCGACGGCCCAGTCGGTGACGTGGTGGGCGGCGCACATGCTCGCTGGTGCATCGCAGCCCGGGCGGGTGCAGCCCTTGTCCCGGGCTATGAGGGCGAGGCGCTGACCGGAGGTCGCGAGGCGCTCGCAGCGGCCCAGGTAGAGCGGAATCTCGTTGGCGTCCAGCACTGCGAGCACCGGGCGGGTGCCCTGAGCCATCTCGAGGGCCTCGTGGATGCTTACGTGGCCGCCGGTGCTGGTGGTCGCCACACCCGCGCCGCGTTCCACATCGGCCAGGCTCATTGTCAGTACCGGCTGTACGCGCATGCCTCGGTGGGAGCCGAGCTTGGCACCGCTGATGCCGAGCTTGATGGTGTTGACGGCGAGTTCGGTGGGGGAGATGCCGAGCGTGGCGGTGCTGGCGCCAGACTCGGCCGCGTCGGCATGGGGCTTGGTGGCGTTGATGCCAGCCTTGCCGATGTTGATGTCCGGCTGCAGCAGCGCGTACAGCGCGTCGTGGGTGCGCTGCGCGGCATCGCGACGGTCGCGGCGTGCGGCGGCTTCGAGGACCTTGGAATCGATTTGAGCTGTGGCGGTGAGGATTTCGGTGTCGTCGATGTTGCACATGCCGGGCCGGGCGAGCTTGGCGAGGATCGCGTCCAGCGACGCGCGCAGTCCGGGGGTGAGCCAGCCTTCGATCTTCGACATGCCGTCCACGCCGGGGCGGCCGATCACGATGCCGCGACGGCGACGCCGGTCGGCATCGGAGATCACGGTCCCGTTGGGGTCGAGGCGGGCGAGGATTTCGCGGCCGATCTTGGGCAGGTCATCGGAGGAGCCGGTGTGGCAGAACGTAACCAGCAGTTCCTCGGCCTCGACCCGTGCTTGTGTGGGGATATCGGAGGGCAGGTGCGTCATGATCTCGACGATGCCGCGTACGTGGTCGCGGGAGATGTTCGCGGTCTCGAAGGCTTTGGCGGTCGCGGCCAGAGTCGCTGTGCGCAATTGCCCGGTGCTGTCGAAGAACTCTCCGCATGCACCGGCGATCTTCACCCGCACCGAGGCGTCGTAGCGGGACAACCCGAGGGTTTCGCGCAGGAACGGCACCAGATCCTTGTCTCCATTCTTCCGCGGCAGCGAACGGTCGGAGGCTTCGATGATCAATCGCGAATCCAGTGCGGACAGTTGCCGTTTGCAGGTTTCCAGCTTGCGCATCAATTCCACGACATCACCGTCCGTGAAATGATCCAGGTTGCCGTGGAGGATCGAATTCGACAAGGTCTCGACCGCGGTCGCCAATTCGGCGATGCCGCAGGTGTCGAGTGTTGTCCCCTTCGAATCCATGTGCTAATTCTACCGCCATCAACAATGCCTGAAAACCCGAAATGTCCAGTATGGCACGGTAATTCAGTAAATTTCCGGGCGAATGCAGATGGTCGTTCTTTCCAATTCTATTGCTTGCCAACGGATCAACCTGCCCGCGTTGCCTGACGCGGCACTACCGGGTTGATGACCGATGGTGTAACCCGCCACCACGGGTAGCGGGTTACACCATCGGCCTTCCCGGAGGCGGCACTAGCTCAGGGACCGCTTCAGGAGGTCGGTGATGCGGGATTCGGTCTCGGGGGTCATGGCCTTCAGTGCATAGTTGACGGCCCACAGGTCGCCCTCGTCGAGGTTGGCGATGTCGTTGAAGCCGAGGACGGCGTAGCGGGTCTTGAACTTGGCGGCGGTCTGGAAGAAGCAGACGATCTTGCCGTCGCGCATGTAGGAGGGCATGCCGTACCAGGTCTTGCAGGTGAGTTCGGGGGCGACGGATTTGATGAGGGCGTGGAGGCGTTCGGCGATCTCGCGGTCGGTGCCGGTCATTTCGGCGATCTTGGCCAGGACGTCCTGTTCGCCGTCGGCCTTGGCGGAGCGGGAGCTGCGGCGGGCGGCGGTCTTCAGTTCCGCGGCATGGGCTTTCATGGCGGCGCGCTCTTCGGCGCTGAAGCCGACGGTGGTCTTCTTGGTGGCGGTCTCGATGGCCATGGCTGGATTCCTTTGCGGGAGTGGGGGAGAGGGCTGGGTGGGGTTGCGGTCAGCGGTCCTGGATGAGGCCCAGGACATTGCCGTCGGCGTCGGTGAGGGTGGCGACCAGGCGGCCGCCGCCCACCTCGCGTGCGGGTTGCTGGACGGTCGCGCCGGCGGCGGTGAGCTCGGCGACCTTGGCCTCGATATCGCCGACGTGCCAGTAGGAGACGGGGGCGGCCGGGCTCTGGGGGCTGCCCGCGGGGACCAGGCCGATGTGCTGGCCCTCGGACTCGAAACCGATGTAGTAGGGGGAGTCGGTCTGGGGCTCGATGCCCAGCAGCGCGGTGTAGACGGTCTTGGCGGCGGCGAGGTCGGAGACGGGGTGCAGCACGGTCCTGATGCCCAGCGTGGTCATGATTTCTCCTGGTGAGTGGGGGTCCGAAGCGACCCTGTGGTCCGGTTGGCTCCTGCGAACCCGGTGTGCATTCAGCTTCGCTTCCGGGGCCCCTCGGTCACATCCGTGGTGACCACGGAATCCACCACGGAGAGCCACACCGAACCCATCGGTACCGTCTTTTGGCGACAGATGCGGCAGACTGAATTCATGGCTGTGACGTCGGAAATCTCCACTCGCGAGGCGGAAGTGCTGACCCTCGTGGGCGAGCACCTCAGTAATGCCGAGATCGGTGCGCGACTGTTCATCTCGGTGCGCACGGTGGAGAGCCACGTGTCCTCGCTGCTGCGGAAACTGGACATGCCCGACCGGCGGGCTCTGGCCCTGCACGCCGCCGCGACGCGCGCCGCCAGCCCGCGACCCGCGCCGGCGCTGCCGAAACCGTTGACCTCGTTCATCGGCCGCACGCGGGAGCGGGCCGAGCTCACGGAACTGATCAAGACGCAGCGGCAGGTGACCGCGGTCGGACCCGGCGGCGTCGGCAAGACCCGGCTCGCCCTGGCGGTGGTGGCGGATGTGGCCGCCGACTTCGCCGACGGCGTGTGGTTCGTCGACCTGGTGCCGATCACCAGCCCGGACATGTGTGTGGTCGCGGGCACCGTCGCCATGGCGCTCGGCATCGGTGAGCAGCCCGGTCGCGGCTTCGACCGCGCCGTACTGGCCGCGCTCGCCGACCGGAACGCACTGCTGGTGCTGGACAATTGCGAACACGTGCGGGACGGCGTCGCCCCCTTCGTGGAGCAGTTGCTGGCAGCGTGCCCGGGGATGAGCGTGCTGGCCACCAGCCGCGCCCGGCTGATGGTGCCGTTCGAGCGCGTGTACACCGTCCCGCCGATGTCGCTTGCCGGGGACGGTGATTCGGACGCGGTCGCCCTGTTCATGGACCGCGCGGCGGCGGGCGGCTGGCCGCCCAACCACGCCATGCGCGACCAGGTCGCGACCTTCTGCGAACGCCTCGACGGCGTGGCGCTGGCCATCGAACTGGCGGCCGCCCGCTGGACCACGCTCGGATTGGACGGTCTCGCAGCCGGTTTGGACGATCAGCTGCGCATGCTCTCCGGCGGCGCCCGGGCCGACGACCGGCACCGATCGGTCCGCGCGGCCCTCGACTGGAGCCACGCCCTGCTCGAGCCCGAAGACCGGATGCTGCTGCGGCGGGTCTCGGTGTTCATGACCTCGTTCCCGGTCGAGGCGGCGGCCGACGCGGCGGGTCTCGACAAGGGCGCGGTGGCAGCCGGATTGGCGCGACTGGTCGAACAGAGCCTGCTCGTGGTGACCGATACGCCGACCGGTACCCAATTCCGCGCGCTGGAGACCATCCGGCAGTACGGGCTCGAACAGCTCGAGGCGGCCGGCGAGGTGACCGACGCCCGCGCCGGGCATCTGCGCTGGTGCCTGGCCGAGGCGGGCGACCTCTCGGTCGTGCGCACCGGCTGGCGGGCCCGATTCGATACCGCCGCAGACGATTTCCGCGCCGCACTCGGCTGGGCCTGCGAACAACCCGACCGCCGAAGTGACGCCCACGGGCTGGCGCGGCTGCTGGCTCCCCTGATGTTCACCCGGCACCTCACCGGCGAATCCCAATGGCGCTACGAGCAGGCCGCCTACCTCGCCGACGACCCGGCCGCCGCCGCGGAATTGCTGCGGCACGCCGCGGCCGCGGCCGGTTGCCAGGGGAACGGTGACGACATGTACCGCCTGCACCACGCCGCCGCCGAATTCTCCCAGCGCGCAGGGGATTCCGCGGGCGCATCCATCGACCTGGCGACCGCGGCGGCCTCCGCCTACCGATTCTGGGGCAGGTTCGAGCGCATCCCGGCCCGCGAAGATCTGGTCGCAGTCATCGCCGAGGCGCGCCGCCTCGCCGCCGCACCAACTTCCGCCGCTCCGGCCGATATCGCGTCGGTCGTTGCGGCGGGGGCAGATACCGTGCAGGATTCCGCTGCGCTGGCCGATATCGCTCGGTCCGGGGCTGTCACGATTGATCCGGCGCGGGCGGAGGCTGCTCGGGCTGCCATCGCACTGGCCGAGGCCGTCGTTCTCGCCAACCCCTTCGGTGCGCCGCAGGGCGTTACCGATGTTCCTGCGCCGGAGGTGATTTCGAGTGCGGAGCGAGCCGTCGAGCTCACACACGGCACCCGTGACCCGTTCGCCGAATCCGCTGCCCTCGATGCTCTCGCCGCCGCTCAGAGCCGCGCCGGGGAATTGCGCGCCGCAGCGGCCACCGCACGGCGGCGCATCCGGCTGCTCTCGACCACGCCGGACAACCCGGTCGGCACCCATGAACTGATCGGCGCTCTCGGCCAGGCCACCGAATTCGGTCTCGGGGCCGGCGATCTGGCCGGAGCGCGCCGCTGGGGACGGCAGCTTGCCGAGCATCCGATGCTGGCCGAGGTCGGACACACCGCGACCAGCCGCCTGCTGGTGGCGGATGCGTTGGCGGGCAATGTCGATGACGTCCTTACCCACAGCGCGCGCTTCCTCGAGGCCTGGCATCGCGAGGAGCGCCCGGCCCGCTGGGCGCTCGGCGCGGCCGTGGCCGGGGTGCGCATGATCCACGGCCTGCGCGACGACTACGACGCCGAACGCGAATGGACCGGCGTACTCCAGCAACTCGGCACCCCGGCCACGGATACCGATGGCTACCAGGCCGTTTTCGACGCACTGCTGATGCTGCACCACGGCCAGCCGGAGGACGCGCTGGAACGCACCGAACTGACCCCGGCCGAGGCGCGCACCCGGGTGACCGGCGCATGGCTGCCGTGGTACCTGGCCCTGCACGCCGAAGCTGCCGCCATGACCGGGAACACCTCCGCATCAGGCGATCTCGCACAGGCACGCACCGAGGTCACCGGAAACCCGGTGGCCACCGCCATTATCGACCGGGCCGAAGCCCTATTGGCCAAGGACCGGGACCGATTGCTCTCCACCGCAACCACGTTCGATGCCGCCGGCTGCATTTACCAGTCGGCCCGGACCCGTATCCTGGCCGGCGGTGCGGACGCCAACGAGGGCGCCGCCATGCTCACGACCCTGGGCCTGTCCCCGATGACAGCACTCGTGCACCTCTAACAGTTCAGCAGCGAGTATTCTGCTTCGCCGCCCCGGATGACGACGTGACTTGGCACTACGCCCGCTCCTGGCCCCGCCTCGGATCGGTGTCGAGCGCGGGTGACCAGGGCGTCGGAGCGGGCGCGACCCAGCGCCGATCACCTCGGCCACCGGCCGCAGCCGGATCCCGTAGCGGGTGAACGGCATTCTCGCCATGGCCTCCGGCTCGCCGACACCCACCACCACCCGGCCGCCGGGACGCAGCACCCGTCGCAGCTCGGCGCATGCGCGCTCCATGTCGCCCAGGCACTCCGGAAGCGGGGTGAAGGGTGGTTACTGTGCGGATATGACTTTGTTGTTGCTGGCGTTGGCTATTGCGTGTGAGGTGACGGCGACTGTTTCGCTGAAGATCTCGGAGGGGTTCAGCAGGCTGGTTCCTTCGATCATCGTGGTGATCGGGTACGGGGCGGCGTTCTATTTTCTGTCGCAGGCTTTGAAGCGGGGGATGGCCATCGGGGTGGCGTATGGGATCTGGTCGGCGGTGGGGGTGGTGGCGGTGGCGACCATCGGGGCATTGTTCCTGGACGAAGGGATCACGGCGGTGCAGATCGGGGGGATCGTGCTGGTGATCGCGGGGGTACTGGCGCTGGAACTCGGTGGGGCGCACTGACTATGGCGGCTTCCGTGGTCCTCAATCCTGTACGCGGACCAGGTATCCGGCGTCCGCGAGGGCGGTGAGCATCTCGTCGCGGTGGGCGGGGCCGCGGGTTTCGAGGGTGAGCAGCACCTCGACCTCGTCGATGGCGAGCCAGGCGCCGGTGCGGGAGTGGACCACGTCCAGGACGCTGGCGCCGGTGCGGCCGAGCTCGGCGAGCAGGCGGGACAGGCTGCCGGGACGGTCCGAGATGGTGACGCGGGCGGCGAGGTAGCGGCCGGCGGCGCTGAGGCCGTGACCGATCACGCGGGTCAGCAGCAGCGGGTCGATATTGCCGCCGGAGAGGATGGCGCAGACCGGGCCCTCCAGTGCGAGTTCGGCTGGGCTGCAGGCCATCAGCGCCGCGACGCCCGCCGCGCCCGCGGGCTCGACGATCAGCTTGGCCCGCTCCATGCACAGCAGCAGCGCCTTGGACAGCGCGTCCTCGTCGACGGTGACGATGGTGGGCGCGCTGGCCACGATGTGCTCGAACGGCACCTCACCGGGCCGGCCCACCGCGATACCGTCGGCCATGGTGGACATCTGTTCCAGCGCCACCGGCTTCCCGGCCGCGAGCGAGGCGGGCCAGGCGGCGGCCTCGGCGGCCTGCACACCGATCACCCGGACCTGCGGCTTCAGCCGCTGCACCGCCGCGGCCACCCCGGCGAGCAGGCCGCCGCCGCCCGTCGGCACCAGCACCGTGCCGACATCCGGGAGCTGGTCCAGGATTTCGAGCCCGACCGTCGCCTGCCCGGCCACGATATCGATGTGATCGAACGGGTGCACCAGCGTCGCCCCGGTGCGTTCCGCGAAATCCCGTGCGGCGGAGATGGATTGGTCGATGGTGTCGCCCACCTGGTGCACGGTCGCGCCATAGGCCCTGGTGGCCACCAGTTTCGGCAGCGCCGCACCCACCGGCATGAATACCGTGGCGTCGATCCCGAGCGAGGTCGCCGCCCACGCCACTCCCTGCGCGTGATTGCCCGCGCTGGCCGCCACCACCCCGTGTGCCCGCTCGGCCGCGGACAGATTGGCGATCCGGTTGTAGGCGCCGCGCGGCTTGAACGATCCCGTGCGCTGCAGGTTCTCGCACTTCAGCCAGACCTCGTGCCCGATGCGCTCCGACAGCACCCGCGAGGCCACCACGGGAGTCCGCCGGATCACCGGTGTCAGCAGGGTCGCCGCCGCTTCGATCCGCGCCATGAGCTCCATGCGGGCCATGTTGCCAGGTATTCACGCGCCTGTCGTTCGCGAAAGATATATGGATCACGCAATAACCCGGAAACCGAAAAGCAATCCACGGGGAACGGCTCGTTCCTACCTTGAGCCCACCATCATCGGCTTTCGGATCGGATACACCCCATGACCGACATCGTCACCCCCGCGTCGGCGGGCGCGGAGCCCGCCGCGGCGACACCCGCTCCAGACTACGACCCCAGGCTCACCAATGACGATCTCGCCCCCCTGAAGAAACAGACCTGGGGCTCGTACCACATCTTCGCCTTCTGGATGTCGGATGTGCACAGCGTCGGCGGATACGTCACGGCGGGCAGCCTTTTCGCCCTCGGCCTGGCCGGCTGGCAGGTGCTGGCCGCCCTGCTGATCGGCATCACGATCGTATATTTCCTGTGCAATCTGGTGGCTGCGCCCAGCCAGCGGGCGGGTGTGCCGTATCCGGTCATGTGCCGCAGCGCCTTCGGCGTGAAGGGCGCGAACATCCCGGCCATCATCCGCGGCCTGATCGCGGTGGCCTGGTACGGGATTCAGACCTACCTGGCCTCGGCGGCGCTGATCGTGGTGGCGGTCAAGCTCTTCCCGAGCCTGGCGCCGTACGCGAAGTCCGGTGACTACGGTTTCCTCGGCCTGTCGCTGCTGGGCTGGTGCGCCTACCTGGTGCTGTGGGTGGTGCAGGCGGCCGTGTTCTGGCAGGGCATGGAATCCATCCGCAAGTTCATCGACGTCTGCGGTCCCGCCGTGTATGTCGTCATGTTCTTCCTGTGCGGCTACCTGATCTACAAGGCCGGCTGGAGCGCCATCGACCTGCAGCTGGGCGCGGTGAAGTACCACGGCTGGGACGCGCTGCCCGTGGTCCTGGGTGCGATCGCGCTGGTGGTGTCCTACTTCTGCGGGCCGATGCTGAACTTCGGTGACTTCTCCCGCTACAGCAAGTCCATGGCGGCGGTGAAGCGTGGCAACCTGCTCGGCCTGCCGGTCAACTTCCTGGCCTTCTCGCTGCTGGTGGTGATCACCGCGTCGCTGACCATCCCGGTGTACGGCGAGCTCATCACCGATCCGGTCGAGACCGTCTCGCGCATCGACTCCACCTTCGCCATCGTGCTGGGCGCGCTGACCTTCACCATCGCCACCGTCGGCATCAATATCGTCGCCAACTTCATCTCCCCGGCCTTCGACTTCTCGCACGTGAGCCCGCAGAAGATCAGCTGGCGCATGGGCGGGATGATCGCCGCGGTCGGGTCGGTGCTGATCACGCCGTGGAACCTCTACAACAACCCGGACGTCATCCACTACACCCTCGAGGTGCTGGGCGCGTTCATCGGCCCGCTGTTCGGGGTGCTCATCGCCGACTACTACCTGGTGCGCAAGCGGACCATCGTGGTGGACGACCTGTTCACCATGGCCGAGCGCGGAAAGTACTGGTACCGCAACGGGTTCAATCCGGTCGCGGTGATCGCCACCGTGATCGGCGCCATCGCAGCGGTGTTCCCGGTGCTGGCCAAGGACGTCTACGGCATGCACACCGCGGCCCAGTACAGCTGGTTCATCGGATGCGGTCTGGCGCTGGTCATCTACTACGCCCTGGCCACACGCACCACGCTCATGGTCGAAGCCTGAGGGGATATCCCTGGCAGCGATGCCGGTCGCTGCCAGGGATTTGCTGTACCAGTGATAAACCGTCTCCTGAAAATGTGTCCGGCGTAACATATTCCGCACGGATCCACGTATTAAAGCGCACAGCAGGAAAACCTGCTTTTCCCAATCGGAATAAGTACCGTTGGGCCCATGCAGCTCTCCCGGTTCACCGATCTCGGCTTGCGGTCGCTCATGCGCCTGGCGGTCAGCAGTGATGCCGAGGAAAGAGTCACCGTCAAACTCATTGCGCGACAGGTGAATGCTTCCGAAAACTACGTTGCCAAGGCCGTCTCCCGGCTCGTCGAACTGGGCTATGTCGAGTCCCAGCGCGGACGCACCGGCGGGATCTTCCTGACCGAGGCGGGCAAAAAAACCACCATCGGCACTATTGTTCGGCAACTCGAATGTGATAACGAAGTCATCGAGTGTGGCGGCGACAATCCGTGCCCATTGGCGAATGCGTGCCGTTTGCGGGGCGTCCTCGCCACCGCGCAGAACGCCTTCTACGCCGAACTCGATCGGTACGTCCTGTCCGATCTGGTGGATCAGCGCACCGTGGAGCTGCTGTATATGCCGGTATTCCCGGCGGCTTCACTCATCGACACCTAGGAGACCTCATGAGGCTCGCGCCGGATTCCACGCTGAATACCTTCCCCGAGCTGGAACCCGAGCACGCCGAGGTGATCCGCGCGACCCTGCCGTTGGTGGCCGCGCACATCGACCAGATCACCCCGCTGTTCTACACCAAGATGTTCACCGCCCACCCCGAGCTGCTGCGCGACCGCTTCAACCGCGGCAACCAGCATCAGGGCGCACAGCAGAAGGCGCTCGCCGCCTCCATCGCCGTGTTCGCCACCCACCTCGTCGACCCCGGCCTGCCGCACCCGCGTGAACTGCTGGCCCGCATCGGCCACAAGCACGCCTCGCTGGGGGTCACCGAGCCCGAATACCGCATCGTCCACGAGCATCTGTTCGCCGCCATCGTCGAGGTGCTGGGCGCGGACGTGGTGACCCCGGAGATCGCCGCGGCCTGGGATCGCGTGTACTGGCTGATGGCCACTACGCTCATCGATTTCGAGCGGGAGCTCTACGACGCCGCGGGCGTCGCGCCCGGCGACGTGTTCCGCGAGACCCGGGTGGCGCAGCGCATCGACGACCCGTCGGGTGTGGCCACCTTCGTGGTGGAGTCCGCCGATCCGTCCGAACCGTTGCCGGGATTCGTTCCGGGACAGTACATCTCGGTCGGCGCGCGGCTGCCCGACGGCGCCCGCCAGCTGCGTCAGTACAGCCTGATCAATCGCGGCGGTGACGGCCGGCTCGCCTTCACCGTGCGGAAGGTGCTCGCCGACGCGGACACGCCGGCCGGTGAGGTCTCGAACTGGCTGCACGACACCGTCGGCGCGGGCGACACCCTCGAAATCACGCTGCCCTTCGGCGATCTCACCATCGACACCGAGGCCACCACACCGGTCGTGCTCATCTCCGCGGGCATCGGCGTCACCCCGATGGCGGGAATTCTGGAATACCTGGCGGCCGAAACCCCCACGCGCCGGACTGTCATCCTGCACGCCGACCGCTCCACCACCGCGCACCCCCTGCGCGAGACGGTCGACGAGCTCGCCCGCCGGTTGGCGGACGTGTACTTCCGCGCCTGGTACGAGGCCGACGGCCACGGGCTGCTGGACGTGACCCAGGTCGATCTGCCCGAGGACGCGGACTACTACCTGTGTGGTGGCTCCGGCTTCCTGCAGTACGTCCGCGCCCAGCTCATGTCCGCCGGAATCCCCTCGGACCGAGTGCATTTCGAGCTCTTCGCGCCGAACGACTGGTTGCTCGACGCCGATCAGCAGCCCGCCCTCGCCTGACCGCGGGCGGCCATCGACCCCCTGGCCGCGATCGACCGGCTAGCCGGTCGCCGCGATGATCCGCAGCACTCCGCTCAGCCACGGGGTGTAGCGCGCGGGTTCCGCCGCCACGTTCTCGGCGAGGGTGTCCGGCCGGATCCACGCGGTATCGGCGACCTCGTCCGGATTCGGGTGCGGCGCGGTGTCTTCCAGTCGTCCGATCAGGACGTGATCGAATTCGAACTCGACGCGGCCGGTATTCGGATCGGTGGCCTGGTAGGTGAAGGTGCCTACTTCGGACAGCTCGGCGGTGATGCCGAGTTCCTCGTGCAGCCGTTTGGCGGCCGCCTCCTCCACCGCCTGTCCCGGCGCCGGATGCCCGCAGCAGGTGTTGGTCCACAGCAGCGGGAAGCGCGTCTTCACGCCCGCCCGCTGCTGCAGCAGCACCCGCCCGGCGGCATCGAACAGCAGCACCGAGAAGGCCCGATGCAGCCGCCCGGGCGCGGTGTGGGCGGCTGCCACCGACAGCGAACCCTGCGCCCGGCCCTGCTCGTCGACCAGTTCGACGAGCAGGGTCTCACGGTCCACCACCGGGGTGGTGTCGGATGCGTCGAGGGTGCCGGTCACCTAACCACCTTATCGGCGGTGATCATCAGGTATTGGAAGCTGCCCTCCTTGTACGAGGTCAGGAAGGGTTTCTCGACGCCGGTCGCGAGTTCGGACCGGGTGCGCAGCTCCCAGTACGGGATGGTCGCGGGGGTGAAGTCGGTGACCGCGATGGGGACCAGGCCATTGGCGGCCAGCGCCTGGAAGTAGCGGCTGCGCGGATGGATATTGCAGCCGTAGTGGGCGTCGATCCAGCTCACCGAGGCCGAGCGGGCACCGAACACGTCATTGGAGCAGCCGGTGATGCAGACGTAGCGGCCGCCCGGCTCGAGCAGGCGGGAGAACTCCGCGAACAGCTCGAAAAGGTCCACGTACATGGTGGTTTCATTGGTCCAGATGCCGCGCCGGGAGCCGGACTCGAAGCCGGTGTCGAGCATGTTCTCGAAGTGGAAGCGCACCTTGTCGGAGACGCCGCGCTCGCGGGCCTGCTCATTGGCGAAACCCACCTGGTACTCGGAGATGGTGACGCCGTCCACTTCGCAGCCGAAGCGCTGGTTGGCCATGAAACTGGTGCCGCCGCGGCCGGACCCGCCGTCCATGAGCCGGTCGCCGGGGCGGACGTCGCCGAGCTGGTCGAGCAGGACGTCGGCCTGCGCGGTCTCCAGGCGGTGCAGTTCCTTGACGATCCGTTCCTGCCGGGTCACCTCGGGGCCTTCCAGGACCGACAGGTCCGGCTCGCCGATGCCGTAGTGATGGTGATAGAGCCCGTCCACCTCGCCGAGCTTGGTGTTGACGCGATCGTCATTGGGATTGTTGTTCCAGTAGGACGCGACCGATTTCTGGTATTCGGTCTTCAGCACGGCATCCGGCCGGGGGTGGAGCGCGGTCATGGCAGGTCATCCTCTCGAATGGGTGATATGACGCTGGGAGTACTGCGCGCATCGAAGTGTGGTGTGATTCACGGGGTTTCGTTGTAGCGGCGGCTGTCCGCGTGCCAGGCCCGGTTGCCGCCCATCCAGGCCCACAGGCCGGTCAGGAACCGGCGCAGCTCCGGGGAGCCGGCGGCGGCGAGGGCGCCCGCCTCGGCCTCGAAGCGGTGCACCAGTTCGTCGTGGACCTCGGCGGTGCGCTGGACGGCCTGGCGGCGGGAGCACTGCTCCTCGGCGGCGAGCACGGTGGGGAGGTTGAATTCCCTTCCGCCGGAGAGGTCTTCGCGCGCCATGGAGTAGAGGTCGTTGACCATCTGGCTGGCCAGCGCGGCGGTGGTGACCACCCGCCGCACCCGCGGATCGGTGTACTCGGCGGCCGGCACCTCGTAGCCGCCGACCGCGTCGATCGGGGCCATACAGGGCAGGAAGCTGTGCGGTTGCCGGTTCAGCAGGTATTCCCAGACCGGTGGCATGCGGCCCGCCGCGCGCCACCCGGCCTCGGCGCCCAGCGCGATGAACCAGCCCGCGATCTCGGTGCGCAGCCGCGCCACCTGGGTCGGGGTGGCGAATCGCGACAGGTGCTCGAAGGAGGTCCGGAATGCCCGCAGAATCGGATCGCTCTGCATGGCCTCCTCCACCTTGACCTGGTACCGCGGTGGCAGGTGCACGGGATCCATGGCGGCGGCGGCCAATTCGAGCCGTGGCCCGAGCTCGGCCTCCGCACTGGACCGGCTACCGTCCGGCGCTATATCGCTGGCATCCTCCTCGCAGTAGTAGTCGTCCACCGACCACTCCGATACGGCGCACTTGGCCGCCGCCAGCAAGCGATCCGCATCATCGCAATCCGGATGCGCCAGCATGATCAGCCGCCCGAAGTCGGCCTTCCGCAGATCATCCAGCCGGCCCTCGTACAGCCCGATCTCCTCGGCCCAGGCGATGATCCCGAAATTCACCGCCTCCGCCAGCGCCGGATTGTCCCGCACCGGCGGCGGACAGTAGAGCGCCGGAATAGCCGCCCCCTGCGCCCGCCGCACCGATCCGGTTCCGATGCCACTCGGACCATGCGAAACCCGCTCGGCCCCAGTGGAACTCGTGGCCTCCGATACCCCGGCCGACATGGTGGTACCCGGCTCGGCCGCCGTGGAGCCCGGAATCCCACGAGCCAGCTCGGTGAGCGACCCGAGGTCCCACACCGGATCGAGGGTCTGCCTGGGATCCGGTGTGGGAGCACCGGGCCGAGCAGCCGCCGAGGTGGCTACAGCCGGAGCTACCGCATCGGCCCTGACTACGGTGTCCGCCCGTGCCGCAGGCGAAGTCGGCGCGACCGGTGTGGAGCCACCGGTACCCCGCCTCGGCGAAATGCCGAGTTCATCCCGATTCCGGTGGGGCCGTTCGCAACCCGTCGCGCCGTCGGGCCGGGCGAGCTCTGTTCCGCGGCATGGGTTTCGGCCGGTGGGGAGGGGAGGCGGCCGGAGCCCAGGGTGCGGGGGATGGGGCGGAGGGGTTGGGCGGGTGGAGAGGTCGGGAGTGTGAGCGTCGGCATCGCGCCGCCGGCAGGCGACGGCGGACGCGATGCCTGTCCCGCGAGCTCTGCGATCACCTGGGGGGTGGGTAGGTTCACGCGGAGGCTCGGGGCCCCGAGGCCGGAGGGGCCGAGCAGCCGTCGGGGGGAGTGCGCCTCGGCGGCGTCGGAGGCGCCGAGGCGGGGATCATCACCGAGGGCCGCAATGGATTCCAGGGCAGAGAGGGCTTCGGTTGCCGCGAGCAGGGTTTGGGGCGCGGTGGTGTCGAGGTTGGTCAGCAGGGCGGCGACGGCCGCCGCCACCTCATGGGTGGCAGGCGGGGCCGCGGCGCGTGAGAGCACCGACATGACAGGACACCTCGCTCAGTCGGACTGACGGGCGACCAGCACATTGTCGAGAATGCCGAGCGCATCGGGGACCAGGACGGCGGCCGAGTAGTAGCAGCTGACCAGGTAGGAGATGATCGACTGATCGTCGATGCCCTTGAACCGGACGTTCAGGCTGGGCTCGTACTCGTCCGGAATTCCGGTCTGGTGCAAGCCGATCACGCCCTGGTCCTTCTCGCCGGTGCGCATGGCGAGAATCGACGTAGTGTGGGTGTCGCTGACCGGGATCTTGCCGCACGGGAAGATCGGCACCCCGCGCCAGGCGGGCACGCGGTGGCCGTCCACCTCCACCGGGTCGGGATAGATTCCGCGCTTGGAGCATTCACGCCCGAACGCGGCAATTGCCTTGGGGTGCGCCAGGAACAGCTTGGTGCTGCGGCGCATGGAGAGCAGTTCGTCCATATCGTCCGGAGTGGGCGCGCCGGACTCGGTGTAGATGCGCTGTTTCAGGTCACAGTTGTTGAGCAGGCCGAAGTCCGGATTGTTGACCAGGTCGTACTCGCGGCGCTCGTAGAGGGCCTCGATGGTCAGGCGCAGCTGCTGCTCGATCTGATCCATCGGGTCGTTGAACAGGTCGGCGACACGGGTGTGCACACGCAGCACCGACTGGGCCAGGCTGAGTTCGTATTCGCGGGGCTGATCGTCGTAGTCGACGTAGGTGCCCTCGAGCATCGGCTCCCCGGAGTGGCCGGAGGAGATCACGATCTCGGCCTCGCCGTACTTGTTCTGCGGCAGCGCCGGGGCGAGCGCCACGGCGGAAAGGTGTTCGGCCAGTGCCGGAATGTTCTCGGTCAGCTGGTTCACGGTGGAGCGGGCCAGCACCAGCATGGTGGTGGGCGTGACCGTCTTGATGGTGACCGGCCAGATGGCGTCCGGATCGGTGAGGGTCTGATCGCCGAAGTAGTCGCCGCCACCCAGCATGCCCAGCTTGGTGGTCTCGCCGTACTCGCCGGTGCCGATCTTGGAGAGCTTGCCGTGCACGATCAGCAGCACCTGGTCCATGGGGTTGCCGAACTCGGCGACCACGGTGCCGGCGGGCAGATCCCGCTGTTCGAAGCGGCCGGCCACGGTGGCCAGGATCTCCTCGTCCGCGAAGCCGCGCAGCTGCGGCAGCTCCTGCAGTTCGAGCGGGATGACCCGGGCGTGCGGGCCGTTGATGACGTACTCCACCTCGCCGTTGCCGACGGTGTGCGTGAGGCGCCGGTTGACGCGGTAGATACCGCCCTTCACCTGGCTCCACGGCAGCGAGCGGGTCAGCCAGCGGGAGCTGATGCCCTGCATCTGCGGTTCGGATTTGGTGGTGTGTGCCAGCTGGTGGGCGGCAGCGGTACTGAGGGACTTGCGCTGGCCGTTTTCGGTCTGAAGGGGCATTTCGATGGTCATGCTGCGGTCCTCACCTCGAAGGGCCACCGCGACGGAAGGCGGTGGAGTCCACGGCGGAACAGCAGACCCGAGCGGGGCCTGCGTGAATTAGACAAGTGAGTGAATTGACAAGCGCGACAGTGCGATTCCAGCGATTCCGATGGTAGAGCTCCGGATCACCCGACGCGCCGAAATGCCAAAACATGATGCCTGGAATGTTGCTGCATCCCGTAAACCCCGAACGGCCGGTTTGCTTTGGCGCGGGCCCGGATCGCTCCGCGACGCGTAGCCCGCATGGTGCTGGTCACAGCGCCAGCGCAGTAGGGTGGACGTATGGCAAGCTCATCGCGACGCGTCGGGGCGGGTGACGCTGGTCAAGGCCAGGAAATGTCTGGGAGAGAAGCCGTGAAATTCAATATGAGGTCCGTGGTGGGTCCGATCGAGCGACTCGTCGCGACCGCACAGAACGGGCTCGAGGTGATCCGGTTCGGGGGACTGGTTCACGACATGGAATCGTCGCCGTACGAGGTGGTGGAGCGGAAGCGGATGTACCGCCTGCGCCACTACTTCCCGGACGACACCGGGGCGGAGCGTCCGGTCGTGGTGCTGGTGCCGCCCATCATGGTGACCGCCGAGATCTGGGACGTGAATGCCGCCGACGGGGCGGTCGGCATTCTGCACCAGGGTGGAATCGATTGCTGGGTGGTCGATTTCGGCTCACCGGCCACCGAAGAGGGCGGCTGGGACCGGGATCTGGCCGACCACGTGCTGGCGGTCTCGAGCGCCATCGACACCGTCACCGAAATCACCGGCCGCGCCGTGCATCTCATGGGGTACTCGCAGGGCGGCATGTTCGCCTACCAGGCCGCGGCCTACCGCTACGGCAAGGGCCTCGAGTCCATCGTGACCTTCGGCGCCCCGGTCGACGCCGTCGCGGGCATGCCCTTCGGGTTGCCGCACGGGCTGGTCTCCGACGCCGCCGACTTCCTCACCGACCATGTGCTGAACCGGCTGCCCATCACCGATTCCATGGTGCGCCTGGGCTTCCAGGCCCTGGACCCGGTCAAGACCGCCCGCGCCCGCATCGACTTCCTGCGCCAGTTGCACAACCGCGAGGCGCTGCTGCCCAAGGAGCGCCAGCGCCGTTTCCTCGAGGTCGACGGCTGGCTCGGCTACCCCGGTCCCGCGCTCACCGACCTGCTCCAGCAGTTCGTCAAGCACAATCGAATGATGCTGGGCGGCTTCGTGATCCGCGATCAGCTCATCTCGCTGGCGGAGATCAAGTGCCCGATCCTGGCCTTCGTCGGCGAGGTCGACGACATCGGCCAGCCCGCCGCCGTGCGCGGCATCGTGCACGCCGCGCCCAATGCCGATGTGTACGAGACCAGCATTGTGGCAGGGCATTTCGGACTGGTGTCGGGCTCCACCGCCACCAAGCAGACCTGGCCGGTGGTGCGCGACTGGGTCAACTACCTCAGCGGCCGCGGCGAACTGCCCGGGCAGGTCGAGCGCATGAGCACCGAGGTGGTCCGCAACGGCCCGCGCACCGGGCTCACCCGGGTCGTGCACGCCCTCGGCACGCTGGCCGAGGCCGGAACCAGCGTCGGCAAGTCCATCGAGGGCGTGGCCGGGCAGACGCTGCGCGGCACGGTCGAACTCACCGGCGAGGCCGCCCGCGCGCTGCCCCGGCTGACCCGGCTGGGCATGATCCAGCCGCACACCCGAATCTCGCTGGGCCGCTTGGTCGCCGAGCAGGCGCAGCGCGCGCCGCAGCGCGATCTGTTCGTGTTCGACGACCGCGTGCACACCCAGGAGGCGGTCAACGAGCGCATCGACAATGTGGTGCGCGGGCTGATCTCCGTCGGCGTGCGGCCGGCCACCCGGGTCGGCGTGGTCATGGAGACCCGGCCGAGCGCGCTGGCCTCCATCGCCGCGCTGTCGCGGCTGGGCGCGGTCGCGGTGCTGCTGGCGCCGGGGAGCGAACTGTCCAAGATCGCGGACCTGACCGGGACCAGGCTGCTCATCGCCGATCCGGAGAACCTTGCCAGCGCGGCCGCCACCGGTCACCGGGTGCTGGTGCTCGGCGGCGGCAATGCCCGTGTCCTCGACATTCCGCCGGGCGCCGATGTGGTCGACCTGGAACAGATCGACCCGGCGCAGGTGGAGCTGCCCGCCTGGTACCGGCCGGATCCGGGCCTGGCGCGCGAGCTGGCCTTCATCCTGGTCACCGGCACCGGCGACAAGTTCGACGTCAAGCAGGTCACCAATCACCGCTGGGCGCTGTCGGCCTTCGGCACCGCGTCGGCGGCGAACCTGAGCCGCCACGACACCGTGTATTGCCTTGCGCCGCTGCATCATTCGTCCGGATTACTGGTGAGTCTGGGTGGCGCGGTGGCGGGCGGCAGCCGCATCGCGCTGGCCCGCTCGCTGGAACCGGCGCGGTTCGCCGAGGAGGTGCACCGCTACGGCGTCACCGTGGTCACCTACACCTGGACCATGCTGCGCGACATCCTCGACGCCGACACCTTCGCCGACGGGCATGCGCACCCGATCCGCCTGTTCATCGGCTCCGGCATGCCGGCGGGCCTGTGGCGGCGCACCGAGGAGCGCTTCGTGCCCGCCAAGGTGCTGGAGTTCTACGCCTCCATCGAGGGAGATGTGGTGCTGGCCAACGTCGCCGGCGCCAAGATCGGCTCCAAGGGCCGTCCGGTGCCGGGCACCGCCAAGGTCGAGCTCATCGCCTACGACCCGCTGACCGACGAAATCCTGGTCGATGACAGCGGTTTCGCGCGGCGCTGCGCCGACAACGAGGTGGGGCTGCTCATCGGCACCGTCTCCGACCTCGTCGACCTCTCCGCGGGCGGACTCCGCGGCGTCTTCGCCCCCGGCGACGCCTGGATGCCCACCGAGAACCTCTTCCGCCGTGACAGCGATGGCGACTACTGGCTCATGGACCGCCGCGACACCGTCATCCCGGCGCCGCGCGGCCCGGTCTACACCCAGCCGATCGTCGACGTGCTGAACGACATCACCGCCGTCGACATGGAGGTGGCCTTCGGTCTCCCCGCCGGTGACCGCATCCTCGCGGTCGCCGCGGTGAGCGTCCGCGCGGGCTTCGGCCTGGCTCCCAAGGATGTGACCGAGGCGGTCCGGGCCCTGGCCCCCGATCAGCGCCCCGACATCGTCTACGTCGTGGACGACATCCCCCGCAGCTCCACCTACCGTCCCTCGACGCGGGCGGTGCAGGCCGCGGGCCGCGCCGAACCCGACGACCGCACCTGGTGGTACAACCGGACCACCGAGGCCTACGAGGTCCTCACGCCCGACCTCGCCGCGCGCCTGTTCGGCTGATCGCCTCGAACGCGCCCCCGCCACCGTGTCGTACCGAAGAAGACACGGCAGGGCCGGGGCGCGTTCGCATTTCGCCTGCGATTCATCGAATTGACCGAATGGTAATTTTCGAGCATGCGATCGGATGTCGGAGGTGGGAGCGGAGCCGTGAAGCGGGTCGGCACGGCGGGGACCAAGGGGGTGCCGCGAGCCGAGCGGGAGGCGCAGATCCTCGATGTGGCGGCCGCGGAGATCGCGCGGGTCGGGTACGCGGGGCTGTCACCGGCCGTGGTGGCGGCGGGGGCCGGGGTGTCGAAACCGTTGGTGTACGGGTATTTCGGGTCCAAGGACGGGTTGTACGTGGCCTGTGTGGAGCGGGCCGCGGGCGTGCTCGGGGACGCGATCGACGAGGCCATCTCGGGGACGGCCTCGCTGGAGATGGCCGAGCGCACGCTGGCCGCGATCTTCACCGCGCTGGAGCCGCGGCCCTACGACTGGAAGGTCGTGCACGACCAGTCCCATCCGGCCGAGGGGCCCGCGGCGGACGCGGCGCTGGCCGCGCGTGCACGCATCGCGGCCCAGACCGATCAGGGTGTGGGTGCGTTCGTGACGGGACACGGGCTGACCGACCCGCAGGATCTGTCCGCGCTGATCGCGGTGTGGACCGGGCTGGTCGCCGCCCTCGTCGACTGGTGGCTGGGTCATCCCGACGAGACGGCCGAGGCCATGATCGCGCGCAGTGCCCGCCTGTTCGCCGCGCTCACCTGATCCGACCGGGAGCGGTTCGGTTCGGGCTCTTGCCATTGAATTGACCGATTGGTAACTTACGAATCGGTCAATTCATGGAGGTCCGATGTTGTCGCAGGTCTGGCACGAGATCAACACGCCGCTGCTCTACGCGATCCCGGTGTTCCTGCTGTGCATCGCGGTGGAGGCGGTGACACTGCGCGACAGTGACCGCGAGCAGACGACCGGGTACCTGACCCCCGACACCCGTACCAGTCTGAGCATGGGTATGGGCTCGATGGTCTCGTCCTTCGTGTTCAAGACGGCCAGCCTGGTGCTGTTCGTCCTGATATGGACCTATCTCGCGCCGTGGCACCTTCCGACCGGCGCCTGGTGGAGCTGGGTGCTGCTGACGGTGGTGCTCGACCTGCTCTTCTATCTCAACCACCGCTTCTCCCACCGCGTCCGCATCGGCTGGGCCGCCCATCAGGCCCACCACTCGAGCGAGTACTTCAACTTCGGAACCGCCTTGCGGCAGAAGTGGAATCCGTGGTCCGAGGCCATCTTCTGGGCGCCCCTGCCGCTGCTGGGCTTCGCCCCCTGGACGATCTACATCGCTTTCACCCTCAACCTGATCTACCAGTTCTTCACCCACACCGAGACCATCGGAAAGCTCTGGGCCCCCATCGAATTCGTCTTCAACACCCCGTCCCACCACCGCGTCCACCACGGCAGCGACCCCGAATACCTCGACAAGAACTACGCCGGCATCCTCATCATCTGGGACCGCATGTTCGGCACTTTCCAGCCCGAAATGCACCGCCCCACCTACGGTCTCACCAAACCGGTCGGCACCTACAACCTCCTGAAGCTGCAATACCACGAGTACGGCAACATCATCCGGGATGTCCGCACCGCCGAGGGCTACCGCAACAAACTCGGCTACATCTTCGCCCCGCCCGGCTGGCAGCCCCCGGAACTGCGCGACCAGCCCGCCTGAGCTCGCACCGCACGAAAGCCCGGTCGTAGACCGGGCTTTCGAAAATCGGCCGTGCTCCTTGCGTTCCGGTTCAGTTCTCCGCCAGTACCTTCTGTGGCTCGGCTGCTGCGGTGGTGCGGGCCGCGACCGCCTTCCGGGCCGGGATCGCGAGCGCGATCACCGCGGACACCAGGCAGGCTGCGCTGCCGATCAGGAACACCGTGCGGAAGCCGTTCTCGGTCGGAATGGCATGGCCGCCAACCGAGATGGTCAGCTGTGCCAGCACCGCGCCCACGACCGCCGAGGAGACGGAGGTGCCGATCGAGCGCATCAGGGTGTTGAAGCTGTTGGCAGCGGCCGTCTCCGACAGCGGCACCCCACTCATGATCAGCGCCGGCATCGCGCCGTACGCGAGCGCGACACCCGTGCTGCAGATGATGTTCACCAGCTCCAGACCCCAGGTGGAGCCCATCGTCAGCTGTGCCACCCCGTAACCGGCCGCCATGGTCAACGCGCCGGTGAACAGGGTGATCTTCGGGCCGCGCGCGGCGGACAGGCGGGCGCCCACCGGTGAGATGAGCATCATCATGATGCCGCCGGGCGCCATCCACAGACCCATCATGATCATCGACTGGCCCAGGCCGTAACCGAGCGACGTCGGCAGCTGCAACAGCTGCGGCATGCTCAACTGCAGCGCGTACATGCCGACACCGATCGCGATACTCGCGAGGTTGGTGACCAGCACCTGCGGACGCGCGGTGGTGCGCAGGTCCACCAGCGGCTCGGGCGACCGCAGCTCCCACCAGCCCCAGGCCAGCAGGATGACGACCGCCGCAGCGAACAACCCCAGCGTGGTACCGCTGGTCCAGCCCCAGGTCGCGCCCTTCGACACGGGCAGCAGGAACGACACCAGACCGGCGCCGAGCAGCACCGCGCCTGGCAGGTCGAAACGTCCCGACGGTCCTTCCGAGCTGCCCTCGGGCACCAGGGTCACGATCAACGCGGTGGCGATGCCCACCAGACCCGCTGCGACCCAGAACATCACACGCCAGCTGCTGTACTGGGTGACGGCCGAGGCGATCGGCAGGCCCAGTGCGCCGCCGATGCCCAGCGACGAGCTGATCAGCGCGATCGACGAGCCGAGCCGTTCGGCGGGCATCACATCGCGCAGCAGGGCGATGGCGAGCGGGATGATGCCGACGCCGAGTCCCTGCAGGCCGCGGCCGACGATCATCGACACCAGCGAACCGGACACCGCGCACACGATCGACCCGACGATGAGCGGAATGGTGGAGGCGATCATCATGCGCCGTTTGCCGTACATGTCGCCGAGCCGGCCCGCGACGGGGGTGGCGACGGCCGCGACGAGCAGCGTGATGGTGACCACCCAGCTGGTGTTCGAGGCCGACGTATTCAAGATGCGGGGTAGCTCACCCAGCAGCGGCACCACCAGCGTCTGCATGAGCGACGCGATGACACCGGCGTAGGCGAGCACCGCGAGGGTGCGGCCCGCGCCCGTGCGCGCCGGCGTCGAGCCGGACGCCGTAGCGGAATCGGGTTGGGTCATGGGATCTCCTCACGATGCGTAACCATGTGTACTGTACACATAAAGTGCAATATGCACATGCAGTGGTGGATGCACAACGCTAGGGTGTGGGTGAACAGGGGTTGAACCCGCAGGTCAATGCGGATCGCGGAAGGACGGGACGTGCCCAAGCCCACCGAATTGCTGGAGTTCCAGACCATGCTGATGGGCCGTTTCAGCCTCATCGCGCGCAAGGCGGCCGACACCAGCCTCGATCGCAGCGCCTACCTGCTGCTGAGCCTGCTCGAGGCCGACGGCCCGATGTCCATCGGCCGGCTCAGCGAAATCCTCGGCCTCGACGTCTCCACCCTGAACCGGCAGACCGCGGCGCTGCTGCGCGCCGGTCTCGCCGACCGCATCCCCGACCCCGACGGCGGCATCGCCCGCAAGTTCCGCCTCACCCTGGAAGGCGCGTCCCGCCTGAACGGTGAACGCGCACAGAGCATCCGCCATCTCGACGAGATCGTCGCCGACTGGACCGACGAGGAGGTCACCGCCCTCGCCGACTCCCTCGCGCGCCTGAACGCCGACATCGACCGCTACCGAAACCGTATTGCCGCGCGCCCCTGACGCGGACCCCTTGTGCGGCATCCGCGATGCCGCCGGGCCCGCGGCTACTAGACGGTGAAGCTGGTGACGCCGTCGACGACGCGGGTCAGCTGCTCCTCGGTCAGGCCCGGCCACAGGGGGAGCCGCACCAGGGTGGCCGAGAACTCGGCGCTGCGCGCGCACGGGAACGGGGTGCGGCCGAGCTTGAGGCCGGCGGGGGAGGAGTCCAGGGGGACGTAGTGGAAGGGGGCCACGATGCCGCGCTGGGACAGGTGCGCGATGAGGTCGTCGCGGCGGTGCTCGGTGGGGACGCGCAGGTAGTACAGGTGCGCGGTGTGCTCGCGGTCCGACGGCACCGTCATGAGGCGAATGTCGTTGCGGGCGGCCCAGTCCGGGAGCGCGGCGGCGTAGGTGTCCCACACGCGGTGGCGGTTGCGCTGGATGGTGTCGAACTCGGCGAGCTGGGCGTCGAGGACGGCGGCGTTCAATTCACTGGGCAGGTAGGAGGATCCGATGTCCTGCCAGGAGTACTTGTCCACCGCGCCGCGCAGGAAGCGGGCCCGGTCGGTGCCCTTCTCGCGAATGATTTCCGCACGCGCCATGAGGATTTCGTCGGTGAGCAGCACCGCGCCGCCCTCACCGCAGTGCACGTTCTTGGTGTCGTGGAAGGACAGCGCGCCCACGGTGCCGATGGTGCCCAGCGGGCGGCCCCGGTAGTAGCCGCCCAGGCCGTGCGCGTTGTCCTCGATGATGGCGAAGCCGTGCGCGGCGGCCAGTCGCTGCAGGCCCTCCATGTCCGCGGCCACACCGCCGTAGTGGATGACCATGACGGCCTTGGTGCGCGGGGTGACCGCCGCGGCCACCGACTCCGGATCCAGATTGCCGGTGGCGGCGTCGATATCGGCGAACACCACGGTCGCGCCGCGCAGCGCCATGGCCGTCGCGCTGGAGGTGAACGCGAAACTCGGCACGATCACCTCGTCCTCGGGCCCGAGTTCCAGCAGCAGCCCGGCCATTTCGAGCGCGTGCGTGCACGAGGTGGTGAGCAGCGCGTGCGGCGCGCCGGTGATGTCACGCAGCTTCGTGGTGGCCGTCGCGGTGAAGGGACCGTCGCCGTGGCTGTGGTCCGAGGACAGCACGGCCTCCACATTCGGCAGCTCGCGCGCGGCGCGGAACGGGCGGCTGAAGATGATGCGGTCACTGCTCACGCGCGGAGCTCCCCCTCGATGTCTTCGTCGAACCGATTCGTCGTGCCGTTGTGGTGACTTCCACCGTCGTAGCGGATTCCGCCGCGCAACTGCTGCGGCCGCGGCGTCGGCGAATCCACCGTCAGATACAGCGGCTTGCCGACCAGCACATGCAGTGCCACACCGAGGTATTCGGCGATCAGACCCAGCGAGAACAGCACCGCGCCCGAGCACAGCAGCAGCACCGTCATGAGCGAGGCCCAGCCCTCGGGGTCGGTGCCACTGTCGGTCAGCCGGTGGTACACCACCCACCCGGCCATGGCCAGCCCGCCCAGCGCCAGCGTCACACCCAGCATGCTCACCAGCCGCAGGCCGCGAGTTCCGCTGCACAGCACCATCTTCCAGAACAGCGAGAACAGCCGCCGGTAGTTGTAACCGGACTCCTCGCGGCCCTCCGCGCGCAACTGCACCGGCACCTGCGCCGCCTCGCCCACCACCCAGGTGAGCGCCACATCCAGGTACACGCCATTGGAGGCGACCTGCGCCAGCTGCCGCGCGATATCGCCGCGGATCAGCCGGTAGCTCTCGAAGCGGGTGGAGTCCGGGAACGCGAACAACGTCGCCAGCACGATCTTCGCGCCGCGCGAGGTGACATTCCGCAGGAAGCCGTGCGGGCGGGTGTTGACCGGCTTGGAATAGACCAGATCGGCGCGCTGCTCGAGCGCCGCGTCCAGGAAGTCGGCGATGAAGGCCGGATCGTGCTGGCCGTCCTCGTCCATGGTGACGGTCCAGTCGCCCTGCGCGGCGGCCATACCGGCGATGGTGGCGGCATCCTGGCCGTAGTTGCGGCTCAACCACACCACCCGCACCTGCGGGTAGGTTTCGGCGAGCTCCTGCAGCACCACGTCGGAGCGGTCGGGCCCGTGATCGTGCACCAGCACGATCTCCTCGACCCGGAAGGTGGCGCCCTGCGGCGTGGTGACCGGCTCCCCGAGCTTGTCCAGCTCGCTGACCAGTGCGGCGATCGTCTCCTCGCCGCGGTACACGGGCACCACGACGGAGACCGCGTGCACCCGCGCCGGGCGTTCGCTGCCGGAGGTCACGCTGGGGTCGCTCGCGTAGGTGCGGGCGGACGGAATCGGCATCAGCTGAATGTACTTTCGATGACGGTGTGCGCCGGAACTCCAGCCCGGAAACCGGAGCCCGAGCCGCGCTGAACTCTAACACGCTGCTCGGCGCGGCATTCGGGGCGAAGTGTTGACACCCGGCCATCATTCCCTATGTCCATCCCGCAACGGACCGGCGTAAGTGCCATCGACATCGCCGCCCTGTAGGGTCTGGAACTCGTGGTGGAAAGCTCAGTTTCCAAGGTGGTCGGGGCCGCCGAATCCGGGCAGGACGACAAGGCGGCTCGGCGTCAGGTGTACCGCTGGGGCATCGTCACTTCGATCGGGGTGACCCTGGGGTATCTGGCTGTCATCCTGGCCAACTCCCGCCACTTCTTCACCGACGACTCCGAATCCCAGTACACGGGCCTGTGGGTGTTCTTCGGCCGCGCCTTCCGTGACGGCCATTTCCCGCTGCTGATTCCGGACCAGTGGATGACGGGCAACTACACCAATGAGGAAGCGGGACTGTTCAACCCGCCGCAGCTGCTGATCGATCTGATCGCGCCCTCGGTGCCCAACCTGGCCGTGTACGCGACCATCGTGAAACTGGTCTTCGCGATCATCACCGGGCTCGGCGTGTACCGGGTGTGCCTGGTGTACGGCGCCCGCCCGCAGTGGGCCGCGGTGGCCGGGGTGGCCATGCCGTTCACCGGTTTCTTCCTGTTCTTCGACTCGGCCAGCTGGTTCACCGCCATGGCCGGCACCGCCTGGATGATCCATGCCTGGGCGTCCGCGGAGCGCTACCTGCGCGGCCAGGGCGGTCCGATCCCGGTCTTCGTGTACCTGTACCTGGCGATCTCGGTGCAGTACGTGTTCCCCGCGGTCGAGGCCGTGCTCGTGCTGATCGCGGTGGCCGTCGGCTACCTGGTGTGCCGGGGGCCGCGGACCTGGCCGCAGTGGCGCGACGCGTTCGGCCCGCTGCTGCGCCTGGCCGCCGCGGCGGCCTGCGCGGGCGCGGCGGGTCTGCTGACCTTCCTGCCCTCGATGCTGTCGGCGCAGGTGAGCTGGCGCGGCAATTCGCAGATCAATAACGACCAGTTCCTGACCGTGCCGTGGTCCGAATCGCTGAACGCCAGCCTGCCGACCACCATGCCGGCGTTCACCTCGTGGTGGGGCTACGTCCAGCCGCTGCCCATGACCTACATCGCCTGGTTCCTGATCCCGGCGCTGGCGTTCGTGGATTGGAAAGCGGCGCAGAAACACTGGAAGCAGTTCGTCGCGATTGCCCTGTTCGCGCTGATGGCGCTCATGTGGACCGCCGGGCCCGGCACCGTCGGCCCGCTGCGCTGGCCCGCCCGCGTGCTGCCCATGCTGGCGCTGGGTCTGCTCGTGCTGGTGTGCGTGCTGCTGGGCCGCTTCGCCACGCTGCGGGACCGCAACACGCGGATCATCTCGGCGCTGGTGCTGGTCCTGGCGCTGTGGGTGCGCACCTTCTCCGCCGACCCGCACCAGGTGCTGTGGCACCTGGGCTCGGCCGCCGTGGTGATCGCCCTCGGGTTC
The DNA here is from genome assembly GCF_042754085.1 of Nocardia sp. NPDC059236. NCBI lineage: Bacteria > Bacillati > Actinomycetota > Actinomycetes > Mycobacteriales > Nocardiaceae > Nocardia > Nocardia sp. NPDC059236. The sequence goes on from NZ_JBHZAF010000017.1 coordinate 188,321, forward strand.
GGCGCGGTGTGGCTGGGCCGCACCCGCGGCGCCACCGGAGCCACCGCGCTGGTCATCGCCGCCATGGTGCCGATCGCCTGGTTCCAGGTGTGGTGGGTGCAGCCCACGCCCATGTCGTGGAACCTGCCCGCCGACCGCAACGAGGCCATGGCCGCCTTCCCGAAGTTCCAGGCCGGCACCACCCTTCAGCTCTCCGACCGCGGCCTGCTGCAGCCCGCCGACAAGACCCTGCAGGGCGCGTACGGGTCGCTGGTGTGGGGCAACTACGCCAAGGACCTGCAGCAGGACTACGTCAACGGCTATACGCCCAACGGGCACTTCTACTTCGGCGAAATGCTCTGCATGCGCTGGGACTCCAGCGTCTGCCCCGACGCGTACCGCCGGCTGTTCAGCGCCGAGCCGACCACCGGCCGCACCCTCGCCGACCTCATGCTGATCGACCGGGTGGTGTTGCAGAAGGCCATGTTCCCCGACGCCGGTGACCAACCCGCCCCGGAGGGCTGGCACTTCGTCGACGTGCCCGGGCACGAGAAGTACATCTGGGTGCTCGAGCGCGACAACGGCCCGATCTCCACGGTCAACGGCCGCGTCGGCGACGCCCACGACGTCACCGCCACCTCGCTCGACGAGACCGACACCACCAGCCGTGTGCAGGTCTCCTCGGAGGCCGGCGGCCGCGTCACCTTCGCGCGCCTGGGCTGGCCCGGCTACCGCGTCACCCTCAACGGCAAGACCGTCCCGTTCCACACCGTCGCGAAAGTCTTCGTGGCCGTGGATATTCCGGCCGGCACCGACAAGGCCGTGCTGGAGGTGAGCTGGCGGCCGCCGGGCTGGAAGATCGGAATCGGCAGTGCCGCGGGCGGACTCGTCGGCCTCGGGTTGCTCCAGTGGTTGTACGTTCGCTCGCGTCGGCGCGGACCGGACGTGCCCGCCGCCGAACAGCTCGACGACGATCCGGACCGCGAACTGGTGGGCACCGCCAAGTGACCGAGACGCGCCCCTCGCTCACCGGCGCCGAGCCCGCTCCGGCTGGGCCGCTGCTCCGCCTGGTGCGGCGGCAGGAGGTCGCCTTCGCCCTGGTCGGCGGCTTCAACACGCTGATGGGCATGGTGCTCACCATCGTGTGGCTGACCGTCCTCGGCGGCGTGGTGTCCAAGGACGTGGCCGCCGCCCTGTCGGTGGCGCTGGCCTACGCGGTCAGCATGGTGGTGGCCTTCGTCCTGCACCGCACCCTGGTGTTCCGGGTGCGTGGCCACCTGCTGCGCGACTTCGTGGCCTTCGTCGGCGTGAACGCGGTCGGCATGGTGCTGAACATGGTGCTGCTGCAACTGGCTGTCTCCCTGCTGCACGCCCCCGCCAAACCGGCCGCCGTGGTGGTCATGGGCCTGGTCGCGGTGGCCAGCTACTTCGGCCACCGCCACATCAGCTTCCGCCGCCCCGCCGATTCCCCTCCCGCCCCCGCCGACCGGTAGGTTGTCGGACATGTCGGAGGAAACCCTGGACCCCACCCTGCTGAGTCTGCTCGCCTGCCCCCAGGACAAGGGCCCCCTGCAGCTGGTCCACACCGCCACCGGTGACACCGTGCTCTACAACCCCCGCCTGCGCCGCGCCTACCCGGTCGACAACGGCATCCCGGTCCTCCTCGTCGACGAGGCCCGCGACGTCTCCGACGACGAACACACGTTCTTCCTGACCCAATCCTGATCCCCCCACCGCCCCTTCCATCGGTGGATGTCTCGGGCGGGGTCAGCCCTGCTGGGGGAGATCGCCGGTGAAATAGCGTTGCAGGGTGGGGCCGATGGTGGTGGCGAGGTCTTCGACGGGCATGGAGGCGATGGGCTCCAGGCGGAGGATTTTGCGGGTTACCAGGAGGCCGGCCAGTTGGGAGGCGGCGAGGGCGGCGCGCTGGGCGCCGGTGCCGGGGGGTGAATCGACCAGGGGGCGAATCTCTTTCAGGACTATTTCCAGGAGGAAGGTGCGGGCCAGGGTGGGGTCGTCGCTGGCGAGGAGGCTGCGGAAGGCGGCTACGGCGGGCATGCCGACGGGGGAGTCCCAGATGCCGACGACGGTGCGGATGATGTGGGCGCCCAGGTTTTCGACGGGGACGGCGGCGAAGCCGGCGAGGATGGTCTGGGGGTCGACGGGGAGTTGCAGGGCGGCGGCGAACAATTGGTGTTTGGTACCGAAGTAGTGGTGTACCAGTGCGGGATCCACTCCGGCCGCGGTGGCGATGGAGCGGATGGAGGCGCGGTCGAAGCCGACTTCGGCGAAGCGCACCCGGGCGGCGTCCAGAATCGCCTCCCGGGTGCCGGAATTGCCCGGACGCCGTCCGCTGCGGGTCCCGTTGCCTCCGCTCACGCCGCGTGTCTCCCGATCATGCGGTGCGCCGGCGTAGGGTGGCCGCGCCCAATCCCAGTGCGACGGCGGCGAAGACGGCCACGATCAGCACATCCCGCCACATCTGCGCGGTGGCCCCGGTGTGCGTGGACACCTGCTCCAGCGCGTCGACGGCGTAGCTGAGCGGCAGCACATTGCTGATCGCCTCCAGCCAGCTCGGCAGCTGCCCGCGCGGCACCAGCAGGCCGCACAGGAAGAATTGCGGCAGCACGATCACGGGCATGAACTGTACGGCCTGAAACTCGGTGCGCGCGAACGCGCTTGCCAGCAGGCCCAGCGCGACCCCGAGCACCGCGTCGACCACCGCGATCAGCACCACCAGCCCCGGGCTGCCCGCCGCGTTCAGCCCCAGCAGCCAGAACGCCACCAGGCAGGCCACCGCCGCCTGCACCGCGGCCGCGATGGAGAACGCGGTCCCGTACCCGGCCAGCAGGTCCATCTTGGACAGCGGTGTGGTCATCAACCGTTCCAGCGTGCCCGAAACCCGTTCGCGCTGCATGGCGATGGCGGTGATGAGGAACATGACCACGAAGGGCAGGATGCCGAGCATGGTGATGCCGACCCGGTCGAACAGCCGCGGCGCGCCCGGCATGGTCGGATAGTTCTTGTACACGAAATACAGCAGCGTCATGAGCAGCGCGGGCACCAGCACGATCATGGCGACGGTGCGGTGATCGGCGCGCAGCTGCCGCAGGATGCGCACGGTAGTGGCGGTGTAACAACCCAGTGGCCGTGGGCCCGCCGGGCGTGAAAGGGTCGCGGTCACAGCTCTTCTCCCATCCGGATCAGCTTGAGGAAGGCGTTCTCCAAACTGGATTCGCCGGTGTCGGACCGCAATTCGGCGGGCGTGAGCTGCGCCAGCAGCCGACCCTCGCGCATGAGCAGCAACCGGTCGCAGTGCTCGGCCTCGTCCATGACGTGGCTCGAAACCAGCAGTGTCCGGCCCTGTTTCGCGAGCGCCTGGAACTGCTCCCACAGGTCGGCGCGCAGTACCGGGTCCAGGCCGACCGTCGGCTCGTCGAGCACCAGCAGCTCCGGATCGGCCACCAGCGCGCAGGCCAGGGACACGCGGGTGCGCTGCCCGCCGGACAGCTCGTTGCCGTGATGCCCCGCATGACTGCTCAAACCCACGGCGGCCAGCGCCGTTTCGACATCTGCGGACGAAGCCCCGTACAGCGCACCGAAATACGCGACATTGTTGGCCACGGTGAGGTCGTCGTAGATGCTCGGCTCCTGGGTCACGTACCCGACCCGCCGCCGCAGCCCGCGCGATCCGGCCTCCTCGCCGAGCACGGACACCGAGCCGGATTCGATGATCTGCGTCCCGACGATGCTGCGCATGAGCGTCGTCTTCCCGCACCCCGACGGCCCCAGCAGTCCGGTGATGCTGCCCCGGGGAACGGTCAGGGAGATGTTCTGCAGAACCTGCTGCCCGCCGCGTCGCACTTCCAGGTGCTCGATGGCGATGGCGTCGGTTGTCGTCGCTGGTGCCGTCACGGTCACCCTCAATTCATCGAGTGTTGAATTCACTACGTGATGAATTGTGCGCTCATCCCGGGCCCAGGGCAAGACCCCGCTGCGTGTCGTTTTCCGGCGTGGCGATCTGGTCATATCTGACCGATTCCGCTGACCAAATCGTGACGAATCACGCGAGGTCGGCCAGTCCGTGCGCATTCCGGCGGCGGTCCATCCAGAATCGCCGCATGCGTGTACTTCTGACCGGCGCAGCCGGATTCATCGGCTCGCACATCCACCGCGCGGCACTGGCCGCCGGACACGAGGTCGTCGCGGCCGACTTCATGCTCGCCGCCGCCCACGGATCCGCCGCCGTGCCCCCGCCCGGCATCGCCCGGGTGGACGTGCGCGACCCGGACGCCCTCGGCGATCTCCTGCACGGCATCGATGTCGTCTGTCATCAGGCCGCCGTGGTCGGCGCGGGCGTCAGCGCCCAGGACGCTCCGGCCTACGCCAGCCACAACGACCTCGGTACCGCCGTGCTGCTCGCGGCCATGCACCGCGCCCACTGCCGCCACCTGGTGCTGGCCTCCTCGATGGTGGTCTACGGCGAGGGCCGCTACGTCGATTCGGCGGGCGTGCCCGCCGAGCCGGCCCCGCGTACCCGCACCGATCTCGACAACGGCCGATTCGACTACCGCGGCCCCGACGGCCGTCCCCTCACCTGGACGCCCATCGACGAGGACGCGCCCCTGCGTCCGCGCAGCCTCTACGCCGCCTCCAAGGTGGCCCAGGAGCACTACGCCATCGCCTGGGCCGCGGCCACCGGCGGGACCGTCACCGCACTGCGGTACCACAATGTGTACGGACCTGATATGCCCAGGGACACACCGTATTCCGGGGTCGCTGCCATCTTCCGCTCCGCACTCGAGGCGGGTGAGTCCCCGCGCGTGTTCGAAGACGGCACGCAGGCCCGCGATTTCATTCACGTCCGCGATATCGCGGAGGCCAATGTCGCCGCCCTCGAACACCCGCTGGGCGCGTTCACCCCGCTCAATATCGCCTCGGGTACCCCGATCACCATCGGCGAGGTGGCGGCCACCCTGGCCCGCGCCTGCGGCGGCAAGCAGCCCGTGGTGACCGGCGAATACCGCGCCGGCGACGTCCGCCACATCGTGGCGAGTCCCGAGCGCGCCCGCCGCTCACTGGGTTTCGTCGCCGCCGTCACCCCGAGTCTGGGGCTCGCCGAATTCGCGACCGCGCCGTTGCGCTCCGCCGCCGGGAACGGGGCCCCCACCTGGCGGTGAATTCGGCTGCGGCGATTACCAATTCGTCAGGATCAGGTGGTTGACGAGCAGCGCCCCCGCGGCCTGCGCGGCGAGCCAGAAGCGCGTGCTGTGGCGGGGGAGCAGCGCGGTCGCCGACAGTGCCCACACATCGAACGGCAGCCAGATGCGTTCGGTCTCGGCCTTGCTCAGCCCGCTGATGTCCGCGATGAGGATGGCGGTGATCCCGGCGGCAGCCAGTAGCGCCGCCGGATCGACGTGGGAGCGCCAGCGCGAGAGCCAGTTCCGCCACGGCTGCACCGGCAGGATGTCCAACTCGACCAGCACCCGGCTGCCCGCGGCGGCGGTGGCCAGCCCCACCGCGCACACCGTCGCCGCGAGATTGCCCCAGACCCAGTACGAGTAGGGCCGCTCGCTGGCAATGCCCTGGTAGTAGCGCTGCACCACGAGGTGATAGCCGGTGAGCCACCAGAACCCCGCCGCCGCGAAGACTGCCACCACCGCCAGCGCACCCGCGAGCGCCGGCAGCGCGGGCCGCAGCGACCGGGCCAGCAGCACCGCCGCGGCCGGAATCACCATGAGCGCCAGGCCGTAATTCAGGAAGAGGGTGAACCCGAACAGCACTCCGGACGCCAGCGCGAGCAGGACCCAGCCGCGCTCCAGCCGGGTCGCCAACGCCAGCAATGCCACCGACCAGGCGCCCACCCCGGCGAAGAGCCCGTCCGCGGAGACCGCGATCCAGATGACCGCGGGCATGAGCGCGAGGAAAGGTGTTGCGGCCCGGGCCCGATGCTCGGATCCCAGCGCCCGGATGGCGAACGGCACCGCCGCCGCGGCACTGGTCCCGACCAGTACGCACAGCAGTCCCGCCCAGGCTCCGCCGCCCAATCCGATCCGGTCCAGCAGCACGAACACCAGCAGCGCGCCCGGCGGATGCCCGGACACGTGGGTGGTCCACGAATCGGGCTGGAAATCCAGGATGCGCCCGGAGAATCCGCGCAGCATGGCCCCGATGTCGTGCACTCCGCCGACCTCGTGCAGGTACTCGTCGCGGGTGGTGAGCCGCCCGGCGAAGCCGCGCTGCCAACCGTCCACCATGGCCAGCGCGAACGCCCACGCCGCCGCCGTCGCCCACGCCGCCACCAGCAGTCGTCCCCACGACAGCCGCCGTGCCAGATCGGGGCCGAAGCGCACCACGGCCGCGGCGAGGGCGACGGCCGGCACCGTGCCCCACCCCAGATGCGGCAGCCAGCCACCGAAGATCGGCGCGGCCTCGGCGTAGAGCCGGTCCCGCCAGGGTTTGCCCTCGATTCGCGGAAACATAAAGGCGGCAAAGACCAAGAGGAGAGCCGCGAGCGCGCAATAGCCGTCGACACGGGTGGAGACGTAGCGCGCGACCCGGGTCGCGGAAGCGTTCGCCATGCCGGAAACCCTAGGCTCCGAAACCCGCCGGAACTGTCCGGATCGCCATTTCTCCTGCTCTTGTCATACTTTCGTCATGCGTGTCCCGGGGTCGGAAAACCCCGATTGGCCGTACGGTCGAGGCCATGACCGAGTTGGACTCCGTACCCGGGGTCACGGTGGTGATCCCCTGCCGGGACGAAGCGGAAGCGCTTCCCGGCGTACTGTCAGCAATTCCGGTGGGCTATCGGGTGATCGTGGTGGACAACGGCTCCACCGACGGCACCGCCGAGGTCGCGCGTGCCGCCGGAGCGACCGTGGTGACCGAATCGACCCCCGGCTACGGCAGCGCCGTGCACGCCGGCGTCGACGCCGCCCGCACTGAACTGGTCGCCGTCCTGGACGGCGACGGCTCCCTCGATCCGGGCGAACTTCCGCGGCTGGTGGCCGAATTCGGTCCCGGCGTCGACATGGTGGTCGGCCGCCGCCGCGCGGCGGTACCCGGTGCGCAACCCCTGCATGCGCGAATCGGCAACTGGGCCTTCGCCTTCCGGTTGCGGCGCCGCTACGGCCTGCCGGTGCACGATATCGCCGCCATGCGGGTGGCCCGCCGCGAACGCCTGCAGGCGCTCGGCCACCTGCACGCCCGCTCCGGCTATCCACTCGCCCTGCTCACCGGTGCGGCCCGCGCGGGCTGGCTGGTGCTGGAGCGCGACATCACCTATCGGCCGCGGACTCACGGCGAGTCCAAGGTCTCCGGTTCCTGGCTCGGCACCGCGCGTGCCGCCCGAGACTTCTGGAGCGTGCGATGAACCCGACCGATGTCCCCGCCACCATGCTCGTGGTGGCCAAATCGCCCATCCCCGGGTTCGCCAAAACCCGTCTCACACCGCCGTTCTCGCCGGTGGACGCCGCCTACCTGGCGGCCTGCGCCCTGCTCGACACGCTGGACGCGGTGCGCGGGAGCGGCATCCGGCACAGCGTCGTCGCCTGGACCGGCGACCTCGACCGCGCCGAGCGTTCGGTCGAACTGGCCGCCGCCCTGCGCGAGGTGACCGTGGTGCCGCAGCGCGGCGACAGCTTCGGCGAACGCCTTGCCAACGCCCACGTCGATGCCGCCGAGTTCGGTGTCCCGGTGCTGCAGATCGGCATGGACACCCCGCAGGTCGACGCCGACCTGCTGAACCGCTCGGCGGCGCGCCTGGTGGCCACCGGCGATACGGTCCTCGGCCCCGCGGCGGACGGCGGCTGGTGGGCCCTCGGTCTCCCCGAGCCGCGCCCGGCGCAGCTGCTCACCGACATCCCCATGTCGACCGCCCGCACCGGCGAGCTCACCGCAACAGCCCTGCGCCACAGTGGATTCCGAGTCCACTCCCTCCCCACCCTCACCGATGTGGACAGCTATGCCGACGCCGTCTCCGTGGCGGCCGTGTCCCGCGGCCGCTTCAAATGCGCCGTCGCCGACCTGGTGACCGCGAAAACCCCCGCCCCACTCTGAGATTCGAGCTTGGAAAGGAGCCCGCGGCGGCCGCCCGACCCGGCCCCGCCGCGGACGCCATGTCAGAACCCACCGCACCACCCGATAAACCCGCACTGCCCGGCGGGCCGGTCCAACCCGGCGGAGAAGGGGCCGGGCCGCTCCAACTGTTGCTACCGGTCGCGCTTTCCGATCGGCTGAGTCCCGCCCGCTCCACGGCCGTGGCCGCGCGGACGGGCATTGCCCTCGGCGTCGGCCTCACCATCCTGTTCGTGACCGGCCTGATCAGCCACCTGATCCAGCATCCGCCGGACTGGTTCTGGTGGCCCGCGCATCCGGTGTGGCTGTACCGGCTCACGCAGGGCACGCACGTGACGGCCGGGGTCATGATGATCCCGCTGCTGCTGGTGAAGTTCTGGTCGGTGTATCCGCGGTTCTTCATCAAACCGTCTTTGCGGCGGGGACTTCCGGGCGCGCTGGAGCGGCTGTCGGTGGCAGTGCTGATCGGCGCGGTGCTGTTCGAGATCGTGACCGGGCTGTTCAATACCGCGCAGTTCTACCCGTGGAAGTTCTTCTTCACCACCACGCATCACGCCATGGCGTACGTGGCCTTCGGTGCGGTCCTGGTGCATCTGGCGGTCAAGCTTCCCGTTGTGCGGCAAGCGCTTTCGCGGCCGATCGAGAATCCTGTCCCGGCTGCCGACCAGACCGGAGAATCGGAACGCGCGCAGCCGGGTGTTTCGCGGCGCGCGGTGCTCGTCGCGGCCGGGCTGGGCACGGTCGTGGCGGGCCTGGCGGTGGCAGGGCAGTCGATCCCGTTCCTGCGCTGGGTCTCCCTGCTAGCGCCACGCAGTGGCGAAGGCCCGCAAGGTGTTCCGATCAACCGGACCGCCACAGCGGCCGGAGTCATCGAGACCGCCCGCTCACCGCAGTACGCGCTGACGGTGAAAGTCGGTGGCCGCGAACACAGTTTCTCCCGCGCCGACCTGGAGGCCCTGCCGCAGACCGACAGCGGACTGCCCATCGCCTGCGTCGAGGGCTGGAGCGCGCAGGGCCACTGGTCCGGTGTCCGCCTGCGCGACCTACTGGCCCGGGTGGGCGAATACGGGGGTGGCGACGTGCGTTTCGTGTCCCTGGAGACGACCGGCATCTACGGTTCGTCCGTCCTGCCCCGCACCCACGTGGTGGATGCCGCCACGCTGATCGCCCTGCGCCTCGATGGCGAAGACCTGGCCCTCGACCACGGTTACCCCTGCCGCCTCATCGCACCCAGCCGCCCGGGCGTCCTGCAGACCAAATGGCTGAAATCGATCGAGGAACTGCCGTGACGATCACCCGAATCCTGCTGGGCGCGCTGGGCATCGGCCTGGCCGCGTACGGCGTCGAACTGCTGTTGAAGATGAGCACCCCGGACCTGCACTCGGTCGCGATCTGGTTCATCGGCGTCGTCCTCGCCGAGAACCTGGTCTTCGGCCCGGCCGCGGCCCTCGCCGGCGCGCTCGGCCGCCTCGTGCTCCCCGCCCGCTGGTGGCCCGCCTACGCCGTGGGCGCGTTCATCAGCCTGGCCCTGATCCTCATTGCCGTCCCGGTGTTCGGCCGTGAGGGCGCGGTCCCCGGCAACGCCACCATCCTCAACCGTGACTACACGGTCGGCCTGCTGGTCGCGCTCGCCGTGGTCTGGGCGGGGGTGGCCGCCTACCTGCTGTTCACCGCCCGGCGGTGGTCAGCAGTGGCAGCCGGACCTCGAATCGCGCACCGTCGGAACGATTCTGCGCGGTGATGTCCCCGTGGTGTGCCGCCACCAGCCCGGCGGCAATAGCCAATCCCATGCCGCTGCTGCTGCCGAGTTCGGCCGCGCCGGGGGAGCGGGCGGAGCTGCCGCGGTACGCGACCTCGAAGATGCGCGGCAGATCGGCCTCGGAGATGCCGGGCCCGGTGTCGTCGACCCGGGTCCAGGCGTGCCCGTCGTCGGCGCCCGCCGAGATATCGATGCGCCCGCCGGGCGGGGTGTGCGCGATGGCATTGGCGACCAGGTTGGTCAGTACCCGGCCCAGCGCCCGATCGCTGCCCGCCACCACGATCTTGTCCTCGGGTTGCGTTGCGGCCAGGGTGATCCGGGCGCGGTCCGCCGTCGGCCGGTTGGCCGCCAGCACCTCGTCGATGAGCTCGCGCAGATCGACCGGCTCCATCTGCAGCCGCAGCGCCCCCGAATTGATCTTCGACATCTCGAACAGGTCGTCCACCATCGCGGAGAGCCGATTCGTCTCGCGCACAATCTGGTCCGCGTACCGCTGCACATCCTCGGGACGCGACACCACCCCGTCCTGCAGCGCCTCGCCCATGGCGCGAATCCCCGCCAGCGGGGTGCGCAGGTCGTGGCTGACCCAGGCCACCAGCTCGCGCCGCGACCGTTCCGCCGCGCGCTCCTGCTCGAGCATCTCGCGCTCCCACACCGTGGCGCGGGCCTGCTCGCAGCCGAGCAGAATCGCCGCGGGTACCGTGACGGCGGTGACGACGGCCAATACCACTGCCGTGCGCTCGAATTCGGCCCCGAACATGAGCCCGCTCACCGCCACCACCCCGCACAGCGTGGCCAGCGTCGGAATCAGCACCAGTACGGCCATGCTCGTGGTCATCGCGCGATTGCGGGTGTAGCGCAGCAACAGTGCGCCGATCACCACCACCGGCAGCGTGCCGGCCAGCGCGTACCCGATCAGCCCGGGCGTATCAGTCGGCACCGGACACCTCCTCGGTTCCCGGATCGGTACCGAGATCGGCGCGGCCCCAGGCATATCCGCGACCCCACACCGTCTCGATCCGATGGGCGGCGCCCAGTTTGGCGCGCAACCGCTTCACGTGCACGGTGACCGTGGACAGATCGCCGAAGTTCCAGCCCCACACCTCGGCGAGCAATTCCTGCCGGCTGAAGACGCGCCGCTGGTGCGCCAGCAGGAAGGCCAGCAGATCGAATTCGCGCGCGGTCAATTCGACCGGCGTTCCACCCGCCACCACGGTCCGCGCCGCCCGGTTCAACTCCACCCCGTCCCCGCGCAGCACCTCGTCGGCCACCGGCTGCGGATGCGCGCGCCGCAGCACCGATGCCACCCGCAGCGCCAGCTCGCGCGGACTGAACGGCTTGGTCACGTAGTCGTCCGCCCCCGCCTGCAACCCGACCACCCGATCGTCCTCCTCGCCGAGCGCGGTCAGCAGAATGATCGGCGTCTCCGGATGCGCCCCCGCCCGCACAGCCCGCGTCAGATCGATCCCATCCGGCGCCGGCATCATCACATCCAGCACCGCCAGGTCGATCTCGTTCCGGGCCAGCACGGCTGCGGTCGCAGGCCCGTCCGCGGTCTCGACCACCTCGAGCCCGTCCCGCTCCAGATACCGCCGCACCACCTCGCGCACCACGGGATCGTCATCCGCCACCAGAATCCGCATCTCCCCACCCTAGGCGGCGTCGAACCGCGAATCACCTGGTCCGAGCCATTCCCGCAGTCGCCGTCACAGTTTCGTCACCACCGCTGACCGGCTCCAACGCCCCTGCGGACCTACCGTCGAACCATGAACCCCGCACCCGCCGAGCTCCGCGGGTTCGCCGCGGTCACGGTATCGGGGCGGCCGATCGCCTGGCCGGCGCGGCGCTGAGCGCACCGAGCGCGGGATCGTCGGGAGGGCGGCCGGGCGCAGGCGGCGGCCGGAGCCGGGCGGCTCTACGCTCTGGACGTGACCAGCGATATGTCCGGCCCAGCCGGCGAGGTCGAAGCGGAAGGCGGACAGGTCCGGGCCTCGACCCTGGAACTGTTCTTCGACCTCGTCTTCGTCTTCACCATCACCCAGCTCGCCCACGCCTTCACCCACCATCCCGGGTGGTCCGAGCTGGGGCATGTGGCGCTCATGTTCGCCATCATCTGGTGGATGTACGGCGGGTATGTCTTCCTCACCAATGAGGTCGCCCCGAGCAATTCGTCGCGCCGCACCTTCCTGCTCATCGGCATGTTCGGTTTCTTCGTCATCGCCCTCGCGATTCCGAGTGCGTTCCAGGGTTCCGGGCTGGCCTTCGGGCTCGGGTACTTCGTGATCAACACGGTGCACAGCGTCATGTTCGCGAGGTCGGGCAGCCGGGGGGCGAGCTCCGCGATCCTGCGTCTCGCGCCGCTCAATGCCGTGTCCGCGGCGCTGGTGCTGGCGGGCGGCATCGCCGAGGGCTGGGTGCGCGCCGTGCTGTGGATGATCGCGGTCGCGGTGCAGGTGGTCTCGCCGTACCTGGCCCGCACCGAGGGATTCATCATCCGCCCCAGCCATTTCTGCGAACGCCACGGTCTGGTCGTGATCATCGCGCTGGGCGAATCGGTGGTGGCCATCGGCGCGAACCTGACCGGTATGGACCTCACCGTCGGCCTGGTCGCGACCGCGGGCCTCGGCCTCACCCTCGGATATGTGCTGTGGTGGGCCTATTTCGGCTTCGACGACGAGCGCGGCGAGCACCGGCTGCGGGCACTGCGGGGCGACGCGCGCGTCCGCGCCGCCGTACTCGCCTACGGCTATTCACTGTTCGTGCTGGTGCTCGGCATCATCCTGACCGCGGCCGGCATCTCCATGACCATCGCGCACGGCAACCAGCCCGCCAGTACGGCCGCAGCACTGGCGCTTTCGGGTGGCGTGGCCCTGTTCCTCCTGGGCCAGTGCCTGTTCCGGCTGGCCCTCGGTCTTCCCCACCCGGGCCTGCGATTCATCGCCGCGATCGCCGTCCTGGCCACCGCTCCGATCGGGATCGCCTGGGTGGCATGGGGACAGCTCGTGGTCCTGATGCTGGTCGCCTACGGCTTCGTGATCGCCGACGACCTGCTCCGACTCCGATCCGGGGAGCGCAGCGCGTACCTGCAGGACATCTCGGGGTTCGGGCACCGGATCATTCGCGACGGCGATCGCTAGCCGCGCTCAATCCCGTTGCGGCAGCGCGCAACCGTCGGGACCGCAGGCCTCGCCGTCCGCGACGATCTCGAGCTCCGGCGCGTGATCGCTCCAGGCCCGTTCCAGCGCCTGCGCGAACACCTCCGACGGCTGCGCGCCCGACACCCCGTACTTGCGGTCGAGCACGAAGAACGGCACGCCACGCGCGCCCAGCTGGGCGGCCTCGGCCTCGTCGGCACGCACCGCATCGGCGTAGGCCTCGGGGGCCGCGAGCACCTCGCGTACGGCGGCCTCGTCGAATCCGGCCGACACCGCGACCCGAACCAGCCGTTCGGTATCTCCGAAAAGCGGCTCCTCCTCGGCGAAGTTGGCCGCGTACAAGGCATCCAGCAGCTGCTCCTGCTTGCCCTTCTCGAGCGCGAAGTGCAGCAGCCGATGCATGTCGAAGCTGTTGCCGAAGTCCCGTCCCGAGGTCAGATAGGGCAGCCCGACCGCCTCGGCCTGCGCCCCGATGCCGCGCTCATTGGCGGCGGCCTGCGCCTCGCTGATGCCGTACTTCTCCGCGATGTGCGGCACCACCGCGTCGCTGTGATCCCGGGGCAACGTCGGGTCCAGCTCGAAGGACCGGTGCACCACCGACACGGCATCCCGATGCGGGAACGCCTCCAGCGCCTCCTCGAAACGCCGCTTGCCCAGATAGCAGAACGGGCAGTTGATATCGGTCCAGATCTCGACCTGTACGGCCATCACACCTCACACTCCGACGCTGTTTCCGCAGGCCGGATGGTCCGGCCACCCCTCTGCCAACCGGCGACCGGGCCCGAATGTTCCGCTGTGACCCAGTTCACAATGGTGGGTTGTCACGTTCCGCGGGGCTGTCCTGTCTCATGCCCGACCCAGCAGGAACGAGCCCCACGGAGCCGACCATGAACGCCACCACCAACACTCACCGAATCGTCGTCCTCGGCGCCGGCTACACCGGCATGCTGGCCGCCATCCGCCTGGCCCGCCGCACCCGCAAGCTGGACGCCCACATCACACTGGTGAACCCCTCGGAGCGCTTCACCGAGCGGCTGCGCATGCACCAGATCGCCGCCGGGCAGGAACTGGCCGAGCACCGCATCCCCGCGCTGCTGGCCGGTTCGGGCGTGGTCTTCCACCGCGCGGCCGCCGTCGCCATCGACGCCGAGGCCCGCGTCGTCACCCTCGACGACGCCACCGATCTGCCCTACGACACCCTGATCTACGCCCTCGGCAGCACCACCGACACCTCGATCGTGCCCGGCGCCGACCACCACGCCTGGACCCTCAACGATCCGCGCCAGGCCCGCCGCTGCTCGCACCGGCTCACCGAAATCGCCGCTGCCGCAGGCACTGTCACCGTGGTCGGCGGCGGTCTGACCGGTATCGAGGCGGCCACCGAGATCGCCGAATCGCACCCGGGCCTGACCGTCACCCTGATCAGCGCCCAGGAACCCGGCCACATGATGGGCGACAAGGCCCGCGGGCACCTGAACCGCGCCCTGGACCGGCTCGGCATCGTCCGCAAGGTCGGTGTGCAGGTCACCAAGGTGCTGCCCGATGCCGTGCGCCTGACCACCGGCGACCTGATCGCCTCGGACCTGACCCTGTGGACCGCGGGCGTGAAGGTGTCGCCGCTGGCCGCCCAGGCCGGAATCGCCGTGGACGAGCGCGGATTGATCGTCACCGACACCACCCTGCGCTCGGTCTCGCACCCGGAGATCCTGCCCATCGGCGACGCCGCCGCGGTGCGCATGCCCTTCGGCGTGCTGCACGGCACCTGCCAGAGCGGGATGCCCACCGCCGCCTACGCCGCCGACAGCCTGGCCCGCCGGCTGCGCGGAAAGACCGTGAAGCCCTTCCGTTTCGGCTACATCCACCAGCCGGTGAGCCTGGGCCGCAAGGACGCGGTCATCCAGTTCACCAAGGCCGACGACACCCCGCGCCGCTGGTACCTGAAGGGCCGCGCCGCCGTCGCCTACAAGGAGCAGGTCAGCGGTAGCCCGGTGCCGGTGTACAAGATGAGCAAGCACATGAACATGCAGGTGCAGTTCGCCAACGGCGGCCGCGCCACCCGCGCGATCGCATGCTGAGATCATCGAAACGACCCGAACGTCTCTCCGGTTCGCGTCCGCCCAGGTAGCCGGGATATCGATGCGATATCCCGGCCCGCCGATGGATTCATTTCACAAGACCCGGTAGGTATGAGTCCCATGCAGGACCACACGCCCGACCAGCCCGTACCCGCTGCCCGGCAGGACGATTCGATCGATCCCTTCGTCGCCCACCGCCGGCTGCTGTTCGGCACCGCGTACCAGATGCTCGGCACCGT
This sequence comes from Nocardia sp. NPDC059236, assembly GCF_042754085.1. Classification (NCBI taxonomy): domain Bacteria; kingdom Bacillati; phylum Actinomycetota; class Actinomycetes; order Mycobacteriales; family Nocardiaceae; genus Nocardia; species Nocardia sp. NPDC059236. The sequence goes on from NZ_JBHZAF010000017.1 coordinate 203,604, forward strand.
CACCGACGCCGAGGACATCCTGCAGGACGCCTGGATCAAATGGCACGAGGTGGACCGGGACACGGTCACCCACCCCAAGTCCTATCTGGTCCGCACCGTCACCAATCTGGCGCTCAACCGCCTCACCTCGGCGCGCGCCACCCGCGAGACCTATGTCGGGCCGTGGCTGCCCGAACCCCTGCTCACCAGCACGGCCGACGCCGCAGAGGAGACCGAGATGGCCGACACCGTGTCGACCGCCATGCTGGTCGTCCTCGAAACCCTGAGCCCGGTCGAGCGCGCGGTCTTCGTGCTGCGCGAGGTCTTCGGCTATTCGCATGCCGAGATCGCCGGTTTCCTGGACCGCCCCGAGGCCACCGTCCGCCAGATCTCGCATCGCGCCCGCTCCCACGTGCACTCGCGCCGCCCGCGCTTCGACACCGACGTCTCGATCCGCTCGGAGGTCACCGAGAAGTTCATGGCCGCGGCCCAGGGCGGAGATGTCAACGCGCTCATGGAACTGCTGGCCCCCGACGTGACGCTGTGGAACGACGGTGGCGGCAAGGTCACCGCCGCCCGCCGCCCGCTCTACGGTCCCGACCATGTGGCTCGCTGGATGCTCGGCGCCATGGCCAAACCGATCAGCGCGGGCATCCGCCTCGAATCCGCCTACATCAATGGCGAACTCGGCGTGCTGGCCATGATCGGCGACTACCGTGTGGGTGCTCTGACCTACGACATTCGCGATGGTCACATCGAAAACATTCGCTTCCAGGTGAATCCGGACAAACTGGCCGGTATTCAGCAACAGGGTGGCGCCGAATAGGTCGCCGAATCGGTCGGTCGACAGGAATCCGGCGTCGCGGCGATAGCGGTCCCGTACTGTTCGGCGCTCGTCGGGGGCATCCGCTCCCGTTTCGACACCGCTACTCTGCAAGGGAATTCGTAATGATCGGCTATACCAAGCGCCGTGTGGCGCGACACATTCTGCCCTGGGCCGCCGCGGCCTTCATCGGTGCGAGCAGCGCGCTCGCCGGTCCCGCGGTCGCCGCGCCGGTGCTCCACACCGCCTGCGCTGCCAGCGAATACGAGAACGTGAGCGGCGCCTGCGTGCCGCGCCCGGAGGAGTCTCCCACGGTCCCGGACGGGGCTACCGCCCGCTGCAAGGACGGCACCTACAGCTTCAGCCAGCACCGCAGCGGCACCTGCTCGCACCACGGCGGCGTCGCAGCCTGGCTCTGAGCACCGCTCCGGCTCCGGCCACGCGGTAACCGGCCCCGCACGGCCGTCCCGGCACTCCGGGCGGGACGGCCGTGCGGAACAATAGGTCGGCGTGAGTGCCGAAGAGCTTGCCGTCGAACCACTGTGCGCCGCGCGGCGCCTGCTCGGCAGCACGCTCTGGTCCGGGCCGGTGGGCCTGCGCATCGTCGAGGCCGAGGCCTACGGGAGCGACCCCGCCGGCCCGTGGCCCGACCCGGCCGCCCACTCCGGCCGCGGCCGCACCCCACGCAACGCGGTCATGTTCGGCCCGCCCGGCGTGCTGTACGTCTACTTCAGCTACGGCATGCACACCTGCGTGAACGTCACCAGCGGTTCCGACGGCGTCGCCAGTGCCGTCCTCGTCCGGGCCGGGGAGATCATCGCGGGCCACGATCTCGCCCGCACCCGCCGCCCCGCCGCCAAAACCGACGCCGATCTGGCGCGTGGCCCCGGCAATGTCGGCAGCGCCCTCGGAATTCGCCTGGACGACTACGGAACTCACCTCTTCGACCCGGACGCGCCGATTCGCTTGGAACTCGGCCCCGAGATCACCGATCCCGCTGCCGTATCCGCCGGTCCCCGGGTCGGGGTGAGCCTGGCCGCCGACCGTCCGTGGCGCCTGTGGCTGCCGGATTCCCCGGCGGTGTCGACCTACCGTCGCAGCCCGCGCGCTCCCAAGCTGGATCGTTCCGCCTAGTCCGGATCGGTCCGCGCGCCGGGCGGGATGCGGCGCACCGGAGTTCGTATCGGCGGGCGGACCGGAGGACTACGGTGGACGAATCGACCGCTCACCCTAGGTGGAATAGCCCATGTTCGAACGGTTCACCGACACTGCCCGCCGCGCCATCGTGCTGGCCCAGGAGGAGGCCCGCCTGCTCGGGCACGACTGGATAGGGACCGAACACCTGCTGCTCGGCATCCTGCACGGCGGTGATCCGATCGCGGGGCAGGCCCTCGCGGACGTGGGCCTGGACCTGTCCGGCCTCCGCGAACGGGTGAACCAGGCGGTCGGCGTCCAGGAGAACGGTGCCCACGCCGGGCACATTCCCTTCACACCCCGCTCGAAGAAGGTGCTGGAGATGTCGCTGCGCGAGGCAATGCGCCTGCAGCACAACCACATCGGCCCCGAACACCTGCTGCTGGCCCTGGTCGCCGAGGGCTCCGGCGTGGCCTCCCAGGTCCTCATCAGCGAGGGCGCCACGGCCGACGACCTCCGCGACCGGATCGACGCCCGCATGGCCGCGAGCCCCGGCCCGACCGGCGTGCCCTCGGCCGAAGCCGAACTCCGCCAGCGCATTACCGAACTCGAACACCGGGTGGCCGAACTCGAACGCCGCCTGGACGGCCCCGGCACCGGGACCGTCCTCGGCGACATCATCGGGTAGCTCCGGCTACACGCCCAGCGGTACCGCCCGGGCGGCTCGCTCCCCGGCCGCCAGCACTGCGGAAACCGTGGCGCGGGCGGAGGTTTCACCGGTACCGAAGGCCCAGGCCACGCCACCGTCCGTCCGGTACTCCAGGTAGGCGACGGCCGGATCGACTCCGGCGCGGTCCACGCTCTGATGCGTTACCGACAACACCTCGACCGAGAACCCACGCCGGCCCAGCAGACCGATGGCGTCCTCGACCGTCGCATCGGCGGGGATGCCCGAATCGGCCGGGCCCCCCGCGTAGGTCGCGGTGAACAGCTCCCACAGCGTCCGCGCCGACACCTCGGTCCCGGTCCGGTCGGTGTGGTGCTGCACGTGGCGGGCGAAGTCGATCTGCAGGCGGCGCGGCAACTCCAGGCCGTACTCGGTCTCCAGCAGGTACGCGATCCCGCCCTTGCCGGACTGCGAATTGACCCGGATCACCGCGTCGTAGGAGCGGCCGACATCGGCGGGATCGATGGGCAGATACGGTACCTCCCAGGCGATTTCACGTTCGGGCCGCCGCAGCCGGGCCGCCCGCTCGCGATGCTCGGCGAACCCCTTCTTGATCGCGTCCTGATGCGTCCCCGAATACGCCGTGTACACCAGATCACCGGCGTAGGGATGGCGTTCGTGCACCGGCAGCCGCGTGCAGTACTCCACGGTCCGCCGCACCTGGTCGATATCGGAGAAGTCGATCATCGGATCCACGCCCTGCGCATGCAGATTCAATGCCAGCGTCGCCAGATCGACATTGCCCGTGCGCTCCCCGTTGCCGAACACGCACCCCTCGACCCGCTGCGCCCCGGCCAGCACCGCCAACTCCGCGCACGCGATCCCGGTGCCGCGGTCATTGTGCGGATGCACCGACAGGATCACGCTGTCGCGCCGCGCCAGATTCCGGTGCATGTACTCGATCTGATCGGCGTATACATTCGGCGTCGCCACCTCGACCGTCGCGGGCAGGTTCAGCGTCACCGGCCGCTGGGGCGTGGCGTCCCACAGGGTCGTCATGCGGTCGCAGACCTCCAGCACGAAATCCGGTTCGGTCAGCATGAACACCTCGGGCGAGAACTGGAACCGGACATTCGGCACGTCCCCGGCCAGTTCCAGCACATCGCGCCCGCCGGCCGTGATCAGCTCGGCCAGCTCGTCACGGGTCTTGCCCAGCACCACATTCCGCCAGGTAGGCGCGGTGGCGGTGTACATGTGGATGACTACATCGTTGGGAATGCCGCGCACCGATTCCACGGTCCGCTCGATCAGATCCCGGCGCGCGGGGGTGAAGACGACGATGGTGACGTCCTCGGGAGCCAGCCGCTCGGCCCCGATCAACCGCACGAAATCGAAGTCGGTCTGCGAGGCGCTCGGATAGCCGACCTCGATCTCCTTGTAGCCCATGGCCACCAGCAGTTCGAAGAACCGCCGCTTGCGGTCGGGATCCATCGGCTCGGCCAGGGCCTGATTGCCGTCGCGCAGATCCACCGGCACCCACAGCGGTGCGGTCGTGATCCGGTTGGCGGGCCAGGAACGTTCGGTCAGCGGCACCGAAACCCGTTGGTACACATCGCGATACCGATGCGAGGGCATGACGGACGGCTGCTGACGATTCCAGCTCGGGGGAGTGCTCACGGGAGATTCGCTTTCGCGTCGGAGGAGGTGACCGGCGCAGCACAGCGAGCCCGCTAGCGGGGTGCCGGTCGGTCAGACCCCGCCGCGGCGGTGAAGGAGAAGCAGGGCACCCAGAACCATGTGGACTAGACTAGAGGGGATTCACTCCTCAGACAAGTAGAGAGGCCGAGCAATAGTGGCGCAGGTACAGAGGCATCCGCTCGCCGCCCAGGCCGCCGAGGTCCTGCTCTCGCGAATTCGCGCGGGGGAGTGGCAGCTGGGCCACCGCCTCCCCGGCGAGACCACGCTCGCCGCCCAGCTCGGCGTCGGCCGCTCGACGCTCCGCGAGGCCATTCGTGAACTCGCGGGTAAGGGCGTGCTCGAAAGCCGCCAGGGCGCTGGAGTTTTCGTCACCGCCCTCGATGTCGCCGAGGACTGGGACACGGTGCTGCGCCGCTCGGACATCGTCACCGTCATCGAGGCCCGCATCGCCATCGAGGCCGAGGGCGCCGCCCTGGCCGCCCGCCGCCGCACCCCCGCCGACCTGCGCGCCATGCTCCGCGCCCTGGCCGCCCGCGCCGAAAGCGGCGATTCCGTCGAGGGATTGGTCGACGCCGACACCGCCTTCCACCGCACGGTCGTGGCCGCCGCCCACAACGACATCCTGCTCGAGCTGTTCAATGCCTTTGTCCCGCGCTCGCGCCACGCCATGATCGACATGCTCCGCATCCGCCCCATGCGCGATCCGGCCACCGACCACGACGCGCACGAGCACCTCTACGACGCCATCCGCGCGCGCGATCCCGAGGCCGCCGCGACCGCCAGCCGTGTCCACCTGACCGCGCTCAGGGCCGCCTTCGAGCCATAGCCAAAAAAATTCTCCCGAGCGGCGATGAGTTTCCGCGACGGCCCCCGTCCTAGTGAGCAAGCGAGTTCGACACCGAACCGACAAGCCCCGGAAGGACATTCGACATGACCGCCATCGCCGCCACCCCGACCGTCGCCATCACCGCCACCCCGAGCAAGCTCCGCAACCGCGTGCTGTGGACCCTGCAGATCGTGCTCGGCCTGTTCTTCATCGTCGCCTCCGGCCTGCCGAAGTTCGCGGGCCAGGCCGACGCCGTCCGCGTCTTCCACCAGATCGGCTGGGGCGACTGGTTCCGCTACTTCACCGGACTGGTCGAGGTATCCGGCGGCATCGGCCTGCTGGTCGCCCGCCTGAACGGTCCCGCCGCCGCGGGCCTGTCCATCACCATGGTGTGCGCCGCCGCCACCCAGGCCTTCGTCCTCGGCTCCCCGGCCCTGGCGGTCTTCCCGCTCGTCCTGGTCGGCGTCTTCGCCTGGATCGCCTACGAGCGCCGCGCCTCCTTCTCCACCTTCACCAACCTGGTGAAGTGACCCGAACAATCGCTCGACCCCTGCCCGTCGCCGACGAGACTCGGCGACGGGTTTCCTCGTATGTCACGCGACAACTGATTTCGTTGCGACCGGGGTAACTCGTCGGGGACGGCCAAAATTGTCTTGGCTCTCCACCGGTGGCCGCATGCAGTACTGGCGACGGCACCAAGGCCGGGCGAAAAAGTCGCGGAGAGGCGGAATGGAAAGATAGGGACCGTGAGCGGCGACATCATCGATGAACTGACCTGGCGCGGGTTGATCGCGCAGTCCACCGACCTGGACGCCCTGCGTGCGGCCGCGGCCAAGGCCCCGATCACCCTCTATGCCGGGTTCGACCCGACCGCGGCCAGCCTGCACGCCGGACACCTGGTTCCCCTGCTTGCGCTCAAGCGCTTCCAGCGCGCCGGCCACCGCCCGATCGTGCTGGCCGGTGGCGCGACCGGCCTCATCGGTGACCCCCGCGACGTCGGCGAGCGCACCATGAACTCCACCGACACCGTCGCCGAATGGGCCGGCCGCATCCGCTCCCAGCTCCAGCGCTTCGTGGATCTGGACGGCCCGAACGCGGCGATCATCGCCAACAACATGGACTGGACCGGGTCGCTGAGCACGGTCTCGTTCCTGCGGGACATCGGCAAGCACTTCTCGGTGAACGTCATGCTGGCCCGCGACACCGTCAAGCGCCGGCTGGAGTCGGACGGCATGTCCTACACCGAGTTCAGCTACATGCTGTTGCAGGCCAACGACTTCCTGCAGCTGCGCCGCGAATACGGCTGCACGCTGCAGGTCGGCGGTTCCGACCAGTGGGGCAACATCATCGCGGGCGTGGAGCTCAACCGCCGGGTCGACGGCGAGCACGTGCACGCCCTCACCGTCCCGCTGGTGACCTCGGCCGACGGCAAGAAGTTCGGCAAGTCCACCGGCGGCGGCAGCCTCTGGCTGGACCCGGAGATGACCAGCCCCTACGCCTGGTACCAGTACTTCGTGAACACCGCCGACGCCGACGTGGTCCGCTACCTGCGCTGGTTCACCTTCCTCTCCCGCGAGGAACTCGACGAGCTCGAGAAGGCGACCGCCGAGCGCCCCTTCGCCCGTGAGGCCCAGAAGCGACTGGCCGCCGAGATGACCACGCTCGTGCACGGCGAGGCGAACACCCATGCGGTGCAGCTGGCCAGCCAGGCCCTCTTCGGCCGCGGCGATCTGCGCGAGCTCGACGAGTCGACGCTGTCGGCGGCCCTGGCCGAATCCGCGGTCGACGGCAAGGTCGCCGAGGCGACGGGAACCTCCACCATCGTGGATCTGCTGGTCGACTCGGGTCTGTGCGAAGGCCGCAGTGCGGCCCGCCGCGCGGTCAACGAGGGCGGCGCCGCGGTGAACAACGAGAAGGTGTCCGATCCGGAGTGGACCCCGTCCGACGCCGACTACCTGCACGGACGCTGGCTGGTGCTGCGTCGCGGCAAGAAGAACTTCGCCGGCGTACGCCGCGCTGCCGACTGACCGGATCGCCGATACCGAAACAAGATCGAAATGACCTGGGTCACAAACCAGTGGCCAAGGTCGCCGATCGCCCCGGTCAGCAGCCCGTTTACCAGCGCAAACGACTCCGCGACCAGCGGATTTGACCTCGCGTTATCCGCCGCGTAACTTAGTCCAGGTCAGAGCGACACGGACACCGACCGGGACCGAAACGCCCAGCTCAGAGGCTGGAAATCATCGGAAGCGGATACGAGGTTGGACGAGGAGCGCCGGACACGAACACGCCAGCCAGAAAATTGGCCCTTGACTCTGCGGAGGCTCGCGGCTAGGCTGGAAAAGTTGCCTCGCAGGACATCCAATCAACTTTGGATCGATTGCTTGTGCGTGTGTTCTTTGAGAACTCAATAGTGTGTCGATGAATGTCAGTGCCAAATTTTGAAATTTGGTTCCGATTCTCACCCCCCGTGTGAGGGTCGGACATTTAAGTCGGCTAATTTCCAGCCGGCTATTTTTGCTAGGTTTTCGGACTCTGGTTCGAGATACTTCTGATTCGCCCTTCGGGGTGATTCTAGAGTCTTCAACGGAGAGTTTGATCCTGGCTCAGGACGAACGCTAGCGGCGTGCTTAACACATGCAAGTCGAGCGGTAAGGCCCTTCGGGGT
>NZ_JBHZAF010000018.1:0-195599 GCF_042754085.1 Nocardia sp. NPDC059236
AATGTCGTTTCTGTTTAACCACCCCCGGGTCACATGGGGTTCTTTGGCCACACGGTACAACCCGGCAGTCGGCCCGCGGCGCGGGCCGACTGCCCTGCCCACAACCCGGAAACCAAAGGCGGGTCAGAACAGGCCGGCCAGGGCGGTGTCCTTGGCCTGGAGTTCGGCGTTGCCGGTGCGGACCAGGGTGGCCGCGCCGTTGAGGGTGGTGTTGAGCTGGAGGACGTGCTGGTTCCACGTGCGCTGGAGGTCGGCGAACGCGTCGTTGGCGTCACCCTTCCAGTTGTTCTGGACGAACTCCTCCACGCTGCGGTGGAAGGCCTCGAGCTGGTCGCGGATGACCTCCGCGCGGCGGATGATCGAGTTCGCGCCGTCGGCGACGCCCTCGAAATGGGCGGAGATGATCCGGCCGTCTACTGCTGCCATGGTGAATTCCTTTGCCACTGGTCCGAAAAGAGCGGGAGGCCGAATCGGCTAGACAGCCGGGAGGTCCAGGCTGGAGATCTGCGCGTTGACCTTGGATTCGTAATCCTTGTCGTGCTCTTCGTAGTTGGAGCCGACCTTGATCAGGGTCTCTGCGGTGTGCACCAGCTTGTCGTTGAGCTTGTCGGCCTGGAAGTAGTACCGCTGCATGAACGCATTGAAGGCGTCGGCCGCACCGCCCCGCCAATTCGCACCGGCGACCATGCCGTCCTCATCGCGCTTCAGATCGGCGATGGCATGCATCAGCATGTCGTGGGTCTGCTGGAACTCCTGGGCCTTGGCCTGAATGAGCTCATTGCTGGCTTCGAATGCACCGGCCACGGTGTCTCCTCTCGATTCGCGGGCGGACGACCTCTCAGTGCTATTGGACGTAGGTCACGACCCGCCGGTTCCACCCGGCTCAGCTCGCCACCAAACCGACTACCAGGTGCTGTTCGCCAGCAAGGCGTACTGGGCGGCCGCCCGCTGATGGGCGTCGGCAAGTTGATTCGACTCGACCGCACCCGTGTAGCGGCGGTAGCTGACCATGCACCGAAAGCGCTTGGCGCCACTGTTCTGGTTCTGGTCGCTGGTCTCTCCGCATTTCGCGTTCGGCACCCCGGCGGGCGCATCCGCGACGCCGGAATAGCCGTGCGCGAGAATGGCGGCGGACAGACGCTCGGCGGCCTGCGCGTCCCGCGCGCGGAAGAGCATGCTGACGCCGTCGTAGGACGCACCGGAGGTGGTGAATCGATCCATGCCGCTGTCGGCGACCAGCCGCCCCCAGAAGTCCTGGTCGCTCACCCGATTCAGGAATCCACGCGGTTCGGCGACCGCCTGGTTGGCGAAGTCGGGTGCCAAATAGACCTGTGTGGCGAGAGTCCGCCGCAGCATTCCGTCCGCGTCGAAGGGCAGTCGCAGGACGCCCTCGCGGTCCAGGGGCGGCAGCGAATCCAGCAGTGGCAGTTGGGCGTCGTAGACCTTTTCGGCGAGGGCCGTCAATTTCGACAGGTCCGGATCGTTCACCCCGAGATAGGTGTCCACGACATAGCTGCCGTGCGCCAGGGTCGACCCGATGCTGGCCACGCCGGGACGCCAATGGCTGTGGGCGTCAGGGTATTTCGAGAGCGCCACGTGCTGATTCACCTCGGCCGCCACCCCGAAATCGGCATTCTCCAAGTCCGCGGCAGCCTTCGATGCCGCCGCGGCATCGGGGAATTGCATCACCGTCACCGTGGTGAACGCGCTGTCGTCGGGGGCCTTGCCGTACTTGTCCGGCTGTTTCACGCTGTGCCCCACCGCGACACCGAACATCATCTTGCCGGCGTCGAGGATCGGCGCGGTGACCTTGGCCAGTACGGCGGTGGCGCCGTCGGAATCCTTGAAGGGCTGAATACCGGTGCTGTACTTGAATTCCGGATCGACGTCCGCCGCATCGACCACGTGGTCGGCCAGCCGCTGCTCGGCCAGTTCGAAACCCTTGGCCATGTCGGGGTAGTAGTCGTAGCGCAACTCCAGCGGATCGGTGGAGTACTTGCCGACATCCAGTGTGCGGACGTCGATTTCCCCGGGGCGGGCGCTGCCCTGGACGGTCGGGCCACACCCCGCCACCGCGGCGACGGTCAGCGTGAGCAGGGCGGTCATTCGAAGTTTGTGCGAGAGCATGGTTTTCCGTTCCCCCTCAGTGTTCCGCGTTGACCAGCAGGGCGTACTGCGCCGAGATGCGCTGCTGGGCATCGAGGAGCTGATTCGCCGAAACCTCGGCGGCGAACCGACCGTGCCTGACGTAGCAGTAGTAGGAGGTCGCGAACTTATCGGGTCCGGTGTACTTGCGGCACTGGGCATTCGGCAAGTTCGCCGGAGATTCGGCAGGCCGGAAGGTGCGTGAGGTCTCGCTGCGCGCGGCGACGATCGCGTCGGCGCCCGCGGCGTCGCGGGCGCGGAAGACGGTGCCGCCGTTGAACGCCACCCGGTCGACACCCGCTTTGTCGAACAGCGCCGCGTTGTCGTCGCCGGGGAACAGCTGCAGTCCGCCGTGCCGATCGTAGACGCCGGGAATGCCGCGCTCGGATTGATCGTCGTACACGGTCGGCAGCGTGCGCCCGAGGACTCCGTCCATATCGACGGGCTGTGCGGTCAGCTGGTCCTGGGGAACGACCGGGAACTTGGCGAGGGCGGGCGGGATGGCGTCGAGGCCGAGCTGCGCCCGGGCGGTGAGCTTGGCCGGATCGCTCACCCCGGTCTCGGCCATCACGTCGTCCCAGACGTAGGTGAAGAGGACGAATCTGCCTGTGGCATACCAGGATCGGACGGTGGCATTGAAGTTGTACTGGGTGTCGAGGTAGACGAACGCGTCCGGATACTTGTCGATCCGCAGGCGCTGGCTGCCCGGGACGGCATCGAAGTCGGCCTGGCCCAAGGCTCGAGCGGCGGCGCTCGCCGCGGCGTCGTCGGTGAACGTCAGCACGACGTTCGAGTACTCGTAGGCCAGGGTGTTCTGTTTGTCGGAGTCGCCGGTGGTGACGAAGCCCGAAATGAACCCCGGGGCCGCGGCCTTCAGCGCATCGGCTTTGGCGTTGGTGCGCAATTTCATGGCGCCTGAACCGAAATCGATGAACGGGCGGATGGCGCCGTTCACTGCGGCTGCCGGGTACCGGACCTGTGGATTCACCTCGGAAGGCAGCGGAATGTAGTTGGCCAGCCGCTCGGCCTGCACGGCCCGCGCCAGGTCGGGATCGGTCGCCTTGTCGTAGTGCTTGGGCTGGGTGGGCAGATTGCCGGTGTCGAGCTTGCTCAGGTCGATCGCCGGTTCGGCGGGCGTCGCCGGGGCCGCTTCGGTACCCGAGCCGCAGGCGCCTGTCACCACCGCCGATAACACCAGGGCGACGGCCACGGCCGCCCGTCTCATCGTGCGCATGCTTCCCCCTCCATCAGCAAACAATCGGGCAACACCCTAACGGCTACCAGGTGCTGTTCGCCATGAGCGCGTACTGGGCGGCCGCGCGCGTCTGCACCAGATCGGCCAGTTGAGTGAGCTCCGGATCAGTGCGGCGGTGCACGCCATCGTCGCGGCGACAACTACGGACACGACGGCGCGTGCGAGCTTGCGCATGGTCCCCCCGGAAAACGAACTATCGGTCGCAACCCTACTTGATTCTGTTGTGCAGCACCGGAACCAGCTTGTTGACCAGGGTCTGCGTGGAATCCGGGGTCCAGCCGCGCAGCGCGGCCACCGCGGCCGGATCGTCGAGCGGGACGACGATGGCGCGCGAGCTGGTGATCTCGTTCGGCAGGCCGAGCAGCCCACCGCCACCGGCCTTTTCGTCGCTGCGCACCGCGATGATGTAGGAATCGTCGGGCACGGTCAGCGACCCGTAGCCATCGGAGGGGCGGGGAGAGGATTCGTCGCCCTTGGGCTGGTACTCGTTGTTGTAGACGAAGCCGAGGCTCTCCAGGAACTTCGCCTGCGGGGTGCCGGCCAGGTAGATGCTGTATTTGGTGTTGAACTGCGCACCGGTCACGTCGACCATGGTGACGGTCTTGCCCGCGAAGGCGGGATTGTCCTTGCGCGCCTTGTCCGCCGGGCCCAGATTGGGATCCACCATGGTGGTTGCGGCGGGGTTGACGCTGGAAGCCGTTGTGGCGGAGCTTGTCTCGCCGCCGGTGGCCACGATCCCAATGCCCACGGCCAGCGCGACCGCCACCACCGCCGCGCCGATCCCGATGTAGAGCCGGTTGCGGTTGCGGGGGGCCTGCCCCGTCTCGGTCGGCTCGGATGCGGAAAGCGGTATGCCGCCTGTGGTTTCGCCGCCGGATAGCAGCATGCCCGGCGGCGCGACCTGGATCGGATAGGTCGGCGACGTGGTGGTCGACACCGGGTTGTAGCCGGGCACCAGTGCGGCCGTGGCGGCGTCGGTGAACTCGCGGCAGGAGTTGAAACGCTCGGCCGGGTTCTTCGCCATGACCCGCGCGAAGACCTCGTCCAGCGTCGCGGGCAGGTGTGGGTCGACGTCGGTGGCGCGCGGCGGCGGCTCGTGCAGGTGGCCCATCATGACCAGCGCCGGTTGCGTTGCGGGATAAGGGTTCCGGCCGGTCAGCAGCTTGAAGAAGGAGCAGCCGAGGCTGTAGATGTCGGCGCGGTGGTCCAGCGGCCGGCCGGACAGCTGTTCCGGCGGTGCGTAGGCGATGGTGGCCACGAAGCTGCCGGTCTGGGTGAGCTCGGTGGTGTCCTCGGTGGACTTGGCGACGCCGAAGTCGGCGAGCAGGGCGCGCTCGTCCTCGCCGTCGACGCTGGAGAGCAGGAAGTTGGCGGGCTTCACGTCGCGGTGCAGCAGGCCGCGGCGGTGCGCGTAGTCCAGGCCGCGGCCGATCTGGGTGACGATGGACAGCGCGCGCAGCGGCGGCACCGCGGCCGGATCACGCTTGAGCTCGGCCGAGGCGTCGGTGCCCTCGACATATTGCATGGCGATCCACAGCCGGCCGTCCTCCTCACCGCGATTGTGGACCGAGACGATATTCGGGTGGTCCATGCCCGCAACCACATTCGCCTCGCGTTCGAAGCGGCCGCGGAACTCCTCGTTGGTGGTCAGATCGGAGGAGAGCACCTTGAGTGCGTCCATGCGCGGCAGTTCGGGATGTTTGGCCAGGTAGACCGTCCCCATACCGCCCGATCCGAGCACGCGGACGATCCGATACCCGCCGACGATGGTGCCTGGGCTCATCGCCATTGCCGGGACTCCTGGATGATTCGGTGGGGCAGGCCGTACCTGCCGGAGCATACCGGGCTCCCACCGCCGCTACGCGACTCGGAAAGGCCGCTGAGTAACCTGGGTGCTGTGCTGAACAATCCCTGCCGTGTGCTCCTCGGGGGTCGGTTCCCTTGATGGATCGGCAGGTCGAGGTGGTCGCGGGCGGCCATGTGGTGAGCCGGGTGGCGGGTGCGGTCATCCTGGTGGCGCATCGGGAGCCGGGGGCGCTCACGCCCGGATCGCGGGCCGTGGTGGCGGCGCGGGCGCTGGGCGAGCTGGTCGCGGACGCGACGGATCAGGCCCCGGACGGGCCGGGCCGGCTGGTCGCGCGGCACGCCACCCGCTGGCTGATGAAAGAGGCCGAGCGCATTTCGCCCGGCGCGCCCATCGAATTCGGCATCCTGACCGAGGCCGACACCGGTGGCCTGGCGATCTTCCTGCACGGATCGGTGACGGCGCTGCTGGCCGGGTTTGTGGTCGAGTACTACCGCGGCAGTGATGCCGCCTTCACCGTGGACCGGGTGGCCGAACGGCCCGCGCGGGCCGCCGCCCTGTTCATCGACGGAAACCGGCCGCCGGAGCTACCCGGGCGCGGAATCGGTTCGCTCATCGAGGGTCTCGCGCCAGCGGCGGGCGCGGTGGTGTGGTTCGAGGGCGAGCAGGTGGTGTCGCGACGGCCCGGGCGCCCGGCCGGGGCGCGGCAGCGGGCCGTGGAACCGCCGCCGCCGACCGCGGCGTTCGATGCGGAGCGGGATCCGCAGCCGGAAGCGATTCCCCTGGACCCCAACCTGATTCCGACCCGTACCTCCAATCGCATTCCGGCGAGCCTGGACCCGGAGCCCGGACCCGCCCAGGATGATCCGGACACCGAGGGCATCGACCTGCACCGCGCGCCGACCGAGATGGGCGGCGCCCGGGAGGCGAACGGCACCAACCCCGCGCCCAAACCCGACCCGGATCTGCAGCGCCGCCTGGAGGCCACCGCCAAGGCCACCGCGCTCACCGTGAAGGTGCTCGGATTCAAGTGCGCACGTGCGCATCCCAGCGATCCGCGGGCGGCCTTCTGCACCGTGTGCGGCATGCCCGTGGATCAGACCCAGCAGCCCGCCGAGGTGATCCGGCCGCCGCTGGGCATGCTGGTGCTCGACGACGGCATGACCTACATGGTGGCCGCCGACGCCGTGGTCGGCCGCGACCCCGAGCACTCCGATCCGGTGCGAGCGGGCCTGCTGCCCTTGCGAATCGACGACAACTCCGGCGGCATGTCCCGCGTCCACGCCGAGATCCACCTGGTGAACTGGGACATCACCATCGTCGACCACGGCTCCACCAACGGCACCCGGGTCCGCCCGCAGGGCTACCGGGATTGGATTCGGCTGCAACCGAATCAGCCCTTCACCCTCGCCGCCGGCACCGAAATCATGCTCGGCAACCGGGTGCTGCGGCTGGAGCCGGTCGCACCCCCGCCCTTCGGATGAGGCGCGATCAGGTGTAGCGGGAGTAGCAGGTGTCCTGGGTGCCGAGGACGCCGGCGCGGAAGGCGTCGACTCGGGAGAAGCCGCTGGGGACGGTCTTGCCGTCGGTGTCGCTGGCGGCCAGGCCGTCGGAGAGCAGGCCGGAGACCGCCTCGTCGAGATCGCCCGCTGACAGCGAGATGTCGCCCTGGGACTTGCTTCGGTTGGGGTCGGCCAGCTTTCCGGAGATCACGCCCGACAGGCAGGCCGCGCGCAGACCGGTCTTCGCCCCCTTCAGCGCAAGTCCCGCGGCATGCTGCACGGCCAGGGTGTAGCGCGAGATGAAGACGATGTAGGCGGTGAAATCGCCGGTCACATCAGCGGGCAGGGCGTCCTGGTCGTCGGCGTTGGAGACGCCGCGATCGTGCAGCGCGGGCACGTCGGTGCCGATCAGGTTGGTGGTGGGGCAGTAGGTGACCGGGACGGTGTCGGCGCCGTTGCGGCAGTTCAGTTTGGCCGAGTCGTAGCTGTATTCGGGCTCGTCCGGGATCGGCATGATGGCGGCCATGGCCTTGGCCAGTTCCTGGAGGTTGGCCTTGTTCACGTCGGACTGGCCGTGGCCGGAGTCGTTGCCCAGGGTCTGCGGCAGATCGCCGCGGCGGCGGTCGATCTCGTTCTGGTCGATGGCCTTGCAGCCCTTGGGCCCGTCGGTGAAACCGATCTGCACCGCGGTCACCCGCTCGAACGCCGAACCGTGCACGTTCTGCGGATCGTCCGGGTCCGCGTCGCGGAAGGCGACGGTGGCGGCCAGCACCGCGTTCAACCCGTCGGAGGTGTTGATGGTGAAGTGCTTGGCCTTCCCCTCGGCCACATTCCGGATGAACGCCCCCGCGAAGCAGTCCGCCTGCTGCTCCTTGACGATGGTCGGGGTGCGGCGGCCGACGAGCTTGGCCATCTCCTGGATCGCGTGCCCGTACTCGTGGGCCAGCACCATCACCACCGACATCTTCCCGAACTCGTCGGCCACCGCGGGCAGCAGCACCCCGCGATCCCAGCCGACGGATCCGTCCAGGCGGCAGTAGGCGGCATTGACGAGCCGGTAGCTGGACTCCCCGCAGAACTGCCCGGCCTGCGAGCGCGGCGTCTTGGCGCTCCACGAGATGAACTTGCCGACCGGGCTGAAGACGCCGCCGAACTCCAGCGGGAACTCGCCCTGCCAATAGGTCTGGATATCGTCGAGCGCGTTGAGAACCAGGTGGTCGACCTGGCCGCCGTCGGAATCCTGCGCGGTCAGCGTCGAATCCGGGGCGCCCGCGCGCGGACCGCTGGGGCCGCTGGTGGTGGGCAGACCGGCCACTTTGAACGGGTCGTCGTAGATGGAAACCGCGCGACCGTGAACAGTTCGTGTACATCCGGACAAGAGCGCGACCGCGAGCACCAGTACCCCCGCCACCACGACCACGCGGCGAATCCCCCCGGACCGGCGCGTGCGCACCGCCTCCCCCTGGCGTTTCGCCACGTGCACTCCCTCGCAGGCTGATTCGATCTCTGTCCCGTTATCGGGCCTGCGGCCGATGAGCGCAACGCCGGACTCCGGGGGCTTCGCCTATTATCCAGCCATGTCTTCACCGGGGGCGCAGCAGATCACCGTGCGTCATGAAGGAACCGAACGGGTCTTCGACGCGACCCAGCAGATCACCATGGGCAGGGCGCCGGAGGTGATGCTGTTCGTCGACAGCCCGCTGGTGTCCCGGGTGCACGCGACCCTCAGCTACGAGGCCGGGTCGTGGATGCTCAGCGACAATGGCAGCACCAACGGCGTCTTCGTGGACGCCCGCCGCCTGACCACGCCACTGGTCATCAACCGGCCCACCCAGGTGCGGCTCGGCGATGCCATCACCGGGCCGCTGCTGCACCTGCTGCCGCAGACCAGCCGGGGCGGTGGTACGCCGCCGCAGCAGCAGCGCCCGGGCATGATGCCGCCGCCGAACCGGCCGCCGTCGCGGCCGATGCCGCAGGCGGGTCAGCCGCAGCAGGCCCAGCAGCCGCCGGTGCAGCCCTTCGCGCAGCGCCCGCCGGTGCAGCAGCGGCCCAATCCGCAGCAGGCCTGGCCCAACCCGGCCCAGGCCAACCCGAATCTCGCGCAGCGGCCGCCGGTGAACCGGCCCGCGTCCGGGCCGCAGCATCAACTGCCGCACCCGGTACAGCACCAGCAGCCGAATCCCCTGCAGCAGCGGCAGACTCCGCCTTCTAGCACCTCGGCGACGCCGAATGTGCCGCGCCCGCCGGTGAATACGCCGCCTCCGGTCGCCGCCGACAACATCAATATGACCACCAAGGCGGACACCTCCGCGCTGCCGCCGATCCGCGCCCGCGCCTCCACCGCGGCCATCGCGCGCGCCGACCGGATTCCGCGCGACGGCCTGAACATCGGCCGTACCAGCGACAACCAGATCGTGGTCAACGACCCGATGGCCTCGCGCCGGCACGCCCGCCTGGTGCCGGACCGGCAGGGCCTGGCCATCGAGGACCTGGGCTCGGCCAACGGCACCTTCGTCAACGGCCGCCGCGAACAGCGGGCGCTGCTGCGTGAACGTGACATCGTCACCATCGGTAACGTCGACTTCGTCGTGCAGGAGGGCACGCTGGTCCATCGCCAGCGGCCGGTCGCCGAGCAGGGCCTGCACGTGCACGGCGTCTCGTTCACCGTCGAGGGCAACAAGCAGCTGCTCATCGACGTGAACATGCAGGCCGGGCGCGGCTCGCTGACCGCGATGATCGGCCCCTCCGGCGCGGGCAAGTCGACCCTGTCGAAACTCATTGCGGGAACGACGCATCCGTCCGCGGGCGTGGTCACCTTCGAGGGCCGCAACCTGCACGCCGAGTACGAGGCGCTGCGCTCTCGTATCGGCATGGTGCCGCAGGACGACGTGCTGCACCGGCAGCTGACGGTCAAGCAGGCGCTCAACTTCGCCGCTCAGCTGCGCCTGCCCCCGGACACCAGCAAGGCCGATCGCCAGCAGGTGATCGCCGATGTGCTGAAGGAACTTTCGCTCACCCAGCACGCCGACACCCGTGTGGACCGGCTCTCCGGCGGTCAGCGCAAACGCGCCTCGGTGGCGATGGAGCTGCTCACCGGTCCCTCGCTGCTGATCCTGGACGAGCCCACCTCGGGCCTGGACCCGGCGCTGGACCGGCAGGTCATGACCATGCTGCGGGAACTGGCCGATGCCGGGCGCACCGTCATCGTGGTCACCCACTCGGTGGCCTGTCTGGACATGTGCGATCAGGTGCTGCTGCTCGCGCCCGGCGGCAAGACCGCCTTCTGCGGGCACCCGGGCAGCGTCGGCCACGTCATGGGCACCAGCGACTGGGCCGAGATCTTCGGCCGTGTCGCCGCCGATCCGGACGGGGCCTTCGCGAATTTCCGCTCCCGCCAGGCGTTCGCGGAGCCGCCCGCGCCGGTCAAACCGGTCGAACGGGCGAAGGCGCCGAAATCCAGTCCGCTCAAACAGTTCTCCACACTGTCGCGGCGGCAGCTGCGGCTCATCTTCGCCGACCGCGGCTATCTGGCGTTCCTCGCGATCCTGCCGTTCGTGCTGGGCGGCCTGTCCCTGGTCGTGCAGGGCAAGAGCGGATTCGAGTCCGTCGGCTTCGTGCAGGCGCCCGACGGCAGTTTCGTGCGCGCCAACAATGGCGAGGCCCAGCAGCTGCTGGTGGTGCTCATCCTCGGCGCCTGCTTCATGGGCGCCACACTCACGGTGCGTGACCTGGTCGGCGAGCGGGCGATCTACTACCGGGAACGTGCGGTCGGATTGCGTTCCGGCGCATACCTGATGTCGAAGGTCGTGGTCTTCAGCCTTGCGGCACTGCTGCAGTCGGCCGTGATGATCGGAATCGTGCTGGCGGTGAAGAAGCCGCCGAGCAAGGGCGCGGTGATTCCCTATGGCCCGGCGGAGCTCTATCTCGATGTCGCCCTCACCGCGGTGACCTGTGTGGTGCTGGGTCTGGCGCTGTCCGCGCTGGCCAAGTCCAACGAGCAGGTGATGCCGCTGCTGGTGGTGATCATCATGGCGCAGCTGGTGATGGCGGGCGGCATGATCCCGGTGACGGGCCGCGTTGTGCTGGACCAGCTTTCCTGGCTGTTCCCCTCGCGCTGGGGCTATTCCGCGGGGGCGTCCACGGTCGATCTGCCCAATCTGTCGGCCTCGGCGGCGGCGCAGCAGGACCACTTCTGGAAGCACACCGTGGGCGCGTGGGCACTGGATGTCTCCGTGCTCGCCGTGATCGCCGTGCTGCTCGCCCTGTTCACCTGGTCGCGCCTGCGCTTGAAGAAGTCGGCTGCGTGATCGGCCATTCGCGCAGGCGGGGGTGCGAAGTGTGGATTCGGTCGCGCGCGCTGCGAAGCGAGCAGGCAGACTGATGACTGTGACGGCTCGAGTTGGGGCAGTGCATCTCGGCTGGGACGTGGTGTCGGTGGCCGCCGGTGGCGGCGGTTCGCCCATTCGCCCGGTCCAGGTCGAAAGCTCATACACACCGCCCGCATACCTGCTGGCGGATTCGTCCGGCCGGCTGCACACCGCCGGCGTGGACCGGCGTCCCGACGTCGGCATCGCCATCTCCGATGTGCGCGACATCATCGGGCACCCGCAGATCGTGGTGGCCGGGGCGACCTGGCCGGCCGAGCTGGTCTTCCGGGCCCGCATGCACAATCCGCTCGCGTCCATCGTCGAGCACCTGGGCGGTGCGCCGGATGTGCTCGCGCTGCCCTTCCCCGATGAATGGCCCGACCCCAAGGTCGACGAATTCGTGCGCCTGGTAGAGCAACTCGGCGTGCCCGCCGAGCCGCTGCCCGAATCGGTCGCGCTCTCCGGCTATGTCCGCGCGCTCGGTCTGGTGCGCGCACCCGGTCGCGGTCCGGCGGTCGGCGCGGTCGGCGTCTACTCCGACGGCCGTGAATGCCTGGTCGTCGCCGTCCACGGCAATGACGATCAGCCCACCGAGTCGGTCAGCGTCGCCATCACCGCCGAGGCGCTGCACGAGGCCCATGCCGCCGACAATGTGGTCATCGAGGTGATGGCCGCGGCCCGCGCCATCAATGCCGACACCTCGACGGTGCTGCTCACCGGCAATGTGTGCTTCAACGACGCACTGCGCCTGGCCTTTCAGAACCATCTCGGCCACCGCTTCCAGGTCGCCGACCACCCGATGCACGCCCTGGTCCTGGGCGCGACCCATCTGCTGGTCGCCGACAGCGAGGGCGACCCGGCCTACGACCGGCCCGCGGCCGCCGCGCAGCAGCCGGCGGGCGCCGATGCGCGCCCGATCGAACAGGGCCCGCGTCATGTCACCGGCGGCCCGGCCGCCGGGCAGCCACTGCAGCGTCAGCCCGAGCCGCTGGCCCACCAGCCGGAATTGATTCCCCGGCACATGGATTCACCGCCCGCACCCGAATCCGGTGCGCAGCGACCGGATTCCGCGCGCGGCACCGGCCCGCAGCCCGCGGCCGATCCCGCCGCGCCGGATCACTCGGGTGCCGACCCGGCGGGTGCGACCGTCCGCCTCACTGCCGAGGAGGCCGCGGCCATCACCGCCGCCGCCCAGGCGAAGCAGGCAGCGGGGACCGGCCCACAGGCCGTCGCCGATCCCGCCGCAGCAGGACTCACCAGGCGAATCACCGCGCAGGAGGCTGCATCTCAGAGCGGCGGTGCGGGCACGCCGACCGGACCCGGCGGCCTGACCCAGCGGATGACGGCCGAGGAGGTCGCGCGGCTCACCGCGCAGGCGGCGGGCGGCTCCGCGCAGGCGGCGGGCGGCACTGCGCAGGCGGCGGGCGGTCACGGGCGGCACGAGGCTCCGGCGGGGCAGTCGCCGAGTGGCGATGCGGGCCAAGGGGTTCCCCGTGGCACCGAGAATCCGAGCACCGGGCCGCAGCCGGTGGCCGGCGGCCGCGGCACGCTGCCGGCCGGGCTGGAGGGCGTGGGTGGCCGGTTCATGCGGCCGCCCGGATCGCCGGCCGATGATCAGCTGACCACGGTCATGGGCCAGGGCGGCGCCGGGGCGGGCCAGCAGGGATTCGGTCAGCCGGGCACGCCCGCCGCCGATGCCGGGCCGGGCTCGGGTGCAGGCGCGCAACAGGGTTCGGGCGGTGCGCCCGCCGGACCGTACGGCTCCGGCGGTTACGGGCCGGCCGGCGGCTACGGCCAGGCGGCCGGGCAGCCGGGCTACGGCCAGTCCGGTGGGCAACCTCCGGGCCAGTACGGACCCGGTGGTTCCTACGGTTCCGGTCAATCCGGACCGGGCGCCGGGTCTTCCGGCTACCCGGCCGGTGCGGGCTACGGTTCGGCGAATGCCCCGGGCTCCGATGCGGCCGCCCAGGGCGGCTACGGTCCGGGCGGCGCGCAGCCGAATGCGGGTGGCCAGTACGCCCCGCAGCAGGGTGCCGCCGGGCAGTACGGTCAGGGCGGATACGGCTCGGGCGGCTATGGGCAGCAGGGTGGGTACAACACCGGCGGCTACCCGGTCGGTCCCTATGTGCCCGAGGGGGATACGTCCGGTTCGGGTCGCGGGAGTTTTGCTGGATCCGGTGGAAACGCTCCTGGCCAGTCCGGCGGGATGTACGGTGGGTCGATGTCGACGGGGGCGCGCGGGGCGAATCCGCAAACGCCGGAAGATGCGGCTGGGCAGTCGGATTCGGAATCCGGCTCCGAGGCCGACCGCAAGCAGCGCAAGGGCAAGCTGTGGAACAAGATGCGCAAGCCCTTCGGCGCTCCGATCATTGTCGGCGCGGCAGCGTTGTCACTCCTGGGCGCGCACTCCGACCAGCGGTCCGACCCGGTCGCGTCAACCACGCCCGCCGACACCGTGATTCGGGTCGGTGGCGGGACCGTGCACCCGGTCAACGAATCCTGCGCCGTGACCCCGTTCGTGTCCGGCCTCCCGCATGCGGGCATCGCCACCGTCGGTGATCCCAGGGATCAGGACTGTCTACGCTTCGGCATCGACACGCTGCGCTACACCATTCCCGGACCCGCGCGCGGCGCCGATCCGGGCCCGCCCCTGCACATCTGATCCGTACGCCGCGAGATCGTCGAGCCGCAGCCAGTTGGTGGCGGTCAGCAGCTCGACCCGGGAGACCCGGGGCGCGGGTCCGGCGTGACCGGTCAGCGCCCAGGCGCGTTCGATGGTGAGTCGCAGCAGCCGCCGGGCCGCGTAGAACAGCAGCGCGGCCAGCGGCAGTTCGCCGATGCCGGCGGAGAGCAGAGCGAACCACAGATCCGGGCTGTTCCAGTCGAGCACGATGTCGAACCAGGCATCGCAGATCAGCAGCGTCCCGGTGATCATCGCCCACGGAATGAAGACCTGCCGGCGCCGCCAGGCGTGCCAGGCGGTCATGCCGATCGCGCCGACCAGTGCGAAATCGAAGCCCACCCACGCGATGTCCCACTGGCTCACCTGCCGTTCGGAGGGCAGGCTGACCGAGAGGTACGCGATCCAGGGGATCAGGAAGACCAGACTGCCGGTCACCACGGTCAGCAGGATCCGGCGCATGGCGGCCGCATGCGGGTGAGGCGTCGCTGCTGCGCGCGAATGGGTCGGCTGGGTGCTGATCGCCATGGCGGCCTCCATTGGCAGGACGGCTGGACCAACCGTCGCGATGGTTCCCGTTCTCCTTACAATGCCCGTACCGGAGGAGCTCATTCCGCTTAGTCTGTGAGATGGATCACTCTTTGTTCGGGTGTTCCCTTCCCGCCGGGACCGATTCGGGAGACGGCCACCCCCGCTGGTAAGGTGGCTCGTTGGCGTGCGGTACGGCCGGGTAACCGGTTGTCGTACGAGCCCCGGGTCTCCACCGGCCGCCGGGAATCAGCTCGACCTCACGCTTGGCTGGCAAAACCTACGACAGACAGGGATGCACTGTGCCTACGTACAGCCCCAAGGGCGGTGACGTGACCCGCAAGTGGTACGTCATCGACGCCACTGACGTAGTGCTCGGCCGTCTTTCCGTGCAGGCTGCCAACCTGCTGCGCGGCAAGACCAAGCCGACCTACGCCCCGAACGTGGATGGTGGCGATTTCGTCATCATCATCAACGCGGACAAGGTCGCCGTCTCCGGCAACAAGCGTGAGGACAAGGTCCTCTACACCCACTCCGGCCACCCCGGTGGTCTGAAGGGTCGTACCGTGGGCCAGATCCTGGACACCCGCCCCGACCGTCTGGTCGAGCGCGCCGTCAAGGGCATGATCCCGAAGAACAAGCTGGGCAACCAGATCATTCGCAAGCTGAAGGTCTACGCGGGCCCGAACCACCCGCACGCCGCCCAGCAGCCCATCCCCTTCGAGATCAAGCAGGTGGCCCAGTGACCGCTCCTGAGGAATTCAACGACGACTACGTCGTCGAGGACACCGCTGTGGAGGTCGTCGAGGAGGGTGACGGTTACGAGGCCGAGGCCGAGTACGCCGAGACCTTCTCCGCCCCGGTCGTCATCGACCGCCCGGTGCAGACCGTCGGCCGCCGCAAGGAGGCCGTGGTCCGCGTGCGCCTGGTGCCGGGTTCCGGCAACTTCGTGCTGAACGGCCGCACCATCGAGGATTACTTCCCGAACAAGGTGCACCAGCAGCTGGTGAAGTCCCCGCTGGTCACCGTCGAGCGCACCGAGACCTTCGACGTGCACGCCCGCCTGGTCGGCGGCGGCCCGTCCGGTCAGGCCGGCGCCCTGCGCCTCGCCATCGCGCGTGCCCTCATCGAGGTCACCCCGGAGGACCGTCCCGCCCTCAAGCGTGCCGGCTTCCTGACCCGTGACCCGCGTGCCACCGAGCGTAAGAAGTACGGCCTCAAGAAGGCCCGCAAGGCGCCTCAGTACTCGAAGCGCTGATATTGCGCCGTCGGGCTCTACCGTGCCCAGTCCTTCCGGGGGCCGGGCACGGTACGGTCTACACGGCAACCTGTACGAGAGCAGGCTCCCCGCAACGGTTTTCACAACTGTTGCCCCTTATTTCCTGGACACACTCCGCCGCGGAACGCGGCCGAGTGCGAGAGTCCGGGAGAGGGCCGGAAGCCTGCTCTCGTGCTGTATCGACCGAACCAGCAGGGGTGTTGAGGTAATGGGACGTTTGTTCGGCACCGACGGTGTGCGCGGGCTCGCCAATGAGTCTTTGAGTCCGGAACTGGCGCTGCAGGTTTCGGCTGCCGCCGCCCAGGTTCTGAGTCGGGGGAAGAAGCGCGCGCTGGCCGTTGTCGGCCGCGACCCGCGCGCCAGCGGCGAGATGCTGGAGGCCGCCGTCACCGCGGGCCTCACCGCCGCCGGTGTGGACGTGCTGTCGGTCGGCGTGCTGCCGACACCCGCCGTCGCCTATCTGACCGGCCTGTACGACGCCTGCCTGGGCGTCATGATCTCCGCCTCGCACAACCCCATGCCGGACAACGGCATCAAGATCTTCGCCGCGGGTGGCCACAAGCTGGACGACGCCATCGAGGACCGCATCGAGGCGCTCATCGCCGCGGGCACCTTCACCCGCCCCACCGGGGCCGCGATCGGACGGGTGCTCGGCCGTCCCGGACTCGGTGGGCACGTCTACGACGTGCACGACCGCTTCAGCCTGGAAGGCACCCACGAGCGCTACGTCGAGCACCTGGTCCAGGCCACCGGCCGCGATCTGCGCGGGCTCACCGTCGTGGTGGACTGCGCGAACGGCGCGGCCTCCGAGGTCGGGCCCACCGCCTACCGCGAGGCGGGCGCCACGGTCATCGCCATCAATGCCGAGCCCGACGGCCTGAACATCAATGACGGCTGTGGCTCCACGCATCTGGAGCAGGTCCAGCGCGCCGTCCGCGAGCACGGCGCGGACCTCGGCCTCGCGCACGACGGCGACGCCGACCGCTGCCTGGCCGTGGACGCCACCGGCGCGGTCGTCGACGGCGACGCCATCATGGCCATCCTCGCCCTGGCCATGCGGG
Source organism: Nocardia sp. NPDC059236 (assembly GCF_042754085.1). NCBI lineage: Bacteria > Bacillati > Actinomycetota > Actinomycetes > Mycobacteriales > Nocardiaceae > Nocardia > Nocardia sp. NPDC059236. Next base: position 16,622 of record NZ_JBHZAF010000018.1, read on the forward strand.
ACTCCGGTGACCTGGTGCAGAACACCCTGGTCGCCACCGTCATGAGCAATCTCGGCCTGCACATCGCCATGCGCGAGGCCGGAATCGCCATGCGCACCACCGCCGTCGGCGACCGCTATGTCCTCGAGGACCTGCGCGCGGGCGGCTACACCCTGGGCGGCGAGCAGTCCGGTCACGTGGTCTTCCCTCGCTTCGGCACCACCGGCGACGGCGTCCTGACCGGCCTGAAGCTGATGGCCCGCATGGCCGAAACCGGCCGTGGCCTGGCGGAATTGGCGAGCATCGTGCAGACCGTCCCGCAGGTGCTGGTGAACGTCCCGGTCACCGACAAGGCGGCGGTCGCGGCCGCGCCGTCGGTGTTGGAAGCCGTCGCCGAAGCCGAGCGCCTGCTGGGCGATACCGGCCGAATCCTGTTGCGCCCCAGCGGAACCGAACAGCTGGTCCGTGTCATGGTGGAGGCGACCGACCCCACCCAGGCGCATGACCTGGCCGACAACCTCGCCAAGCTGGTCGCCGCAGTCTGAGTAGCCCCGGTCGCCCCGGCATGCCGAATCGCATGCCGGGAGCGCGGGGTCAGTGCGTTTCGGTGAGCTGTCCGCCGTCCATGTGCCAGCGGCGGGTGGCCCGGACATTGTCGAGCATGCGACGGTCGTGGGTGACCAGGAGGACTGTGCCCTCGAAGGATTCGACGGCCTGCTCCAGCTGCTCGATGGCGGGCAGGTCCAGATGGTTGGTGGGCTCGTCCAGGACGAGCAGGTTCACGCCGCGGGCCTGGAGCAGGGCCAGTGCGGCGCGGGTGCGCTCGCCGGGGGAGAGAGTGTCGTTGGGGCGCAGCACATGTGGGCCGCGCAGGCCGAACTTGGCGAGCAGGGTGCGGACGTCGGACTCGTTCCGGTCGGGCACCTGGGCGCTGAAAGTGTCGGCCAGGGTGGCGGTTCCGCGGAACAGGCCGCGCGCCTGATCGACCTCGCCGATCGCGACGCCCGAGCCGAGGGCGGCGGATCCGCCGTCCGGCTTCGTCTTTCCGAGCAGCAGGGACAGCAGCGTGGACTTGCCGGAACCGTTGGCGCCCGTCAGCACGATGCGGTCGCCCCAATCCACCTGGACCGTCACCGGTCCGAGGGTGAAGTCGCCGCGGTTCACGGTGGCGCCCGACACGGTCGCCACCACCGAGCCGCTGCGCGGGGCGGCGGCGATGGACATGCGCAGCTCCCACTCCTTGCGCGGTTCCTCCACCGTGTCCAGGCGTTCGATGCGTTTGAGAGTCTGCTTGACCTTGGCGGCCTGCTTCTCGGTGGATTCCGCGCGGGCCTTGCGACCCATCTTGTCGGAGTCCACCTTCGACTTGCGGCGGGCATTGCGGACGCCGTGTTCCATCCAGTTGCGCTGCATGTTGGCGCGCGCTTCCAGACCGGATCTGGTGTCGGCGTACTCGTCGTAGGCCTCGCGCGCGTGCCGGCGCGCGATCGCCCGCTCCTCCAGGTAGGACTCGTAACTGCCGTCGTAGACGCCGACCTGCTGCTGGGCCAGATCCAGTTCCACGATGCGATTCACGGTGCGCGCCAGGAACTCCCGGTCGTGGCTGATCACCATGAGGGGCTCGCGGACGCCGGTCACGAACTGCTCGAGCCGGGCCAGGCCGTCGAGATCCAGATCATTGGTCGGCTCGTCGAGCAGCAGGATGTCGAAGCGCGACAACAGGACCGAGGCCAGCCCGGCGCGTGCGGCCTGACCGCCGGAGAGCACGGTCATGGGGGTGTCGAGGCCGTGCGGGAGGCTCTCGGCCAGGCCGAGATCGGCGGCCACCTCCTCGGCGCGCTGTTCCAGGTCCGCGCCGCCGAGGGCGAGCCAGCGCTCCAGGGCGGGGGAGTACTCGTCGTCGCCGCCGTCGGCGAGGCGTTCGGCGGCGGCGTCCATGAGCTGCTGGGCGGCGGCCACACCGGTACGGCGGCGCAGGAATTCGAGCACGGTCTCCCCGGCCAGGCGCTCGGGTTCCTGGGCCAGGTAGCCGACGGTGGCGTCGGGCGGGCTCAGCACGATCTCGCCCTCGTGGGCGCGACCGTCGGCGAGCGTGCGCAGCAGGGTGGACTTCCCGGCGCCGTTCACCCCGACCAGCCCGATCACGTCGCCCGGGGCGAGGATCAGGTCCAGGTCGGAGAACAGAATCCGCTCACCGTGTCCGGCGGCCAGGCCGCGCGCATGCAGAGTGGTGCTCACCAGGGCGATTCTGCCGTGTTCGGGGTGGCACCCTGACTCCGGCCCTCGGAAAGTTCAGGGTCGTATTGGGGCGCGCGACCGATGTGGGCCGAGATCGAACTGGGCACAGTGGGAGACATGACGACACAGTTTCCGACTCCGGCCCCCAAGCGACTGACCCGCTCCGCCAACGACAAGTGGATCGGCGGCGTGTGCGGCGGCCTCGCCCAGTACTTCGGCTGGAACGCCAACCTCGTTCGCGCCCTGTTCGTGGCGTCCTGCCTGCTGCCCGGGCCGCAGTTCCTCATCTACATCGCGCTGTGGATCGTGATCCCGAAGCAGTGAGTTGTCCACAGGCCGCGAGTTGTCCACATTCGTGATCGAGGGTGATGCGGGTGCCTCGGCAAAGTGACAGGATGAGAGCCACGTCACAGCGGAGGAGTGCACATTATGGTCACATCGGGTGATCTGCCCGGATTGGAGCTGCCGGATCTCGACGCGCATACGGAGCTCGGCGGGCTCGGCGCGGTCGAGTTATCGCACCCCACGCAGGATCTCGATGGTGACGGCCTGCTGGACACCGTGACCACCAGCACCGATCACGCCATGCAGGTGTGGACGGATCTGGATCACGACGGCTACGCCGATCATGTGACCGTGGTGGACAGCGGCGGGGACTTCTCGGCCTGGGAGTTCCACCACAATCCGGACGGCACCACCGAGTGGGTGCGGATGGACGTAGGACACCTCGGCGGCACATAGCCGGGGCGGCGGGGGTTTTTACGGCATCGGGATTCGAGGGGGAGCAATGAGTGAATCCGGCGATTTCGGCGTGCGCATCGCGGCCCTGCGCGACGGGGCCACCACCTTGCGCGACAATGCGGCGGCCCTGGGGCAGCATGCCCGTACGGTCGGCGAACATGCCTTCGGCATCGGCAGGGACGAAGCCGGGCGGAACTATTCCGCGCAGGGCATTGCCGTGCACCAGGGCTTCGAGCGCGCGGCCGCCTGCCTGCGGTACTGGGGCGCGGCGGCCTCCGCCACCGCCGAGGTATTCGACCGCGCCGCCACCGAATACGCGCGCCTGGACCGTGAATACGCCACCGCACTCACGCGGGTGGGTCGATGAGCCTCGACCCCACCGGCAAGAGCGTCGACCAGATTCTCGACTACGGTGCGCCCGGCCTCCAGTACTGGGAATACTTTCTGCCCCTGTACACCAAGGTATTCGGCGCACCGGAGGGGCTCGGCCTCGCCGACCTCTATGCCCGCTACGACGAGCAGCGAGGCGCGGATCTCATCGAATTCGACACCGCCCGAACCGAACTGGACAGAGCGCTCACGGATGCGGAGTCGCGTTGGTCGTCGCACCGGGCCATCGCGCAAACCCTGCCGACCGCCTGGACCGGCGCCACCGGCACCGAGGCACTCACCATCGTGAATTCCCAACTGCGCCAGGCCCGCGACGATCTCGATACCATCCGCACCGCCTCCACCGCCATCGCCGCAGCCCTGGACCCCCTCCGCGACTCGGTCCTCACCAAGGCCGAACACACCCTCGCCCTGCTCGAACCCACTCCGGACGGCGAGGGCCGCCTCGCCATCGACGGCAGAACCCCGGACGACATCGAAGCCCTCGACACCACCGACCCCTGGCTCACCGGAACGTTCCGTGCCGACGTCGATCACAAACTCGCGGCCTTCAGCGCCGCCTGCGCCGCCACCAACGAGACCTTCGAATCCCACTACCGCACCATCGCCACGGCCCTGGCCCAGGTCATCGACCATCCCTATCCGCAACCTGCCCAAGCCCTGCTGCCCCGGCCCGAGGAGAACCCGGCCCCGAGTATTCCCACGACCCAGCCTCTTCCAGCGTCGCAGTCGTACCCAGCGACAACGCCGCCAACATTGCACCCCCAGCCGTCGCAACCGGTCGTCCCGCCTGGATACCCGCCGTCATCGGGTGGGGCAACCACACCCGACCCGGCCCAGCCGCAGTCTCCGGATCGAGCCCAGCCGTATACCGTCCCACCGGAATCCCTGCCTGGCCGAGCGGGTTCCACTGCACCGGCCGCCGAGACACAACCGGCCGGCGCTGCGGACCTCAGCGGTGCGGAGCCCGACGGTTCCGCGGGCTCGGCAGACACTGGTACCGCAGCAGTCCCGGACCTGGGCGAGCAGCGGTCCGACCAGTTCGGCCGGACTTTGAAAGACACTCTCACCCAACTCGAAAAGGGCCTCCAGCAGGGCATTTCCGCCGCCATCGAGAAGCTCGACTCCCTCACGGGCCGGACGTCACCATCGCCCGGTGAACCCGAGGCAGCAACCGATCCCAAGCCCGAGCCGGATCACTCGGAGAACCAAGCACTCCCGTCTGGCCCGCTCGAATTCGACCTGTCCGGTAAGCATTTCGTCCTCGAACGCACCCCCACCGGCGACCTGACCCTCGCCGTGACCGATGAATCGGGCCGAACCAACACCTACACACTGTCTTTCGATCAGAACGGCACCCCCGTCCTCACCACCGGCGACCCGGCCCACACCCCCACCGCACCCGCCAGTGATGCCCACCCGGACCCGACCCCACCCACCCAGGCGGACGCGCCACCCACGACAGATGGCGGCGTAACGCCCGGTCCAGACTGCGTACCCCGCACCTGCCCAGTTCCTGACCCGCCGATCGCTCCACCGAATCCCTGCCCCGACCCCACCCCGAATCAGTCTGCGCCGCCAGAGGTTCCGCCTACACCCACCGCCGGGGACGGTGCGCCGCCGGGCTGCACCCAGCCGCCCACCCCCGATCCCACTCCGGACCAGACTGCGGGCGGTTGCGCGCCGCCGACCCCGCCCGTGTCAACCGACCAGCCGCCCGGGCGCGCGCACCTGCTCGAAAACCCCGTGCCGCCAACAGCTACGGGTCCACCCGGATCCGACGCGCCACTCGCCGAAGCCACGCCCTGGTCAGCGGAGCCGCACACGCCGCTGGAGATCCCGGAGGGAGGTCTCGAAATACCCGAGACCACCGAACCTCTCGCGCCGTAATCGTCGTCCGGCCGGTGCTGTATGGACTCCGCGCGAGCACCGGTCCCGGCACCCTGCGCTGCCGTAAGCGGGGACCCGGTCGCTCGGCGCGCCCGTGAATCCGGTTCCCGCGCTGGGGAGTCCGGACAGACTGGCGGAGAGTGCCGAGGGAGGCGTCGAGCGCCCCAGCGCGGGAACCGGCTGTGCCGCCCCCAGAATCGCTCGAGGCCGCCCGCAGAATCGCTCGAGCCGAGCGTGCGCCGACCGCCCCGGGTTACTTGCGGAGGGCCTGGATAAGTTGGAGGACCGGGAGTTTCTGGGGCTGCTCGGTCTCTTCCTCGATGGCGTTGGGGTCCACGAGCTGGGTGTGGGGGAGGGCGGCTTCGGGGTCGGCGAAGGGCTTGTACTTCTTGTCGCCGAGGACGGTGTAGTTGAGATAGCCGACCAGGAGGGCTCGGGTGAGGCGTTCGGTTTTGGGTTCGTGTTTGCCGGCGCCGAGGGCGGCCAGAGCGCGGCGGCCCTCGATCATGCCGTTGTGGCCGGCCTTGTCGAGCGAGCGCAGGATCGCGCCCTCGCCCCAGGCGGCGGCCAGCGGGATGGCGTCGGAGCTGACCGAGTCGATATCGGTGGCGCCGGCCAGGATCAGGGCCGGAGCGTCGATCTTGGGGGCCAGGGCCTCGGCGGAGGGCGCGGTGGGGGACGGGTACAGAGCCGCGACGGCGGCGACGTCGCGCTGGGAGGCGGCGATGACGGCCGCGCCCGCACCCATGCCGTGCCCGGCCAGGGTCAGCCGCTTCGGATCCACGCTGACATTGCCCGCGCCCAGCCGCACCCCGGCGCAGATGTCGAGGGTGGTCAGCAGATCCGTCGCGAGGTTCAGGTGCGAGGGGATGGGTCCGCGCTCGGTGTCGGGCGCCGCGGCGACATAACCCCAGGAGGCCAGGTGCTCCAGCAGTCGGCGGTAGTTGCCGACCCCGGTCAGCCACCCGTGCCCGAACGCCACCGCGGGCAGGTTGAGTCCCTTCCCGGGCGTGTACACCACGCCGGGCAGCCCGGCGATGCCGAGATTCCCGCGCAGCACCTCGTGCGGGCCACGCAGGGTCAGAGTGCTCAGGAGCGATTTCACAGACGCCGACACGGTCTAGAACCTATCCGATGGCGGCGGGCTTGGGGCGTTTCGCCCGGTCGGACATCGACTCGGATATGTCCGGCGCGGCTACCCCATTAGGCTAGGGGGCCATGTGCGGAATCGTGGGGTATGTGGGGTACCGGGATGCGCTCGGCGTGGTGGTCGATGCGTTGCGCCGCATGGAATATCGAGGTTACGACTCCGCGGGAGTGGCGATCCTGAACGGCGCGGGCGGCCTCGCGGTGGAGCGCAAGGCCGGGCGCCTGGCCAATCTGGAGGCGGAGCTCGCCGAGACCGGCCGGGACCGATTCGCCGGATCGACCGGCATGGGTCACACCCGCTGGGCCACGCACGGCGCGCCGACCGATCGCAATGCCCACCCGCATCGCGATGGCACGGGCCGGGTCGCTGTGGTGCACAACGGCATCATCGAGAACTTCGCCCCGCTGCGCCGCGAGCTGGAGGCGGCGGGCGTCGAGCTGGGCAGCGACACCGACACCGAGGTGGCGGTGCACCTGGTGGCCCGCGCCTACGCGGCCGGGGACACCGCCGGTGATTTCGTCGCCTCCGCGCTCGCGGTGGTGCGCCGCCTGGAGGGCGCGTTCACCCTGGTCTTCTCGCACGCCGACCACCCGGGCACCATCGTGGCCGCCCGCCGCTCGACCCCGCTGGTGGTGGGTGTCGGCCAGGGCGAGATGTTCATCGCGTCGGACGTGACCGCCTTCATCGAACACACCCGGGAGGCAGTCGAACTCGGCCAGGACCAGGCCGTGGTCATCACCGCCGACGGCTACCGGGTCACCGACTTCACCGGCGCGACCGACGGTGTCCGGTTCCGCCCGTTCACCATCGACTGGGATCTGGCCGCCGCCGAGAAGGGCGGCCACGACTACTTCATGCTCAAGGAGATCCAGGAGCAGCCCGCCGGCGTCGCCGACACTCTCATCGGCCACTACGCGGGCGGCCGGATCATTCTGGACGAGCAGCGGCTGGCCGATCAGGAGCTGCGCGAGTTCGACAAGGTCTTCGTGGTCGCCTGCGGCAGTTCGTATCACGCGGGCCTGCTGGCCAAGTACGCCATCGAGCACTGGACCCGGCTGCCCGTGGAGGTCGAGCTGGCCAGCGAATTCCGTTACCGCGACCCGGTTCTGGACCGCTCCACCCTGGTGGTCGCCATCTCGCAGTCCGGCGAGACCGCCGACACGCTGGAGGCCGTGCGTCACGCCAAGGAGCAGAAGGCGCGAGTCCTGGCCATCTGCAATACCAATGGCGCGCAGATCCCGCGCGAGTCCGACGCCGTGCTCTACACCCGCACCGGCCCGGAGATCGGCGTGGCCTCGACCAAGGCGTTCCTGGCCCAGATCACCGCCAACTATCTGGTCGGCCTGGCGTTGGCGCAGGCGCGGGGCACCAAGTATCCGGACGAGGTGGCGCGCGAGTTCGCCGAACTGGAGTCCATGCCGAAACTCGTTGCCCAGGTGCTGGAGTCGGCCGACCGGGTGCGGGAGATCGCCCGCCAGTTCGCGCACGTCCCGACCGTGCTGTTCCTGGGCCGCCATGTCGGCTACCCGGTCGCCCTGGAGGGCGCGCTGAAGCTCAAGGAACTGGCCTACATGCACGCCGAGGGTTTCGCGGCGGGCGAGCTCAAGCACGGCCCGATCGCCCTCATCGAGGACGGGCTGCCGGTCTTCGTGGTCATGCCCTCCCCGAAGGGCCGCGCGGTGCTGCACTCCAAGCTGCTCAGCAATATCCGGGAGATCCAGGCGCGCGGTGCGCGCACCATCGTGATCGCCGAGGAGGGCGACGACACCGTGCGCCCGTTCGCCGACCACCTGATCGAAATCCCGTCGGCCCCAACGCTGTACCAGCCGCTGCTGTCCACGGTTCCACTGCAGATCTTCGCCGCCGAGGTGGCGCAGGCCCGCGGCTACGACGTCGACAAGCCGCGCAACCTGGCCAAGTCCGTCACGGTCGAATAGCCGGCTACTGGACGGTGACCGTGCCCTTCATGTCCGGGTGCAGCGGGCACAGGTAGCGGTAGGTGCCGGGCGTGGTGAAGGTGTGGCTCCACTCGCCCTTGTGGATGATCGGGCTGTTGATCCCGAGCGCGACATCGCCGATGCCCTGCACGGCGTGCGGGGCGCGGTCGTCGAACTTCCAGGTCACGGTGTCCCCGGCCTTGACGGTGATGTCGGCCGGGGAGAACTTCATGTCCTTCACCTCGACGGTCACCGCGGCGGCAACCGCCGGACCGGTGGAGGTGGCCGTCGCGGAGGCGGCCGGAGCTGGCGTGGTCGAGGTGGCCGCGCTCTTCGAGCTTTCCGACGAGCAGCCCCCGGCCACCAGCGCTCCGGCCACGACGGCGACGAGAAGCAGGACACGCGAAGACGACTGGCGACGGATCGACATGCCAGCCAGGTTAGTACCCGGCGATAGCGCGCCATTCGCGGGCACCGCGCTGACCTGCGCCGCGGCTCCCCAGGCGTAGTCTCCTGAAGCGCAGGCAATCACATCCGGGAGGCGATCATGACCGCACCGGCGGTGCGCGGGTACTACACGGCCGACGAGGTCCGGGCCGCGGAGGCCGAGCTGTTCACCAGGGTTCCCGAGGGAATGCCCATGCGGCGGGCCGCCTTCGGCCTCGCCGACGTGGTGGCGCGGGAGCTGCGTGAACGCACCGGGGGCGTCGCCGGTCGCGCGGTGACCCTGCTGGTCGGGTCGGGCGACAATGGCGGCGACGCGCTGTGGGCGGGCTCGTTCCTGCGGCGGCGCGGGGTCGCGGTGCGGGCGGTCCTGCTGGTACCGGAGCGCGCCCACCCGGCGGGCCTGGCGGCCCTGCGCCGGGCGGGCGGGCGGATTCTCGCCGTCTCCGCCACCGCCGAGGAACTGCGGGAAACGGATCCGCCCCGGCTCGGGCTGCTCCAACACGTCGACACCGGCACCTCCGTGCCCTATCGGGTCGGTCAGCTGCTGGGCGCGCCGGATCTGGTGGTGGACGGCATCGTCGGCATCTCCGGTCGTGGCCCGCTACGCCCGGTGGCGGCCGAACTGGTTGCGGGCGTGCGCTGTCCGATCATCGCCGCCGACCTCCCCTCCGGCGTCGATCCCGATACCGGAGCCGTGACCGGTCCGGCCGTCCGCGCGGACGTCACCGTCACCTTCGGCGCTCGCAAGCCGGTGCACGCGCTCGCCGCACCGCACTGCGGCCGAATCGAGCTGGTGCCCATCGGATTACGACTGCCCGAGGCGAATCTCATCGCGCTGGAACCGCGGGCGGTCGGCGCGGGCTGGCCGGTCCCGGGCCCCTCGGACGACAAGTACACCCAGGGTGTCACCGGCGTCTGCGCGGGCAGCGGCACCTATCCGGGCGCCGCCGTGCTGAGCACGGGTGGCGCGATCGCTGCCACCTCGGGCATGGTGCGCTACGCGGGCACCGGCGCGGAACAGGTCCTCGCCCACTTCCCGGAAGTGATTGCCGCCGAGACCATTTCCGCGACCGGCCGGGTCCAGTCCTGGGTCTTCGGCCCGGGCGCGGGCACCGACGCCGCCGCCCGCGATCGGCTGGCCGAGATCCTGGCCACCGACCTGCCCGTGGTGGTGGACGCCGACGGCCTCACCCTGCTCGCCGCCGAACCCGGTCTGGTCACCGGCCGTGCCGCCCCGACCGTCCTCACGCCGCACGCCGGCGAATTCGTCCGCCTGACCGGTGCCGAACCCGGCCCCGACCGTGTCGCCGCCGTGCGCAAGCTCGCCGAATCCTGGCAGGTGACAGTACTTTTGAAGGGCCGCGCCACCCTGATCGCGGGCCCGGGCGTCCCGGTCTTCGTCAATGAGGCGGGTGGCTCGTGGGCCGCCACCGCCGGTTCCGGTGACGTCCTGTCCGGCATCGTCGGCGCTCTGCTGGCCCGCGGCCTCCACCCGTCCTGGGCCGCCGCGGCCGCGGCCCGCGCCCACTCCCTGGCCGCGAATCTCGCCGCCCACGCAGCCACGTCCGCGGGAGCCCCGATCTCCGCCTCCCCGTTGCTCTCCCACGTCCGCGAGGCCATCGGCACCCTCCGGGAGCTCGCCGCCTGATCCTCCGGCCATGGAAGACCTTGCGGTGAAGTCCATTCCGTATGCGACGTCCATCCCGACGACTTCACGCAGCCGTACCGGTAGCGGCGGCCCGCAGGGCAGTCCGCGCGGCCGTGACGATCGGATGGGCGCCGGTGCCGCGGCGGTAGGCGAGGTGGGTGCGGCGGCGGGCCGGTAATGCGGTGAGGGTGACGCCCGGGGGCGTCGAGCGGGCGCCCAGGTCGGGGACGAGTGCTACGCCCTGGCCCGCGGCGACGAGCGCCAGCACGGTGCCGAAGTCATCGGCGTGGTGGCGGATGCGCGGGGTGAATCCCGCGGCGAGACAGGCGCGGACCGTCATCTCGTGGCAGAGGGTGCCGGGCGTGCCCGCGATCCACGGCGAATCGGACTGTGCGGCAAGCGGTCCGGGCTCGCGGGCGGCCAGGTGGATGGTTTCCTCGAACAGCGGCTCGGTGTCGAGCCCGGGTTCGGGTGCGAGGGGAACGTAGTCGTACTCCTGCAGCAGCGCGATATCCAGGGTCTCGGCCCGCAGGGCGGCTGGGGCGGCGGCCGGATCCAGTTCGGTGACAAGCAGTTCCAGCCGCGGATGGTCGCGGCTCAGCGACACCAGCGCGGGGGAGACGATGGTGTGCACGGCGGTCGGGAACGCGCCGATGCGCAGGGTGCCGGTGAGTTCGTTCCGGGCGGAGGCGAGTTCGGCGGTGGCCTGTTCCAGCACGGACAGGATGGTCTCGGTGTGCTCGACCAGCCGCAGTGCCGCCGGCGTGAGGGTGACGCTGCGCCCGGTGCGTTCCAGCAGCGGCACCCCGGCCTCCCGTTCCAGCGCGGTGAGCTGCTGGGACACCGCCGAGGGCGTGTAGGTCAGGGCTTCGGCGACCGCGGCGATGGTCTTGCGGTGCGCGAGCTCGCGGAGCAGGCGCAGACGGCGGACATCCAGCATCAGCTGATCTTATGCTCGGGCGAAGAAACGTGAAATAGACCTGAAGCCCGGCATCGATCACCCTGGTCACATGACATTCACCGGCCTGTACGTGCCCCTGGTCACGCCCTTCACCGCCGACGGCGACCTGGCTGCCGACGCCCTGGAAGCGCTCGCCCACGAGGTCCTCGACGCGGGCGCGGCGGGCCTGGTCGCGCTCGGCACCACCGGCGAACCCGCCACCCTGACCGCGGCCGAGCAGGCCCGGGTCATCGACATCTGCGCGAACGTCTGCCGCGAGCGCGCCGCCACCCTCATCGTCGGTGCGGGCTCCAACACGACCCTCGACTCAGCGCGCGCCCTCGCCGCCCTCGACCCGCGCGCCACCGCCGCCCTCGCGGTCGTCCCCTACTACTTGCGTCCGTCGGAAGCCGGTGTGGTGGAACATTTCCGGACCCTCGCCGCCGCCAGCCCCGTGCCGCTGCTGATCTACCACATCCCGTACCGCACGGCCCTGTCCCTCAGCGCCGACACCCTGCTCCGGCTGGCCGAACTGCCGAATGTCGCGGGCTTCAAATACACCGCGGGCGGCATCGACGACACCACGATCGGCTTCATGTCCCGGGTGCCCGACCACACCTCGGTGCTCGCGGGCGACGATCTGTACGCCGCCCCGCTGCTGGCCCTGGGCGCGTCGGGCGCGATTCTCGCCTGCGCCAATGTCGCCCCCGCCGCCTACGCCGACCTGATCGCCGCCTGGCGCCGGGGCGAACTGGAATCCGGCCGCGAACTCGGCAACCGCCTGGCTCCGCTGGCCGCCGCCCTGTTCACCGAACCCAATCCCGTTGTCGTGAAGGCGGTTCTGGCCGCCCAGGGCCGCATCCCCACCCCGGCCGTCCGGCTGCCGCTGCTCCCGGCAAGCCGCGAGGCGCTCGCCACGGCCCTGGCCGCCCTGCCCGGCCAGCCCGCCGGGATTCGGGTGTGATCCGAATCGCCGCGGTCGTAATGGCAGTATCGAGGGCGTGAACAAGCCAGACCCACAGGTGGAGAATAAGCCAGACCCACAGGTGGAGATCGTCGTCGACCTGGATGCCATTGCCCACAATGTGCGAATCCTGGCCGAGCACGCCGGAGACGCCGCGGTCATGGTCGTGGTCAAGGCGGACGGGTACAACCACGGTGCGGCCGAGGTGGCGCGGGCGGCCCTGGCGGCGGGCGCGCGGGAACTCGGCACCACCACGGTCGCCGAGGCGGTGGGGCTGCGGGCCGCGGGGATCACCGCACCGATCCTGTGCTGGCTCAACACCTCCGACACCGACTACGCGAGCGCCATCGCCGCCGATATCGAAATCGGCGTCTCCGCGCTCACACAGCTCGCGGGCGTGGCGCAGGCGGCGCGGCAGCTCGGCCGGACCGCCACCGTGAGTCTCAAGGTGGACACCGGGCTCAACCGCAACGGCATCCCCACCGCCGAATTCCCCGAGGTGCTCGACCTGCTCGGGCGGCTGGTGGCCGAGGAGACAGTGCGCTTCCGCGCCATCTTCTCCCACCTCGCGCTCGCCGACGAACCGCAGCATCCGGTCAATGACATGCAGCGCGAACGGTTCCTGGAGTTCATCGCCACCGCCAAGGAGCACGGCCTGCAGCCGGAACTGGTGCACCTGGCGAATTCCGCTGCCGCACTGACCCGTCCGGACCTCGCCTTCGACATGGTGCGCCCCGGCATCGCCGTGTACGGCCTGTCACCGATCCCGGAGCTGTCCGATTTCGGCCTGCGCCCGGCCATGACCTTCCGCGCCCGGGTGCTCCGGGTGAAGCGGGTCGCGGCGGGGGAGGGCGTGTCCTACGGCCACGAGTGGACCGCCGACCGCGACACCACGGTCGCCCTCGTTCCGGCCGGCTACGCCGACGGCGTGCCGCGCCTGCTGGGCGGCCGATTCTCGGTGGCGCTGGGCGGCGTCCGCTACCCGCAGATCGGCCGGGTCTGCATGGATCAGATCGTGGTGGACCTGGGCGAGAACGAAGCCGGGGTCCGGGCGGGTGACACCGCGGTGCTGTTCGGCGGTGAGTCCGGTCACCCGCACGCCCAGGAGTGGGCCGACACGCTCGGCACCATCAACTACGAGATCGTCTGCTACCCCCGCGGCCGCGTGGTCCGTACCCACGTCGGCGGTGACCGGTGACCGATCACCGCATGCTCGCCACCGTCGAGGACACCGAGGCGCTGGGCCGCGAGCTCGCCGAACAACTGCATGCCGGGGATCTGGTGATCCTCGACGGCCCGCTGGGCGCGGGCAAGACCGCGCTCACCCGCGGCATCGCCGCCGGGCTGGGTGTCGAAGGACGGGTCAGCTCACCGACTTTCATCATCGCCCGCCAGCACCGCGCCGGAACCCACCCGGGTGCGGTGGCGCTCGTGCACGTGGACGCCTACCGGCTCGGCGGCGACCTCGACGAACTCGACGCCCTCGACCTGGACACCGATCTCGACCACGCCGTGGTGGTGGTCGAATGGGGGCTGGGCGTGGCCGAACACCTGTCCGATCGCCATCTGCGCGTGCAGCTGCGCCGCGAACCCGAGTCCGATGTGCGCACCGCCGAATGGGAGTGGGTCGCCGCGAATTGAAACCGGACCGGAAAAGTCCCGGATACGCCGGTAAGTTCCCGCAGGCAGACACCACGCCGAGTGGGCTGTACCACCCGGTATCGTAAAGACAATCATGCTGATATTGGCTGTCGACACCGCGACCCCCGCCGTCACAGCGGGACTGGTGGAACTGGAACCGGCGCAACCCGGGTCGAACGCACCGCAGATCACCACGATCACCGCCAAGGTGACCGTGGACGCTCGCGCGCACAACGAGGTGCTGACCCCGCAGATCCTGGCCTGCCTCGCCGAATCCGGCCGCTCCCGTGCCGATATCGCCGCGGTCGTGGCCGGTGTCGGGCCCGGGCCGTTCACCGGACTGCGCGTCGGCATGGCCACCGCGGCCGCCTTCGGTGACGCACTGGGCGTTCCGGTGCACGGGGTGTGCAGCCTGGACGCCATCGCCGCCGACACCGAGAGCTATCTGCGTGAGAGCGCCGACCCGATCGAGCTGCTGGTCGTCACCGACGCCCGCCGCCGCGAGGTGTACTGGGCGCGCTACCGCACCGCGGCCGGGGGCCGCATCCTGACGCGGTCCGAGGGGCCCGAGGTGAGCAAGCCCGCCGATCTGGATCAGGCCGCCGCCACCGTGATCGCCGGATCCGCTTCGCACGTCGACTATTTCGATCTGCCGGTGCTGCCGGTCGAGACGCCGTCCCCGGCGGGTCTGGTGCGCTGCGCCGCCGCCGAGATCCTGGCCGGCGTCGTGCCCGCGCCGCTGGTGCCGCTGTACCTGCGCCGCCCCGATGCCGTCGAGAAGAGTTACGCGCAGGTGGGCCGATGACCATCCGCATCGAACCGATGCGGCCTGCCGACGTCACCCGCTGTGCCGAACTCGAGCAGGTGCTGTTCCCGGAGGACGATCCCTGGCACGAGGTTTCGTTCCTGTCGGAGCTGGCCGGACCGCACAACCGCTACATCACCGCGCGCGACGCCGACGGCCGCATGATCGGCTACGCGGGCATCGCGCTGCTCGGCACCGCCGAACATCCCGAGGCCGAGGTCCACACCATCGGCGTCGATCCCGCCGAGCACCGGCGCGGCATCGGCACCCTGCTGCTGGAGGCGCTGCTGGTGGAGGCCGGGCGCCGCGGCGGGCCGGTGTTCCTCGAGGTCCGCACCGACAACGCGCCCGCCATCACGCTCTACGAGAAGCACGGCTTCCACATCATCGGATTGCGCAAGAACTACTACCAGCCCAGCGGGGCCGACGCGTACACCATGCGGCGACCCGCCATGGCCGGCTTCCCGCAGGACGGATTCACCACCGACGCCGAGGTCTCGTCATGATCGTCATGGGTATCGAAAGCTCCTGCGACGAAACGGGAGTCGGCATCGTGCGCCGACTGCCCGACGGCAGCTGCGAACTGCTCGCCGACGAGGTCGCCTCCAGCGTGGACCAGCACGCCCGATTCGGCGGCGTGGTGCCCGAGATCGCCTCCCGCGCACACCTCGAGGCCATCGTGCCCGCCATGCGCCGGGCGCTGGCCACGGCCGGCATCAGCAAGCCCGACGCCCTCGCCGTCACCATCGGCCCCGGACTCGCGGGCGCGCTGCTGGTGGGCGTCGCGGCGGCGAAAGCCTATGCGGCGGCCTGGGATATCCCGTTCTACGCGCTCAACCACCTGGGCGGGCACGTGGCCGTGGACACCCTCGAACACGGTCCCATGCCTCCGGCGGTCGCGCTGCTGGTGTCCGGCGGGCACACCCACCTGCTGCAGGTTACCGATCTCGCCCACCCCATCACCGAATTGGGCAGCACGGTCGACGACGCCGCGGGCGAGGCCTTCGACAAGGTGGCCCGTCTGCTCGGCCTCGGCTACCCGGGCGGGCCGGTGCTGGATTCCATTGCCACCGAGGGCGATCCGAGCGCCATCGCCTTCCCGCGCGGCATGACCGGCCCCCGCGACCCGCGCTACGACTTCTCCTTCTCCGGACTGAAGACCGCCGTCGCGCGCTATGTCGAAGCGGCGCAACGGGAAGGCCGCGAGCTGCCCATCCCGGATATCGCGGCGTCCTTCCAGGAGGCCGTGGCGGATGTGCTCACCATGAAGGCGGTGCGCGCGGTCCAGGACACCGGCGTCGACACCCTGGTGCTGGGCGGCGGTGCGACCGCCAACTCCCGCATCCGCTCGATGGCCGAAGAACGCTGCACCGCAGCCGGTATCACCCTGCGCGTCCCCAAGCCGCGCCTGTGCACCGACAACGGCGTCATGATCGCCACCCTCGGCGCCCACGTGATCGCCGGCGGCGCAGAGCCTTCCGAACTCACCGTCGCCACCGACCCCGGCCTCCCCGTCTCCACCAGCCACCTGTAAACGCCGCCTGCAACAGGTCGTGGGTGGGTTGGCGAATGCCGAGGCGACAACTGATTTCGTGACGTTCGGGGTAACTCATCGGGTACGTCCGAACTCGGTTCGGCACCCAACCGCCGGCACGGGTACGCGACCGTCGACGGCTCTCAGCCGGCCGCTGAAGTCTCGGGGAGGCGGGGGAGCGTGCCACCGCCGTTCGCGGAGTCCGAATCAGTGGGCGTGCCGGCCGTGACCGAGATATGCGACTCTGGCTCGGCTGGCGGCAGCGAGGTGCCCAGCAGCGGCCCGAGCAGGCGGGGGAGATCCGCGGGGAACGGGATCTGGGGTAGGTCGGGATCCGGGCGCAGCGGCGGCTGGGCGGTGCTACTGGGCGCGATGGGCGCGCCGCCGGCCGAACCGGTCAGGGGCGTCGGAGCCGCGGCCGTGGTGCGGCGCTGGGGGGTCGTGGTGCTGGTGGAGCCGCCCGAAGGACCCGTCGGCGTGGTCTGCGGGACCGGCTGCTGCGGGCCGGTCGTGGACGGCGAGTAGTGGGTGTTCTGCGGCTCGGGCACCACGAATTCCTTGACCCCGTACCCGACGATCAGTCCGACCACCACGATCGCGCCCGCCAGCGTGCCCGCGAGCTTGGTGAAGGTGCCGATCGGCGCGTCCGAGCCCAGGCCGATCACCGGGAAGGTGCTGCTCGGCGTGGTCGAATCCGCCACCAGCGCCGCGCCTTTCGCGATCGCGGCCTCCGGCTCCGGCACGGTGACGACCGGCACGTCGAGCTCGCGCTCCAGCCCCACCACCATGATCGGCACATTGGCGCCGCCGCCGATCACGGCGACCGCCTCCGGAAACTTCGGGGCGCGCGCGAACACGGCACGGGAGAACACCGCCAGCTCGCGCAGCAGGTCGGCGACGATCTCCTCGAAGTCCACCCGGGTCAGCTTGAGCGGCTGCCCGGCCACGTGGTCGATGGTGACCGCGGGAACCACCGACAGGTGCTCCTTGGCGGCGCGGCTGCGGTTGAGCAGGATGCCCCGGTTGGGGCGGATGCCGCGGCGGGACAGGTGGCAGTCCAGCAGATGCTGCAGGATCAGCTCGTCGATGGCGTTGCCGCTGATGGCGTTGGTGCGCTCGGTGCGCAGCACGGTGTCGTCGGCGTGGTCGGCCACGGTGACCGTGGTGCCGGTGGCCCCGATGTCGATGAGTGCCACCGTGTTCCAGCGGTCCAGCAGACCGGTGTGCCGCAGATAGGCCAGGGCCGCGGTGCTCTCCGGGATGAGCTGGACGCCGTGCCGCTGCCGGCCGATCGCCGAGCGGATGATCTGGGCCTGCTCCCGGTCCCGGTAGGCGACCGCGATGTCACCGGGCGGGGCCGAGTCGGGCTCGCGGTGGCCGTTGCCGCGGGCGACCGGATGGGCGCCGACCGGATATACGCTGTCGCGCGGAATCTGGGTGGTCATCAATTCGATCGAGGAGGCCACCAGATCACCGAGGTCGGAGTGGGCGGTATCGGCCGTCACGACGCGGTAGTCGAAGTTCTGGGCGCCGTTGGGCGCGGTGGCGACCGTCGCCGAGCACACCACCTCGCTCCCGGCGGAGATGCCGAGGGATGTTCGCATGTTCACCTCCCTTCGAGCGGATGGTCCGGGTGGAGACGACCATCTCGAACGGACTCCGGACGCGCCCAATGGGTAGCGGACGTCGCCGAGCTTCGGATCGCAGCGGGCCCTTGTCCGATGGGGCATCCGGACCTGCCACTGATCACTTGCGGTCTAGCTCTCTTCTCGAGCCCGCGCGCAGGGGTTGCCGCGCGGTTAGCGGGGTGAAGCAGTTGTGAAACTCTCGACGGTGCACGTGGCGGGACCGATTCGGTCTCGTCGCGTGGCCGACGTCAATGGTGTCACAATCCGTTATCCGAACGTTACAGATTTTCGGATTTCTTTGGAAGACCTCAGATTCCCGGGCCGTCGTGTCGGCGAGTCGCGCTGTCCAGCGGTGTTGCCGTGCTGTCCAGCGGGGTTACAGGTAACCCCGGGCACCGAGTAGCAGTGCCCGGCCTTGAGCGCTGGCACTCCCGTGTATAGAGTGCTAGTTGGCACTGGGTTAGTGCTGAGGTGCCAGCTGATGACTACTGAGCAGGGGTCCCGGCACCCGCGACGACGGGGCTGATTGCGCAGGGGTCACACATGACCGAAACCGTGAGTCCGGGGAACAGCCCCGGACGCGACGAATCCCCTGAAAGTGGAGGGCTCAACGTGGCGAGCGTGAACATCAAGCCGCTCGAGGACAAGATCCTCGTCCAGGCCAACGAGGCCGAGACGACGACCGCCTCCGGCCTGGTCATCCCCGACACGGCGAAGGAGAAGCCCCAGGAGGGCACCGTCATCGCCGTGGGCCCGGGTCGCTGGGACGAGGACGGCGAGAAGCGGATTCCGCTGGACGTCAAGGAAGGCGACGTCGTCATCTACAGCAAGTACGGCGGCACCGAGATCAAGTACAACGGTGCGGAGTACCTGATCCTGTCGGCTCGCGACCTGCTGGCCGTCGTCACCAAGTAAGAACGCTCCAACTCTCGGGGCTCTCAGGGGCTTCCCCCTGAAACCCCATCGAGAGACACCGCCCCGGAGTCGCAGCTGCCAATACAGCAACCGGCCCGGGGCGGAGTGCGTTCCGACCCAACTCATTTCAGGAGTAGGTACATGGCAAAGCAGATCGAGTTCGACGAGCAGGCTCGTCGGGCGATGGAGCGCGGCGTCGACAAGCTCGCCGACGCCGTCAAGGTCACCCTGGGCCCGCGCGGCCGGCACGTGGTGCTCGCCAAGGCGTTCGGCGGCCCGACGGTCACCAACGACGGCGTGACCATCGCCCGCGACATCGACCTCGAGGACCCGTTCGAGAACCTGGGCGCGCAGCTGGTCAAGAGCGTCGCCACCAAGACCAACGACGTCGCCGGCGACGGCACCACCACCGCCACCGTGCTGGCGCAGGCCCTCATCAAGGGCGGCCTGAAGAACATTGCCGCAGGCGCCAACCCGATGACCTTGGGCAAGGGCATGAGCAAGGCCGCCGACGCGGTGACCGCCGCCCTGCAGGCCGCCGCCACCCCGGTCAACGGCGAGAAGGCCATCGCGCAGGTCGCCACCGTGTCCTCGCGGGACGAGGAGATCGGCGCGCTGGTCGCCGAGGCGCTGACCAAGGTCGGCAAGGACGGCGTCGTCACCATCGAGGAGTCCTCGGGTCTGCAGACCGAGGTCGCCATCACCGAGGGCGTGCAGTTCGACAAGGGCTACCTGTCCCCGTACTTCGTCACCGACCCGGAGACCATGCAGGCGGTCTACGAGGACGTGTGGATCCTGCTGAACCGCGAGAAGATCAGCTCCCTGCCGGACCTGCTGCCGCTGCTGGAGAAGATCGCGGAGTCGGGCAAGCCGGTCGTCATCGTCGCCGAGGACGTCGACGGCGAGGCGCTGTCCACCCTGGTGGTCAACGCGATTCGCAAGACCCTCAAGGTCGTCGCCGTGAAGGCCCCGTTCTTCGGTGACCGCCGCAAGGCGTTCCTGGACGACCTGGCCATCGTCACCGGCGGCACCGTGGTCAACCCCGACCTGGGCATCACCCTGCGTGAGGCCGGCCTGGACGTGCTGGGCAAGGCCCGCCGCGTCGTGGTCACCAAGGACGAGACCACCATCGTCGAGGGTGCCGGCTCGCAGGCCGACATCGACGGGCGAGTTGCCCAGTTGCGCAAGGAGATCGAGAACACCGACTCCGACTGGGACCGCGAGAAGCTGGAAGAGCGCCTGGCCAAGCTGGCCGGCGGCGTCGCCGTCATCAAGGTCGGCGCGGCCACCGAGACCGAGCTCAAGGAGCGCAAGTACCGCGTCGAGGACGCCGTCGCGTCCGCCAAGGCCGCGGTCGCCGAGGGCATCGTCCCCGGTGGTGGCACCGCCCTGGTGCAGGCCGCGTCCACGCTCAACGCCCTGCGCGACTCGCTGTCCGGTGACGAGGCGGCCGGCGTCGAGGTCGTGCGTCAGGCCCTGCTGTCGCCGCTGTTCTGGATCGCCAGCAATGCCGGCGTCGACGGCGCGGTTGTCGTGTCCAAGGTGACCGATGGCAAGGACGGCTTCAACGCCGCCACCCTCACCTACGGCGACCTGGTCGCCGAGGGCGTCATCGACCCGGTGAAGGTCACCCGTTCCGCGGTGGAGAACGCCACCTCGGTGGCCCGCATGGTGCTCACCACGGAGGCCGCGATCGTCGAGAAGCCGGTCGACGAACCGGCCGACGCGCACCACGGCCACGCCCACTGACCCAGCCCCGCTGACGTCAGCTCAGCCCCCGGACAGCCCGCTGTCCGGGGGCCTCGCCGTCTCCGAACCCCAACCGCGCGACCCGACTTCCTCCGGCGCGATCCGGCCGTCGGCGCGACTGCGCCACGCCCCGCACCGCCATGGTGACGCCCGCACCGCCATGGTCCCGCCCACTGCCATGGTGATGCCCGGGTTGCCGTGGTCTTGCCCGGACTGCATTGCGCCACTGTCATTTTCGGGCCGCCCGCGCCCTGTCCACGGTGCCGGCCTCGTTCCATGAAAGTTCCAATGCCCGAACCGAATCCGATCGCCGCGAGGTATCGGTCCGGGTATACGGGCCCGCAGCGGTTTTCGAATCCGCGCGGGAGTCAGCGCGCCGGGGAGATCGTCGGCGTGGGCCCGGGGTACGGGTCGGTCGGTGACGGCGTCAGCCAATTCGGGCCCAGTGGCCCGGAGAAGGGCGGGAGCGGGATGGCGGGGGATGGGTCCCGGAGATCCCCCGAATGGGAGTCGGTGAAGGCGTAGAGGCCCCCGATGACCAGGGTGACAGCGGCCAGTCCCGCGAGGCCGCGGCGGTAGGAGCGAATGAAGATGCTGAGGAGTCGCATACGAATCGGTCTTTACCGGCAAAGCATGCAGCCGAAACCGGTCAGGCGACCTGAATTGGCGGCATGCAAACTGGCCTCGCGGGCGTGACGGGTTCTGGACCTCTTACTTCGGGAAATGAGCTCTCAGTCGTGGATCGGACTGGGGGAGCGGCCGTTTCCGTGGTGGAGACCGTGGTGGGAGCGGTGGATCGTGTTCGGCGGTGCCTGGTCTGTGGCTATCGCGGCGAGAAGGCGATCGCGGAGCGCGGGCGGTGGCGGTACGGCCACCGCGGACGCGGCCAGCATGATGGCTTCTCGGGTCTGCTGCACTTCCTGGGTGAAGGCGGCGCGCAGTACAGCATCGTCGGTATCCAAAAGGTCCGCCACTGCGCGCTGATCTTCGTCGCCGATCGATCCGAGCGCGACAGTGTGCGCGAGATCGATCTGGCTTTCTTTCATCTCACGTCACTCCCAAACTTTTCTTGAGTCGTGTCAATCCATCCCGTATACGGGACTTAACGGTCGGCAACCCCACGCCCAGATGGGCTGCGACCTCGGCGTACGTGCGTCCGCCGAAGTACGCGAGGGAGATGGCTTCCCGCTGCGTCTCCGTCAACGTCGCCAGGCCGGCGAGCACCGCCTGCTGTTCCAGCCGGCGCCCGACCTCCTCGGTGACTTCGTCGAATTCGTTGCCGAGGGTGCTGGTGCCGTACGCGACCTCGCGCAGGGCGTGCGCCTGCTCGGCCCGAACCCGGTCGACCGCGCGCCGATGGGCCAGCGTCATCAACCAGGTAACGGCCGAACCCTTGGACGGGTCGAAGTTGGCTGCCGTGCGCCAGATCTGGAGATAGACCTCCTGCGTGGTCTCCTCCGCATAGCCCGGATCATGTAGCACGCGTAGGACCAGCCCGAACACTCTCGCGCTGGTGCGGTCGTACAGCTCGGCGAACGCCTGCTGATCCGACTGCCCGCAACGCTCGAGGAGTGCGGCTAGTTCCAGACTTTCGGCTGCGCGCGCCGTCACCGCAGAGTCAACGCTGGGCGTTTCCGCCCCTCCGTCCCTCGAGCTCTGGAACGAGTTGCCCTCTGCGGCAGGCGGCCGCGCTGTCACAACGCTCCGTTCTGTGTCATCGGCCACGAGGGTAGCGTGCCGCTATAACCTCCTCTCGCGTGGGGGTATCGGCAAAGAGACTGTGGCAGAGTGGCTTTCCAGTTGCGCCGAACGTCGCATACATGACATTCGAGACATGACGTGACGCCGGTCGTCGCCGACCCTCTCGAGCGGTGCCGGGTGTTTGCTAGACATTCGGCACGCCATCGCTGTCGGATGGGAGGAATCTCGAGCCCACTCGGTCGCCGGCCTCAGCGATACCGCTGGTGAACACCAGTCACGCGAGTTTGCCTGGAGCGCAGAACGGGTGGGTCAGGCGACGATGCGCCGGCGGTTGCGGCGGGCGTGTAGCTCGCGCTCGGTCTCGGACATGCCGCCCCAGATGCCGTAGGGCTCGCTGACCTTCAGCGCGTGCGACCGGCACTGCAGCAGCACCGGGCAGGACTTGCAGATCTCCTTGGCGCGTAGCTCGCGCTGAGCCCGGGCGCGGCCGCGTTCGCCGTCCGGGTGGAAGAACACCGCGGAGTCCTGGCCGCGGCAGGATCCGCGCATCTGCCAATCCCAGACATCGGCGTTCGGACCTGGGAGGTGGGTCGGCATAGGCATGGTGAACTCCTCAAGGTGCGAGCTCGTCGGCATTGTCGAGCGGTGCTGGTGGCAAACAGGTGGCCGCATCGCCGTGGCCCGGCGATCGCACTTCGTCGGCTCCGCAATTCGACACGACGCCAACGACGGCGATGACGTACGTTAGGTCGGACAATGAATTCGAGTCAATAGCTTCATTCGACTCAAGCCGAATACGTGCATACAAGAGAATTAACATCCTCGCTATTTACAAAACCGCCTCCCTGCGGTGATACTGATCGGTTGCCCAGTACCGTGACCAACCTGTGATAGCCCATCGGACTGGTCGAAACGCCTGGTAGCAGCAGCTTTTCGAGGGTCGATACCTGTCACTCGATCTATGCAAGAGTCTCGATCAGAGTGATCTCAGCCATTGGACATCTCGCGCTGAGTAGGGTAGAGATGGCCGATTCGCGGCCGTCAGGTTAATAGCGCGAAACGCTATACGAATTCCTTACGGGCGTGCTGGACGATAGCGAGAACAGATTTACGGAGTGGAAACACAAAGGCGCTTGTGAATGCTGATCGATAGCTGGGGGCCTGTGGTATGGCGGCTGCCCTCACTTGCCCCGGCACTGGTTACAGTGCGGCTGTGCCTGTGCTCGAAGTGAACTCCGAACTCGCCGACGCCGCTTTCGGCGCCACGCCAGAACGCGCTGCTGCCGGGTTGCCCGCGGCCGCCGATGCCGCCGGATCCTGGTTGCGAGCAGTCTCGCTCAGTGGAATCGGACACTACGCCGCCGCGCGCGTCGAGCTCGGCCGCGCCCGCCGCGCCACCACCGACCCCGCGCTGCTGTCGCTCACCCACAGCACCGAGGCCTCGTTGCTGCGCCAGCTCGGCTGGCACGGCGACGCCTCCGTCGCCGACGGCCGCGCGGCCGCCCTCGCCCTGCCCGCCGTCGCCGGCGATCTTGCTCTCCTGGCCGCGCCGGCCGCGACCCCGGCGGAAATCAGGCGCGCCGAAGCGGTTTGCGATGCGTTGACCGGACTCGCCGCCGATGCTCTCGGCACCCTCCGCCCGGCGCTTGCCGCCCGGCTGCTGGATCGTTGCCGCAAATACCTCGACGTTCATCTGACCGATGCCGCGAGTGCGTGGCGCCCGCGTGTCCGACTGCACTGGGTGGCTGCCGAGACGGCGCTGTCGGCCCCCGGCTCCGGTTTGATCTCCGCCCCCGCGGCGGACCTCGCGGCCGGCGGTCGCCCGGCTCCGGCCGATCCCGCCCTGGCCCACGCCGAGGCCGCCCTCGCCCTCGCGGAAAACTCGCCCTCGCTGCGGCATCGAGTGAAATCCCGGCTACTTCTGGCCGCCGCCAGTGCCGCCGCGGGTGACCTCGACCGATCCCGGGCTCTCGCAACCGAAGTCGATCGCGCCTGCGCCGAACATGAGCTGCTGCCGCTGCGCTGGGCCTGCGCCATGCTCCGCTCCGGAGTCGAACCCGGAGGTGACGGCGCGATCGTGGCCGCCGAGTGCGCGCGGTTGCTGGACGCTCGCGGCGGGCGATTGCGTTCGGCCAGCGGTCTTCTCGGCCATCCCTGAGTGGCCCCCGGGACTTCCCTGAGTCGTCCCGGAGAAGGACCCCGTAACGGCTGGCATGAATGCGCCAGCCGCTATTGTTGGACCGTTCCGCCCCCATCGGCGGAAGCACCGGCTCTCCCGCCGCCGTGCCACTCTCGAAAACGCCAGGAACAGCTCTGACGATGAACAACACGGGTGAGGAGTTGGATCCCGCAGTCGTCGCTGCCGCAGCGCAGGGCGACCGGGCGGCCCTTTCCCAGGTACTGGTGAGCATCCGCCCCCTCGTGGTGCGGTATTGCCGTGCGCGCATCGGATCGGCCGAACGTGGCCAGCTCTCCGCTGACGACGTCGCGCAGGAGGTTTGTCTGGCCGTCATGACCGCCCTCCCCAGGTACCAGGATCAGGGTCGGCCGTTCATGGCTTTCGTCTACGGCATCGCCTCGCACAAGGTCGCAGACGCCCACAGAAATTCCGCCCGTAACAAGGCGGACGCCATGGCCGAAGTACCGGATGTCATATCCACCGACCAGGGACCGGAGCAGCGAGCTCTCGAATCCGAAACGAGCCGGCAGATGAACGCTCTGCTGGCGACCTTGCCGGAAAAGCATCGAGAAATCCTGATCCTTCGCCTGGTCATGGGTCTGTCGGCTGAAGAAACTGCAGTCGCCGTGGGCAGTACGGCGGGTGCTATACGAGTCGCCCAGCACCGGGCACTCGCGAAACTCAAGTCTCAAGTGGCGAGGGCAGGTGAAATGTATGGCTAGGGATGGCGAGCGCGGTCGGGGCGACTGGAAGGCGCGACCTGGATCGCAGAACAGCGGTCCCTACGCCGAGGCGTCCGGTGATACCGGGCCGGTGGACATTGCCGCGGTGCGACGCGACGATGCACTGATCGACGCCATCTCCGGCGATGGCCCCGTGCAGACGGGTACTTCGGAGGAGTATCAGCTCGCTGCGTTGCTGGCGGACTGGCGCGCGGAGATCATGGCCGAGCCGTTGCCGGCCGGACCGGACCTGGATGCCATTGTCGCCGCGGTCAATCAGGAGATCGGCGCACGGCAGGCCAGAATCGGCGCGTCGAATCGCGGGCGACTCAGGCTCGTCCGGCCCATCCTGGGCGCGGCGGCGGCCATGGCACTCGTCATCGGAGGTCTGACGGCGTTCTCCTACAACGCGAGTCCCGGCGATCCGCTCTGGCGGGTCAAGGAGGTCGTGTTCAGCGAACAGGCCCAGTCAACGGTTGTCTCGCGGGCGGACAGTGATCTGGTGCAGGCGCAACAGCTCATCGCGCAGGGCAAGGCCGACGAGGCCAAGCCGCTGATGGAGCGTGCTGCCGACAATGCCTCCCAGGTCAACGACTCCGGCAAGAAGGACAACCTGACCGACCGCTGGCAGCAGCTGTACGCGGTGCTGCAGCAGAAGGCGCCCGAGGTGGCCAGCTCGCTGGCGGCGATCGCCCCGACCAGCAGCACCACCAAGGTACCGGTCGTGACGACCACGCCGAATCAGCCGGTGCCGCCGGTGAATCCGCCGACCAAGACGGATGGCGGCCCGTCGACGACCATCGATTCGCGGCCGATCGAAACCGCGCCGAGCCCGAATCCGGGCACCGGAGGCGGAGTTTCGACGGTGCCGACCGTTCCGCCGGTGACCACCCTGCCGTCCCTGCCGCAGGAATCCGAACCGCCGGTGGTGCCGCCGACCGGTGGTGGCGGGAACTCGACGTCGGTCGTGGTTCCGAGCGGAGGCAATACCGGTGGCGGTACGACGGGTGGCGGTACGACCGGTGGCGGTACGACGGGTGGTGGCCTGCAGCCGCCGCCGGTCGAAAAGCCCTCGCCCGTCGCGCCTGTTCCGTCCACGATCGTCCTGCCGACCGGCGGCGGCCTGCTGCCGCCGGTTCCGCTGCCGGGGACGCACTAGGACACCCGCTTCACCCGATCGTCGTGCGCCGATCGGGTTTTCACGTCAGCGGGGCGGAACGGCCTTCGCGGGACATGCGAAAAGGGCCTGCATCCTTGGGATGCAGGCCCTTTTCGGTGAATCAGACGTCGAACCCGTCGAATCCGTCGCCGTGCAGTGCCTCGTTCATGGAAGCGTCCGCGTAACCGCGGCAGTAGTCCCAGGTGACGTAGGCCTCGGGCGTCGGGTCGTAGGCGGGCTCGTGCGGTCGCACCGTGCCGTCCACCAGTAGTTGGAGGAGGTTGGCGCGCAACATGTCCCAGTCGTGGTAGTGATCCTGCCGGCAGTCCTCGCAGCTGACCACGAGACCGCGGATGCCGCGGTGGGCCAGCAGCGCCTCGTAGACCGCGAGGTCGGCGAGATCCTCTTCGACCGCTAGGCGCTCGTGAGGATCCAGCGGCTCCCCCGGCTCGATGGCATCGAGCGCGGCCGACGGGTCGGAGGGGTCTCCGGCGAACGGATCCGGCGGCAAGCCAGGTGGTAGATGGTCACGCACAGTCCCACGGTACGCAGAACCACCCCATGTGCGCCAGCGCTGAAGGGGATTTGCCCTCACTTCGCTGGTGGTGCGGCGCACAGTGCGCTCTCGGTGTGGCGCGGGGTGTTGTCCTGGGCAGGCACAGTGGTTGTCCTGGGCAGGCGTAGTGACGTCGTGGCTGCCGACACAGTAATGGCACGGCCGACAAACCGCAGCGGTTGTGGCCGTCGATACGGCGCTGTCAGGCCCACTGACGCGGGGTCGGGCGGGGTGCGGCATGGAATTGTCGAGCCGATACCATGGTTGACCAGAGGCCGGGTAGCAAACGCCGGCATTGCCATTCATCCACGCATTCACCGGTGCCCGGTCCGGTGGATGTTGCCGAGGTCCAGGAGGGGTCGATCCGAATGAGCAGTCCCGTGACGGGCGAACGAAACGCTGGCCGCCCCCATACGGGCGGCGACGATCCCGACAAGATCGCCATGCTCGGTCTCACCTTCGACGACGTGCTGTTGTTGCCCGCGGCCTCGGATCTGATTCCGAGCTCGGTCGACACCTCGAGCAAGCTGACGCGTGAGATCTCGCTGCGCACCCCGCTGGTGAGTTCGGCCATGGACACCGTCACCGAGGCGCGCATGGCCATCGCCATGGCGCGCGCGGGCGGTATGGGTGTGCTGCACCGCAATTTGTCGGTGGAGGCGCAGGCCGCGCAGGCCGAGACGGTGAAGCGGTCCGAGGCGGGCATGGTGACCGATCCGGTGACCTGTCGCCCCGATGACACGCTGGCCGAGGTCGACGCCATGTGCGCCCGCTTCCGCATCTCCGGTCTGCCGGTGGTGGACGAGCGCGGCATGCTGGTCGGCATCATCACCAACCGCGATATGCGGTTCGAGGTCGATCAGGACCGCAAGGTCGCCGAGGTGATGACCAAGGCGCCGCTGATCACCGCCCAGGAGGGCGTCACCGCCGAGGCCGCGCTGGGCCTGCTGCGCCGCCACAAGATCGAGAAGCTCCCGATCGTGGACGGCAGCGGCAAGCTGCGCGGCCTGATCACGGTGAAGGACTTCGTCAAGACCGAGCAGTACCCGAACGCCACCAAGGACCGTGACGGCCGCCTGCTGGTCGGCGCCGCGGTCGGTGTCGGCGAGGACGCCTGGGTCCGGGCCATGACGCTGGCCGAGGTCGGCGTGGACGTGCTGGTGGTGGACACCGCGCACGGTCACCAGTCGGGCGTGCTGCAGATGGTCTCCAAGGTCAAGGCCGAGGTCGGCGACCGGGTGCAGATCGTCGGCGGCAATGTCGCCACCCGCGCGGGCGCCCTGGCGCTGGTCGAGGCGGGCGTGGACGCGGTGAAGGTCGGTGTGGGCCCCGGCTCCATCTGCACCACCCGCGTGGTCGCCGGTGTCGGCGCGCCGCAGATCACCGCGATCCTGGAGGCCGTGGCGGCGTGCAAGCCGCACGGTGTTCCGGTCATCGCCGACGGTGGTGTGCAGTACTCCGGTGACATCGCCAAGGCCATCGCGGCCGGCGCCTCGACCGTCATGCTCGGTTCGCTGCTGGCCGGTACCGCCGAATCGCCCGGCGATCTGATCCTGGTGGGCGGCAAGCAGTTCAAGAGCTACCGCGGTATGGGTTCGCTGGGCGCCATGCAGGGTCGCGGCGAGGCCAAGTCGTACTCCAAGGACCGCTACTTCCAGGACGACGTGCTCTCGGAGAAGAAGCTGGTGCCCGAGGGCATCGAGGGCCGGGTGCCGTTCCGCGGCCCGCTGGATCAGGTCATCCACCAGCTGGTGGGCGGTCTGCGCGCGGCCATGGGCTACACCGGTTCGCAGAGCATCACCGATCTGCAGGCGGCGCAGTTCGTGCAGATCACGGCGGCGGGCCTGAAGGAGTCGCACCCGCACGACATCACGATGACCGTCGAGGCTCCCAACTACACCACCCGTTCGTAGCCGGACATAGCCGGCAAATACCAACGCCCACAAGGTTCGCGGCGCGTCTCGTTCTGGACTGACGGAGCGGGGGAGCGAAGCGGAGGAGCGGAGGAGGGAAGAACGAGACTTCCAGCGCCGCGAACCCGCCCGGAGCGAAGCGGAGGGCAAATTAGACACAGGAGGACTGACGATGCGCGATATGGTCGAGATCGGTATGGGCCGGACCGCCCGGCGCACCTACGAACTGGACGATATCGACATCGTTCCGTCCCGTCGGACCCGCTCGTCCAAGCAGGTGTCGCTGGCCTGGCAGCTGGACGCCTACCGCTTCGAGATCCCGTTCCTGGCGCATCCCACCGACGCGCTGGTGTCGCCGGAGTTCGCCATCGAGCTGGGTAAGGCCGGCGGTCTGGGCGTCATCAACGGTGAGGGCCTGTGGGCTCGGCACGCTGATGTGGCCGCCAAGATCCAGCAGCTGACCGAGGTCGGCGAGAAGGAGGGCACCGAGGCCGCGGTGGCGCTGCTGCAGGAGCTGCATGCCGCGCCGATGCAGCCCGATCTGCTGGCGGCCGCGGTCGCGCAGGTGCGCGCGGCCGGTGTCACCACCGCGGTGCGGGTGAGCCCGCAGAACGCGCGGGCGCTGACTCCGGCGCTGGTGCAGGCGGGCATCGACCTGCTGGTGGTGCACGGCACCATCATCTCGGCCGAGCACGTGGGCGACGGTGAGCCGTTGAACATGAAGACCTTCATCGCCGAGCTGGACGTGCCGGTGGTGGCGGGCGGCGTGTCCGATCACCGCACCGCGCTGCACCTGATGCGCACCGGCGCGGCGGGCGTCATCGTCGGCTACGGCTCCATGCAGGGCGCCACCACCACGGGCGAGGTGCTCGGTATCGGGGTGCCGATGGCCACCGCCATCGCCGACGCCGCGGCCGCGCGTCGCGACTACCTGGACGAGACCGGTGGGCGCTACGTGCACGTCATCGCCGACGGCGAGACGCTGACCTCGGGCCACATCGCCAAGGCGATCGCCTGTGGCGCGGACGCGGTCATGCTGGGTGTGCCGCTGGCCATGGCCCGGGAGACCCCGGGCAACGGCTGGTACTGGCCGTCGGCCGCCGCGCACCCGTCGGTGCCGCGCGGCGCGGTGCTGCCGTACGCCGTCGACGAGGAGCGCGTCCCGCTGGACCAGGTCCTCTACGGCCCCTCCAACGACCCGTTCGGTTCGCTGAATCTGGTTGGCGGCCTGCGTCGTTCGATGGCGAAGACCGGCTACAGCGACCTCAAGGAATTCCAAAAGGTCGGTTTGAACGTCCGCGCCTGAGCGGAGACCGTGTCCTCGCGCCCTTGTGCATTCGCCCGAATGTGCAAGGGCGCGAACTGTATCCGACGTCCGCGCCACCGGTTGACTTCGGCCGCTGTCGAAGTCCTGGATCGGCGGTTTCGTTCGCAAAGGTGACAACTGATTTCGTACCGATCCGGATATCTCGTCGGGTACGTCCACAATCGTTTCTACGGCTCCCAAGCCGCGCGCTGAAGGCGCGGAGCGGCGGGTATGCCGCGGAGGAACTCTCGGACCGCAGTGTTGACGGCCACGGGATGGGTCATGTTCACCGTTTGCCGGGCGCCCTCGATTTCGAGGTAGTGGGCATTGGGGAGGCGGTCGGCGAGTTCGCGGGCGTGGGAACGGGGGATGCCGGAGCGGGTGGGGTGGATGACCAAAGCGGGGCAGGTGATTTCGGATAGTCGGTCCAGGACCGAGTCCCGGCCCAGCAGGGCGCCGGCGGCCACCTCGGTGGCAGTGGGGTCGCGGGCGAGCCAGCGTTTCACCCAGACGGCGCGGTACCAGTCGTCGTCGCCGATGAGCCAGCGGGCGAGGTATTCGGCGAGGGCGGGGCGGGGCCCGTCCTCATACCATTTGTCGAGGAACCTACGGGCGTTGGTGAGTTCGGCCGGGGTGGGTTCGTGCGCCTCGCTGGAGAGCAGGACGAGGGCGGCGACGCGGCCGGGGGCCAGCAGTGCGGTGCGCAGGGCGATGAAGCCGCCCTGCGAAATCCCGCCCACCACGGCGCGTTCCGCGCCGAGTTGATCCAGTACGGTCAGCGCGTCCCGGGCGGAGGTCCAGTACGTGAACGGCAGCCCCTCGTCGCGAGTGCGGCCGTGCCCGCGCGCATCCCAGGTCACGATCCGGAACTCGGGTGTCAGCGCCGCCTGTTGCGACGCGAACATCGTTCGGTCCATGAGGAATTCGTGCCCCAACAGCACCACCGGGCCTCCGCCCCCGCTGTCCTCGTAGTGGATCTCGGCATCGATCGCACGGGCGAATGGCACGAGGTAGAGGATAGCCAGCACCGGTGACAATGCGGCGAGCTTTCCTGCTCACCGCGACGCTCGATGCGACGGGTCGGCCGTGTTCCGAGGCGACTGGCCGAGATTCGTCAGGAATGGGCCGGAAGTCCCTATCGGTGACCCACCCGACGCGAATACCGTCCCGATGCCACCACTTCCGGGCCGGGCGGACCGCCGCTGCCGCTGCCGCGGCGCACCTCGGCCCGGGGTGGAGGTCCATCCCGCCTCCCCGGGACTTCAGCGGGCGGCTCAGTGCCGTTGACTGCCGGCGCACCCGTGCCGGCGGTTGGGTGCCGAACCGAATTCGGACGTACCCGGTGGTTACCCGCACCTCACAAGATCAGTTGTCACCTACCGATCCGCAGGTATGCCCAGCGGATACCGAAGCCTGGGGAGGCGTGGTCAATGTGATGTGTATCGCTCACTAGACTGTGGCCGTGGCAGAAACCCAGCGACCAGTCCTTGTCGTCGACTTCGGCGCGCAGTACGCGCAGTTGATCGCGCGCCGGGTGCGCGAAGCGAGTGTGTATTCCGAGGTGGTTCCGCACACGATCACCGTGGAGGAGATCGCGGAGAAGAACCCCCTCGCGGTGATTCTCTCCGGCGGGCCGAGCAGCGTGTACGCCGAGGGCGCGCCGCAGCTGGACGCGCGGCTGTTCGATCTGGAACTGCCGGTCTTCGGTATCTGCTACGGATTCCAGGCCATGGCGCAGGCGCTCGGCGGGACTGTGGCGCACACCGGGACTCGCGAGTACGGGCGCACCGAGCTGAGCGTGGACGGCGGCATCCTGCACGGTGGCCTGCCGACCCGGCAGCCGGTGTGGATGAGCCACGGCGATGCCGTCACCGATGCCCCCGCCGGGTTCGAGGTGACCGCGACCTCCGCGGGCGCACCGGTTGCCGCGTTCGAGGATCGGGCGCGCAAGCTGGCGGGCGTGCAGTACCACCCGGAGGTGCTGCACTCGCCGCACGGTCAGCAGGTGCTGAGCCGGTTCCTGCACGAGATCGCCGAGATTCCGGGCGCGTGGACGCCCGCCAATATCGCCGACGCGCTGATCGCCCAGGTGCGTGAGCAGGTCGGGGACGGGCACGCCATCTGCGGTCTGTCCGGCGGCGTGGACTCCGCGGTGGCGGCGGCGCTGGTGCAGCGGGCCATCGGTGATCGCCTCACCTGTGTGTTCGTCGATCACGGTCTGCTGCGCGCGGGTGAGCGTGAGCAGGTGCAGCGTGATTTCGTCGCCGCGACCGGGGCCAAGCTGGTCACCGTCGACGCGGTGGAGAAGTTCCTGGGTGAGCTGAAGGGCATCACCGATCCGGAGGAGAAGCGCAAGATCATCGGCCGGGAGTTCATCCGGTCGTTCGAGGACGCGGTCTCCGAGGTGGTCGGCGAGCAGGGCGAGACCAAGGTCGAGTTCCTGGTGCAGGGCACGCTGTACCCGGACGTCGTGGAATCCGGCGGCGGTGCGGGCACCGCGAACATCAAGAGCCACCACAATGTCGGCGGTCTGCCGGACGATCTGGAGTTCGCGCTCGTCGAGCCGCTGCGGCTGCTGTTCAAGGACGAGGTGCGCGCCGTCGGCCGCGAGCTGGGCCTGCCGGAGGAAATCGTTGCGCGCCAGCCGTTCCCGGGTCCGGGTCTGGCCATCCGCATCATCGGCGAGGTGACCCACGACCGGCTGGAGCTGCTGCGCCAGGCGGATGCCATTGCGCGCGAGGAGCTTACGGCCGCCGGTCTGGACAAGTCGATCTGGCAGTGCCCGGTGGTGCTGCTGGCCGATGTCCGCAGCGTCGGCGTGCAGGGCGACGGCCGCACCTACGGCCACCCGATCGTGCTGCGCCCGGTCTCCAGCGAGGACGCCATGACGGCCGACTGGACCCGCCTGCCGTACGAGGTGCTGGAGCGCATCTCCACCCGCATCACCAATGAGGTGGCGGAGGTCAACCGCGTGGTGCTCGACGTGACGAGCAAGCCGCCGGGGACCATCGAATGGGAGTGAGTTCCCGGTGACCACGCGAAGGCCCCGCACCCGGATGGGTGCGGGGCCTTCGGCCTTCTCGGAAGGGCAGTTCCCAGAAGGAGTGTGCGCTACCCCGGCGAGGGGAAGGGGCAGCGCGGTCGGTCAATCCTGGTTCTTTCTCGGGGTGAGAACCAGGACGATGCCGACGACAATGGCGGCGATCACCACGATCCAGCCCAGGGACAGGCCGCCGGAGACGGGCCAGAAGTGGGGGCCGACGAAGGCCCACACGCTCACGCCCAGGCCCAGCAGGCCGGCCAGCAGGAGTCCGAACGAGGGACGACGGTTCTTGTTCTGGTTCTCAGCCACGGTTCACCTCCGCATTTCCCATCTGCACATCGACGGTCAGGTTCAGGACGGGACCCGTTGCCGGGCCGGACATTCCGCTCAGGCAGTTCGAATCGCCCATGCGGACAGTGCATGTCGTATTGACGCGCAGGTTGGGCGGCAGCACTACGCGGGCATCGCCCATGCGTACCTTCACCGCGACGTCGCGGTCCTCGGTCAGCTGCAGCCTGCTCAGGTCGAGGGTGCCCGAACCCATGGTGACGTGGTACTCGGGCAGGAGCTCGGAAGCTGTTGCGGCGGCCCACCGGTGGTCGCCCATCGCGCCCTGATCGAATTCGATGGGACCCACCAGCGAGGCCAGGATGACGAATCCGGCCAGTGGCGCGAGGAGCACCATGAGGCCGTGGCCGCGGCGCAGGAACGCGCCGATGATCAGACCGAGCGCGATCACCGCGAGGGCCGCGGACCCGATCCGGGCCGGGGTCATCCAGTCCACGCCCGAGGCGGCCACGGCACCCGCTGCGGCGGCGGCCAGGATCGCGAGGCCGATGGTGACCGCGGTCAGCCGGGAGCGCGGGCGGCGCGGGGGCGCCTGCACGGCGGTCTGCTGCGGCGGCATGCCCGGCTCGGGGAGCGCCCAGGCCAGCGGGGCCACGCCGAGTGGATCCCAGCCGGGCGGGGTGGGCCCGAAGTCGGGGGAGATCGGCGCGGGCCCGAATCCGGTCCGCGGGCGATCGGCGGCCGACGGAATCTGGTGCAGCACACGGGGTTCGCCGATCTCGGGAAGGGCGGGCGTCTCGTTTCCGCCGGTATTCCCGTCGTCGGCCGGTGTGGCGGGGTTGTCCGGGGCAGGCGTGGCAGGGGCTCCGGGCTTGCTCATGTCGACCGGTGCCGCCGGAGCTGCGCTGCCGGGCTGCCCGGAATCCGCCGCCTGGCTCCCCGCGGCCGCGCTCTGATCCGGGGTCCCGGTCCGGGCGGCGTCGGTCGGCTCTCCGGAAGTGCCTGGGCCCGAGGGAGAGCCGGACTTCTGTATCACCACGGTGTCGGCCACAGAGGATGCTGGAGCGTAGCGCGTATCGAGCACCTCGGTGACAGCGGCGTCCGGAAGGTGCTGCGGGGTAGGTGATTCCGGGTGCAGCACGGCGGTGTCGGCGTCGGGCGGGTTGGCGCGGAGTACCGCTGTGTCGGCATCGCCGCTCGGGGCGGGTTGCTGTTCCGTGCCGGGCTGCGACATGGGCTGGGCGGCAGCGGATTCCGGCGCGGGCGGCTGGTTCGGGTCGGGCTCGTAGTGGTCCGGGAGGGTGGTGTACGGGCCGTAGGTCTGGAAGGTGACGGCGTTGGCGCCCGGGTAGCCGGTCCAGTACGGGTTGGTGGTGCCGGGGTAGCCGGTGTTGAGGAGGCTGTCGGCGGCCGTCTGGTCGAAATAGGCTGCGGGCGGCTGGGTTTGGCGCTGGTAGAGCAGCCACCAGCCGGCCAGCATGAGCGCGAAGCTGATGACGCCGGACCCGCCGAGCCCGACGCCGACGGGTCCCATCGTGCTCACGGCGATCCCCAACGCCACCATGAGCACGATGGTCCGGGACGAGTTCTGCGAGGACTGGCCGCGGCCGAACAGCGATTCCGCCGGCGAGGACTGGTCGCCCGCCTGCGGCAGCAGCAGCCAGCCGAGCAGGTAGAGCACGATGCCCGCCCCGCCGAACAGCGCCGACACCACGAACGCCACCCGCACCAGGACGGGGTCCACGTTGTAGCGGCGGCCGAAGCCGACGGCCACGCCCGCGAGCGGTCCGTCCTTCGGGAAGCGCATCGGCCGGGTCTGCCACAGATCGTGAAGCTGATCGGAGAAGCCGGTACGCCCGGCGCTCTTGGACCAGTCGCTCGTTCTCGTCATGGCTTCCATCGTGCTGTTCGGCGTTGTCCGGGCGCATCGGGGATCACCCTGAATGGGTACCTGAACTTCGGCCCGGAGCCGTGCCCTACCGGCGGCGATGGGTGCGGTCCCGGGCCCTACAGGGTGATGGGGTCGCCGTACACCGCGCCGCTGCCGCCGTCGGGTCCGGAGTCGGCGCTGATGAGCGTGTAGGGCCGGATGGTGAGTGGTCCGCCGCAGTCGCCGACCATGAGGTGGAAGTCCTGGATCAGCAGTGTCCCGGTGCCGCCGTTGCCCGGCAGGTCCTTCTCCCCGGCGACCACGTCGGCGATCTTGCCCGGGGCGATGGAGATGTCGACGCCGACGCCGCCGGTGACCGTGGGCCCGACGCTGAGGTCGACGCCGGCGTGCGGGCCGAGCGAGGTGTCGAGCCCGGCGGTGGCGGTGACGGTGGGATCGAGGTCGAGTTCCGGGTCGATGTGCAGCTTGGCGTCGATGTCCGCCTGGCAGGCCACGTAGTACCCGGTCTTCAGATGTCCGGTGGCTCCGGCGGGCACGGTCCCGTAGGAGGTGCTGTCCAGGAACACTTCTCGATTGGTCGGCATGCCGTTCAAGGGCGCGATCGGCCGGGCGTCCAGGTCCCGCTGCCCGACGGTGAACGCGAATCCGCTTGCCGTCGAATAGGTTTTCTCGTGCGGCGCGTAGGCCGCGCTCGCGTGTGCTGTGATCATTGCGTATCCGACGGCTGCCGCGACAGCCGTCAGTACCCGTGCGCCCTGCATTGTTCTCCCCGCGATCCTGCCCAAATCTGCGGCACGCTGCGCGGGCCGTTGTCGATGATCAGCGGCGAATCTCCATGATCACTGCGGGTTCCCTGGGAGTCGGCTGTGTGGATCAGTGGCAGGGCGGGCGGTAGGTGAGGTGGATCGGAAACCCGGGTTGTCAGCTCGCCTGCTGCTCCTCCTCGCCGGAGTCCCAGCGGCGAGCCGCGCGGCGCAGTGCGCGCACATCGGAATAGCCGAGACGGTGGGCCAGCGACGACTTGGTGGTGGTCTCGGCGGCCTGCCGGGCCACCGTCTGCCGGGCGAGGTCCAGTTCGCGCCGCCAGGTGGTGCCGGATTCGGCCAGATGGCGTTGCAGGGTTCGCGGGCTCACGGTCAGGCATCGCGCGACGGCGTTCAGTGAGACGTCGTCCCCGCCGAGCATCTCCCGTAGCGCCCGCTGCACCTGCTCCGGCCAGGAGAGCTCGTCGAGCAGCGGAGCCGACAGCGACTCCGCGTGCCCACGCACGATTTCCGCGAGTACCGGATCGGCGGTGCGCAGCGGCAACGCCAGGTCGCAGGCCCGCAGCGTCACGCTGTCGAACGGGGCGTCGAAGTCGATGGCCGCAGTACCGAAGGCGTCGACGAACGCGCCCATGGCCCGAGGTGGTTTCTGTCGCAAGGTGATTCGGGTCGGCGTGATCGATGCCCCGCTGGCGTGCCGGATGCGAGCCAGCGTGCTGGCGTAGGCGGCCTGGATGGTCAGATCGGCGCCGCGCCCATCGCCGTCGATCATCTCCAGCACCATGGTGTGCTCGCTGTCGCTCGAGTCCGGAGCCGACCTGTAGTGGTGATTGGTGGTGGCCATCAGCGCGCTGCTGCGCCGCACCGCGGCGAGCCCTTCGGCGACGGTGGCGGCCGTGCTGAACAGGTAGTCGAAGATGCCGAACCGGCCGATCCGGTACGTCGTGGCGATCCGCAATCCGACTTCCGGTGCTTCCTGGCGGAATTCGGCGTTCTCCCACAGCCGCAGGTAGGCGCCGCTGGACACCATGCCGTGCTCGGTGGTCAGCACCGACTGCGGCAGGCCGGCGTCACGCAGCAGCATGCGTGTGTCGACTCCTTCGCCGGCTGTGTTCAGTACGCATCGGGCCAGTACTGCGCTATAGGCGGGCACCGAATCGAACACATGGTCATCGTAAGCGCTGACCGGAATCCGACGCTCGGGTCACGCTCTCGGCGAAATCGGTGGTGGATCGCCTTCGCTGCGGCGGCCGGTCGAGGATGACGCGTTCGGTTCCCTACCTGACATGAACGGTCCTTCTGCGAGTCGCCCGTGGTCGGCAACGCTGAGGCGGTGTCAGAGAATACGACCGGGGAACCGCGGCGGCTGGTGTTGGGAATCAGCGGAGCGACCGGAATCGCCTATGGCATCCGGGCCTTGGAACTTGCGCGCAAGGCCGGGGTGCAGACCCATCTGGTGGTGACTCCCGCCGGGCAGCAGACCCGGGCCTACGAAACCGGGTTCAGCGCAAAGGATCTCGCGGCCATGGCCGACGTGGTCTACCGTCCCGCCGACATCGGGGCGGCCATCGCATCGGGCTCGTTCCGGACGGCGGGAATGCTGGTGGCGCCGTGCTCGATTCGAACACTGTCGGCCATCGCCTACAGCAACGGTGACAACCTGCTCACCCGCGCGGCGGACGTGACTCTCAAGGAACGGCGCCGCCTGGTGCTGATGGTGCGCGAAACCCCGCTGACACTGGGCCATCTGCGCGCGATGACCGCGGTCACCGAATCCGGAGGCATCGTGATGCCGCCGGTGCCCGCCTTCTATCTGCGCCCCGACAGCATCGACGAACTGGTCGACCACACCGTCGGCCGGGCGCTGGATCTGTTCGGCATCGATTTACCGGATATGCCCCGCTGGGGCGAATGACACCTGCTCGAAGGAATCATCGTGAAACATCTGAAGAGCCTGCGCGAATTTCTCTCGGAGCTGGAGCAGATCGGCGAGCTGCAGACCATCGATCACGAGGTCGACTGGGATCTGGAAATCGGTGCGGTCACCCGACGCTCCTACGATCTGCGGGCTCCCGCACCGCTTTTCACCAACGTCACCGGATACGGCGATACCGGGTTCCGGGTGCTGGGCGCCCCCGGCGCATTCAGCAGCGCCGAACATCAGTTGGCGCGCATCACGATGGCGCTCGGGCTACCCGCCGAGGCGAAGGGCCAGGAGCTGATGGAGGCGCTGGTCGAGGCCCGCAGCAAGCCGGGTATTCCGCCGGTGGAGGTGCCCAGGGAGGGCGCTCCGTGCAAGCAGAACATCCTGCTCGGTGACGATGTCGACCTGACGATTTTCCCGACGCCGCGCATTCACGGCAATGACGGCGGTCGCTACATCGAGACCTGGGGCATCAATATCGCCCGCACCCCGGACGGGTCGTGGACGAACTGGTCGGTCAACCGCATGATGATCCACGACAGCAAGAGCCTGGCCTGTCTGATCGCTCCGGTGCAGCATCTGGGCATCGTCCGCTCGAAGTGGGCCGAGCTCGGCAAGCCGATGCCGATCGTGCTGGCGCTGGGCGTGGAGCCGGGACTGCCGTTCGTCGGCGGAATGCCGTTGCCGGAGGGCGTATCCGAGTGCGACTTCATCGGCGGCTATTTCGGCGAGGGCATCGAGGTGGTGCCCGCCGAGACGGTCGATCTGCTGGTGCCCGCGACCGCGGAGATCGTGATCGAAGGCTTCGTGTCGATCGACGAAACCGTCATGGAGGGCCCGTTCAACGAATTCCCGGGCTACAACGCCACTGTCGCCTCTCCGAAGGCGCGTTTCGATGTCACCGCGATCACCTATCGCGACGGTGCCATCCTGCCGGTGGTCGCCGCGGGCCCGCCGGTCGAGGAAGATCACACCTGCACCGCCACCATGCACGGAGCGGAACTGCTCTACCAACTGCGTCAGGCCGGGCTGCCGATCTCCTCGGCCTGGCACACCCCCGAGGCCGCCATGCACTGGCTGACCCTGTCGGTGCGCCAGGACTGGCACCGGACTCTCGGGATCTCCTCGGCCGAATTGGTACAGCGGGTCGCCGATGTGGCGTTCACCGGCAAGGCATCGGTCAACGCACCCAAGATCCTGCTGGTCGAGGACGATGTCGACATCACCAACGTCGACGAGGTGGTGTGGGCGTTCGCGACCCGGTCGCACCCCGACGTGCAGCGCGGTGAATTCCATTTCCCGCACAAGCTCAGCGACGACCTGCCGGTGTACCTCGACGACGAGGAGAAGCACACCTTCATGGCGGGCAAGGTGGTCTACAACTGCCTGCTCGCCGACCTCTACCCGGAGGGCAAGCGCCCGGTGAAGGGCAGCTTCGAAAACGGTTGGCCCGCAGAGATTCAGCAGCGCGTGCTGTCGAACTGGCAGAAATACGGCTACCGCTGATCCGTATTCCGAGAAACGAAGGAGAAAATTGATGAGCAATCCCGAAACCACCCATGCCACCGGCCGGATCACCGTCCACAAGTACGAGCCGGCGGCCTACGAGGAGCCGGCCGAGGGCCCGGTGCTGACCCGGATCCACGTCGAGGAGAGCTTCAGCGGCGACATCTCCGGTGAGGGCGTGGTGGAGTTCCTGCAGTCCGCCAATGCGGACGGCACCGCCAGCTTCGTCGGCATCGAGCGGGTCACCGGCACCATCGCCGGCCGGGCGGGCACCTTCCTGCTGCAGGACCAGGGCAGCGTCGCCGACAATATCGTCAGCGGTGAGTGGTTCGTGGTACCCGAGTCGGGCACCGGCAAGCTGGCCGGCTTGCGGGGCACAGGCGGCTTCAAGGCCAACCTCGGTGAGAACGCCGAGATCTGGCTCGACTACTGGTTCGAGTAGAAGGTAGGGGACACCGCATGTCTGAATCACTGGCCGGCAGAACGGCCCTCGTGACCGGGGCGGCCACCGGTATCGGCACAGCCATCGCCCGCGCCCTGGCGGCCGCGGGCGCGCAGGTGGTGATCAATCACCCGCACACCCCCGATCTCGCCAAAGCCGCTGTCGCCGAGATCGAATCGGCCGGCGGCAGCGCGATCGAGATCGCGGCGGATGTGACGAACCCGGACGAGTACCGGGCGATGGTGGAGCAGTTGCTTTCCGCCTTCGGTCGGTGGGACATCCTGGTGAACAATGCGGCGGTGGCCGTCACCAAGCCGTTCGACCAGGTCACCTCCGAAGAGTTCGATCGCAGCTTCGCGGTGAACGTCAAGGGCGTGTTCCACGGTCTGCAGCTGGCCTGGGATCGCCTGGCCGACGGCGGGCGCATCATCACGATCTCGAGTTCGACGACCGGATTGATGTTGCCCGGCTACGCGGTCTACGACGCCACCAAGGGCGCGGTCGAACAGTTCACCCACATCCTGTCCAAGGATTTCGGCAAGCGCGGCATCAGCATCAATACCGTCAGCCCCGGCGCCACGGAGACCGAGACCTACCGGATCGGCAAGAGCGAACAGTTCCTCGCCGGCCTGGAAGCGTTGAGCGCCTTCGGCAGGCTCGGCCGGCCCGACGAAATCGCCGCCGTGGTTGCGTTTCTCGCCTCCGACGCGGGCGGCTGGGTGACCGCCCAGAACATCCGCGTCAACGGCGGCACGGTCTAGTACCGCGGCTGCATTCGGCTAAGCGGGTGGCCTCGGCGTCGGTCTTCGCCGGCGGCGAGGCCACCTTTCCAGCAAGGGTTTTCGTGGCCTCCGGCCAGGCCGGGGGCGATGAATCGCGAGTGCAGTTGCGATATCAGCCGAGTCGGAACCCTCCGCCCAGCCGATCAGGCTGCCCGCTGCTGCACTAGCGCACGATTCTCGCGTTCCACCCGGGCGCAGATCGCCGCGACCGAGTAGCGGTCCCGGCTGTGCGGGGCCGCGCCGGAGCGGGATGTCCGGCGCGGCCGGAGGCACTCCTACCGGGACCTCATGCCCAAGCACCTCGATGTGTACGTCGGGCTGGAAGCGGCAGCCGCCGGATGCGTCACGTACCAACCGGAATTGATTCCTGGACTGCTGCAGACCGAAGAATATGATCGCGCTCTACTCTGTGCGCGGTGGCCGAACGCGCCGGCGGAGGAACGAGATCGGCGCACGCAGATCAAGCAGCATCGACAGGTGGCGATCACTCGCAAGAACCGCCCCCTGGACGTCGACGTCGTGATCGGCGAGGCGGCGCTGGGGCGCCCGGTCGGTGGCCCCATGGTGATGGCAAGGCAGCTACGGCATCTCGCGGATACCTCGACGCGCGACAATGTTTCGATCCGCGTACTCCCGCTTCGGGCTGGTTTTCCGGGCGGCGTGTCGATGCTGCCATTCGTGATTCTGGACTTCGGTACCCCGCCTCCCGGTGAGCCGACGGAGCCTCCGGTCGTGTACCTGGAGGGGATGGTCGGCAGTATGTACCTTGAAGATCAGGACGATGTGAGGATCTACTATTCCGCCCACGAGACCCTCCGTCAGGCCGCCTTGGACGAGACAGCCTCTCGAAACCTGTTGAGACGGATCGCAAGGGAGTACGCACCGTGAACGTCCACCTGCCCAATGCACAGTGGTTCAAGAGCAGCTACAGCCAGGCCGGCGGGGAGTGTGTCGAGGTCGCGTTCCTGGATGGGGGGCAGGTCGGCGTTCGTGATTCGAAGCACGCCGATGGTCCGGCGCTGGTGTTCACGCCTGGCGAATGGGATGTGTTCACCCGTGGCTTGGGCAGCGGCGGGTTCGACTGCCCGAGGAGCTGACCGACGATCGAAAGGTCAACGGCCCGTTCGATTTCGGGCCGTTGACCGTCGAGGCCGCGGTCATGCGGAGGCGGCGATCTTCCAGAGGTGGC
Source organism: Nocardia sp. NPDC059236 (assembly GCF_042754085.1). Classification (NCBI taxonomy): domain Bacteria; kingdom Bacillati; phylum Actinomycetota; class Actinomycetes; order Mycobacteriales; family Nocardiaceae; genus Nocardia; species Nocardia sp. NPDC059236. The sequence goes on from NZ_JBHZAF010000018.1 coordinate 58,583, forward strand.
CGTCGGGGTCGGCGATGTAGCCGAAGTAGCCACCCCATTTGGCGGCGGTGGCGGGCTTGACGATTGCGCCGCCGGAGGAGATGGCGGTGTCGATCACCGCGTCGACTTCTTCGGTGGTGTCGACGATGTGGTGGAAGGAGACGCCGCGGAAGCCGCTACCTTCCGGGGAGACTCCGGCGTCGCCGGCGGCGTGGGCCACCGGGTAGATGCCGAGGGCGGAACCGCCGTCGAGTTCGAACGAGGCGAAGTTCGGGAAATCCTGGCCGAGCTTCGCGCCGAGGGCGACGTAGAACTTCTTGGAACGCTCCATGTCGTCCACTGCCAGCATGATGGTGGTGACCTGCAGAGCCATTGTCTTCTCTTTCCTGCCGTTGTTTGCGGGTTCACTCTCTCGACCGGCCGCGTCGGCAGTATGTGACAGACAGTGGCATGGATCACACCGACGGAATTCGGGTGCGATCGGCCGAGCGAACTGCCTCCGGCACCAAAGCTGTGACGCGCCTGCGTCAGGCGGTTTCGCGGTACACCGCGATCACGGGAATCTTGCGGGTCGTCTTGACTCGGTATTCGGCGAAAACCGGCATGAGCTCGATCATGCGGTCATAGAGCTCGTCAGCTTCCGGCCCGGTGACGAATTCTGCTTTGCCCGTGTACTTTTCGTCACCGACCTCCACTGTGAGCTGCGGATTGGCACGCAGGTTGTGGTACCAGGCGGGATGCTTGTCCGCGCCGCCGTTGGACGCGATGAGAACGATGCGCTCACTGTCGGGGACGTAGACGAGCGGATTGGTGATCGCCCGGCCGGATTTCGCCCCGGTCGTGGTGATCAGCACCAAGTTGGTGCGGCCCTCGAACGTCCCGCCGACCTTCCCGCCGTTGGCCCGAAACTCCTCGATCACAGATTCGTTGAATGCGTTCATAACCCCTGTCCTGTTCAAGATCTGCTGCTGCCAACCGAGCGGGCCGGGGAGAAATTCCGCTTCGTCAGTGGGCGGGACAGGGCGGCTGGTACGGGAGCTGGGGGAGGTAGCGGTGCCAGAGGGATTCGGTCCAGCGGGTGGCGGTGACCGCGCAGATGCGGTCGACCGCGTGGCGTTCGTCCAGGTCCCACAGGCGGATTCCGCCGTCCTGACCGCCCGCCGCAACCAGCGTGGCCTTGCTGTCCAGCGTTGTGGACCAGCCGGCCTTCGCGGATTCGGACAGCGGGCCGCCCAGGCGTCTGGGATCGGAGGGATGGCTGAAGTCCCACAGTTGGACGGTGCCGTCTTCACTGGCGGTCACCATGGTGTGCGCGTCGGAGCTGAAGCCGACGGAGGTGATGTTCAATGTGTGCGCGGCGATCGGTTCGCCGAGCTGGACCGGGTTCGCGGGGTCGGTGATGTCCCAGCTCTGGAGGAGTTCGTGAGCGGTGACGACCATGGTGTTTCCGTCGGAGGTGAATCTCGCCTGGGTGTCCCCGGTATCGGTTTGCCGGAGCAATTCACCGAGTGGTCGCGGATGCCTGGGATCCGCGATGTCCCACCGGGTGACCGCGAATTCGTTGTTGGCTTTGCGATGTTCGGACACCAACAGGGTCTTGTCGTCCGCGCTGAAAGCAACCCAGGCATAGCGCACGTCCAGCGCGATGGGGTCGCCCAGTGTTACCGGCCGCGTGCGATCCGAGAGGTCCCAGAGCTGGACCGGGCCGCCGTACCTGGCGGAGGCCATGGTGTGCCAGTCGTGCGACATGCCCGTCGCGCCCAGGGAATCGGGTGACAGCGGCCAGTCGGGCAGCGCCTTGATATGGGCTGGATCGGTGAGATCCAGCACGTGGACGGCGGTCGAAACGGTCAGTATGAGCGTGCGGCCGTCGGGTGACAGGCCGGCCCCGGTGTAGTCCGGATCGGTGCGATACTCGCCGATCCGCCTGGGTGACCGCCGATCTCGGATATCCCAGACGGTCACCCGTCCATCGGTGGAGTAGGTGACCATGCGCTCGCCGGAGGCATCGAGCAGGGGCGTGCGCACCCATCCGGTGCCGCCGACCAGCACCGCAGGCGGCAGCGACCAGGTCAGCAGCGCGCCGTCGCGACCGCCCGCCGCTAGGGTGCGGCCATCGGGAGCGAAGACCAGGGCGTTCGCGCCGCCGGAGCACGGCATGCTGACATCGGTGAATTTGCAGGTGATTCCGGGCAGGGAGAGCTGCGCGGTGAGCGCGGCCGGGTAGGCGGGTTCGGTCACGTTCCACAGGGTCACCGCGTGGCCGCCCGCTGCGGCCAGTGTGCGGCCGTCCGGTGCGAAAGCCAATGCGGGGATACTGCTTTCGCCGGTATCGACGGGTGTTCCCACCGGGCGCGGACGGGTAGCGTCGGACACGTCCCAGAGCGTGACCGTGGCGTCGTTGGAACCGACCTTCCGCATGATGCCCACCCCGGAACCGACCGCCAGGATCTTGCTGTCGGGGCGGAATGCGAGGGCCGCGAGATCCTGGACTCCGGTGACGGCTTCGCTCAGCAGTGTGGCGGACAATCCGGGGCCGTTGATATCCCACAGTTGTATCGAACCGGTCCGGTAATCGATGACGTGTTCGACAGCGAGGGTGTGGCCGTCGGGTGCGAGCTCCATACGGCCGAGGTAGGGGTCGCGGCCGGTGGGGAAGAGTTGTTGTGGGCTGCCGGAGACCGGTGCCGCCGGATTGCTGACATCCCAGACCGTGAGCCGACCCGGGACCAGCGTCAGCAGGGTGCGACCGTCACCGGTGAAGGCGGCGCGGTTGAGCTTGTCCGCGGTTCCGGGCAGCTGCCCGATCTGCCGTGGTGCGTCCGTTGTGCCGGTGTCCCACAACCGGATCGCGGTCTTTCCGGAGGGATCGACCGTGGCCATGAGCTTGCCGTCGGCGCTGAACGCGACCTCGCGGGCATTATCTACCGTCGCGCCCAGCAGCCGCGGATGCTGGGCGTCCGCGGCGTTCCAGAGGTGCAGTGTGCCGTCGTAGTCGGTGGAGGCCAGCTGGGCGCCGCCGGGCCGGTAGGTCACCTGCCAGATGCCGTTCCGGTGGCCCGGGGTGCTGGTGACCAGAGGCATGGTCTGGGTTTGCAGCAGCCGTGACCGCACCTCGTCGTCGCTCGGGCGAAGTCGGCGCGCAACCAGATACAGCTGGGCGGCCAGTGACGGATCCACGCTCTTCAGACGGTCCGCCTGGGCGAGGACCGCGGCGAAGGTCTTGTCGTCGCGCTGTTGCTGGACCAGGCGGGTCTGTGAGTAGGCGCCGAAGGCCACGATCAGCAGGCCGACGCCGAGCAGCGCCAGCACCGCCGTGGTGCGGCGCGAGCGCAGCCGCGATCTGCGGCGCGCACCAGCCGCGGCGGTGAGGAATTCGTGCGCGAGAGGCCCGACCGGTGGCGGGTCGACGTGGTCGAGCGCGTTGCGGAGCAGGGTGCCCCGGTACAGGAGGGCCGAATCGCGTTCCTGGGCCGCCCATTCGGCGGCGTCGGTCTCCAGGCGCTGGCGGACGAGGTAGCCGACGCGGTCCTCGTCGATCCAGGCGCGCAGGCGGGGCCAGGCGGTGAGGACGATTTCGTGGGTGAGGGTGACGTTGTCGGCGTCGAGGGTGACCAGGCGGGTACGGGAAAGGAGTTCCAGTGCGGCGGCGGCGGATTCGCTGTCGGCGGTTCGGCCGAGCAGGTCGGCGCGATGGCCGGGGCGGCGGGTGTCGCGGGTATCGCGGGCCACCGTGACCAGGCCGAGCAGGATTTCGCGGGCGGCGGCCTGCTGGCCGGGAGACAGTTCGTTCCAGGCGTATTCGGCGGTCTCGGCGACCGAGCCGACCACCCCGCCGGCTTTGCGGTAGCCGGAGACGGTGAGGCGGCGGCCTTCCCGGTGCTGCCAGGTGGCGGCCATGACGTGGGAGAGCAGGGGGAGCGCGCCCGGGTCGTAGGTGCGGCGGTCGTGATGATCTCCGGCGCCGCAGAGTTCGGTGATGACCAGCTCTTCGAGGCCGGGCTCGAGTTCCAGGCCGATGGTGCGGGCAGGGCCGGAAATGGCCTGGGCCAGTTCGTCGGTGCGCATCGGGCCCAGCAGGAAGCTGCGGTGTTCCAGGGCGTTCTGGAGGATGAGGTGGTTGAGGCAGTGGGCGTAGAAGTCGGCGCGCAGGGCCAGGACGACGGCGATGGGGTCGTCGGTGCGAGTGGCGCAGGTGTCCAGGAGGGTGAGGAAGGCCTCGCGGTCGTGGCCGCTGTCGCAGGTGGTGAAGAGTTCCTCGGCCTGGTCGATGACGAGCAGGCGGCGCGGGCCGTCGGCGCGCGGTGCCAGCGTGGCCTGGAGATGCGAATCCGGTGCGGGGGTGGTCGGCTCGGGTGTCGGCGGCGAATCGTGTTCCGTCGCTTTCGGGACCGCCTCGGCTGCTGGTTGCGCGACCGCGGCGCACAGTGCCTCGAGGGGTTGCGCCCCGGGCGTGAGAAGCGTTGTCTCCCAGCCGGTGAGCGCTGGGATCAGGCCCGCCGCCAGTAGTGACGACTTGCCTGCACCGGAAGCTCCGATGACTACGACGAGTCCGGTGGATGCACGCACGAGGGCGGTGAGTTCCGCGGTGGCGCGGGTGCGGCCGAAGAAAAGGTCACGGTTCTCGTGGTCGTAGGGGGTCAGACCGGGGTACGGGCAGGCGGCCTCGGCCTCTTCCTGCGGGTTCCAGGTGGTGGCGGCCTGCCAGAGGCGTTGCCACTCTTTGGGTTCCGCCAGGTGGCGGGGGAGTGGTCGGCCCGTCTTGCGGGCCAGGTCGGTCAACGTGAGGACGACCGGGAGCAGGGATTCGAAGCGGGCCGGGACATTGCGGCCGGCTTTCCAATCGCTGATGCGTTGTGCGGACGCGCCGCCTGGGCGGGTGCCCTGGGCGGCGCGCATGCGGTGCTCGGCGGCGGTGGCGACACGGCGTAGGGTCGGATTCCCCGCTGCCTCATAGAGTTCGGTGAAGCGCTGGGCGAAAAGTGCACGGGGTGAGCGGATCTGATCTTCGTCGATGTCACCGGTCACCACGTGCTGTCCCGCGTTCCCTCGTCCCCCGTGCGCACCACGCCAATGTAGCGGCCGGAGAACGAGAGTGGCGAAACGATTCACAGGACGATCGGGTCGCCCATGATCTCGTCGGTCGCGTCCGCGCCGGGTGAGGTGGCCTCGATGATGGTGTAGGCCTTGATGGTCAGCGGGCCGGCGCAGCCGTCGACGGTGAGCCGGTAGTCGCGGTTGAGGGCGTAGCCGGTGCCGGCGCCCGAGAGCTGCTTCTCACCGAGTTTGATGTCCTTTATGGTGCCGGGCTTGATGCTCAGGTCGACGCCGACGCTGCCCGAGATCTCCGGCGTGATCGCGACACTCGCCGTCGGCGTCACCTCGGTGAGGCTCGCGCTGGCCCCCACCGAGGCATCGGCGTCGATGCCGACCTTCGCCGCCACATCGAATTTCACGTCCAGGTCGACCGCGCAGCCGGCGAAGTAGCCGTAGCGGATCTTGCCGGTCCCGCCCTCGACCCTGCCGTAGAAGGTGTTGTCCAGGTACACCTCCCGGCTGGTCGGCCACCCGTTCATCGGCGGCACCGGTCGGGCCGCGCTGTCGGATTGACCGACCGTGACGGTCATGCCGTTCGGTGCGCTGGTGATCCGCTCGTGCGGCGCGAGCCCCCCGTCCGCGTGGGCGATGCCCGCCGTCCCGCAGAACAGCGACGCGGCGGCGATGGCACCCGAGATAGCGGTCTTGATGATCATGTGAGTCCTCCCCGACTCTCGAAGCGGAGCTCGTTCGCCCCGCTGAAATGAAGGTAGGAAGACAGCCCCCGACCGGGCGACGGCCTTCGGCCGCGACGGCCGGAAACGCCCTGATCGGGGGCCCGGGAGCAATTGTCCGGTCCGGCCGGGGCAGTCCGGCCGGAGCTCGGGCCGGCCATCCGGTCCGGTCGGGGCATCATCGGCTGCGAGACCGGACGACCCCGTGCCGCATCCGATTGCCGTCCAGGTCAGTGGCGCTTTCATGTCCGGTCCGGACAAAACGGCGCCTCAGGGATCGAATCGGGGTGTTTCCTGATGTCGGGTGTCAGCGGCCCGTGCCAGTATCGAAGGCATGTATCCGTCCGCGCCCCTGTACGACCCTGCCCGCGGGGCGGTCACTCCCGTGACCCAGCCCAGGCTGGTGCGGCGTACCGGCGGGCGCATCGTGGGCGGGGTCGCGGGCGGGCTCGCCGATCACCTCGGGATCGACGTGTTCAAGGTGCGGATCGGTTTCGTGCTGCTGTCCGCGCTGGCCGGGGCCGGGATCGTGGCCTACGGGATGCTGTGGATCTTCACCCCCGCCGGGGGTGACGCCGCTCCGCCGACCGGGTCGGAGCGGCGGCAGGCCATCGGATTGGCGCTGCTCGGTATGGCTCTGGCGGTCGCCACCGCGTGGGTGTTCAACGGGACGGCCGCGCATGTGGTGGGGCCGATCATCGTGGTGGCGGTCGGCGCGGCGCTGGTGTGGCGCGAATTCGACGCGGACGGGCCGAGATCCGTCATCGGGCTGCCCGCCAAACCCTCGGTGGTCACCTGGGCGCGCATCGTCGGCGGGGCCACCCTCATCGTGGTCGGGCTGGGCGTGGTGGTGCTGGGGCGCATCAACCTCAGTTCGCTCGGGTCGGCGCTGCTGGCGGTGGCGGTGACCCTGGTCGGGGCCGGGCTGCTGACCGTGCCGCTGTGGCTGCGCATGATGCGCGCGCTGAATGCCGAGCGCTCGGCGCGGATCCGCAATGACGAACGCGAGGAGATCGCCTCGCACCTGCACGATTCCGTACTGCAGACGCTGGCCCTGATCCAGCGGCAGGCCGGCGACCCGCAGGAAGTGGTGCGGCTGGCCCGCAGTCAGGAACGCGAGCTGCGCAAGTGGCTGTTCGAGGACACCGGGCCCGCGCAGTCCAGCCTGGCCGCCGCGCTGCGCACCATCGCCGGCGAGGTGGAGGACCAGCACGGGGTGAAGGTCACCCCGGTCACCGTGGGCGACGTGTCCATGGACCTCGACGACAGCGGGATCGGGCTGCCCAAGGAACATTTCACCGCGCTGCTCGGGGCCGCCCGGGAGGCGCTGGTCAATGCCGCCAAGCACGCCGGGGTGCCGACCATCGACCTGTACGCCGAGGTGGAGCCGCATCAGGTGAGCGTCTTCGTGCGCGACCGCGGCAAGGGCTTCGACCCGGACACGGTGTCGAAGGACCGGCAGGGCGTGGCCAAATCCATCCACGCCCGCATCGAACGCCGCGGCGGGCACGTGGAGATCAAGTCCGCGCCCGGCAACGGCACCGAGGTGCGAATCTTCATGCCGCGCAAGGACGGTGGCGACGAGCGGCTGGTGGTGCAGACCGACACCCCGGAAGACGCCACCCAGCTGTGAGCCGCGGAGTGTGGTACCGATGGGGTCAGGGTTCGGTTCGGCGTCAGGTGAGGAGTCTTAGGTGAGCGTCCGGGTCTTTCTGGTCGACGATCATGCCGTGTTCCGGTCCGGGGTGCGGGCGGAACTGAGCCGCGAATCCGATATGGAGGTCGTCGGCGAGGCGGGCGGGGTGGCCGAGGCCATCGCCGGGATCAAGACGACCGCGCCGGACGTGGTGCTGCTGGACGTGCACATGCCCGACGGGGGCGGGGTCGCCGTGCTGCAGGGCATCGACCCGGGACCGGTGTGCCTGGCGCTCAGTGTCTCCGACGCGGCCGAGGACGTGATCGCGGTGATCCGGGCGGGCGCGCGCGGGTACGTCACCAAGACCATCTCGGGGCCGGAACTGGCCGACGGGATCCGCCGGGTCTCCGGTGGCGACGCGGTGTTCTCGCCGCGGCTGGCCGGCTTCGTGCTGGACTCCTTCACCGGCAAGTCACCGGTGCCCGAGCCCCCGCTGGACCCGGAACTGGACTCGCTGACCCCGCGCGAGCTCGAGGTGCTGCGCCTGCTGGCGCGCGGCTACACCTACCGCGAGATCGCCGAGACCCTGTTCATCTCGGTGAAGACGGTCGAGACGCACGCGTCGAACGTGCTGCGCAAGACCCAGCAGTCGAACCGGAACGCCCTCACCCGCTGGGCGCACCGGCGCCGTATCGATTGAATTACCCAAGGCGACAACTGATTTCGTGCGTCGAGGGTAACTCGTCGGGTACGCCCGAAATCGGTTCGGCACTCGACCGCCGGCACGCGTGCACGACTCTTGACGGCACCTGAGCCGTGCGCTGAAGTCGCGGGGAGGCGGCTACAGCACAACCAGAACGACGATGATGATCAGCAGGCCGATGAGCAGGCCGATCGCCACCGCGAGCGGGCCCGCGTTCGGGCCCAGGGCGTTCAGGTCGAAACCCTTCGACTTGGGTTGCGGGGCAGCCGGAGCCGCGGCCGCCTGCCGCTGCGGGCGGGGGAGCGGGCTGGAGTGCGGGCTGCGCAGCCCGGCGGCGGAATTGCGGGCCGCCCAGGCCGGGATGGTCCCGTCCTCGGTGCGGACCGGCGCGCCCAGGATGTAGGGCGCGGTGCCGGGACCGAAGGCGGCGGTGAGGATTTCGTTGCGCGCCTCGGTCATGGTGGGGCGGCGCTGCGGGGCCGGCTCCATCATGTGCAGCAGCACCTCGGTGAGCGGGCCGCTGCGGGCGGGCGGGGTGATCTGGGCCATGGCGGCGCGTTCCACGATGACATCGCTGTCCTCGTCGAAGCCGTAGGGCGGCCGCCCCTCGATGGCGGTGTACAGCGTTGCGCCGAGCGAGAATACGTCGCTGGCGGTGGTGGGGCGGGCGCCGCGCGCGACCTCCGGCGGCAGGTAGGCCGGGGTGCCGGTGATGACGTCACCGATCTCCTCGGTGGTGTCGTTGGCGCCGCTGGAGATGCCGAAGTCGCTGAGCTTGACCTTGCCGACCTCGTCGCCGCGATCGGCGACCAGGATATTGCCCGGCTTGATGTCGCGGTGCACGATGCCGGCGGCGTGCGCGGTCGCCAGCGCGTCCGCCACCTGCGCGCCGATCTGCGCCACCTCGATCGGGGACAGCTGATCCACCAGCGCAAGGGCTTTGGCCACACTGCGCGAGGGCAGATACTCCATCACCAGCCAGGGCTCACCGGCCTCCAGCACCACGTCGTACACGGCGATGGCGTGCTCGTGCGACAGCTTGGCCGCCACCCGGCCCTCGTGCATGATCCGGCTGCGGACCTCCTGTGCCTCCTCGTCGCTGAGCCCCTGCGTGGTGAGGACCTGCTTGATGGCGACATCGCGGTGCAGCAGCCGATCGGTCGCCAGCCACACGGCACCCATGCCACCACCACCCAGCTTCGACTGCAGGCGGTAGCGGCCGGCCACCAGATAGTCGGGGCCGACAATGGGACGGGCGCGTTCGGTCACGGGTGCAGGGTAGCGGAAAACCATCCTGACTGGCCTGCTTCGAAACCCGAGGTTTGCTGGCCATCCGGGTGCAGACCTGGGCATTTCTTCCAGACCCATACGGACACAGTGCGTTTCGCTTCTCGGCGCCCGCGCGCCCGGCCTGGAGAGAATCTTGCGGGGCTTCTGGCTTTCCGGGCGAAACTGACCAAACGGCTACCGTCGCCGCCGCGGCAGTCCTCGGAGGTTCGCGCGGACGCGCCTCTTATCACAATGTGTAGTGAAGAGGCGCGCCCCTATTTTTCGGGGGTTTCTTTTTGTGGCTTCGGACTCGATGACTCGCCATATTCGTGAACGCGTCGCACGCTACCGAGCGAACTCGAATTCCGAACGTGTAATTCGCGTGCCGGCCGTCACGTGAATTGCCTTATACGGTCGACCTCCACTGCGGTGGCGGGTTTCGGGGCGGCGCCGCAGCTGGCCTGGCGAGGTGAGTAGGCGAGGGTGCGGGTGGTGACCAGCCAGCTGCGCCCATCGCGATGGGTGACCCGGGCCGCGCCCGCGAAAGTGGCCGGGTCGGTGGCGTATTCGGTGTCGTCCGGGGCCGGTTCGACGGTGAGGTCGTCGATGCCCGCGGTCGGATCGGCGTCCCCGGGGACGGTGGTCGCCAGCCCGCTGTCGTCGAGGAGCGGGGTGGTCAGGGTGTAGGAGGCGTCCGCGATGCGCTGGCGGACCGCGACTTCCGCGACCTGCTCGACCGGGGTGTAGCAGCTGCGGCCGCGTAATCCGGTGAGCGAGACCTCGCCCTTGTCGGCGGCGGCGAGCATGGCGTGGGCCGAATCCTCGTCCAGACGGCCGTAAGTGAGCCCGGTGGGGAGGACGATGACGGCGGGGGCGAAGCGGTGGCCGCCGGTGTGCGAACACTCCCACACCCGGTCGGGGTGGGCGGCCGACAGGCTCGCGGCGATGGGGCGGCCCAGCAGCGCGCAGCACTGATCGCGTTTGCCGTGCGCGCAGACCAGGACCAGCGGATCCGTCACGGCCGCACCGATTCCCGGGGCTGGGCCGTTGAGCAGGTGCAGGTCCAGATCCAGCAGCTCACGCAGGTCGCTGATCTCGAGGCGCTCGCACCAGGATCCCTCCGGCCGCGAACTGGCGAGCAGAACCGTTCGCACACCCGTGAATTCCTGGCGCCCGGGCCGCCGGATCAGGGTCGGCCGGACGTGCGCCGCCTTGGTGCGCGCCGCCAGTTCAGGCGTGATGTCGGGCCCGAGCACCTCGTCGCCGATCACATCGCGACCCCACGCCCCGGGCTGCTCGACACACAGCCAGCCGGTGATGCGGGTCGCGCTCCCGGGTAGCGGAACCTCCAGCGCCGCAGCCGAACACGACAATCCCTCGAACCCCGTCACAATGGCTTCCCGTCGATCAGCTTCCGGATCACCTGCGCCAGCCGCCGCGCTCGCGCCTCCGGCCGCACCGCGCTGCCCAGGTGGTAGCCGACCGCGATGCGCGACTGCGTGGGCAGCGTCTCGAAGAAGGCCGCCGCCTCCGGATGCCGGGCCAGCGCTGCCAGGAAATCCTCCGGCAGATCCCGGCCGACGGCATTGTCCCAGCGGCCGTCCGCCCTGGCCCGGTCCACCTCGGCCTGCCCGGCCGGATGCATGAGCCCGGTCGCGATCATTTCGTCCACCAGGCCGACATCGCGCTGCGACCACTGGCTGCGCGGGCGGCGCGGCGTGAAACCCATGACGAAGAAGTCCTCGTCGAGCTTCTTGGACTGCCCGTCGATCCAGCCGAAGCACAGGGCCTGCCGCAGCGCGCCGTCATAGTCCAGCGAGGCGTACCCGGAGCCCTTCTTCGCGAACTTCAGCCAAATGCCGTCCACCGCTGCGTGATTGGCCGACAGCCAGTCCCGGAACGACTGCTCGTCGGGAAACCACAGCGTGGGACGCTCGGATGCGGACACCGTTCAACTGTAGATTCCGGCAGCTCAGTGCCCCAGAAAGGGGAGCACTTCGGCCTCGAACCGGTGGTAGCGGTCGCGGTGGATGCTGTGCCCGCACCCGAAGGTGCGAACCGTGCAATCGGGCAGGCTCGCGCGCACCTGCTCGAGCTTGTCCGGGTCCACCATGCCGCCGGGCCCGCCGCGCAGGAACAGCGTGGGCGCGGTGATGTCGGACAGCCCTTCCCACCACTCCGGATACGGCTTGCGGAACTGCTCGAGCGCCACCCCGGTCATGGAGCGATCGAAGGCCAGCACCGCACGCGGATGCCGGATGATGCTGGTGGTGGCGTGCCACAGTTCCGGGATCGACGGCAGCCTGCGCGTGAACCGCATCTGCTCGTCGCCGGAGCGCAGCGGCAGCGGCTGTTCCTCGATCACCAAGCGCCGCACCAGTTCCGGGCGTTCCATCGCCAGCCACGAGATGGCGTATCCGCCGAGCGAGTGCCCGACCAGATCCGCCGTTTCCAGTCCGAGCCGATCGCACAGCCGCAGCAGGTCGGCCCCGAATTCCGGGAATCGGTAGGAGGCGGTGTGGCCGCTGCGTCCGTGCCCGCGCAGGTCGGGAATGATCACCCGGCGTCCGCGCCGTACCAGCTGGGCGGCGAATCGATCCCAGGTGTGCCCGTCCCCGCCCATGCCGTGCACCAGCACCACGGGTGTGTCGCTGTAGAGATGCCCGCCCGTCGCGCCGGAATCCCGGTAGGCGATCCGGACGTCTTCGAACTCGACCCGGGTGACCGCTGACTCCATGATGGTCCAGAGTACGGATCGGGGTCCGGGTGGCGCCCCAGTTTGTGCGCAGCGCCATATCGAATTACCGATTCGGTTGCCTATTCATTCCGATGGCGAATGATGGCGAAACCCTGCACATCCTGGCCCGATATCTGCTTGCTACAGCATGTGAAATAGATCACTTTCACATTGTCGATAATCGGTCAACCGTGACGGTAGCGTCATCGCCGATTCACCAATGCTTTTTCTGTCGGGGAAATATGGTTCTCAATGCTGCCGCCCCCGCGGTCGATCTCCAGGATCTCCAGGAACCGAGCCCGCCGCGGCCCACCTTCGCTACGGCGTGGGTCCTTCTACTAGCCGCACTCGGCGGGGCCTTTCTCGCCGTCCCCACGCTGCGCTACGACTTCTTCGGCGACGAGCTGTATTTCGTCGCCGCGGGCGCGCACCGCAGCATCACCTACGCCGACCAAGGCGTGCTCATACCGCTGATGGCCCACCTGGCCGACGCCGTGGCGCCCGGCTCGGCGCCCGTGTTGCGATTGCCGGCGGTCCTGATGACCGCGGCCGCGGTCGTGATCAGTGCCGCGGTCGCCTACGAACTGGGCGGCTCGCGCACCGCGCAACTGCTCGCGGCCGCCGCCTACGGGGTCTCGCCACTCGCCGCGACCCAGGCCGTCCAGCTGAGCACCTTCTCCTTCGACGCGACCCTGCAGGCTGCCGTCATCTGGTTGCTGATCCGCTGGATTCGCACCCGCGACGACCGCCTGCTCGTCGCGCTCGGCCTCGTCGCCGCCATCGATCTGCAGGTCAAATGGTTCATTCCCACGATCCTGCTGTGCCTGGGCGCGGGCGTGCTCGTCGCGGGACCGCGGCAGCTGCTGTGGCGGCCCGCGCTGTGGCAGGGCGCGGCGATCTTCGCGGTCTCCGCGGTGCCCGGCCTGTGGTGGCAGCACACGCACGGCTGGCCGGCGCTGGCTATGAGCAAGGTGATCGGCGCCGAGCAGGACGCGGCTGGCGGCGGGCCGCTCGCGTGCATGCCGCAGATGATCGGACTGACCGGTTTGCTGGGCGGGCTGCTCGCCGGCTGGGCCTTCTGGTGCCTGGCTCGGCAACGCTGGCTGCGGCCCTACCTGTTCATGCTCGTCGCCTCGGCGCTGCTGGTGCTCGTCGTCCTCGTCGGGCACGGACGGCCTTACTACACAGCGGGATTCCTGCCCGTGCTGTTCGGCATCGGCGCGGCCTCGCTGCCCTACTCGGTGAACGATCGCGGCGGCCGCTTGCTGCGAGTCGTCGCGCCGCCGATCGTGGTGCTGTCGCTGGCCATCATCGCCGCGCTCGTGGTCACCCTGCCGCAGCCGCCCTCCCGCATGCACGGCGCCATCCGGAACCAGGCCGACTTCGCCATGCGGACCAGCATTTTCGGCTCCTCGGGATGGTCCGATCTGACCGCGAAGGTCGCCGATGCCTACCGGCAGCTCCCGGAGGCGGAACGCCCGAAAGCGATCATCGCCCAGAACTATTGGCAGGCGGCCGCGATCCAGAACTTCGGGCGCGACTACGACCTGCCGCCCGTCTACAGCCCCAACCGCGGCTTCGGCTACTTCGGCCCGCCGCCGTCGGACACCGACGCCATCCTCTACGTCGGCCTCGACAGCGCCGAACCCACCCTGCGGCGGCAGTTCGGCGAGGTGACGGTTCGTGCGCACCTGAACATTCCGAACGGATTCCCCGGCGTGAACACGGATATCACCATCGCGGTCTGCCGCGAACCCGTGCATCCCTGGACCGAGCTCTGGCCCACCATGATGGATCTGCGCCTGCCGCTGGGCATTTGAGCGGCACCGCCGCTGGGCATTTGAGCGGCGCCTACTCGTAGAGCCCCTCCACATGCCAGGCGCTGTTGTAGCCGAGCAGGAGCAGCGCGCGCAGGCGGGTGGCGTCCTCGGCGTCCAGCTGTACCTGGGCGCGGGCGGCGAAGCCGTGCTCGAAACGGTGTGTCCACCAGCGATCGTCGACCGGCCAGGGTCCGGCCCAGCCGGTCAGCCGCCAGGAGCTGCTGCCCCAGTGCAGGTGGGCGGGATCGGCGGTGAACAGGCCGCGCTCGGTGACCCAGATCTGGGAACCGTCGGCAGCCTCGAGGCGCACCTCCGGATGATGGGTGAGCACCAGCGCCGGAGCGGGCTCGGGAAGCCGGCCGGGCCAGGGTTGGGCCGGATCGGTCGCGGGCACCGGCTCGTCACCGAGGGTGACCATGGTGATGCGCTCCCCCGGGCCGCGGCCGCCGCTGAGCACACCCATGCGCACGGCGTCACCGCCCAGCAGACTCTGCACCCGGATCAGCGCGCGGCGCGCCCGCTCCTCGTCCTCGCCGACCCCACCCCACAGGCCGAGTTGCAGGGCGCCGGCCGACACCACCTCGACGGGTTCCAGGCGCAGGAGGGTGACGGCCGCGTTCGGGCCGGCATCCCGGTCGTCGTGTGCCTCCGGCGAACCGGGAGCCGCGGCGCGGGTCCGGCCGCGATCGAGGGCACGGCGGGTGAGCCAGCCGTCGAGCTGCCAGCGGATGCGGTCGGCGGTGCTGTCCGGGGTGAGCGGTTCGGCACAGCGCCAGATGCGGGAGAACTCCTCGCCCGCTTCGGTTTCGGCGTGGATGACCAGACGGGTGCAGGCCACGGCGGCGGCGGAGAGCTTGGTGTGCAGCTCGGTGGCGAGCAGGCGGCCCGCGAAGGCGGCCATGTCGACGCGTTCGATCGGGGGATCGCAGCGGTGCTCCACGGTCAGGTCGGCGGCGGGCAGGCGGGCGGCGGGCGGGCGCTCCGGGACCGCGCGGGCGCAGCGGTGCGCGATGATCGCGTCCGCGCCGAACCGCGACGCCACCTCGGCGGGGGTGAGGGCCGCGAAGTCGCCGATGCGGCGCAGGCCCAGCCGGTGCAGCAGATCCACCAGTTCGACGCGCTGCGGTGCGGCCAGCACCGGTTCCACCGCCAGCTCCGAAACCGGCATGGGCGCAAGGAATTCCGCGCCCCGGCCGGGCGGGACCAGGGTGGCGCTGCGGGCGGCGAAGACCGCGGTGGACAGCTCGTCGGCAATGCCGATCTGGCATTCCACGCCGACCGCCGCCACGGCGTCCACCAGGCGCTCGGCGGCGGCCTGCTCGGAGCCGAAGAACCGCGCCGCGCCGCGCGCCGAGAGCGCCAGCATGCCCGGGCGCAGCACCTCGACGCCCGGCACGGTCGCGTCCACGGCCGCCACCACGGGTTCGAACAGACGGGCGTCGCGATCCGGATCATCCTGTGCCACCAGCAGATCCGGGCAGCGACCCTGAGCCTCCCGCTTCCGCAGGCCCCGGCGGATCCCTTCCGCCCGTGCCACCGCCGTACAGGCCACCACCCGATTGGCCGCGAACACCGCCACCGCGCGAGTGGCCTCCGCGCCCGCCTCGGCAGCCGCCGCCACCGCGGGCCAATCCGGGCACCACACCACGAGCACCCGCCGCGCCTTCACGACCGGCCTGCTCTCGCGGCGCTACCGTAGCGGTCGGCAGCCGGACGGCAATCGCGGCGGTCAGGCCGCGACATGACGCCCGCCCACACGCGGGTGCACCCGGAGGGCACGGGAAATCCGCTGCGCCGCAGGCGCTATCGCCTGGCCGGAGGCGGTCGGGGCGGCGGTAGGCGATCGGTCAGGACGCGGCATGACGCGCCGGGCGCAGTGGTTCGGGAGCGGCGGCGGGCCGGGCGGGGCCGGGGGTGGCGACCCATTCGACGCGACCGTCGGCGGGGCTGAGGGCCAGGTGGCCGGAGCGGGGTTGGGCGGAGCGGCCGCGGACGGAGACGTCGAGGCGGACGGTGCGCAGGCGGCCGCAGCCGCGGCCCAGGCCGCTGTATCCGGCGACCCGGGTGTCGATGTGCAGGGCGGAACCGGACCAGGAGCCGTTGGTCACCATCAGGGTGGAGTTCTTGCTGCGGGCGCGGGCGGCGAGGATGCGGGCTCGGGACATGGGGACGGCGAGACCGTTCAGCCCGAGCACCACCAGGTCCAGGCCATCCAGCAATACGGAGGCAACTTCGAGCGGGTCCGGTCCGGGATCGGAGACCACCGCCAGCCGGTCGAGCCGGGCCCCCATCTCCGCGGCGGCCAGCAACCCCAGCCGCGGCAGTCCGACCACCGCGGCATGCCCCCCGGAGCCCGTCACCGCGGCCAGCAGCCCCGAGATCAGCGACCCTGCGCCGTTGTAGACGACCACCGATCCCTTGGCCAATCCGCCATCGGGTAAAAGGTTTTCGAGCGCCCCCGGCACCGGCAAGGACTCTCGCCGCGGCTCCTCGGACACAGGCACATGGGCCGCCACCTCGGCCCCGCGCGCGGGCACGGCGGCCATCCGCCGCCGCAACTCGGCCAACTGCGCCCGCCTGGCCTCCGCAGCCGCACCCATCTATTGACCACCTCTCCCAGTCGACGGGACCCAACCCTCGGCAACGCAAGCCAGCACCGAGCTAGCTACCTAACATAATCGAAAGTTTGTTCGATCAATGCACAGTAGAACTCGAATCCCAGGACGCGTCAAGAGGCGTGTGATCAAGCGCCGTATCCGTCACGCTTCCCGGGCGCCAGGAGTGCTGCCGCGACGGCCGGCTTCACACGAGGTGGTTGCGGAGCCAGGTGGTCATGAGGGGGAGGACCTCGGGAAGCTTGGAGGCGGCGACGTGGCCGGTGCCGGGAATGAGATGAACCTCGGTGTCGCGACGGCCGGAGAAGGTCAGGGTGTCGGACGCGGTGATGTGTACGTCGTCGGCGCCATTGACGATCAACATCGGCGAATTGTCGTCCCGTGCAAGCAGATCGGCGCGGATGAAGGGCTTGCTGGCGGCCATGATCTCGTCCGGGGTCGGCGCGGTGGTGAAGCCGAAGGCATTGCCCGCGATGTCCTTCATGCCGAACATCAGGTGCTGGAAGTTCTCCTTTTCGAACGAGTCCACGATCGGCCCGCCGAGATCGATGGCCGCGTCCACCGCGCCACGCAGGCCCGACGCGGCGGCGAAGTTGCCGCCGTACGACAGCCCGAAGTGGCCGGCCCTGCCATTGCCCAGTCGGCGCGCCTCGGCGATGAGGCCGTCGATCACCTCGTCGGCATGGGCGTCCAGCGGCGCCTCGGTTTCTCCGGTGCCCGGGTGGTCGAAGCCCATGACCGTCACCCCGGCGCCGCGCACGAAAGTCAGTGAGATGTCGTGCAGGTCCATCTTCCAGGTGTCGAGGCCGCCGCTGGCGATCAGCACCGGCCTGGCCGCATAGTCGTCATCGGCCGAAAGCAGGTGCACGGGAACGGAGATCGTGCCGTCGCGGTAGGGCAGTTCCAGGATCCGCCGCTCGAAGTGCGCGCCGAAACCCGGTGCGGCCGAGGTGTACTGCTCGAGCTGATGCCGCAGGGCCGTACGCCGGGCATCGTTCGCCAAGGATGGAAACTTGGCCGCACCGTAGGCCAGCGCCGCCCGGTAGTGTTCGCCACGGTCGGCGTATTCGCTTGCCAGGGAAGAGAATTCGTATGTCCACCCGCCGGGCGCGTCCGCCCACATCTCGGTGATACGGGCGGCGGTGCGATCGACATCCTCGGCGGGCAGGCCCAGATTGATGAACTGGGGGCGGCGCTCACCGAAGAGGGCGGCGGTGTCGACGGGGAATTCGTAGGTCATGGTGGCATCCCTTCGCGCTAATGCAACATCTGGTTGCGTTAGAGATCATGGCATACTGGGGCGTCTAACACAACAGGAAGTTGCATTTATGGCTGAAGGAGCACCGGGCACCGTTCGCGCCGGAGGGCGCACCGGCAAGGTCCGCGCCGCGGTTCTCGACGCCGCGTTGCGCGAACTCGCGGAGCACGGCTATGCGGCGCTGTCCGTGGACCGCATCGCCGAACGCTCCGGAGTGCACAAGACCACGATCTATCGCCGTTGGCAGACAAAGGAATCCGTGCTCGCCGCGGCCGTCGCCGACCTGGTGGAAGGTCTGTTCCCGATCCCGCGCACCGGCGCCGTCGAATCCGACCTGCGCCAATTCGGCCGCGCCCTGGTCGATCTGCTCACCAGTGACGACCCGTCCGTCGCCGGAGCCATCCGCACCCTGTTCTCCGACGCCGCGAACGATCCGCGGATCGCCGATCTCAAACGCGACCTCTACGCCGGCCGCTATCGAGCCGCCGAAACCATCGTCACCGCCGCCGTCGACCGCGGTGAACTGCCCGGGGACACCGACGTTCGCGAACTCATCGGCCTCGTCACCGCGCCCCTCTACTACCGCTTCCTGGTCACCGGCGAACCCCTGACCTATGCCGTATCCGACCGCGCCGCCGCCACCGCCCTCATCGCCGTCCGCGCCGGGGCCTGCCGCAAGTAGCCGATCCCGGACAGTGCCACACTCGGTGATTCGGGGCGGGGGAGTCAGTCGAGGGTGACCACCACGGTTTCGCCGTGCCGGGTTATTTCGATGCTGCTGCCTGCCGGAGCTTCGGCTGTGAGCAGGACATCGCGTATGACTTCGATCGCCGCGCGCCAATCGTCGATCACTGTCAGGGGGAGGTCGTCGACCCAGCTGCCGTCCCTTCGGCCCACGCGGGCGGGTCCGTGCGTGGTGGTTCCCAGTCCGGCGGCTCGCAGGGCGGCGTTGAGAAGAGGCTTCAGCTGTGATGCCGGACCGTTTCGAGGGGCTTCGGAGGAGGAAACGGGCAGGTAGGCGTGGGCGTGGTAGCGGCGGGGCGGTGGGGATGTGTGGTCGGAGCGGGTTCGCGGCAGGGTGTGAGGGTCGACGCCGAGGAGGAGCTCGGTCATGACCAGGGCGCGGAGTTCACCCGCGCCGGGGGACAGCGCCGACAGGACGGACCGGTCGGTGCAACCCGCGGTGTGCAGCGCGGTGGTCAGGGCTGTCCGGTGCGCCGCTGTCGGATCGGCGGCGAAGGTCTGGGCGGCCGCCTCGACCTCGGGGTGTCTGGACCAGGGCTGGTCGCGGACGGCCGCGCAGCGGGCGCGTGCCCGGTCGACAGCGGTTGCCAGTGCGTCGAAGGGGAATTCGGGATCGTCCGGGTCGCGCATCGAGTACAGGTCGTCGGCGGGGTAGTCCGGATCATCGTGATAGGGATCGTCCGGCTGCTCGACGTAATCGAGGTACCACCAACCGGTTTCGTCGTCCTGCAGCCAATCCACGCCGAATGCCCGGATATCGCCGTGCGCGGCGTACGCGCGCCGCTGATAGGGGTCCAGGCCGGGCAGGGCGGCGAATGCCTCACGCAGCAGCGGGACGGCGATCGCGGCGTCGGCGTCGGTGCACAGCGGGGCGAAACGGCCGAGCAGGGCCAGGTGCGGCCCTGAGCAGGGCGGGTCCGGGTCAGCGGGTGGTCACCAGTGGGTGCCCGGGACCAGCCGGGCCGCGCGGCGCAGGGCGGTTCCGGTGACGCGGACCGCGGGCGGGACGGTGCGGCGGCGGCGTTGCGGGACAACGATGTCCACGTCGAACGTCTCCGGTTCGGGCACCGCCTCGCCCTTGGCCGCGGGGGAGTCGGGGATGGCGCGGTAGTAGCGGTGCAGGACCCGCTCCTTGATGCCGGGTGCGAACATGGAGCCGTACTCGGCCAGGGTGCCGAGCGGCACGTCGATGCGGCGGCGGCGCTCGGTGAGGGCCCGCACGATGAGCGCCGCCGCCCACTCCGGGGACTGGGTGCCGGTGCCCTGGTCGCCGCTCGGGGTGATCATGGGGGTGCGGACCAGCGGCATGTGGATGGTGGTGAAAGTGATGTTGCTGGAACGCATTTCGGCCGCGGTCACCTCGGCGAACTTGTCCAGGGCCGCCTTGCTGGCCAGGTAGGCGGCGAAGCGCGGGGTGGCGACCTGGACGCCGGCGCTGGAGATGTTCACGATGTGACCGTCGTGGCGCTCCCGCATACCGGGCAGCAGGCCCAGGGTCATGCGCACCGCGCCGAAGTAGTTGACGGCCATGGTGCGCTCGAAGTCGTGCATGCGGTCGGTGGATCGGTGCACGGCGCGGCGGATGGAGCGGCCGGCATTGTTGACCAGCATGTCGACGTGCCCGTGGGTGTCGAGCACGGCCTGCAGGGTCCGGTCGACCGAGTCCTGATCGGTGACATCGCACGGGTAGCCGAACGCGGCGCCGCCCGCGGCGGTGATCTCGTCCACCACGGTGGACAGCTCGTCGGCGCGGCGGGCCAGCAGGATGACGACCGCGCCCTTCTCGGCGACGGCGAGCGCGGCCGAGCGGCCGATGCCGGAGGATGCGCCGGTGATGACGACGTGCTTGCCGGCCAGATCGCGGCGGGCGCGCCGTCGGGCCAGGTAACCGGTGCCGTTGTCGGCCGAGCTATCGGTCATCGCTGCTCCCTTGCAGGTTGAATTGCCTGTAACTTACTCCAAAGTAAGTTACCGCGCCACAGTGTGGTTGCCCACCTCTGAATCGGCCTCCGGGGATTTGGTGCGTGCCGCTGTAGAGACCAATCGGTTTCGAATGTATGTTCGATACTCGAGACCGGTCGGATTGCGGAGGAGATGCGTCATGGGCTGGCACAACGGCCCGCCTTCGTGGGCGGAGATGGAACGGGTGCTGTCCGGACGGCTCGATCCCGCGCGCAAGCCGGTCGACGGCGACGGCGGCGACAGCCCGGCCTGGTCACGAAAGCGGGAGAAGTACGAGGCGGGGGAACTCGGGCGGGTCGCGCGATCGGCGGTGCCGTACGCCGAGCTGCACACGCACTCGGCCTACAGCTTCCTCGACGGCGCCAGCCAGCCCGAAGAACTCGTGGAGGAAGCCGTGCGACTGGGCCTGGAGGCCCTCGCGCTGACCGATCACGACGGGTTCTACGGCGTGGTGCGGTTCGCGGAGGCAGCGCGGGAATGGCGGATGCCGACCATCTTCGGCGCCGAGCTGTCCATCGGCACCGCGGCCCGCGCCGGTGCGCACCTGGCGCCCCGCGGGCGGCGGCGCGGCCGCGAATCCGAGTCGGACGCACTGAATTCCGAGCCGCGCACCGGCACACCCGACCCGGCCGGACCGCACCTGCTGGTGCTGGCCCGCGGGCAGGAGGGGTATCGGCGGCTGTCGCGGGAGATGGCCGCCGCGCACATGGCGGCGGGGGAGAAGGGCATCCTGCGCTACGACCTGGAACGGCTCACCGCCGCGGCGGGCGGGCACTGGCACATTCTCACCGGCTGCCGCAAAGGGACTGTGCGACAGGCACTTCGGCAGGGCGACGCGGCGGCCGAGGCGGCGCTGCGCGATCTGATCGAACGGTTCGGGCGCGAGCACGTGAGCGTGGAGCTCACCCACCACGGCATTCCCGAGGACGATGAGCGCAATGCCCGGCTCATCGCCCTCGCCGACCGGGTCGGGCTGCCCGTACTCGCCACCACCGGAGCGCATTTCGCGGCCCCGCCGCACCGGCGCCGAGCCATGGCGCTGGCCGCCATCCGGGCCCGCTCCAGCCTCGACGACATGGCCGGCTGGCTGGCCCCCACCGGCGGCGCGCACCTGCGCTCCGGCGACGAGATGGCGCGGCTGTTCGCCGCCTGCCCCGAAGCGGTGGCGAATGCCGTTGCGCTGGGCCGGGACTGCGCGTTCGACCTGCGGCTGATCGCGCCCCAACTGCCGCCCTTCGACGTGCCGGACGGCCACGACGAGAACTCGTGGCTGCGCGAGCTCACCCTCCGCGGCGCGGCCCGCCGCTACGGGCCACAGGCCGGGAGCCCGGACGCCTATCGGCAGCTGGAACACGAACTGGACGTGATCGCCACCCTGAACTTCCCGGGCTACTTCCTGGTCGTGCACGACATCGTCAGCTTCTGCCGCGACAACGACATCCTCTGCCAGGGCCGGGGTTCCGCGGCCAATTCGGCGGTCTGCTACGCCATCGGCATCACCAATGTGGACCCGGTCGCCAACAAGCTGCTGTTCGAACGGTTCCTGTCGCCGGAGCGGGACGGGCCGCCGGACATCGACGTGGACATCGAATCGGATCGGCGCGAGGAGGCCATCCAGCACGTCTACGCCAAGTACGGGCGCGAATACGCGGCGCAGGTGGCCAATGTGATCACCTATCGCGGGCGCTCCGCGGTGCGGGATGCCGCACGCGCCCTGGGCTTTTCGACCGGACAGCAGGACGCCTGGAGCAAACAGGTGAGCCGCTGGACGGGCGTGGCGGAAGAGCAGCACACCGACATCCCCGGCGACGTCCTCGCGCTGGCCGGTGAATTGGAGGGGCTGCCAAGGCATTTGGGCATCCACTCCGGCGGCATGGTGATCTGCGACCGGCCCATCGCCGACGTGTGCCCGACCGAATGGGCGCGCATGGCCGATCGCAGTGTGCTGCAGTGGGACAAGGACGACTGCGCGTCGGCGGGACTGGTCAAGTTCGACCTGCTCGGGCTGGGCATGCTGTCGGCGCTGCACTACATGATCGACCTGGTGGCCGAGCACAAGGGGCACACCGTCGAACTGCATCGGCTGGACCTGGGCGAGGAAGCCGTCTACGACATGCTGTGCCGCGCCGACTCCGTCGGCGTCTTCCAGGTGGAGTCCCGCGCGCAGATGGCGACCCTGCCGCGCCTGAAGCCGCGGAATTTCTACGACCTGGTGGTGGAGGTGGCGCTCATCCGGCCGGGACCGATCCAGGGCGGGTCGGTACACCCCTACATCCGTCGCCGCAATGACAGGGAGAAGCCCGATTACGACCATCCGGCACTGGAGAACGCGCTGGAACGCACCCTCGGCGTGCCGCTGTTCCAGGAGCAGCTCATGCAGATGGCCGTGGACGTCGCCGGATTCACCGCCGCCGAGGCCGATCAGCTGCGCCGCGCCATGGGATCCAAACGGTCACCGGAAAAGATGGAACGGCTGCGGGCCCGCTTCTATCAGGGCATGAAGGACCTGCACGGCATCACCGGCGAGGTGGCCGACCGCATCTACGAGAAGGTGTACGCCTTCGCGAATTTCGGTTTCCCGGAAAGCCATTCGCAGAGTTTCGCCTCACTGGTGTTCTACTCGGCGTGGTTCAAGCTGCATCACC
The DNA here is from genome assembly GCF_042754085.1 of Nocardia sp. NPDC059236. Lineage (NCBI taxonomy): Bacteria > Bacillati > Actinomycetota > Actinomycetes > Mycobacteriales > Nocardiaceae > Nocardia > Nocardia sp. NPDC059236. Next base: position 81,722 of record NZ_JBHZAF010000018.1, read on the forward strand.
CGGCCGCCTTCTGCGCGGGACTGCTGCGCGCCCAGCCTATGGGGTTCTACTCGCCGCAGTCGCTGGTCGCCGACGCGCGACGGCACGGGGTGGTGGTGCACGGGCCCGACATCAACCACAGCCTGACCGAGGCGACCCTGGAGGCACAGGGCCTCGAGATCCGGCTGGGGCTGGCCGCGGTCCGGCACATCGGCACCGAGCTGGCCGAACAGATCGTGGCCGCCCGCGAAATCGGGCCCTACACCACGTTTCTCGACCTCACCGGGCGCGTGGAGCTGAGCGTGCCGCAGGCCGAAGCGCTGGCCACCGCGGGCGCGCTGACCAGTCTCGGCGGCACCCGCCGCGAGGCGCTGTGGGCGGCGGGCGCGGCCGCCGGGGAACGACCCGACCGGCTGCCCGGCACCGGCGCGGCCACCGCCGCACCCGCCCTGCCCGGGATGAGCGCGCTGGAGCTGGCCGCCGCCGACGTGTGGGCCACCGGCGTCTCGCCCGGCAGCTATCCGACCGAATTCCTGCGCGAGCGCCTCGACGCGCTCGGCGTCATCCCCGCCGCGCAGCTGCTCGACATTCGTGACGGCACCCGGGTTCTCGTCGGCGGCGCGGTCACCCACCGGCAGCGTCCGGCCACCGCGGGCGGGGTCACCTTCCTCAATCTGGAGGACGAGACCGGCATGGTGAACGTGGTCTGCTCGGTCGGCCTCTGGGCCCGCTACCGCCGCCTGGCCACCACCGCGCGCGCCCTGCTCATCCGCGGGCGGGTGCAGAACGCCGAGGGCGCGGTCACCATCGTCGCCGACCATCTGCAGCGCATGGACCTGCGCATCGAGGGCCGTTCCCGCGACTTCCGCTGAACGCGGCCGCCGGCACCATATTTCGGTTGTCGCATCGAACGGCGCGCCCCGCACGGGTGAGATGCAGGGCGCGCCAAGGGTTTTCTCCTGTATCGGCGAGCAGCTAGAAGTCGCCGCCTCCGGAATCGCCGCCGCCACCGAAGTCGCCGCCGCCACCGGAGTCACCGCCGCCGAAATCGCTTCCACCGCCGAAGTCGTAGTCGCCGCCGCCTCCGCCCCACTCCTGGGGGCCGGGGTCGTAACCGCCGTAGCCGCCGGACTCCGGGGGCGGGCCGTATTCCGGGCCGCGGTCGCGTTCGTGTTCGCCTTCCATCCGGCCGAGTTCGTAGCCGAGCAGGCCGCCGCCCAGGGCGCCGCCGACCGCGCCGAGACCGGCCGCGGCACCGGGGCTCATGCCGGGACGGCCACCGCCGTAGGGCGGCGGGGGCGGGCCGCCGTAGCCCGGGCCGCCGTAGCCCGGGCCGCCCGGGGCGTAGCCGCCGCCGAAACCACCGCCACCGAACGGGGCGGGCGGGGGCGGCGGGGTGCCGCGGCGACGGCGGACGAACGCGACGACCGCCGCGATGATGCCGCCGATGACCAGGATCGGACACAGCAGGCCCAGCCAGCCCCAGCCGCTGCTCTTGCTCTCGGGCTTGGCGACGGGCTGGTGGGCGGGGGCCGGGTTGCCGGCCTTGACACTGGTGGGCGCGGCCTGATCGGCGGCCGTCTTCAAGGCGCCCAGCGCCGCGATGGTCGCACCTGTGTAATCGCCACTGCCGAGCGCGTTTCCGAAGGCGGTCCCCGCGGGCGTGGTGTCGCGGATGTGGGAATTCGCGCCGGTGCGGATGGTCAGCCACTTGGTCTTGGTATTGATGGCCAGCACCACGTCGGTCGGATTCTTGACGTGGGTCTGGGTCTCCGTATCGAACTTGGCGCGATCGTCGGAGTACTTCTCGGTGGTGAAGATCTGTACCGGATCCGTCAGCTGCAGCGCGGCATTCGTCACCTTGGTGACATCGAGCACCTTGGAATCGTCGTGAACGGTGACCGGCCCGGCCGCGGCCGTACCCGTCGCCAGCAGGATCACCCCCGCCACCGCCGACAGCAGCAACAGCAAACGCTTGACCATCTGAACTTTCCTTTCCGGGCGGCCTTCCCTGCCGCCGCGGCATCGCCTGCGACACTACGACGTCCCCGCCTCGATCGCTGCCCTCGAGCCTGTGCGCTGTATCGCAGGCCCCACCCGTTGACCCGGACCCCGTCCGCGACAATGGGGTCGGGCGCGGGAAGGGAGTGCGGCGTGTCGACAGTGGTCCGGGCGACCATCAAACCCGGCAGCAAGAAGGGGCCCCTGGTCGAGATCCTCGACGATGGCGCGCTGCAGCTGTACGTCCGCGCCCCGGCGGTGGAGGGCAAGGCCAACAAGGCCGCCATCGAGCTGCTGGCCGCCCACTACGGCGTCCCCAAATCCGCGGTCCGCCTGACCGGCGGTGCGACCTCCCGCTTCAAGCGCTTCGAAATCGACGACTGATCCCGGAAACTCAGACCGCGCCCGGAAAACCCAGCTGCCGCCAGGCCTCGTACACGGCGACGGCCGCGGCATTGGACAGATTCATCGAGCGCCGGCCCGGCAGCATCGGGATGCGCAGCTGCTCGGTGACGCGGGGATCGGCTAGCACCTCCTCGGGCAACCCGGTCGGCTCGGGCCCGAAGAGCAGCACATCGCCCGAGCGATAGGCGACATCGGTGCTGTGGGTGGTGGCCGTCGCGGTGAAGGCGAAGACCCGCTCGGGCCGAATGGCGTCCCACGCGGCGGCGAGACTCTTGTGCACGGTGACGACGGCCAGGTCGTGGTAGTCCAACCCGGCCCGGCGTAGCTTCGGCTCGGATAGGTCGAAGCCGAGCGGTTCGATCAGGTGCAGTTCGCAGCCGGTGCCGGCCGCCAGCCGAATGGCATTGCCGGTATTCGGGGGGATGCGAGGTTCGAAGAACACGAGATGGAACACGGGCTCCAGCATCGCAGAGGGCCGGATAAGCTCGTCCGGTGACTCCAGCCCATGCCGCACCCGAGAGCCGTAGCAGTCGTGCGGGGGAGTTCGTCCGGGGCAATCTGCCCATACTGCTGGTAGCGGTGGTGCTGGTGGTGGCCGTGGTCTTCCTGGCCTGGGACCGCTGGCGGCGCGGCACCTTCTTCTTCGGCGGCGGGACGCTGCTGGCGGCGGCACTGCGGCTGATTCTGCCGACCGACCGGGCCGGTCTGCTCGCGGTGCGCAGCAAGGGTTTCGACGTCGCCTGGCTGACGGTGCTGGGCGGCGCGATCATCGCGCTGGCCGCGACCATCAGCAGCCTCGGCGTCACCTAGACCGCGCCGAGGTCGGGGCCGCGACCGGAGTCGCGGCGCTGAATGTTCGATCGGAGGGTGGCCGCGAACCCGCGGCGCTGGGGGATTGCTAGACCGAGGTTATGCGGCGGCCGAGCTCACGGCGCAACACTTCCTGGTCCGGGAGTCTGTGCAGGACACGGAGTATGGCCGGGCGAAGTTCACGCTGCTCGTCCTCGGAGAGCAGATCGACGAGATCGCGCAGATCCATGTCATCGAATGCGGCGGTCATGTCTGAATACATTACGTGTGCCGAGCCTTGCGCACACGTATTCCGGGCCGTCGGTTACGGAGGTGTCATATGCGCGAAACCGGAAGCGCGTCACGGCAATTCGAGCGAAACGGACACGATACGCGAGGTAACGCGCCTCCGGTGAGGCAGCGGAGATACAGCGGACGGGCAGCGTTGCTTCAGCGGTCCGACTCGCGCTGGGTGCGGGCCAGATCCATCGTCTCGAGCATGAGTTTGCCGACCGCCTCGGTCTCGGTCAGGAATCCGTCGTGGCCGTCCCGGGACCGGATGATCTCCAGCCCCTTGGAACCCGGCAGCAGATCGGCCAGCTCCTGCAGGGTACGCAGCGGGAACAGCCGATCCGAGTCCACCCCGCCGACCACGCACGGCACCGGCGTGGACCCCAGCGCCGCCGCGATACCGCCGCGGCCACGGCCCACGTCGTGGCGGTTCATGGCCTCGGTGAGCAGCACGTAGGTGGCCGGGTCGAACCGCGAGATCAGCTTGTCGGCCTGGTACTCCAGATAGCTCTGCACCGCGTAACGCCCACCCGCCCACGGGTCCTCATCGCCCTGGGCATGGTTCTCGAAGCGATGGTCGAGCTCGAACTCGGTGCGGTAGGTCAGGTGCGCGATGCGCCGGGCGATGCCCATGCCGGTCATCGGGGCGCGCCCGGTGCCGTGGTAGTTGCCGCCCTGCCAGTCCGGATCGGCCGTGATGGCCGCGATCTGGGTGGTCTGGGTGCCGATCTGGTCGGCGGTGCCGCGCGGGCCGACCGCCAGCACCAGAGCCGCGCCGACCCGCTCGGGCCGGGCGACCATCCATTCCAGCACCCGCATGCCGCCCATGGAGCCGCCGACCACGGCGGCCAGGCGGTCGATGCCGAGCAGGTCGAACAGCGTGATCTCGGCGGTCACCTGATCGCGGATGGAGATCTCGGGAAACCTTGCGCCCCAGGGCTTTCCGTCCGCGGCCAACGAGGACGGCCCGGTGCTGCCCTTGCAGCCGCCGAGCACATTGGTGGCGATGACGCACCACTCGCGGGTGTCCACCGGCGCGCCGGGACCCACGATGCCGTCCCACCAGCCGGCCTGGCCGTGATGCACGTCGGCGGGGCCCACCACGTGCGAATCACCGGTCAGCGCGTGCTCCACGAGCACCACGTTGTCCGCGTTCGCCGATAGTTCGCCCCACCGCTGCACAGCCAGCGTGACATCGGGAATGACGGCTCCGGTCTCGAGCTCGATATCCCCGATGGCAATGCTGCCGAGCGTCCCGTCGGGCGGCGGCAGCAGCAGCTCCGCCGCGTGCCGGGACGTGCTCGATTCGATGTTCACGGTCAACTTGCCGCCGCCGTCAGTCCGGCGCGCAGATCCGCCAGGATGTCGCCGATCCCCTCGATACCCACTGCCAACCGGACCAGACCAGGTGTGACACCGGAAGCCAGTTGCTCGGCGGGCGTCAGCTGGGAATGCGTGGTGGAGGCCGGGTGGATGACGAGCGAGCGCACGTCCCCGATGTTAGCGACATGGCTGTGCAGCACCAGCGCCTCCACGAACTTCTTGCCGGCATCCACGCCGCCGGCCAGCTCGAAGGAGACGATGGCACCGACGCCCTTGGGTGCCAGCTGTTTGCCCCGCTCGAACCACGGGGAGCTGGGCAGCCCTGCGTAGTAGACCTTCTCGACGCCGGGCTGCTCGGCCAGGAACTCGGCCACCGCCTGGGCGTTGGCCACGTGCCGCTCGACGCGCAGGCTCAGCGTCTCGATGCCCTGCGCGATGAGGAAGGCGTTGAACGGCGACACCGCCGCGCCCAGATCGCGCAGCAGCTGCACCCGCGCCTTGAGCGCGTAGGCCGGCGCGCCGAGATCGGCGAACACGGCGCCGTGGTAGCTGGGGTCCGGGGTGGTGAAACCCGGGAAGCGGGACTCGCCCGCCGCGTCCCGCACGGTCCAGTCGAAGTTGCCACCGTCCACGATCACACCCGCGACCGCGGAGCCGTGGCCGCCCAGGTACTTGGTGGCCGAGTGCACGACGATGTCCGCGCCCAGCCGCAGCGGCTGGATCAGGTACGGCGTGGCGACGGTGTTGTCCACGATCAGCGGCACGCCTGCCGCGTGCGCGACCTCGGCGATACCCGGGATGTCGAGCACCGAGCTGCTCGGATTGGCGACCGTCTCCCCGTAGAACGCCTTGGTGTTGGGCCGCACGGCCGCGCGCCACTGCTCGAGATCGTCCGGATCCTCGACGAAGCTGACCTCGATGCCCAGCTTGGGCAGCGAGTAGTGCAGCAGGTTGTAGGTGCCGCCGTACAGGTGCGGGCTGGCCACGATGTGGTCGCCGGCCTGCGCCAGATTCAGGATCGCGTAGGTTTCCGCGGCCTGACCGGAGGCCAGCAGCAGCGCGGCCACACCGCCCTCGAGCGCGGCGATGCGCTGCTCCACCGCGTCCTGGGTGGGGTTCATGATGCGGGTGTAGATATTGCCCGGCTCGGCGAGCCCGAACAGCGCGGCGGCGTGATCGGTGTCGCGGAAGGCGTAGGAGGTGGTCTGGTAGATGGGCAGGGCGCGGGCTCCGGTGGCCGGATCGGGAGCCTGTCCGGCGTGAATCTGCTTGGTCTCGAAGGACCAGCCGGCCGGATCCAGGGTGCCGTCAGCCGAGACGGCCGCGGGCGCGGTCGAGTCACTCATCTGTTCTGCTCCAAAAACAAGGTCGCCGAATGGCGGAAGTTTGACGTTATCGAGAGGCGAATGGGCTTCGACAACAACACATTTCGGTAGACCTCCTAGTTGCGCTTGCGTTCGGCCTTCGAACGCCCGGTCTGCACCCGGAGCACCCCACCGCAGCTGGAGGGTTGCCGATCAGCAAGCCGGGGCCTTAACGCTGATGCTCTTGACCTGTTGCGCGATTCTAGCGGGCGGACGCCGCTGTTTCGGAAGTGGGGCTGGCCACAGCGGGCCCCGCGCAGGTGCGCACGAATTCGTGATACGCGCCGACCACGGCCTCCGCCATGCGGCGTGGTGACTCGATCAGACGCTCGTCGGCGAAGCCGGAATCGAAGTCCGATTCGGTGCCGGCCCGCATGATGGCGTGGAAGGTGCCGAGCAGCAATCGAACTCGCAGATCCGCGACGGTGGTGCCGAGGCGTTCGGCCAGCACCTGCGCGGTCTGCTCGGTCTTGTTCTCGGTCGCGGCCATGCTGCACGCCCGCACCGCGGCGGTGGACCGGATGATGCGCTGCATCTGCTGGAACCAGCGGAAGGGCAGCGGTTCGTCGTGGTCGACGACGCGGTCCACGATGGACAGGAAGCTGTCCAGCAGCGCTTTCAGCTCGTTGCCGGTGGTCGGCTGCTCGCGCAGCGCGTCCGCGTGTGCCCGCGCCCAGTCCGCGATGGGCGCGATGACGATGTCTTCCTTGCTGTCGAAGTACCGGTTCACGGTGCGCGGCGAGACGTCGGCCGCGTCGGCGATCTGTTCCACGGTGGTGGCGTCGAAGCCCTGGTCGTCGCACAGCCGTAGGGCGACGTCGATGATCCGCGCCCGGGTCTGTTCCTTCTTCCGCTCACGCAGGCCCGGCCGGTGACGTGCGATCACACCGAGGTGAGTTGACAACTCCGACATGCCTCCATGGTAAGGGTTCGAACGCTTCCGCTGTCCCATTATGACAACTGTCGCAGTGCGACAAATTTCCCTTGACGCCAATTGGCTGCAGGGGTCAAGATTGTCGAGGGTGTCCCGAACCATCCGTGAGGAGACAACATGACCGCCGCGACAACAACACTCGAAGACCGATCACAAAGCTCCGACCGGCGCGGATCCGCGCGCTGGTGGGCCCTGGGCGTACTCGCCATGGCCCAGCTGATGGTGGTGCTGGACGCCACCATCGTCACCATCTCCATGCCGTTCGCCCAGCGTGACCTGGGCATCAGCGACGGCGACCGGCAGTGGGTGCTCACCGCCTACACGCTGATCTTCGGCGGCCTGCTGCTGCTCGGCGGCCGCCTCGCCGACTACCTGGGCCGCCGCCGCATGTTCCTGATCGGCCTGGTCGGCTTCGCCGGGGCGTCGGCGCTGGCCGGGCTCGCGCAGAACGGCGCGGAACTCTTCGCCGGGCGCGGGCTGCAGGGCGCGTTCGCCGCCCTGCTCGCGCCGGCCGCGCTGTCGCTGGTGTCGGTCACCTTCACCGAGGCCAAGGAGCGCGCTCGCGCGTTCGGCGTCTTCGCGGGTGTGTCCGCGGGTGGCGCGGCCATCGGCCTGATCGTGGGCGGCGCGCTCACCGAATACGCCAACTGGCGCTGGTGCCTGCTGGTCAACACCCCGATCGCGCTGATCGCCTTCCTGGGCGCGCTCGCCTTCGTGGTCCGGGACGTGCCCGCGCCGCGCACCGGCGGCTACGACCTGCCCGGCGCGGTGACCGCCACGCTCGGCCTGGTCTCGGTGGTCTACGGCTTCAGCCGCGCGGCCTCCGACGGCTGGACCGCGAGCACCACCCTGGCCCTGCTGATCGCGGGCGTCGCGCTGCTCGCCGCCTTCGTCGCCATCGAACGGCGGTCCTCGAATCCGCTGCTGCCGCTGCGTATTCCGGGGGAGATCAACCGGGGCGGCTCGTTCCTGGTGGCGCTGCTGCTGCCGATCGCCATGTTCGCCATGTTCATCAACATGAGCTACTACTTCCAGATCACGCTGGGCTGGTCGGCGCTGAAGGCGGGGGTGGCGTTCCTGCCCTTCCCCATCGGCATCGTCATCTCCGCGGGTGTCGCGAGCGGGCTGCTGCCGCGGATCGGGCCGCGGCCGCTCATGATCACCGGTTCGGTGCTGGGCACGGCCGGGCTGCTGTATCTGTCGCGGCTGAGCTTCGGGGACAGCTACGCCGGGGGTGTGTTGCCGGCAGTGATTCTTATCGCGCTCGGCATGGGCGGGCTGTTCGTGGCCATGCAGACCACGGCGCTGCATCAGGTCGAGGAGCGTGACTCCGGTGTCGCGAGCGCGCTGCTCAATGCCGCGCAGCAGGTGGGCGGCGCGATCGGCACCGCGCTGCTGTCGACGATCGCGGTGCAGGTGGCCGAGCGGTTCGCGAAGAACAATCCGGGCGTCGACCACGTGATGGCCCGGGCCGCGATTCATTCCTATGACATCGCGTTCCTGATCGGCGCGGGATTCTTCCTGGTGACCATTCCGATCATCGCGTTCATGGTGCGGGACAAGCCGGAGAATCTGCTCGAAGGTTCCGAGCACGTGCACGTGGGAGTCTGACTACCGACTATTCACCCGCGGGTCGCGGCAACATATATCCCGCGGTCCGCGGGTTTGGGGTTGCCGCGGGCCGCGGGTTTTCGCATCCTGGAAAGTGCGTAAAGTCACGCGAAAAGCTACTAATCGGTAACCGCACTGAATCCCGCACAGCGGGGGCCACCCGAGCGGTGAGATCGATAGCAGCAGTACGCTTGTCTTGCTTGACGCCACAGCGTACGTGGACTTGGCACCACAGGTCCCGTGCCGAGCGCCATGCGTATACGTTGTCTGTTGAACAGCTGGGGTCCGCTACAAGCGGTGCTCACCGGCCGTGCAATGGGAGCACCACCTTCCTAGGAGGACACGAAGATCCATGTCCAAGATCAAGGTTGAAGGGACCGTCGTCGAACTCGATGGCGACGAGATGACCCGGATCATCTGGCAGTTCATCAAGGACAAACTGATCAACCCGTATCTCGATGTGAACCTCGAGTATTACGACCTCGGCATCGAGTATCGCGACAAGACCGATGATCAGGTGACCATCGACGCCGCCAACGCCATCAAGAAGCACGGCGTGGGTGTGAAGTGCGCGACGATCACCCCCGATGAGGCCCGCGTCACGGAGTTCGGTCTGAAGAAGATGTGGCGGTCGCCGAACGGCACCATCCGCAACATCCTCGGCGGCACCATCTTCCGCGCGCCGATCATCATCTCCAATGTGCCGCGTCTGGTTCCGGGCTGGACCAAGCCGATCATCATCGGCCGCCACGCCTTCGGTGACCAGTACCGCGCCACCGATTTCAAGGTGCACCAGGCCGGCACCGTCACCCTGACCTTCACGCCCGAGGACGGCTCCGAGCCGATCCAGCACGAGGTCGTCCGCATGCCGGAAGACGGCGGCGTGATCATGGGCATGTACAACTTCAAGGACTCGATCCGGGACTTCGCGCGGGCCTCGCTGAACTACGGCCTGCAGCAGAACTACCCGGTGTACATGTCGACCAAGAACACCATCCTCAAGGCCTACGACGGCATGTTCAAGGACACCTTCCAGGAGGTGTACGAGACCGAGTTCAAGGACGAGTTCGACGCGGCCGGTCTCACCTACGAGCACCGCCTCATCGACGACATGGTCGCCTCCGCGCTCAAGTGGGAGGGCGGCTACGTCTGGGCCTGCAAGAACTACGACGGCGACGTGCAGTCCGACACCGTGGCGCAGGGCTTCGGCTCGCTGGGTCTGATGACCTCCGTGCTGCTCACCCCGGACGGCCGCACCTGTGAGGCCGAGGCGGCGCACGGCACCGTGACCCGGCACTACCGTCAGCATCAGCAGGGCAAGCCCACCTCCACCAACCCGATCGCCTCGATCTTCGCGTGGACGCGTGGCCTGGCCCACCGCGGCAAGCTGGACAACACCCCCGAGGTGATCGGTTTCGCCCAGACGCTCGAGGATGTCGTCATCAAGACGGTCGAGTCCGGCCAGATGACCAAGGACCTCGCGCTGCTGGTCGGCGGCGACCAGGGCTACCTGACCACCGAGGAGTTCCTCGGCGTGCTGGACGCCAACCTGGCTCGCGAGCTGCGCTAGAAAAGAAGTTCCCAACTCTCGGGACTCTCAGGGGTAAGCCCCTGAAACCCCAAGGGCAAGAGGTTGTTCAGGGGCCACCCCTGAAACCCCAGGAGCGCAAGCTCCTACGCGCCGACGAACGTGAACAGCGCGAAGCGGTGAAGATGGCGGCCGGGACCACAGTCCCGGCCAGAACCATCCACCGCGCCACACGGGCACCTGCCCCCACCGGAACCGGTGGGTGGGCGGGTGCCCGAACTGTTTTCGGGGTTCTCCCGGCCGTGATCACGAAACGTTCACACGGTCCTTGCCAGCATGGCCGCGTGTCAACGGGTTAACGCACCCGACCGGACGGTCAATACCCCTGTGACAGACGGGGTTCGGCCGCGGTACGCGCGGCGGCGAAGGAGGAGCGATGACGGCGATCGGTGGCGAGCTGCGCACTGTGGTGCGGGGCCGGGTGCTGGTACCCGGGGACGAGGGTTTCGAACAGGCGAGCACGCCGTGGAATCTCGCCGTGCGGCAGCGGGTTTCGGCGGTGGTGGAGGTCGCGGACGCGGCCGACGCCGCGGCGCTGGTGCGGTTCGCGGCGGCGGCCGAGCTGCCGCTGAGCACGCGGGCGACGGGGCACAGCCCCTCCTCGGCGGCGGACGGGACCGTGCTGGTGACGACCCGGGCGCTGGACGGGATCGAGATCGACGCCGCGGCGCGGGTGGCGCGGGTGCAGGCGGGGGTGGCCTGGCAGCCGGTGCTGGAGCAGGCCGCCGCGCACGGATTGGCCGGAGCCTGCGGCAGTTCCGCGGTGGTCGGGGTGACGGGGTACACGCTGGGCGGCGGTGTCGGCTGGTTCGCGCGCAGCCGCGGCTACGCCGCGCACGCGGTGCGAGCGCTGGAGGTGGTGACCGCGGATGGCGATCAGCGCCGGGTGACCGCGGACTCCGAGCCGGACCTGTTCTGGGCACTGCGTGGCGGCGGCGGCGATTTCGCGCTGGTGACCGGCATGGAATTCGAATTGTTCGACGCGACCCAGCTTTTCGGCGGCCGCATACTGTGGCCGGCCGAGCGGACCGAAGCCGTCGTCGCAGCCTTCCGGCAGGCCACCGCGGAAGCCGAAGAGGGACTGAGCCTTTGGCTGACTCTCCTGCAATTCCCGCCGTTCCCCGAGCTTCCCGAGATACTGCGCGGCCGGGCCATGGTGGCCGTGGACGTGGTCGCGCTGGGCGCGGTCACCGGTCCGCTGCGGTTGTTCGACGAGATTCCGGGCGCGGTGCTGGACACCCGGCGGCCGCTGGATGCCGCGCAGGTCGGCGGCGTCTGCATGGAGCCGACCGACCCCAGCCCGGCCCGGGTACGCGGTGAGCTGCTCACCGAGTTCTCCGCACGGGTGAGCGACGCGCTGCTGGCCGCCGCCGCGCCGCAGGGCGGGGTGGGGCCGCTCGCGCTGGTCCAGGTCCGGCACCTGGGTGGCGCGCTGACCCGGCTGCGCCCCGACGCGGGCTGCGCGGGCGGGATCGCCGAGCCGTACCTGTTGTCGCTGCTCGGCCCCGCGCCGACCGCGGACTTCGAGGCGGCCGTCGTCGAACGCAGTGACGCCGTGGTGGATGCGCTGCGTCCGTACCTGAGTGGCCGGAAACCGTTCACCTACTTGGATTCCGGTGAAACCCCGGACGCGGTCTTCGATCCGGTCACGCTGGCGCGGTTGCTGGAGATCAAGGACCGGTTCGACCCGGATGGCTTGTTCCGCAGCAACTTTCCCGTCATTCCGCCGCTCGGCGAGGCGGATCCCAGCCGGGTCGCCGCACCGGTCACGGTCTGACCGGGGACGCGCGGGCAGCCCGCCGGGACCAGCGTCCCGGCGGGCTCGTGGCGTGGGCCGGCCCAAGATCCGGGCCGGTCGGTGAGTGAAATCACCGGACCGGACGGTATCGGGACCGTTCGCCACTGTGTTGCGCTTGGTTGTGCCCGAATCCGTGTCCACAGCCACCACCGCATCCGCCGCCGACGAGATGAGCCCCGACGGGGTGCACCGTCCCGTCGGGTCCACGCCCGAGGCCGTCGAGTCCGCGCCCGAGGCGGGGCCACGTGAGCGGTGGCATGTGCCCGCCATGCTGGCGCTGGCCCTGGGCGGGTTCGGGATCGGGACCACCGAATTCGTCACCATGGGTTTGCTGCCCGATATCGCCGGCTCCATGAAGGTCTCCGAACCGACTGCCGGACACATTGTTTCGGCCTACGCGCTGGGCGTGGTCGTCGGTGCGCCGGTGATCGCGGCGCTGTGCGCGCGGGTCCCGCGCAAGCGGCTGCTGATGGCATTGATGGCGGCATTCACGCTGGGCAATGCGGCCAGCGTGATCGCGCCCGGCTTCGCGACGCTGACTGTGGCGCGGTTCGTCTCCGGCCTGCCGCACGGCGCGTACTTCGGTGTGGCGTCGCTGGCGGCGGCCTCGCTGGCGCCGGTGGGGCAGCGTGCCAAGGCGGTTGCCGCAGTTATGCTGGGTCTGAGCGCCGCCAATGTCGTCGGCGTTCCTGCAGCCACCTGGCTGGGCCAGAACCTCGGCTGGCGGAACGCTTTCGTGGTGGTCGCCGTGATCGGCATCGCGACCGTCGCCGCCATCTCCCGCTTCGTGCCGGACCTGCACGGCATTCGCATGACCGACCCCCGTACCGAACTGACGGCCCTGCGCCGCCCCCAGGTGTTGCTCACCCTGCTGGTCGGCGCCGTCGGCTTCGGCGGCATGTTCGCGGTCTACACCTACATCACCACCACTCTCACCGATGTGGCCGGCCTCCGCGTCGGCCTGGTTCCGTTGGTTCTCATGCTCTTCGGCCTGGGCATGGTCGCGGGCAATATCGCCGGCGGCGTCCTCGCCGACCGCGGCGTGGATCGCGCGATCCTCATCTCCCTGCCGGCCATGGCGGTGATCCTCGCCGGATACGTTGTGGCAGCGCACAATCCCTATACCGCCGCTGTTGGCGCCTTCCTGGTCGGTGCGTCCGGCGCGGCCCTGGCCCCCGCCCTGCAGACCCGTTTGATGGACGTGGCCCACGACGCCCAGACCCTCGCCGCCGCCCTCAACCACGCGGCACTGAATATCGCGAACGCGGCAGGTGCGTGGCTGGGCGGCCTGGTGATCGCGGCGGGGCTGGGGTACACCGCGCCCACCGCCGTGGGCGCCGGTCTCGCGGTCCTCGGCACGCTGCTGTTCGCGGTGACCGTGGTTGCAGCGCGGCGCGGCGGTGCACTGCCGCATTGACGCGGTGCGCCGGCCAGTCAGGTGGTCGCAATATCGTGACACTCACGAGCCGGAGTGACGTGTGCCACGTTCAATGCCGTCGAACTCCGCTCGGAAATAACATCGCCCACAATGCATCGCCCACGATGTATCTGGTCCGCGTTCATATCCATCACCCCGGGCGGTATCGCTGGCCGGGGCTCAGACAGGAGGTTGTCGTATGTCACCGAAATCCGCGGGATCGAAGAAGGCGTTGCGGGCCGCCGGTCAGGCGGCTCTGGGAGCCGCGCTCCTCGCGGCCGGAACGGGTCACCTGACCTTCCAGCGCAAGGAGTTTCGGGCGCAGGTCCCGCACTGGCTGCGACTGGATCCCGACTTCGTCGTCGTCACGTCCGGTGTCGTCGAGATCGGACTCGGCGGGGCCTTGCTCGGTACCTGGAAGCAGCCTGCACGGGCCTTCCTCGGCGCTACGACCGCCGCCTTCTTTGTCGCGATCTTTCCCGGCAACGTCGCACAACTGGTCAATCGCGCTGACGCCTTCGGTCTCGACACCGACGCCAAACGCGCGGTGCGGCTGCTCTTTCAGCCGCTTCTCGTGGCCGGAGCGCTCGCAGCGACCGACGCCCGCAGAATTCTGCGCCGGGGCGAACAGTGAGATCGACATAGCACCCGTGGGCCGTGGAGACGGTGCGGGCCGGACTCCGGCCCGCAACCGCGGCGCGAACATACACGATTGTATGTAAGTGTAAGATCCTCCCATGACCAGCTCCGCCGTCTCGAAACCCCCGCGCCGCACCCAGGAGCAGCGCAGCAGCGAGACTCGGACGCGACTGCTGGACGCCACCATCGACTGCCTCGTCGAGTACGGCTACGCCGGGACGACGACGCCGCGGGTGGCCGAGCGCGCGGGCGTGACCCGGGGCGCGCAGGTGCACCATTTCGGTTCCAAGAGCGAGCTGGTGGTCGCGGCGATCAGTCATCTGGCGCAGCGGCGCACCGAGGCGGCCATGCAGGAGATCCGGCGGGTTCGCAGCGGCGACGATCCGATCGGCGCCACCCTGGAGGCCATGTGGGAGCTGCATCAGGGCCCGCTGTTCATCGCGGCCATCGAATTGTGGGTGGCCAGCCGCACGGATCGGGTGCTCGCGGTCGAGATGGAGAAGGTCGAGCCGTTCGTGAACAACGCGGTGCTGCTGGCCGTCGCGCAGTTGGTGCCGAATGAGCTGGACCGCAAGAACGTTCGCGATTTCGCCTACACCGCGATGGACACGCTGCGCGGAATCCTGGTGACCAACTTCATTTCTCCCGATCCCGAGCGGGCGCACCGGCGCTGGCTGCGGGCCTCGGCGCAGTTGCGCCTGGCGGCCGAGGCGCGGATGCCCGACTTCCGGATCGCCGACGAATAGCTGATCGATTCGGCCCGAAGGCCCTCGCCGCGGTGTGCGGCGGGGGCCTTCGCCGTTTGCGCGGGTGGGGTCACCACATCGGCGGTATGTCCGGGCGTACCGGCCGGAGCTGGTGATCTTGTGCTCGATGCTGAGAATCGCGGCCCCCTCTTGCCTACTTACATACAGCTTTGTATGTTTGTTTTCGTTCCCCTATGTGAGGAGTTCGATGACGAACAAGGTCTACGTCGTCGGTGTCGGCATGACGAAGTTCGAGAAGCCGGGGCGGCGCAAGAACGAGGACGGCAGTGACTGGGACTACCCGGACATGGCCCGGGAGTCGGGGACCAAGGCCCTCGCCGATGCCAGAATCGACTACCGCGAGATCGAGCAGGCCTATGTCGGCTACGTCTACGGTGAATCCACCTCCGGCCAGCGCGCCGTCTACGAACTGGGCCTGACCGGCATTCCGGTGGTCAATGTCAACAACAACTGCTCCACCGGCTCGACCGCGCTCTACCTTGCGGCACAGGCGATCCGGGGCGGGCTGGCCGACTGCACGCTGGCGCTGGGCTTCGAGAAGATGCAGCCGGGCTCGCTCGGCTCCACCTGGGACGATCGCGAACAGCCCATGGCTCGCCACATCATGGCGCTCGCGGAGATCTCCGAGGTGCTGTTCCCGGTGGCCCCGTGGATGTTCGGCGCGGCCGGGCGCGAGCACATGAAGAAGTACGGCACCACCGCCGAGCACTTCGCCAGGATCGGGTACAAGAACCACAAGCACTCTGTGAACAACCCGTATTCACAGTTCCAGGACGAGTACACGCTCGACGACATCCTGGGCTCGCGCATGATCTACGACCCGCTCACCAAGCTGCAGTGCTCGCCGACCTCCGACGGGTCCGGCGCGGTCGTCCTGGCCTCGGAGGAATTCGTGGACCGCCACGATCTGTCGCGGCAGGCGGTCGAGATCGTCGGCCAGGCCATGACCACCGACTTCCAGTCCACCTTCGACGGCAGCGCCAAGAACCTCATCGGCTACGACATGAATGTCCGGGCGGCGGAGAAGGTGTACGCGCAGGCCGGGCTCGGCCCCGAGGACTTCCAGGTCATCGAGTTGCACGACTGCTTCTCCGCCAACGAGCTGCTGCTGTACGAGGCGCTCGGCCTGGCCAGGGAGGGCGAGGCCGGGCACCTGATCGACTCCGGCGCGACCACCTACGGCGGCAAGTGGGTGGTGAACCCCTCCGGCGGGCTCATCTCCAAGGGACACCCTTTGGGCGCAACGGGTTTGGCGCAGTGCAGCGAGCTCACCTGGCAGTTGCGCGGCGCCGCCGACAAGCGGCAGGTCGGCAACGTCACCGCCGCCCTGCAGCACAACATCGGGCTCGGCGGCGCGGCCGTCGTCACCGCCTACCAGCGCGCCGACCGCTGATCCGCGCCCTCCACCCCGACTACGAAGAGGTAATCCCGTGGGACACATCGAAGCTTCCAAGGACCTGACCGCCACCCCCGACGGCCTGTGGGCCGTGGTCTCCGACCCGCAGACCTGGGACAAATGGTTCTCCATTCACGAGCGCTGGATGGAGGAGCCGCCGGCCGTGCTGGCGCCGGGCGCCAAGCTGACCGCCAAGATCATGATGCTCGGCATGGCCAACAAGATCGAGTGGGTGGTCGAGAGCGTCGAGACCCCGAACAGGCTGGTGCTCAGCGGCACCGGCATGGCCGGGGTGAAGGTGCAGTTCGCCTTCGACATCACCCCCGAGGGCGCGGGCAGCCGCTTCTCGGTGTCCGGTGATTTCGAGGGCGCGCTGATCAAGGGGGCGCTGGGCAAGGCGGTGGAGAAGGACGGCCTCACGCAGCTGGACAAGACTCTCGCCGCGCTCGATGCGGTCGCCACGGCGGCCTGACGGCGAGCGGGCGCCCGAGATGACTTCCACCGCTGTCGAATTCGACGAGTCCGGACTGGGTTCCTGGTCCGACGAGGAGGCGTTCGAGGTCACGCGCGAGCGGATCGCCGAATACGCCGCGGCCACGAACGATCCCATTCCCGCGCACCTGAAAGGCGATGCGGCCCCGCCGGTCTTCGCCATCGTGCCGGTCTTCGAGGCCATGATGATGCCGGTCATCGAGGTGGCCCCGATGCACATCTTCGGGCGGGTGGTGCACGGGGAGCAGGACTTCCACTTCCACCGGCCCATCCGGCCCGGCGACAAGCTGGTGTCGCGGGCCAAGGCCATCGGGTTCGAGGGCAAGGACAACGGCTCGACCATCACCATCCTCATCGAATGCCGTTCCGAGGCCGGGGAACTGGTCAACGAGCAGTATCTGACCGCGTTCTTCCGCAATGTCGACGCGGGTAAGCAGGCGGGCGAGCAGGCTCCGGCGCACCGCTTCGATCCGGCACTGCTGGAGCGGGAGCCGCTCGCCACGGTGGCCGCGCACGTCGACGCCGATCAGACGTACCGGTATTCGCCGGCCTCCGGTGATCCGGTTCCGCTGCATCTGGACGATCAGGTCGCCCGGGACGCCGGCCTGCCCGGCATCATCGCGCACGGGCTCTGCACCATGGCCATGTCGTCGTGGGGGGTGCTGACCCAGGTCGCGGGCTCGGATGTGGCTCGGCTGCAACGGTATGCGGTGCGCTTCGCCAAGATGGTGTTCCCGAACGACGACCTGGAGACCCAGATCTGGAAGGTCGGCTCGGCCGACGGGGTCACCACCTACGCCTTCCGCACGGTCCGCGGCGGCGACACCGTCCTCAGCGACGGCCTGGCCGAAATTTCCGACAACTCTTAGGGAGACATTCATGGGTGCACTCGACGGACGGGTCGCCATCATCACCGGAGCCGGCCGGGGGATCGGCCGGGAACACGCGCTGCTGTTCGCGCGGGAGGGCGCGGCGGTCGTGGTGAACGACCTCGGCGGCAGCAATGCCGGTGAGGGTGCCGACACCGGCCCGGCGCACGAGGTCGCGGCCGAGATCCTCGCCGCAGGAGGGCGGGCGATCGCCAACACCGACAGCGTGGCCGACTGGCAGGGCGCGAAAAACCTGGTGGAGCAGGCGGTGTCGGAGTTCGGGCGGCTGGATGTCGTAGTGAACAACGCGGGCATTCTGCGCGACGCCTTCGTGGCGGGTATGGACGAGTCGCAGTGGGACGCCGTGCTGGCCGTGCACCTCAAGGGGCACGCTGCGGTGCTGCGGCACGCGGCCGGGTACTGGAAGGAGCAGTCCAAGGCGGGCAATCAGCCCGTCGCGGCGGTGATCAACACCGCGTCGGCGTCGGGTACCACGGTCCCCAATGCGGGGCAGGCGAATTACGGTGCGGCCAAGGCCGGTATCGCCGCGCTCACCCTGGTGGCGGCCGATGAGCTGGCCCGCTACGGCGTGCGCGTGAACGCCATCGCACCGATCGCGCGCACCCGGCTCACCCTGGCCACGCCGGGCATGGGCGAGATGATGGCCGCGCAGCAGGCCGGTCTGGAAGAAGGCGAGTTCGATGCCTTCAGTCCGGCCAATATCTCGCCGCTGGTGGCGTATCTTGCCACCGAGAAGTGCCCGATCACCGGCAAGGTGTTCGCGGTGCAGGGTGGCGCGATCTCCGAACTGGCGGGCTGGCACGACGTGAAGACCATCGAGACCGAGGGGCCCTGGTCCATCGACGATATCGCCGGGCGATTGCCGTAATCAGGAAGGCGGACAACGATGTTCGAATGGTCCGAGACCGATGAGCTGATCCGCGGCGCGGTGCGAAGCTTCATCGACAAGGAGGTGCGCCCGCACCTCGACGCCCTCGACAGCGGCGAGATGCTGCCGTATCCGATCATCCGGAAGCTGTTCGCCGAGTTCGGCATCGACGCGCTGGGCTCGGAGACGGTCGCCAAACTGCTCGCCAAGCAACGCAAGCGGGAGGAAGCACTCGCAGCCGGGGAGCCGCTGCCGGAGAAGAAGCCGAAGACCGGCGGCGACGGCGGGCCCTTCTCCGGGCAGGAATCGCTGATGGCGGTGCTCGTCAGCGAGCTGTCCGGGGTGTGCATGGGGTTGGTCACCGCCATGGGCGTGAGCATCGGGCTCGGTGCGACGACCATCCTCTCGCGCGGCACCCTCGCCCAGAAGGAGCGCTGGCTCGCCGACATCGTGACCATGAAAAAGGTTGCGGCCTGGGCGATCACGGAGCCGGACTCCGGGTCGGACGCATTCGGCGGGATGAAGACCTACGTCCGCCGCGACGGTGACGACTACATTCTCAACGGGCAGAAGACCTTCATCACCAACGGTCCCTACGCCGACACCGTCGTCGTCTACGCCAAGCTGGACGAGGGCGACGGCACCCCCGAGTCCAAGACGATCGCGGCCAAGCGCGACCGCAAGGTGCTGACCTTCGTGCTCGACAAGGGCATGGAGGGCTTCACCCAGGGCAAGCCGTTCAAGAAGATGGGCCTGCACGCCTCACCCACCGGCGAATTGTTCTTCGACAATGTGCGATTGAGCCGGGACCGGCTGCTCGGCGAGACCGAGCAGCACGAGGGCGGCGACGGACGGGAAAGCGCCCGTTCGAGTTTCACCGCCGAGCGCATCGGCGTGGCCTTCATGGCGCTGGGCATCGTCAACGAATGCCACCGGCTCTGTGTGGATTACGCCAAGACGCGCAAGCTGTGGGGGCAGGAGATCGGCCGCTTCCAGCTGGTCCAGCTCAAACTGGCCAGGATGGAGATCGCCCGGATCAATGTGCAGAACATGGTCTTCCACGCCCTGGAACGCTCCCGGGCCGGCAAGCCGCCGACGCTGGCCGAGGCCTCGGCCATGAAGCTGTACTGCTCGGAGATCGCCACCGAGGTCGCCATGGACGCCGTCCAGCTCTTCGGCGGCAACGGCTACATGTCCGAGTACCACGTCGAACAGCTGGCCCGCGACGCCAAGTCGCTGATGATCTACGCGGGCAGCAACGAGATCCAGGTGACCCACGTCGCCAAGGGACTGCTCGCCTATTAGGCGCGCATGAAGTCCGGGGCCGCCACCAGTCGCCGGTGGCGGTCCCGGACGCCGCCTTCGGCACCGTGTGTTCGAAGTAGCGACCTACGGGACGGAGACGGGGCGCAGGCAGCTCTCCAGGGGCAGGATGATGGAGCAGAGGGCGGGCTTGCGGGTGGGGCGGTAGTCGGCGGGGACGCCGCCCTGGGCGGTGATGGATTTGAAGGCGGCCACTGCGTCGGTGGGGCGGCGGGTGAGGGTCGGGTCGGTTTTCGCGTCGACCGTGTAGAGGCCGAATCGCGGTGAGTAGCTGCCCCATTCGTAGTTGTCGGTGAGGCTCCAGTAGTTGTAGCCGATCACGTCGATGCCGTCGGCCTTGGCGCGCTGCAGCCAGTAGACGGTGTCGCGCAGGTGGTCGGCGCGGTCGTAGCCGTCGCTGCGCGGGGCGGCGTTGTCGGTGGGAAGTCCGTTCTCCACTACGTAGATCGGCAGGCCCGGGAACTTCTCGGTGTAGGTGCGCAGGTCGTAGTAGATGCCCTCGGGCTCGATGGCGTTCTTCCACAGTTCGTCACCCAGCAGCGCGGTGCTCGGCAGGTGCGTCAGGGAGGCGCCGTAATAGAAGTCGACGCCGATGAAGTCGAGCTTGCCGCGGATACGGTCGGCGAACAGCAGGTCGGTCAGGTTCTGCACGATCGGGTACTGCGCGATATTGCTGGTCACCCGCGCGCCGGGCTGGCGGGAGTGGATGTAGTCGTAGATCGCGGTGTGCGCCTGCACCAGCCGGTCGAACATCGGCAGCGCGTCGAGCACGCCGATGTCGCCGATCTTGATCGATTGCGCGACATAGCCCATGGGCTCGTTGATGGTCACCCACATCGGGTCATCGGGCGCGTATCGGTCGACCACCTTGCGCATATTGGTGAGCCAGTCCGACACCATGCCCTGGTTCTTCCAGCCCCCGCGATCCGCCTCCCACCCGGGGATCACCCAGTGGTCGAGGGTCAGCATCGGCCGCATCCCCGCCGCGCGGATCTTCTGGATGACCTGGTCGTAGAAGCGGAAGCCGTTCTCGTCCCAGGCATTCGGCTGCGGCTGCACCCGCGCCCATTCGATGCTGAGCCGGTACACCTTCAGGCCCATCCCGGCCGCCAGATCGATGTCCTCGGCGTACCGGTCGTAGAAGTCGACCGAATTGCCGTACGGGTCGTGCGCCTTGCCGGAATTCGCGTACCGGCTCCAGTTGCTGTCCGGCGCATGGCCTTCGGACTGGAATCCCGCCATGGCCACGCCCCACATGAAGTCGGGGCCGAGCGACGGCACGCTGGTCGGCGCACCGCCGGCGCTCCCGGTCCCGGACCCGCTGGCACTGCCCGACCCCGAGCCGCTGGAACTCCCGGACCCCGAGCCGGCGCTTCCGGACCCCGAGCCGCTGTCGGCCGGCGCCGCCCCGGCCACGGCAGACCCGCTGGACACGATGGCCAGTGCCGACAGGACCGAACACAGAACCCGCGCAGTTCTCATCTCAGCGAAATCTCCCACAGTGCTTCGGACGCGGCCCCTTGCCGCGCGGCCGGGTGGCCGTCCAGACTCTACTGGTCATACGTCCAACACAATGGTGTTTCACTCAATATCGGTTTGTCGGGGGCCGTGGCTAGGGTTCGGGGCGTGACCGATCGTGAGAGTTTCGCCCCACTGGTGTTCTTCGAATACGACCACAAGCCCGGGCACTACTGCCTGATGCTGTCCGACAACCACATGCTCGCCACCGAACCCGTCTTCGCCGAATTCGGTTACGACGGAAACGGTTACGGCTGGGCCGGGGTGGCGCGGTCGGCGGTGACCCAGGAGGCCGGGGTGGGGGAGCGGGTGAGCTTCGACCCCGAGGCGGGCACGTTCGTCGCGTACGGCCAGGACGCGCCGGCGCTGCGGGCGCTCGGGGCGCTGCTGCGGGACGCGCTCGCGGATCCGGTCGTCCTCCGCGAGCTCATCGCCGCGGGCGATCCGGAGTGGTTCGACTGAACACCCGCTGATCGTGTGCTGCGATCAGCGGGTGGCGCACGGGGTTTCGGCGCTCAGGGCTTGCGGGAGAGGGCGGCGGAGATCAGCTGCTCCCAGACGCTGAGGTCGTGGTGGTCGCTGCCGATGCGGGCCACGCCCTCGGCGGTGGGTTCGGGGCGCCAGAGGGAACAGGGCACCAGGCCCGGCTCCAGGATTTCGAGATCGCCGAACAGGCCCAGGATCTCCTCGTCGGTCCGCCAGCGGCCGCGGCCGAAGGTGGTCTGCAGCTTCTGCTCGGCGACCCGGGTCTCCTCGTTGAAGCCGGACCGGAAGTGGGAGATGTAGAGCATGCTGCCGGAAGGGATCTGGTCGGCCCAGTAGCGGACCACCTGCTCGGGCTTCTCGTCATTGTTGAGGTGGTGCAGGATGGCGCTGAAGATCACGGCCACCGGCTGCGAGAAGTCGATGAGCCGCTCCACTTCCGGATGGTGGCGGATGGCCTCGGAATCGCGCAGGTCGGCCTGGATTACGGTGGTGAACTCGTCCGTCTCCAGAATCGCGCGGCCGTGCGCCAGCACGATGGGGTCGTTGTCCACATAGACCACATGCGGCTCGGACTGGTGCCGCTGCGCCACCTGGTGCACATTGTCGGCGGTGGGCAGGCCGCTGCCGATGTCGACGAACTGCTTGATACCGGCGCGCGAGATCTCACCGATGGCGCGCACGAGGCAATTCCGATTCGCGTACGCGATATCCACCGAACCCGGCAGATCCTTGATGAAGAAGTCCCCGATCTCCCGGTCGGGCGCGTAATTGTCCTTGCCGCCCAGGAGATAGTCGTACACCCGGGCAATACTGGGTTTGGACTGGTCCACCTGCGGTTGTTCCGTCATCTCCACACACCCCTGTCAGTATCGAATTTGCCCTCCGCTTCGCTCCGGGCGGGTTCGCGGCCCTGGAGGTCTCGTTCTTCCCTCCCTGCGCTCCCCCGCTTCGCTCCTCCGCTCCGCTCGGTCCAGAACGAGACGGGCCGCGAACCTGGCGACGTGGATCCGCCGTAATCCTATGTAACTGAACGAGTTCCGGTGCACGGTTCGAGGCAACACTGGGCGTGCCTGAGAGCGTAGGTGATTCGGGGCCCGTCAGACGGCCCGCAGGCGGGAGCGGCTGGCGTAGACGTGCTCGGCGATCAGGGTCGCGATGCGGTCGGGCGCCTCGAGCATGGGGACGTGGCCGACGTCGTGGACCAGGATGCGGTCCGCCGACTCCGGTAGTTCCTCCAGGAACCGGCGGGCGTACAGGCGATTCGGAATGATCCGGTCGTTCTCGCACATGAGCAGCCGCACCGGGGTGCGCAGCGTGGCCAGGTGCTCGAGGGCCGGGAATCGCAGGCCACTCACCAGCATCGGCAGCATGGCCTTGCAGTGCATGGCCGAGGTGATGGCCGCCTCGATGCCCGCCCGGGAGGCCGCCTCGGTGTTCTTGGTGAGCAGCAGCGCCACCGCCTGCCGGACGAGCCCGCTGTACGCGATGGCGTCCGGCAGATGCTTGCCGATCTCCACGAACGGCACCATCGACAGGAACTTCAGCCCGACTCGAAGCTGCAGTATGGAGGGCGTTTGCCAGCCGCCGGCGGGCGCGATAGCGGTGAGGGTGCGGGCCCGGCCCCGGCGGGCCAGTTCGAAGCCGACCCAGCCGCCGAGCGAATTGCCCGCGATATGGCAGGTGCGCCAGCCCATCTCGTCGAGCTGGTCCTCGACCCGGTCGGCGAGGGCGCTGACATCGAGGTACCAGCCCTCGAGTTCGGGGCCGCCCCAGTGCCCGGTGAAGGCCGGAGCGAACACTTCGCAATGGCTCGACATGCGCTGTGCCACCTGTTCCCAGCAATGCGGGGACAGCATGAATCCGTGCAGCAGGAGCAGCGGTTCGCCGGAGCCGGTGTGGAGCGCGCGGATGGGCGCGGGCGGGGCGGTGGGCCGGGTGGTGCCTGACGTCATCGTCGTCACCCCTTCCTGGACCTCGATGTCCGTGAAGAGAGTCGGTAAGCCGCATTGTACGGTCGTGAAG
Organism: Nocardia sp. NPDC059236; assembly: GCF_042754085.1. NCBI lineage: Bacteria > Bacillati > Actinomycetota > Actinomycetes > Mycobacteriales > Nocardiaceae > Nocardia > Nocardia sp. NPDC059236. Next base: position 105,623 of record NZ_JBHZAF010000018.1, read on the forward strand.
TGGCGAAAATCATCAGTACGTGCAACGTGAACGGGGTGCGTGCCGCGGCGGGCAAGGGATTGCTCGAGTGGCTGGCCGCGACCGAGGCCGATATCGTCTGCCTGCAGGAGACGCGGGCGACCGATGAGCAAACGCGTAGCGCGCTAGCGCCCGCGCTGGACGCCGGATGGTTCCTCAGCCACGCCGAACCGGGCCTGAAGGGCCGGGCGGGCGTGGCGATCCTGTCCCGGCACCAGCCCGACGCGGTGCGTGTCGGCGTCGGCCTTTTCCAGGACGGACGCTGGGCTCCCGTCCAGGAATTCGCCACGCTCGGCCGCTATGTCGAGGCCGACTTCGAGGATCTCACCATCGCCAGCGTGTACGTCCACACCGGCGAGGCCGACACCCCGCTGCAGGACGAGAAGTACCGCTTCCTGGACGCCATCGGCGCACGCATGCTGGCCCACCCGGGCGAGTTCGTGATCATGGGCGACTGGAATGTCGCGCACACCGAGCTCGACATCAAGAACTGGAAGGGCAACGTCAAGAACGCGGGCTTCCTGCCGCAGGAACGCGCCTGGGTGTCGTCCACGCTGGCCGCCGGCTACGTCGACGTGGTCCGCGAACTGCATCCCGGCGTCCCCGGCCCCTACAGCTGGCACTCCTACCGCGGCCGCGCCTTCGACAACGACGCCGGCTGGCGCATCGACTACCAGCTGGCGCGCGGTGAGATCGCCGCCCGTGCCAAGCAGGCCGTGGTCGAGAAGGCCGCAACCTACGCCGAACGCTGGTCCGACCACGCGCCGGTGACGGTGCAGTACCGATGAAGAAGCCGGGGGTACCCGCAAGATGGGTACCCCTCAGGCTGAATCCCCCTCCGAGCAAATTCCCCTGACCGGCCGAACGGATGCCCCGGTTCTTCCCGCGAAGTGCGTTCGACCGGCTACCGCCTCACCTCCTCTCGCGGCTTCCGAGCATCGGAATGGCCTCCGGGCTCCAGAGAGCCAGCACTCTCCCCGGCGCTGTCCAGCGCCAGCGCTTCGTCCAACTCGCAGCGTGGCACCTTGGTCCGCCAGTGATGACACGCAGCAGGTTCCACTGTCTGAAGGTCGGCGAAAGCTGTTACACGCCTGGGGTTTCCACCGACATGCACCAGGTTCGGAGTGATCACTACCGCACAGTCGATCCGGCGCAGGAGCCGGTACAGCATCCCCATTCGGTCAGCGTCCGAGTTGTCGGCCACCAGTACCCAGGACACCCGGAGCCCTAGCTTGTGTGCACGTTGACGGCAGTAGAACTCCGCCCAGTCCAGATCAGCCTTGGTCGTCAGCAACGGCCGGAAAATGTAGATCACTGCCTTGTCCGGCCCGGTCATGGCACGTGCAATCTGGATAGCTTCCGTCAGGAATTCAGGCAATCCGTCTTCCGGCATCTCCGCCCCTGTCGTCGCCCGGTTGGTGGGGCACCCAGGACAGGGCCTCTCTCACCGGCCCTGGACGCCTATACCGACGCTACGAACCGACAATCGTTCAGGTCCATGCTCGTGCTCATTCGTGCACATTTTGGGTTTCCCCACTACACGGGCAGTGTTGCCGCGCAACAATCAAATAGCCACGTGCAACAACAAGCATGGGTCAACAGGGAGGACTGATCATGTCATTACGTTTTCTGGGCAAGGGCGGAAGCACCAACAACGGATGCCCTTCCCTGCTGGTGGATGACCAGCGCGGTTACGTGGTCCAAGCGTGGAAGACCGACCGTGTCGGTACCGTCGAGTTGCCTCACCTGCTGCTCGGGTTCTTGGAGCCGGGTACGTTCATCGGTGCGACCTTGACCGACACCGGCCGGGGAACGTTCACCCTCCAAGGGGCCCCGGTCACGGACGCAGAAACGTTGGGGCAGTTGGACATTGCCGATGACGAGACTGTGATCCTGGTTCCTAGGCATGAAAGGACGTTCTACGGTGCGGCTAGTGCCCGATGAGGGTTTCCCGGACCTGCTTCGGTCCTGCAAACGGGAAGCGTTCCACCTCGAGGTACTCGACTCCTACGCTGAACCGAACGAGCACGAACCGTTGAGGCGTTTCCTTGCAGGGGAGCCCGACGATTACGCGTGGTTTCAGTCGTGGACCGACCTTGTGCAGGAAACGACCGGCCGTGGCGTAGCGGTTACCCGCGTCCGTATCGTCACCGAACCTCACACCGACTACACGAGGTTCGCCCTCGCGGTTGCTGAGCTGAACGTCAGGGCCGGGGAAGACATCCGGTATCTGCCCCGGCATCTGGCGGGGGAGGAAGTACCCCCGGACGACTTCTGGCTGTTCGATGACGAGCTGGTGATCTTCTCTGCGTTCGGGCAGAGCGGAGGCTGGTCGGGAGCAGTTACCACTGATCCGCATATTGCCGAGTACTGCAACCAACTCAAACAACGGTTCTGGTTGCTGGGTACCCCGTACACGGAGTACCACCGCCAGTGACTGAATCGATTCACCAACAGCGCGAATCTCTCGGGGCACGGCTTCGGGAGATTCGTTTTCATGCGGGTATCAGCGGTGCTGAGCTTGCTCGGCGTAGCCGATGGGACCCGAGCAAGGTTTCCAAGATCGAGTACGGCAAAGTCAAGCCTTCGCGTGAGGACCTGGAAGCGTATTGCCGGGCGTGCGGTGCTGAGGATCAGCTCTCGGACTTGGTCGCGACCAGGCAGAACATCGATACGGCATACCTGGAGTGGCGGAAGGTGCTGAGCACCGGGACCCGGCGACGCCAGCAAGCGTCTATCAAGTGGGAGTCGGAGGCTCGGATACTCCGCTGGTATGAACCGGTGCTTGTTCCCGGGTTGCTGCAAACCGCCGACTACGCCGCAGGCATCCTGCGGAAAGTGATCGAGTTCCAGCAGATACCGAATGATCTGGACCAAGGCGTGTCCAAGCGTATGGAGCGCCAGCAAGTGTTGTATCAGCGAGACCACTTGTTTCATTTCGTCATCGCTGAGCAAGCGTTGTACACCACGGTTGGTGATGATCAGGTCATGGCTGGCCAGATGGACCGCTTGCTGGCCGTCCAGGGTATGCCCCGGGTGACGTTGGGGATCGTCCCCCGCACTGCACCGTTCGAAACCGCCACAACAGGTTTCGTGATGTTCGATTCCAAAAAGGTGTTGGTGGAAGGGATTACGGCTGAGCTATCGATCACTCAACCGCGAGAAATCAAGGTGTATCACCGGACGTTCGATGTTCTGGTCAACCAGTCGGTGACCGGTGAGCCAGCCCGGCGGCTGATCCGCCGAGCGCTCGAAACGCGGTCCCACTGAGGTTGCCACGAACCTCTGGGTGCGCGGCCACCTATTCAAGGCGGAAACATCCAGGTCGGTGATCGCCACGGCCGCTGTCCGTTCCTCTCCAGCACACACGGTTCCGGCGGTGCTCCGACTGCCGGGTGGTGACGTAGATTCGTCAGTCATGACGGATAGCCGAGCAACCAGTAAGGCACGCAAACAGGTCGGCAGTACGGCTTCTTGCCTGGTCAACAGGGATTCTCTGGTTTGCGGAACCGAGTCGATCCGGTGAAGAAGCTGTCCAAGCAGCAGAGCGCCTGGCTGACGCTGGGCGTGGCCGTGCTCGCGCTGATCGCCGCTATCGTCACCAACCGGATCAATACCGACCATCCGAACAGCACCGGCAGCGCCAAACCCCTTGTCACATCGGTGGTCAAGACGACCGCAAAGCCGGGTGGCGTCACACCGGCTCCCGGCGTGGCCGATCAAGCGGCCCCGCCTTCCAAGGTGGCCGGCGTGCCCGATCAGGCGTACAAGACCCTGGTCGAGATCGACGCCGGGCGCTGGCCGGGCTCCGCCAACGCGCCCGGCACCCACGGCGGCGACACCTGGAACAACCGGGACGGCAGCCTGCCCCGCAAGGACGCCTCCGGCAAGGCGATCAGCTATCAGGAATGGGATGTGAATCCCAAGCAGCCCGGCCAGACCCGCGACGCCGAGCGCATCATCACCGGCAGCGACGGTTCGGCTTATTACACGGGGGACCACTACAAAACCTTCACGAGGATGCGCTGAATGACCGAACCGATGCCGCTGTCGCAGTTCCTCTCAGCTACCGCCGAAGATGTCGCCGAGCGACGGGCCCCCGCTCCGGTGCTCGGGGTGCTGCCCATCGGCGCGGCCGAATTCTCCGGCGTCCGTTACCGGATTCCGGACGACTACGTCGCCCGGGAACTGCGCGGCCGCAAGATGCGCACGGTCACCGAGGTTTTCGACGAGTTCGCCGCCGCCTTCCAATTCCCCTACTACTTCGGGGAGAACAAGGACGCCTTCGACGAATGCCTCCGCGACCTCGACGAATTCGTCGGAGCCGCACAGGGATACGTGGTGGTGATCCGCAATGCCGCGCTCATGCTCGATCGGCAGCCGGACGAGCGCGACTGGTTCGCCGAGGCCATGGCCGACTGCGCGACCATCTGGGCGGCCCGCGGCATCCCCTTCCGGGTGGTCCTGCAGGACGCCACGCCACCCGGGTTACCGGTGATACCCCTGGCTCTCGACCTCGAAACCGAAAATTCTTGATTCACCGGACCTTCCACTCCAGTTAACCTGCGGTCGAACAAAACTGTCCTGGACGCTGGAATGGTTCCGCTATGCGATCGCGGCCTGACGCGATCCGGATAGACCTGGAGGGTTCCATGCCTGCCTCGGCACGCCGTCGCCCAAGCCTGGCGGTCGCCCATGGCCGTCGCCCAAGCCTGGCGGTCGCCCATGGCCGTCGCCCAAGCCTGGCGGTCGCCCATGGCCGTCGCTTCGGCAAACGAAGCCGCGCCGCCGCCGCGTTCGCCGCGCTGGTCGCGCTGAGCGCCACCTCGTGTTCGTCGTCGTCCGACCAGGCGGCTCCGGACACCGACACCGCGACGCCCATCAAGCACGTGGTGGTGATCTTCCAGGAGAACGTCTCCTTCGATCACTACTTCGGCACCTACCCGAACGCGGCCAACACCGACGGCACCACGTTCACCGCGCAGCCGAACACGCCGAAGGTGGACGGCCTCACGCCGGATCTGCTCACCAAGAACCCCAACAAGGCGCAGCCGGTGCGCCTCGGCGGTCCGAACCAGCAGATCACCTGCGACCAGGACCACGAGTACAAGGACGAGCAGCTCGCCCTCAACGGCGGCAAGATGGACCAGTTCGTCGAGCACACCAATGTGTCCGAGGGCAGCGCCTGCAAGCCGCCGACCTACGGCCCGCAGGGCCTGGTCATGGGTTACTACGACGGCAATTCGGTGACCGCGCTGTGGAATTACGCGCAGCACTACGCCATGAGCGACAACTCCTGGACCTCCACCTTCGGCCCGTCCACCGTGGGCGCGCTGAACCTGGTCGCGGGCCAGACCCACGGCGTCACCAAGATGGAGCCGCCCAAGCCGGGCCAGCCCTTCCCCGCCGACACCGTGCTGGAGAACGCCGGCAACGGCCAGGGCACCGTGGTCGGCGACCCGCAGCCCTACGGCGACGACTGCTCCAACCGCGACACCGTCCAGATGAGCGGCACCACCATCGGCGACCTGCTCAACAAGAAGGGCGTCAGCTGGGGCTTCTTCCAGGGCGGCTTCAAGCCCACCGACACCAAGGACGGCAAGGCCGTCTGCGGCGCCACCCACAATGTCGGTGTGGCACTGGGCGGTACCGGCAAGACCGGTGACAAGGCCTGGGACACCAAGGGCGACTACATCCCGCACCACGAGCCGTTCCAGTACTTCGCGTCGACGGCCAACCCGCACCACCTGCCGCCGACCTCGGTCGACAAGATCGGCCACGACGATCAGGCCAACCACCAGTACGACCTGACCGACTTCTGGGCCGCCGCCGACAAGGGCAACCTGCCCGCCGTCAGCTACCTGAAGGCCGCCGGCTACCAGGACGGCCACGCCGCCTACTCCGATCCGCTGGACGAACAGCAGTTCCTGGTGGAGACCATCAACCACCTGCAGAAGCTGCCGGATTGGAAGGACACCGCGGTCGTCATCGCCTACGACGACTCCGACGGCTGGTACGACCACACGGCGCCCAAGCTGGTCATGAACTCCGCCTCCGAGCAGGACGGCTACAGCGGCCCCGGCGTCTGCGGTGACGCCAAGGCGAATCCGGCCAAGTACCAGGGCCGTTGCGGCTATGGCCAGCGCGTGCCGCTGCTGGTCGTCTCGCCCTACTCGAAGGCCAACTTCGTCGACCACGGCGTGACCGACCAGGCCTCGGTCCTGAAGTTCATCGAGGACAACTGGAAGACCGGCCGCATCGGCGACGACTCGTTCGACGAGAAGGCCGGCACCCTGGACGCCATGTTCGACTTCAAGGCCGCCGCGCAGCCGGCCCTGCAGCTCGACCCGAAGACCGGCGCCGCGAGCTAGCCCGGATGCGCTGACCGCCCGGCCCGATCCCGTGGACCCGATCCATTGGAAAAGGCCGGGCGGTTTTGTATTCGGGCGAGGGTGGTTCCCCCTATAGTCGCTGACAGTGTGTCGAGCGAGTGGGGTCCGGTTGTGATCAGTCGTCGAAAAGTGTTGCGGGACGGGGCGATTCTCGCCTTCGCCGGGGTGGCGGCCGCGTGCGCCGCGCCGCGGCGGGTGGCGGGGACCGCGGCGTCCGGGAGCATCGCCTGGGAATACCAGGTCGACGGTGGGGTGCGGGGATTGCGGTACGGCGCCGGCACGGTAGTGGTGGAAACCGCGGCCGTGCTCACGGGGCTCGAGGCCCGGAGCGGACGCGAGTTGTGGCGGTTCCCGATCACGACGCCGGGGATCGGCCGTCATTCCTGCGTCTGGAGCAACTCCCTCGTGGTTTGCGGGGCCGAACCCGATGCCGCCGGGGACCGGGCCGTGGCCGTGGATCTGGCGTCGGGGAAACGGAATTGGTCCTTCGACGCACCCGAGGGGGTCGTGCTCGGCGGAGTCTTCGGTGTGCGGGACGGGGTGCTCTATCTGATCGCGTCCGATCGCGACAAGGGCGGGCGCGAGGCGTGGGCCGTGGACATGACGAGCAAGGCCGTCCGCTGGCGGGTGCCCTGCGACGCCGAGGCGCTGTCGGTGCCCGACAGCGGTTCGCTCCTCTACAACCAGAGTCCCGGCACCGGCGGCGATCTCGTCGCCCTCGACCTCGGGACCGGTGCGACCGCCTGGTCCCGCGCGGGCGACTCGGCGGTCGCGGCCAGCACCATCGCCACCGGCCTGGTCCAGGGCGCCGTGCTGGCCACCGACGGCGCCCACATCGTCTCCGGCCTGGACCCGAAAACCGGTGCGGCGCTGTGGACCACGCCCGCCCTGCCCTACACGGCCGGCGTCGTCTTCGGGTCCGGCGACGCCTACTACCTGTGTGACGGCGAGCGGCTGCATGCCATGACTCCCGGCGGCGAGGCGGCCAAGCTGTGGAGTATCTCCATCGCCGATCAGGGCGCCGCGGCCGATGTCGGCGGATACCCGAGCGCGGGGGCCTTCTACCTGCTGGCCGACCGCACCCTCCGCGCGGTCGACGCGCACACCAGTGCCATCCGCTGGACGCAATCGATTCCGGACAAGGCCGGATCGCAGGTGTCCTTCGCAGTCGGCGACGCCCACTGCTACGTCGAATCCACCGAGGACGAGCCGGGCGCATCCGCCGTGATCGCCATCGTGCGCTGACTCGGATTCCCCTGCGGGGCTACGATTCCGGCGGCTGGGGGAGCGCGCGGCTCAGCGACGGATCTGCCGAGCCAGATCCTCGCCCAGCAGCACGAAAACGTCGGTGGTGGCGTCGACGAGTTCGTCGCGGGTCATGGGGAGGTCGCCCTGGAGCCAGGCCGTGAGGGTCTGGACCAGGCCGCCGACCAGGTAGGTGGCGCGGAAACCGATCACGGGCAGGGGGTCGCCTTCGGTGAGGCCGTAGAAGTCGATGCCCTCGGCCGCCACGATATTCGCGAACGCTTTGATGGTGTGCGTTGTGCGGGTGCGTAATTCGGGGGTGGCGGAGCTGACGACCAGGGCGACCCGGGCCTTGCGTGGATCGTCGGTGAGGACGTGGATGCCCGCGGTGATGGCGGCGTGCGCCTTGGCGCGCGGGTCGTCGGGGGCGGTGTGCAGTGCGGCGAGCAGGGCGCCGGCCAGCTCCTCGGCGATGGTGTCGAACAGTGCCGACAGCACGGCGTCGCGGTTGTCGAAGTTCTCGTAGTAGTAGCGCTCGTTGAGTCCCGCGCCGGTGCAGAGGGCGGAGACGGTGAGCTTGTCGATGCCGTGGGTGCCGAGGATGTCGAGGGCGGCGTCGAGCAGTGCGGTGCGGCGCTGGGTGCGGCGTTCGTCCGCGGAGATGCCGCCGTAGGTCCGTTGCCCGGTCACGAACCGATTCTGGCACGGCCGCGATTCTGGCAGAAGATCTTGCCAGAATCTGGAATCTGGGGGACTCTATTGCCAGATGTGATGGACCGCATCACACCCACCGGGAGGCAACGATGCCTGCACGCGCGGCTCAGAGCGGCTACTTCTCCGACGACTCGATGATCCGCAGGGTCATGCGCAAGCGCGCGGTCGGACTCACCTACGGCCAGCGAGCGCTGGTGATCGGCGCGGTGCATCCGCTGCTCTATGTCGGAACCGCCGAGAACACCCAGCATCGGACCACGCCCTACACCCGGCTCGCCCTCACCGGCCGCCTGTTCGAGGCCGTCTCCCTGGGCACCCGCGAAGAAGCCGATCGCGCACGGGCTTTCACCCGTAAACGGCACGCCCCGGTCGACGGCGTGCTGCCGGAGGACGCGGGCGACGCCAACCCGGCCGGCACCCACTACTCCGCGGCCGACCCGCATCTGATGTTCATGACCATGGCCTTCACCTTCGATTCCGCCGAGGTCATGCACGATCTGCTGGTCCGCCGCCTCACCCCGACCGAACGCGAAGGGCTGTACCAGGACTACGTGCGCTGGGGCGAACTGTTCGGCATGCCCCGCAGCGCCGCCCCCTACACCTACCGCGAATTCCGCGACTACTTCGACGGCTACCTGGCCTCCGACGAGCCCCACCTCACCGAGGAGGCCAAACTGGTCGGCTCCTACCTCATGGGCCAGCGCGTCGCCCACCCCCTGCCGGGCCCCATCCAGCAGGCCCTCACCGGCTTCTCCCTCCTGGTCCAGGGCAGCCTCCCCGAACGCGTCCGCGACATGTACGACCTCGACTGGGGCCTCCGCGAACACATCGCCTTCCACGGCCTGGCCCGAGCTGTCCGCACCGCCCACCTCTCCCCACCTCTGGTCGGCAACCCCCTGACCGCCCCGATGACCGGCCCCAGCTACCCCCTCTACAAGCTCGCCACCCGCCGCGAACAGCGCCTGATCGGCTCCGGCCGGCCCAGCATGCCGGGGGTCGATCCGCGCAATTGGGTGGCCCGAAATACGGCCTAGCCGACATGCGAAGATCAGGGCATGTCGAGTCCTGAAGCCGCCGCTGAGCGTAAGCAGCGGGTCCTGTCCGGAATCCAGCCCACCAGCGATTCCTTCCACCTCGGCAACTACCTTGGCGCGCTGCAGTATTGGGTGCGGTTGCAGGACGACTACGACGCCTTCTACTTCATTCCGGACCTGCACGCCATCACGGTGCCGCAGGACCCGAAGCAGCTGCGTATGCGGGTCAAGATCTCGGCCGCGCAGCTGCTGGCGCTGGGGCTGGACCCCAAGAAGTCCACGCTGTTCGTGCAGTCCCAGGTGCCCGAGCATGCCGAGCTGGCGTGGGTGCTGAACTGCATCACGGGGTTCGGCGAGGCGAGCCGGATGACCCAGTTCAAGGACAAGTCGGTCAAGCAGGGCGCGGACAATGCCACCGTCGGTCTGTTCACCTACCCGGTGCTGATGGCCGCCGACATCCTGCTCTACCGCGCCCAGCTGGTGCCGGTCGGCGAGGATCAGCGCCAGCACCTGGAGCTGACCCGAAACCTGGCGCAGCGCTTCAACACTCGCTACAAGAAGACCTTCGTGGTGCCCGAGCCGCACATCGTGACCGGCACCGCCAAGATCTACGACCTGCAGGATCCGACCGCGAAGATGAGCAAGTCGGCCAACAGCGACGCGGGCCTGCTCAACCTGCTCGACGATCCCAAGGTCTCGGCGAAGAAGATCCGCTCCGCGGTCACCGACACCGAGCGTGAGATCCGCTACGACCCGGAGGCCAAGGCGGGCGTCAGCAATCTGCTGGTCATCCTCAGCTCGCTGACCGACACTCCGATCGTCACGCTCGAGCAGGAGTACGCCGGCAAGGGCTACGGCGACCTGAAATCGGACACCGCCGACGCGCTCATCGAGTTCGTCACGCCGCTGCGCGCGAAGGTGCAAGAATACATGTCCGACCAGGGTGAACTCGACCGCATCCTCGCCGCGGGGGCCGAGCGGGCGCGGGAGGTCGCCGGGAAGACTCTCGCGCAGGTGTACGACCGGGTGGGCTTCCCGGCCCGCTGATCCGGCCGCCGCGCGTCCGGGTGTGCGGAGGTGGCGGTGTGTTCGGGAACGTGACGGCGTGGATAGCGCGGCAGATCCAGCGTCGTCCCTGGCTGGATCACGTGGTCCGCGCGGGCGAGCGCTATCAGCGTCAGCGTGGCGACTACTACGCCGCGGGCATCACCTATTTCACGGTGCTTTCGCTGTTTCCGCTGCTGATGGTGGGTTTCGCGGTGGCCGGCTTCGTGCTGTCGCGGAATCCGCAGTGGCTCACCGATATTCAGAACAAGATCGTCGAGAACATTCCGGGCGACGCGGGCAGCCAGATCAACGACCTGGTCCACCGGGCCGTGGAGTCGCGGACGGGCGTGGGCTCCATCGGTCTGGTGACCGGCGCGTACGCCGGGCTGGGCTGGATCGGCAACCTGCGGGCGGCGCTCAGCGAGCAGTGGGATCAGCCCAGTAAGAAGCGAAACTGGTTCCTCGCCAAGGTCTCCGACCTGCTGGCGCTGATCGGGCTGTTCCTCGCCATCCTCGTCTCCCTCGGCCTGTCCGTGCTGGCCTCCGGCGGCCTGATCACCCACCTGCTCGACCGCCTGCACGTGCACGAGTCGGCCTGGGCGAAGGTCCTGCTCACCGTGGCGTCGCTGCTGCTGGCGGTGGTGGCGAACTGGGCCGTGTTCGTCTGGATCATCGCGCGCCTCCCGCTGCACCCGGTCACCTTCCGCAGTGCCGCCCGCGCGGCCATGATCGCGGCGGTCATCTTCGAGGCGTTCAAGCAGCTGGCCTCGGTCATTCTGCGATCGGTGGTCAACGGCCCGGCCGGGGCGGTCTTCGGGCCGATCATCGGCCTGATGGTCTTCAGCTACTTCACCGCGCGGATCATCCTCTTCGCCACCGCCTGGGCCGCCACGGCCGCGGACAACGAGGTGCCCGCCGAGATCCCGCCACCCGCCCCGGCGATCATCCGCCCCCGGATGACCGCGGGCGGACTCTCCGCCGGAGCGGGTGCGGCCTGGTTCGGCGCGGGAGCCCTTGCGGCGACGCTGCTTTCGACGCTGCGCCGCCGTTGACCGCTCAGCGGCGGCGGCTCATCCGGCGCGCGCTCAACAGCAGCACCAGGACCAGGATCACGCCGACGGCCATCAGGGCGATCCGCAGATCGTGGTGGTCGGAGCTGGAACCGGAATCCGCGGCCGAGGCGGGCTCGGCATCGGTCCGGGCGGGCGGACTCGCCAGTGCCACCGAGGGATTCGCGCCTCCGGAGCTGCCGTCGGGCATGCTGCCCACGGTCGCGCCGGCCGGCAGCGCGAAGGCGTAGTCGAGCAGTTTGGCCGCCTGCTCCCACGGCCGGAAGGGCCGCACGTCCGCCTTGAGCAGCGTCACCACGTAGCGGTGGCCGTTGCGCTGCGCCGCCGCGACGAAGGTCTGCCGGGCGTCGTCGGTGTAGCCGGTCTTGCCGCCGATCGCGCCGTCGTACTCGAAGAGCAGATGGTTGTCATTGCCGACCGGGAAGCCCGGATGATCCTTGTCGTCAGGGTTTTTCGGGTCGGCCGGGTAGCCGGGGAAGTCCACCTGCTCGGTGTGGATCAGCTCCGCGAACAGCGGCAGCGTCATCGCGTGCCGGAACAGCAGCGCCAGGTCGTAGGCCGAGATGCTCATGCCCGGCCCGTCCAGACCCGAGGGCGTGGCGGCCCGGGTGTCCAACGCCTGCAACTGTTTCGCGAGCGTGTTCATCTTGGCGACGGTGGCGTCGTCCCCGCCCAGCTGGGTCGAGATGGCATGCGCCGCATCATTGCCCGACGCCATGATCAGCGCCTGGAACAGCTGCTTGTTGGTGTAGCGCCCACCCGGTCCGATCCCGACCCGGGTGCCGTCGGCATTGGCGTCATCCTGGGTGCCGATCACCGTCTTGTCCAGGTCCAGCGCCGGGATCGCCACCGACGCCAGCAGCACCTTGATGGTGGAGGCGGGCCGGTAGCGCCCGTGCGGATCCTTGGCCGCGATGACCCGCCCGGTATCCAGATCCGCCACCTCCCAGGCGGTGGCCGAGATCCCCTCCGGCAGCGGCCCCGCCCCCGACGGCAGGATGACGCCGCACCCGCCGAGCTGCTTACCCCCGATCGGCGGATTCGGAATCGGCAGCGCCGCCGGCGCCGTCTGCCCCGGCTCGGGCGCCTCGGAGGTGTCGATGGGCGGCGGCGGAGCCGTCTTGTTCGGGCAGCCGTCGGTATTGGGCGTGGTGAACGGCGTTGTCGTGGCGGACGGTTGGGCCTGCGCCGCACCTGGTAGTGGCCCGAAGGCGACCCCGGCGAACACGGTGAGACCGGCCGCCAGGGCCACGGTGACAAGGGGGGCGCGCCGCCGACCAGCGGCCGGGTGCACGGTTCGGCGCGAATACCTGCGGATACTCATCGCGCCCGACTCTATAGCCGACCGGTCACACCGGCGCGTGATGTGCCGCGGCGCGGCCGCGACCGTGTCGGCCTGGGAGAGCGGCTAGTTGGCGGTGTGGGTGACCGGGCAGCCGTGAGCCAGGGGGCCGAGCAACTTGTTGTTGTCGTAGAAGTGCTCGAGCTCGAGGATGCGCAGGTCCTCGGAGACCTTGGCGATGGTGACGCCGGTCATCTCGATGAGTTCGCCGGTGGGCTGGTGGCCCTTGTACTCGCCCTTGTAACGACCCCAGTGGCGCCACTTGAAGGTGACGGTCGGCGGGCCGGACAGCACCTCGAGCACCTCCCAGAAGAAGCCGCCCGGGAACGCGGTGTGGAAGATCTTGTGCGAGGTCTCGAAGGTCTCGCCCGCGGCGTCGTAGAAGGGGTTCTCGCCGATCAGGATGTTGTAGGACCCGATACTCGCGAATTCTGCTGCGTCCTGCCAGTTTCCGCCGTTGACGCGGCCGCGGTAGTGCTCGGCCACCAGCGAGACCCAGGTGGCCGGGTCCTTCTTGTGCGAGACCTCCATCTCGAAGACCTTCACCAGCTCTTCGACGATGTGCTCCAGCGAATCCGGCGCGTGCTGGGTGGTGCGCTCGACCGGAATGACTTCCTTGCTCAGGTGGTAATCGGGCGCGCCTTCACGCCAATCCTCCGGCGCCGCAGCGGCGATGACGGCGTCACGGCCCTGCAGGTGCAGCGGGGTCTCGACGGATTCGGTTGCTTGGTCGGTCATTTCGTGCCTCACGTGTCCAGACCCGTTGGGGGGTCATCGATCTCAGAAACGGACCGCATGACGGTAACAGCACGGGGACTTCATGTCGCGACAAGCATTTGGGACTCCAGTACCAGACAGCGAAATGGTGATCCACCCCATCCCGGCCCGCCCCGACTCATGACACGACAAGAATTGACAGTCTCTATGAAATGAGAGACTCTCTCATTATCGAGAAGATCCCAAATGATTGGAGCTGTCATGAAGGCTCAGGGAGTGCGCCGCTGGCTGGCGCTGGGAGCCCTGGCGGTCGCCATGCTGACCATCGGCCTCGACGTCACCGTGCTCACCGTCGCCCTGCCCACCCTCGCGGTCGACCTGCACGCCGATACCTCCGCGCTGCAGTGGTTCAGCAGCGCCTACACCCTGGCCCTGGCCGCCTTCATGCTCCCGGCGGGAGCCCTCGGCGACCGATACGGGCGCAAGAAGTTCCTGCTCGCCGCGCTGCTGCTGTTCGGCGTGGCCTCGGTGGCGTGCGCCTTCGCCACGTCCTCCGGCCAGCTCGTCGCCGGCCGCGTGGTCCTCGGCCTGGCCGCGGCGATCATGATGCCGCTGTCCATGGCGGTGCTGCCCACCCTCTTCCCCGAGCAGCGCGAACGGCAGCGGGCCATCACCATCTGGATCACCTCGACCGCCATCGGCCTGCCCCTGGGCCCGATCGTGGGCGGCTGGCTGCTGCAGCACTACTGGTGGGGCTCGGCCTTCCTGCTCAATGTGCCGCTGGTGATCATCGGCGCGACCGCCGTCGGCCTGCTGGTCCCGGAATCCAAGAGCGAGAGCACTTTCCGCATCGATCTGCCCGGCGCGCTGCTGTCCGCGGCCGGAATGCTCGGCATCACCTACGGTTTCATCCGCTGCGGTCAGGAGGGCTGGGGCGACGCCGTGGCCTGGACCGCCATCGCCGCGGGCGTCGTCCTGGGCGGAGCATTCCTGCTGTGGCAGCGTCGCACCGCGCACCCACTGGTCGACCTCGGACTCTTCGGCGAGCCCGGATTCCGTTGGGGCACAGTGTTCATGGTGCTGGTGAACTTCGCGATGTTCGGCCTGTTCTTCACCATGCCGCAGTACTTCCAGGCGGTGCTGGGAGCCGATACGCTCGGCAGCGGCCTGCGCCTGCTGCCGCTCATCGCGGGCCTGGCCGCCGGCTCCCGGGTGGTGGACAAGCTGCTGCCGAAGGTCGGTGTCCGCACCGTGCTGGTGGCCGGATTCGCCTTGCTCGCAGCCGGTCTCGGCATGGGCGCGCTCATCACCGTGGACAGCGGATACGGCTTCGCGGCCGCAGCGCTGGTGCTGCTCGGCCTCGGGATGGGCTTCGTGATGCCCGCGGCCATGGGCGCGGCCACCGACGACCTCACCCCTGAGCGGGCCGGTTCCGGATCCGCGCTGCTGCAGGCGCTGCGGCAGGCGGGCGGCACCATCGGCGTCGCCATCCTCGGTACCGTGCTGTCCACCCAGTACCGCTCCAGCCTGGGCGATCTCGACCGCGCACCCATCTCCGACGGCGTGAACGCCGGGGTCGGCGTGGCCCGCAAGCTCGGCGACCCGGCCCTGCTGGCCCACGTGCAGAGCGCCTTCGTCGACGGCATGAGCGCCATGCTGTGGGTGTGCACCGCCATCTGCGCGGTCGCCGCGGTGCTGGCCGCCTTCGTGATCCGCCGCAAGGATCCGGTCGTGACCACCGATCTCGATGCGGGACAATCGGTCCATGTCGGCTGAGACTGCCTCCGCGACGCCTCCGGCCCCGGTGAAGACCGCGGCCGGGGGCGGCCTGCGTGAACGCAAGAAGGAACGCACCCGCCGGACCATTCGCACCGAGGCCTTCCGCCTGTTCCGCGAGCAGGGCTACAACGAGACCACGGTCGAGCAGATCGCCGCGGCCGCCGACATCTCGCCCAGCACCTTCTTCCGATACTTCCCCTCCAAGGAGCAGGTGGCGCTGGCCGACGATCTGGACCCGATCATGATCGCGGCCATCGAGAAGCAGCCGAAGGAACTGTCCATGCTGGCCGCGTTCAAGCAGGCCACCCTCGATTCCTTCGCGTCCCTGTCGCCCGAGGAATTCGCCTTCGAGCAGCAGCGGGTGGAATTGCTCTACTCGATTCCGGAGCTCCGGGGAGCGGTGGCCCGGGAGTTCGAGCGCAGCATCGAACTGATCGCCGAGATCATCGCGCGGCGAACCGGCCGTACCGCAGGGGATTTCGAGGTGCGGGCCTTCGCCGGTGCGCTCAGTGGAGCGATGATCGCGTTCATCGGCGACGCGCCGTTCACCCCGGAACAGATCATGCGCGTCATCGACTTCCTCGAGGCGGGTATGCCGCTCTAGGCCGGTTTCACTGCCGTGAGCCGCTCCACCGTCTCATCGGTCATGGTCTCGAAGAACCCGCCGATCACATCCTCGATCTCGCCGACGGATTCGGCGCAGTACAGAATCGGCTGATAGTGGGTGATGTCGTACGTGATGGTCCCCATGGCGTGAATGTCCAGCGGCCGCAGCTCGGCCTGGCGGAACTCCTCGATCTCCCCGAACGAGGACAGCAGTCCCGCGCCGTAACAACGCACTTCGCCGTGCTCGCGCAGCACCCCGAACTCCATCGAGAACCAGAACACGTCGGCCAGGAACTTCAGCGCCCGCTGGGTCTCCAGCCGGGCCACCGCCGCGCCGACCGTCTCGTACACGGCCGCGAAGCGCGGGCTGGCCAATTGATTGGCGTGCCCGAGGATTTCGTGCACGGCGTCCGGCTCCGGCGTGTAGAGCGGCGCGGAGTGGTGGCGAATGTACTGGGTGGAGTGGAAGATCCGGTCGGCGAACGAGCCGAAGAACTCCCGCAGCGGCACCAATCCGGCGGCCGGTGCGTACCGGAATCCGGTGAGCGGCACCAGCTTCGCGGTCACCTCGTCGAGTTGCGGAATATGGTCCGAGGGCAACCCGAGGCGCTCGGCGGCCGTGATCACCTCCGCGCACGCGTAGCCTTCCCGCTTGCGCGCCAGTTCGGCGGAGACGATCCGCCAGACCTGCTGCTCCTCCGCGGTGTAGTCGATGTGCGGCACCTGTGCCCCGGGCCGGAACTCCAGCGCCATGGCGGCGATCGCATTGCGGCGGGCTCGGTACACGGGGTCGTGCACACCCGGATGCTCGTCGCTCAAGTGCACTGTCACATCGCCGTCGGCCTCCTTCGTGACCGGCGAGTACAGCTGAGCCTCGGTGAACATACTTCGATGCAAGCACCGGCATGTGATCTAGACAACGAAAGACCGCCCAGCTGGTCAGATTGACCAGCTGGGCGGCCTCGGTGTCGATGAACGACGAGTGGCGAGCCGCTGTCAGGTAGGCATTAGTACCCGTATCGAGCGCGGCGGCTCGGCCGGTCTCCCGCCGGGCCCGTTTGCAGCCGGGCCCGGCGGGA
This sequence comes from Nocardia sp. NPDC059236, assembly GCF_042754085.1. Taxonomy (NCBI): domain Bacteria; kingdom Bacillati; phylum Actinomycetota; class Actinomycetes; order Mycobacteriales; family Nocardiaceae; genus Nocardia; species Nocardia sp. NPDC059236. Next base: position 122,666 of record NZ_JBHZAF010000018.1, read on the forward strand.
GGCGGTGATCAGCGCGGCGCGTTGGCCGGGTCGAGCAGGGTCGGGGTGCGGCCCTCGCGGTGCGCCTGCTTGGCGTCCTCGAAGAACTCGCGGCTGAACAGGGCCGACAGCACCGCGATGCCGCCGCGGTGGATGCGGAACTCGCTCTTGGTGCTGGAACCGGTGAGCCGGATGACGCGGCCGGCGGCGTCCTGCGGGCGGGCCATGTCCTTGACCCGGCCGCGACCGGTCCAGGCCAGCTCGGTCTGGTCGATGACCGCGTCCTCGGGGACCAGCAGCTTGACCAGGGCGTGGTCGAGGTCGGCGTGCACCACGATCTCCTGTTCGCCCTCGATCCAGGGCGAGCGCAGGTCGATGACGACGCTGCCGTAGCGGGCCTTCACCTCGAACGAGGAGGAGTGGGTCCAGTCGCCCAGGTGCTTGGTGGTGGCGTGGTCGGTGTGGATCTTGACGGTGTCGGCGCCGGTGTTGGTGGTGTCGATGGCGTTCATGGCCGTGTCCTTTCGGAGGTGGTGGTGCTGGTCGGGTTCGCCTGCTCCTCAATAGTGGCATATAAACTAGTTCTCTTGCAACTAGTTCTTCGAAACTAGTTTTTGGGCACCTAGTAAGATGGACTGCATGACAGCATCGACGCAGGCCCCGCAGTTCAAGCGGTCGCCCCTGGCCATGGCGGTGCTCGGCATCCTGCACCTGGAGCCGATGCACCCCTACGCCATCCAGCGCCGCATCAAGGAGTGGGGCAAGGACAAGGTCGTGAACGTGGGGCAGCGCGCGCAGCTCTACAAGACGATCGCGCGCCTGCAGGAGGCCGGCCTGGTGGCCGTGCGCGAGACGGGGCGCGATCAGCAGTACCCGGAGCGCACCGTCTACGAGATCACCGACGCGGGCCGGACCTCGTGCATCGCCTGGATCAACGAGATGGTCAGCACGCCGCGCAACGAATTCCCGGAATTCCCTGCGGCACTGTCGTTTCTGATGCTGCTCACCCCCGCCGCCGCGCGCGCCGAACTCGAGAAGCGGGCCGCCGCCCGGCGTGCCGACCTGGAGGCGATCGACGCGGGCATGGCGCAGGCCGGGCAGTTCGGGCTGCCGCGCATCACCATGCTCGAGGACGAATACCAGCGCGCTCTCATCGCCGCCGAATCGCACTGGCTGGAAGGCGTTCTCGCCGACCTCGCCGATGGCAGCCTGACCTGGTCGTGGGAATCCCTGGCGCGCTTCCAGGATCAGACCACGGTGTAGGCGAACAGCGCGGCACCGCACGCGAACGGCGGTGGCCCGCAATAGGACAAGGCCGCCCGCATCCGAAAGATGCGGGCGGCCTCGACATTTCGGGCGGCTGCGGCCGATGGATCAGAAGAAGCCGTCGTCGTTGTTGTAGTCGTCGCCGTTGTAGTCGCCACGGCCGGCGTCGTCGAATCCGCGTTCGTAGGCGCGCTCTTCGTCGCGCTCGTCATCGTCGGACATCATCTCGCCGATCAGCATGCCGCCCACCAGACCGGCCGCACCCGCCCCGATCATGGCGCCGGTGCTGTGGCCCTGGCGCGGCGGCGGGGGAGCGTACCCCGGCTGCGGGGCGTACCCCGGCTGGGGCGGATACCCGGGTTGCGGCGGATATCCCGGCTGCGCGGGGTAACCGGGCGGCGGATAGCCGGGCTGCGGCGGATACCCCGGCTGCGGATAGCCCTGCTGCACAGGCTGATAGAACGGCGGCTGCGTGGTCTGGATACGCTGCCCACAGAATTGGCAGACCTCGACGGTACGGGCTACCCCCCACTGCGGCTGCCACGTCACTTGCATGGCGGCCGGGCCGTGAGCCGGGTCGAAGAAGCAGATCACAGGACGTTCCTCTACGTGCGCGCCCGGCCGCGACCGGACTTGGTGCCTTCGAAGTGGGAACGCCCGGACCCGCCGCCGCGGTTCCCGTGTCCTTCGTCTCACAGGAAAGGCCGCCCGCATCCGAAGATGCGGGCGGCCTTCGAGTTTCGCCCCGGACTCTGGGGTTTCAGGGATTCACCCCTGAGTGGCCCGGGAGTGGGTAATCCTCACCGCGTGAACAGGAGGGCGCGCTTGACCTCCTGGATCGCCTTCGTGACCTCGATGCCACGGGGGCAGGCGTCGGTGCAATTGAAGGTGGTGCGGCAGCGCCACACACCCTCGACATCGTTGAGGATGTCGAGGCGCTCGCGGGCGCCCTCGTCACGGCTGTCGAAGATGAAGCGGTGCGCGTTCACGATCGCGGCCGGGCCGAAGTAGCTGCCGTCGCTCCAGTACACGGGGCAGGAGGTGGTGCAGCAGGCGCACAGGATGCACTTGGTGGTGTCGTCGAAGCGGGCGCGGTCGTGCTGCGACTGGATGCGCTCGAACGTCGGCTCGTTGCCATGGGTGATCAGGTACGGCTTGACGGCCTTGAAGGCGTCGAAGAACGGCTCCATGTCCACCACGAGGTCCTTCTCCACGGGCAGGCCGCGGATCGGCTCGACGGTGACCGTCAGCTCCTTGCCGCTCTTGGGCAGCATGTCCTTCATGAGGATCTTGCACGCCAGGCGGTTGACGCCGTTGATCCGCATGGCATCCGAGCCACACACGCCGTGCGCGCAGGAGCGGCGGAAGGTGAGCGTGCCGTCCAGGTAGGACTTGATGTAGATCAGCACGTTCAGGAACCGGTCGGTCGGCAGCACCGGAACCTTGAATTCGTCCCAGTGCTGGCCCTTCCCGTCCTCCGGGTTGAAGCGGGCGATCTTGACCGTGATCATGGTCGACCCGTCCGGCACCGGAGCCGGCTTCTGCGGCGTTTCAGCGACAGCAGTCATCAGTACTTACGCTCCATCGGCTCGTAGCGGGTCTGCACCACCGGCTTGTAGTCCAGGCGGATATCGGAGATGAGCTCCGGGCTGGTCTTGTAGGCCATGGTGTGCCGCATGAAGTTGACGTCGTCGCGGTCCGGGTAGTCCTCGCGCGCGTGGCCGCCGCGGGACTCCTTGCGGTTCACCGCACCCGCCACGGTCACCTCGGCCAGCTCCAGCAGGAAGCCCAGCTCGACGGCCTCGAGCAGATCGCTGTTGTAGCGACGGCCCTTGTCCTGCACGGTGATCCGCGAGTAGCGCTCCTTGAAGACCTGGATCTCCTCGAGCATGGACTTGAGGCTCTCCTCGGTGCGGTACACACCGGCCTTGTCGTCCATGGAGTTCTGCAGCTCGGTGCGGATGTCGGCGACGCGCTCGTTGCCGTGGTCGCTGAGCAGGCCGGCCAGCCAGTCCTGCACCATCTGCGCCGGGTTCTCCGGCATGTCCACGAACTCGGCACGCGCGGCGTACTCGGCGGCGGCGATGCCCGCGCGCCGGCCGAACACGTTGATGTCCAGCAGCGAGTTGGTGCCCAGACGATTCGCGCCGTGCACGGACACACACGCGCACTCGCCCGCGGCGTACAGGCCGGGAACGATGTCGGTGTTGTTGCGCAGCACCTCGCCGCGGATGCGGGTCGGGATGCCACCCATCACGTAGTGACAGGTCGGCATGACCGGCACCGGCTCCTTGACCGGGTCCACACCCAGGTAGGTGCGGGCGAACTCGGTGATGTCGGGGAGCTTCTCCTCGAGCACGTCCTCACCGAGGTGGGTCACGTCGATGAGCACGTAGTCCTTGTTCGGGCCGGCGCCGCGGCCCTCGCGGACCTCGAGCACCATGGAGCGCGCGACGATGTCACGCGGCGCCAGGTCCTTGATGGTCGGCGCGTAGCGCTCCATGAAGCGCTCACCGGAGGCATTGCGGAGAATGCCGCCCTCACCACGCACGGCCTCCGAGATCAGGATGCCCAGGCCCGCGAGGCCTGTCGGGTGGAACTGGTGGAACTCCATGTCCTCCAGCGGGAGTCCCTTGCGGAACACGATCGCCATGCCGTCACCGGTGAGGGTGTGGGCATTGGAGGTGGTCTTGTACATGCGGCCCGAACCACCGGTGGCGAAGATGATCGCCTTGGCGTGGAACACGTGCAGCTCACCGGTGGCCAGCTCGTAGGCGACCACACCGGTGGCGACGGGGCCACGGTCGGTGTCGGTGAGAATCAGGTCCAGCACGTAGAACTCGTTGAAGAACTGCACGTCGTGCTTGACGCAGTTCTGGTAGAGCGTCTGCAGGATCATGTGGCCCGTGCGGTCGGCGGCGTAGCACGCGCGGCGCACCGGCGCCTTGCCGTGGTCACGGGTGTGGCCGCCGAAGCGACGCTGGTCGATCTTGCCCTCGGGCGTGCGGTTGAACGGCAGACCCATCTTCTCCAGGTCGAGCACGGCGTCGATGGCCTCCTTGGCCATGATCTCCGCGGCGTCCTGGTCGACCAGGTAGTCACCACCCTTGACGGTGTCGAAGGTGTGCCACTCCCAGTTGTCCTCTTCGACATTGGCGAGCGCGGCGCACATGCCACCCTGCGCCGCACCGGTGTGCGAGCGGGTCGGGTAGAGCTTGGTCAGCACGGCGGTGCGGACCCGAGGACCGGCCTCGATCGCCGCACGCATTCCAGCGCCACCGGCACCGACGATCACGACGTCGTAGCGGTGTTCCTGAATCGGTCGGGATTCACTCATTCGAGGTGGCCTGTCCTTAACTGATGTTGGGGTCGAAGGTGAAGATCACGTAGGTGCCGGTGACCATGACCAGGATCATGGACACGACCAGCAGCGTCTTCAGCCAGAAGCGGGTCGAGTCCTTGCGCGCGTAGTCGTCGATGACGGTGCGCAGGCCGTTGCCGCCGTGTAGCTGGGCCAGCCACAGCATGGTGAGGTCCCAGATCTGCCAGAACGGCGAGGCCCAGCGGCCGGCGACGAACGCGAAGTTCAGGCGGTGCACACCGCCGTCGAGCATCAGCATGATCGTCATGTGGCCGATGACCAGCACGACCAGCAGCAGGCCGGAGGCACGCATGAACAGCCAGGCGTACTTCTCGAAGTTGTTGCCGCCGACGCGACGGGGGGCGCGCGGAGCGTCGAGGGAGGCGGGGCGGTCGTAGGACTTGCCGAGAATGGGTGCGGTCATGTCGGCTCTCAATTCGTCAGCAGGTAGAAGAACTCGCGGCCGACGCCGGCGCCGGCGACGACGATCCAGATCGCCAGCACGACCCAGAGCATCTGCCGCTGATAACGCGGGCCCTGCGACCAGAAGTCGACCAGGATGATGCGGATGCCGTTGAACGCGTGGAACAGCACGCAGACAACGAGAGCCATCTCCATGAGCGCGACGATCGGGTTCTTGTAGGTCGCGATCGTGTGGTCGTAGGTGTCCGGGCTGACTCGCACCAACGCGGTATCGAGGACGTGGACGAACAGGAAGAAGAAGATCGTCACGCCGGTGATGCGGTGCAGAGCCCAGGACCACATGCCGGGGTCGCCTCGGTACAGGGTCCGCTTCGGCTTGGCCGGAGCTTCTAGCGTGGTCATAGAGTGCGGTGCCTCCAACGTCGTTGATGGACCCGGTCAGAATCCGGCGCGGAGCCTTCGGACTGTCGAAACCACCTGCTCACGAGCGGAATCAAACGTCCGGTGGCAGTGCTGCAGGCCCGCTTCGGGTACCTGAACCGATCTGTCGTGAACTCTAAACCCAGCTTTGAAGGGGAACTAATTCGGCGTGCCGCTCGTTGGGCCAAATTGTTGTGAGTTAGGTTTGCCTTTCCTGATTTTTGCGACCAGGCGGAACGCCTATCACGCGGGTGCTGCCACGTCCATGGGAGGATGGTCCGAAATGTCGGATATTGACTGGAAGACCCTGCGTGGCAAGGCTTTTGAGGTCATGCAAGAGGCTTATGCCCCTTACTCTCGATTCCCCGTCGGGGCCGCGGCTCTCACCGCCGATGATCGCGTGGTGAGCGGCTGCAATGTGGAAAATATCTCATACGGTTTGGGCCTCTGTGCCGAGTGTGTACTGGTCGGTAACTTGATTTCGACCGGAGGCGGGCGACTCCGGGCGGTCTCGGTCTGCGACTCCCGAGGCGCCGTGCTCATGCCCTGCGGACGCTGCCGGCAGATCCTGCTCGAACACGGCGGCGGCGAGTTGCTCGTCGATCACCACGGCGGCCCTGTCACCCTGAACACCTTGCTGCCGGACTCCTTCGGCCCCGGCGATCTGGCCGCCGGACAACTCTGACCGTCGGTGCTCGCGAGCTATAACCGCTGATCGCCGTGGCGCGCGCGGGAATCCGTGCACATCGGGCCGGGCGCATGCCAGGGTGGAGGGTGTGAGTGTGCACTCGGCGGTGGACGTGATTCGGGCCAAGCGTGACGGCGGTGAACTCAGCGACGCGCAGATCGATTGGGTGGTGGACGCGTTCACGCGCGGAGAGGTGGCCGACGAGCAGATGTCGGCGCTGGCCATGGCCATCGTGTGGCGCGGCATGACGCGGCGCGAGACCGCGCGCTGGACCCGGGCCATGATCGACACCGGGAAGCGTTTGGACTTCACCGATCTGGGCCGCCCGACCGTCGACAAGCACTCCACCGGCGGGGTGGGGGACAAGATCACGCTGCCGCTGTCACCGCTGGTCGCGGCATGCGGGGCCGCGGTGCCGCAGCTGTCCGGGCGCGGATTGGGCCACACCGGAGGCACTCTCGACAAGCTGGAGGCCATTCCCGGCTGGCAGGCCGACATTCCGGTGGACCGCATGCGGAAACTGCTGTCGGATCCCGCAGTCGGGGCCGTGGTGTGCGCCGCCGGGGCCGACCTCGCGCCCGCCGACAAGCGGCTCTACGCGCTGCGTGATGTGACCGGGACCGTGGAATCCATCCCCCTGATCGCCAGCTCCATCATGAGCAAGAAGATCGCCGAGGGCACCGGGGCGCTGGTGCTGGACGTGAAGGTCGGGCGCGGGGCCTTCCTGAAACAGCTGGACCAGGCGCGCGAACTCGCCACCGCCATGGTCGAACTCGGCACCGACGCGGGCGTGCGGACGGTGGCGCTGCTCACCGCCATGGACACCCCGCTCGGCCATACCGCCGGAAACGCCCTGGAGGTCTGCGAATCCCTGGACGTGCTGGCGGGCGGCGGCCCCGCCGATGTCGTCGACCTCACCCTCGCCCTGGCACGGGAGATGCTGACGCAGGCCGGGATCACCGACATCGACCCGGCCGACGCCCTCGCCGACGGCCGCGCCATGGACCAGTGGCGAGCCATCGTCCGCGCCCAGGGCGGCGACCCGGACGCGCCGCTGCCGCAGGCCCGCCACGCCGAAACCCTGCGCGCCGACGGCGGGGGCACGTTGACCCGCCTCGACGCCCTCGATGTCGGGCTGGCCGCGTGGCGGCTGGGCGCCGGCCGGGCGCGGCAGGGCGACCCGGTCCAGGCCGGGGCGGGTATCGAAATGCACGCCAAGCCAGGCGATTCCATTGTTCCGGGGCAGCCGCTACTGACCCTGCACACCGATACTCCGGAGGCGTTCCCGGTCGCGCTCGAGATCCTGCGGGGCGCGTACACCATCTCCGCGACCGAGCCGGTGGAGCAGCAGCCGCTGATTCTGGGCCGCATCACCGCCTGACCCGGCCTAGCCTGGGATTGTGAAGCACAGAACCGATTTCCGAGGCCACGCCGCGGCGGCGGCCGCGCTGGGCGTGTTCGGCCTCGTCGCGCCGCTGGGCGCGGTGCTGCCCGCCGCGTGGTCGCCGACGCCGGTCGCGCAGGCCTCGCCCGCGGACAATATTCCCTCCGATTCCTCCGGAGACCATCAGCCGAACTCGCTCTCGCGCGGCGATGTCACGCCGCCTTCGACCGAGAAGAAGGCCAAACCGTCACCCGTCTACACCAGCTGTGAACAGGTGTGGGCGCAGGGCGGGGGCCCGATCTACCTGGGCCAGCCCGGGTATTCGGTGCTGCTCGATCCGGACGGGACCGGCGTCGCCTGCTCCCGCTAGGTGCTCGCCGGTGCCCGATAGGTGAAGGATTCGTACTGGCCAGCAACGTGACGGCAACGACATGCCGAACCGTGGGGTGAGTCCGGTCAACCGCCCTGCTGCAGCACGGAAATGCGGCTAACGTTGCTACATGACTGGACCGATGCCCCTCACTCTCGCTTCGATCCGCCAGGCTCCGAAGGCGGTCCTGCACGATCACCTCGACGGCGGGCTGCGGCCCGCGACCGTGCTGGAGCTGGCTCGCGCCTGCGGCTATGACCAGTTACCGGCAGGCGATGCCGCCGCGCTGGCGGACTGGTTCCGGGACGCGGCCGACAGCGGCTCGCTCGAGCGCTATCTGGAAACTTTCGCGCACACCGTCGCCGTCATGCAGACCCCCGAGGGCCTGCGCCGGGTGGCCCGCGAATGCGCCGAGGATCTCGCCGCCGACGGCGTCGTCTACGCCGAGGTGCGGTTCGCGCCCGAGCAGCACCTCGAGGCCGGGCTCACCCTCGACGAGGTGGTCGAGCACACCATCGCCGGATTCCGCGAGGGCGAGGCCCTGGCCGCGGCCGCCGGCACCCCGATCACCGTGGTCTGCCTGCTCACCGCCATGCGGCACGCGGCCCGCTCCCGCGAGATCGCCGAGCTCACCGTGCGCTGGCGCGACCGCGGCGTCGGCGGGTTCGACATCGCGGGCGCGGAGGCGGGCTATCCGCCCAGCCGCCACCTGGACGCCTTCGATTACATGCGGGCCAACCTGGCGCACTTCACGATTCACGCGGGCGAGGCCTTCGGGCTGCCGTCCATTCACGAGGCCGTCGCGTTCTGCGGCTGTGAGCGCCTCGGCCACGGTGTGCGCATCACCGACGACATCACCGATTCGGCCGACGGTCCCAGACTCGGCGTGGTCGCGAACTATGTGCGGGACATGCGAATCCCGCTCGAACTGTGTCCGTCCTCCAATGTGCAGACCGGCGCGGTGCCCTCGCTCGACAAGCACCCCTTCGATCTGCTGGCCCGCCTGCGCTTCCGCGTGACGGTCAATACCGACAACCGGTTGATGAGCGACACGACCATGAGCAAGGAGATGCTCAAGCTGTCGGAGACCTTCGGCTATGGCTGGAGCGATCTGGAACGCTTCACCATCAATGCCATGAAGTCGGCGTTCATCCCGTTCCCGGACCGCCTGCGCCTGATCGACGAGGTGATCAAGCCGGGCTACGCGGTGTTGCTGGGATAGGTTGTCCTGCAAAGTAATTCGGGCCGCACCCGGTGGTGCGGCCCGAATCGTGTCTCCGATCAGCCCTTCTGCAGGCGCCCCTCGAAGGCCGACTCCAGGACCTTCCAGGCATCCGCTTCCGCCGCGAACGGCGGGTTGGGGGCCATCCGGGTCGGGTCGGGGTTGAGCAGGTAGGAGACGTACCAGCCCAGCGGGGTGGACACGGCCAGGGCCGATTCGACCGAGTCGTCCTCGGCGTAATCGGCTGCGTCGGTGAACAATTCGACGGCCAGGTCGAGCTGGTCGGTGTCCACGGACTTGGGGCCGGCCGCCAGATCCTCGGCCAGGCCGGGCAGGACGTAGACGTTCTCCTCGTCGACCTCGACATCGAGGGAGCCGTCCACGGCGGCGGTCTGCACCTCGCCGTAGGTGCTCACCCGGGCCAGGTCGTGGTCGTGGTCGTCGGCCAGGTAGCGGGCCAGGGCGCGCTCGGAACCGAAGACCGTGATGTTGCCGTCCTTGCCCAGGAAGATGGGCTCGTCGTCGACGTAACAGCGCAGGGTGAAGACGGTGCCGTCGGAGGTGACGATCTTGACCGGGTCGATGCCGACCTCGTGCCAGAACGAGAGCTCCTCGTCCTCCTCGTCTTCGTCGTCCTCGTCCAGGTCGACTGCCTCGATCTCGTCGTCATCGCTCTCGGCCGCGTCCTCGGCGTCGACGATGTTCTCCTGCGCCGCAAGCAGTTCCGCCTCGGCGACCGAGACCGCGTCGGCGTCCACCTCCGGAATCGTCACCACCGAGTCGATGGCGTCGATGACCGCTTCCCAATCCTTGGCGATGGCCGCGCCGATCTGGTCCCACAGTTCCTCGCCCTCGCGCCCGGCGAAGGCGCCGACGCCGCCGGCCAGTGCGCCCAGCACCGGGTGCGAGCCGAAGAACTTGGTGACGGTGTCGAGTTCGCACACGTCGCCGATATTGCGGACCATCTCGAGGGTCTCCTCGAGCTCCGAGACCACCTCCGGGTCCGGGTCGTCGGCGGCCAGCTCGGGCACGCCGACCAGATCGAAGACGTACTGCTCCTCCGGCTCCAGTTCGGCCGCCGACAATCCGGCGATGATCTTCCAGGCCGGATGATCCACCAGATCGTTGTCAGAGTTGGTGCGAATGAACGCGGCCAGCTCCGCGACGGACTCGAATCCGTACAGGTCTTCCTCGTGACCGAGGAACGCCTGCCACTCATCGTCACCGTCTCGCCAGCGGGGTGCCCAGAGGGTGACAAGATCGCCTTTGGTCAGGCCGAGCGCGATCGGGACGATGTCTCCAGAAGCCATGACCGGAAGCCTATCCAGTCGCCGCGTCAGGCACTATCCGGGCCGCCCCCCAACATTTCTGGAGGCGTCTCCGCCGGACAGTGAGTCGTTCAATCCTGCAATGATTCGGGAGCGCCGCGCGGTCGCCTCGGCGGCCGCCCGCTGACACGTCCAGAGGATCAGCCGCGATACCTCGGCGGGAGCGCGCGAGGTCACCGACTCGGCCAGCCACAGCCCGGTCAGCGCGCCGTCGCCATCGACCTCGGCGGTCACCGAACCGTCCTCGGACGTGCAGCGGCCACGGATCCGGGACAGCCCGTGCAGCGTGGCCTCGAGTGCTTCCAGCTTGTCGTTGACGCCCTTGACCAGTGCATCCATTTCGGCGCTCATCGGTTCCGCAGCCAACTGGTCTGTCCGGTATCGGTGTCGTCGAGCCGGTCCAGCTCGTCCACCGCGGCCTGCCGGGTGGGCAGGCCCAGCCGGTCCAGCATCGCCTCCGGGACGCCGGCCTCGGCCAGCTGTTCGCGCCGCCGCGCCCGGGCCACGATCGCCGAGCGCTGGGTGAGCCGCAGCATCTCGGCGGCGAGAGCCGGTGCGCCGTACCGGTATTCAGCGCGCTCGAACCGGATCTCCACCGGCATGCCCTGATCGGTGGCGCGCACCGTCACCGTGCCGGATCGATTGGTGGCCGCGGCGACTGTCACCACCGGAACCTGTGGTCGCGTCATCCTGTCTCCCTTCGAAACGCCTGTTCGTGGCCCGAATGCCACAGCTGTGGGCCGGTAGTACCTAGGCGGTGGGCCGGTAGAAACCGAGGAATCGCATCCCGCTGTTCTCGGTCCGGATCGGCCCGACCTGAACCGGATCGCCCGCCTCCACCAATTGCCCGTTCCCGATCACCATCGCGACGTGGCCGTCCCAGACCGCAAGATCGCCGGGCATCAAGTCCCCTGGACCGACCCGCTGGTGCCCGTACCCCTGCTCCTGCGCCAGCCGCGGCAGCGAGACACCCGCCTGCGCATAGGCCCACTGGGTCAGACCGCTGCAGTCCATCCCTGCCCCGGGCGTCTCCCCACCCCACACATACGGCGTCCCCACCGCACTCAACGCATTCCGAACCGCATCCGCCGCCTGCTGATTCGGCGCTTCGACGGTGCTCCCATCCGGCAGCGTCACCCGTACCCCACCCCCTTGCGGCCGCGTAACCGTCGAATCATGGCCGCGATCAGGCGTCTTCGGCATCGTCACCGACGCCGGGCTGGTGTGCAGGCCGCCCGGCGAGAGCCCGGACCCGAGCAGCGTGTCCCCGGCCGCCGCGACCACGCCCCCGGCGGCCGCGAGGCTTGTCCCGGCCTGCGGCGCCACACTGTCCATCGGCACGCTCGCCGCCGGTACGACCACCGCATCGCCCGGTCCGGACGACCCGGGTGTCACCTGGCCGGACGCCGGGACAGGTAGCGCCAACTCCGCCATGAGCGCAGTCTCCGAATCCAGTTCGGCCCGCACCCGCTCGACCACCCGCATGGCCTGCCCGATGTGATCGATGGCCGACTCCACCAGGGCCGCGACCCCACCCACGGTGAACCCGGCCGCACCCATCGCCTCGACCTCCACCGTGAACGATCGCAGAATCTCCTCCACCTCCCGCCGCCCGGCGGCGACCTCCGCATCCGCCCGTTCCACGATCGCCGCCATGGCCCGCCCCCGCTCCGACGCCATGGCGGCCGAGGTCTGCACCCGCAGCGCCTCGTCCACGGCCGCATCACCGGCCCGCCCCCGCCACGCGTCGGACATCCGGTCGACACTCGCCCGGCTCTCGGCGTGAACCTGCTCCACAGCAGCCGACGTCTCCCGCAGCACCTCGGCGGCCCCGCCGGATCCGGACCCGAAGCTGCGCAGCAACTCGACGATCGGCTCCGCCAGCGCCCCGGCCGCCGGCTCCCCGCTCATCCGCCCACTCCCGCCCGAGTCCTCCCGCACTGCACCATCTTTCGATCCACGCCGCCGCATCGCCTTGCCGCCCAGCGGATCTCGGGTGCGGCTGTCACGGCTCCGCGCCGACGGTGCCCAGCGTCGCGGCGTACGCGCTGTCGTGGTCGGTGTAGGCGGCCGTGGCGGTGGCGATGGTGGCGCTCGTGGCGGCGAGGGCCGTCGAGACCTCGTCGAGAGTGGTCACGTGGGTGCCGTGCGTCGCGGCGTAGGCGGTGAGAAAGTCGGTGCCGATGAGGCCGAAGGCGGGCACGAGTAGTTCGGGGGCGGCGGTGGCGGCATGCGCGGCGGCGGCCGCGAGGTCTGCGGCGAGGACGGTGGTGGTCGTCGCATAGGCGGTGAGGCCGTCGGGATGGATCGAGAGGCGGTGCATGAATGCCCCCTTCATGCCGGTCGCGGGATGGATGTCTGCTGCACGGGGTTGGACGCGGGGCGGGGCCGGGCGGTTCCCGGGGCGGAAGAATTCCGGTGGGCGGGGATCGCGGACGGCGGTGCTGACCTATGGTTTTCGTATGCGCACACTCGTCGTGGACCATCCGCTCGCTGCCGCCTTGCTGACCACCATGCGAGATGCCCGGACGACCAATCCGACATTCCGGGCCGCGCTCCGGGACCTGACCGGGATTCTGGTCTATGAGGCCCTGCGGGACGCCCCGGTGGAGCGATTCCCGATCGCCACGCCGGTGGCCGCCGCGGAGGGGACGCGGCTGAATGCTCCGCCATTGCTGGTTCCGGTGCTGCGCGCGGGGCTGGGCATGGTGGAGACCGCGGAGAACCTGATTCCGGACGCCCGGATCGGGTTCGTCGGCCTGGCCCGCGACGAGGAGACGCATCAGCCGACCCCGTACATGGAGTCGCTACCCGACGACCTGTCCGGCACCCCGGTCATGGTGCTCGACCCCATGCTCGCCACCGGCGGCTCCATGGTCTACACCCTGGACCTGCTGGCCACCCGCAATGCTCGCGACATCACCGTGCTGTGCGTGGTCGCCGCACCGGAAGGCATTGCCGCCCTGGAGAAATCGGGTCACCCCGTGAGCCTGGTCACCGCCTCGGTGGACCGCGGACTCAACTCCGACGCCTACATCGTCCCCGGTCTCGGCGACGCCGGCGACCGCCAATTCGGCCCGCGCTGAACCACTCCCGGGCTCAGAGCTTCTCGCAGAACATCCGGATCTCGGAGAGCCGCTGCGCCGCAGCGGCCTTGGCTTCTGCGAGCCCGTCCCGATCGGTCACGGGCACGAACGTCTCCAGATAGCACTTGAGCTTCGGCTCGGTACCTGACGGCCGGACCACCACGCGTAGCGTCGGGCCCTCGAAAACCAGTGCGTCGGTACGCATCTGCCCGCGCAGCCGCGCCATATCGGTGCAGCTCACCGCTTCCCCGGCGATCTCGGTCGGTGGGATCTCACGCAGCCGGGCCACCACGGCCGCAGCCTCGCTCACATCCGGCAGTCGCAGCGACACCTGATCCCCTGCGTGCACACCGAATTCGACCGCGAAGTCGTCGAGGACGTCGAACAGCGTCCGCCCCTCCGCCTTCACCTGTGCCACCAGATCCGCCGCGACGACCGCCGCGGAGATACCGTCCTTGTCGCGGACCGCGGCCGGGTCCACGCAGTGGCCGATCGCCTCCTCGTACGCGTACACCAGGCCCGCACCCGCCCGGGCCAGCCATTTGAACCCGGTCAGCGTCTCCGCGTACCGCGCCCCGCGCGCCGGAGCCAGCTTGCTCAACAGCCGCGACGACACGATGGTCGTGGCCACCAGGGAGTCCGGCGCGGCCGTCCGCAGCACGAAATCGCCCAGCAGCACCCCGGTTTCGTCGCCGCGCAGCATCCGCCACCCGTGCGGCCCCCGCACCCCGAGTGCGCACCGATCCGCATCCGGATCGAGCGCGATGGCGATGTCCGCGTCCAGCCGATCGGCCAGCCCCAGCAGCAGATCCGCCGCCCCCGGCTCCTCGGGATTCGGAAACGCCACCGTCGGAAAATCCGGATCCGGCGCGAACTGCTCGGTGACCACCAGCACGTCGCCGAACCCCGCACCCCGGAGCGCGGCCACCGCCAACTCCCCGCCGACCCCGTGCATGGCGGTCAGCGCAATTCGAATCTCACTGCGTCGCCGGGTCGCGGACTCGCCGCCGATCAGGCTGGGCAGCAGGGTGACTCGGGCCAGATAGCGGCGGACGATCTCCTCGCCCAGCTCTTCCGCGGGAGTGCCTGCAGGCAGTCCGAGAATGCTCGGGTCCGGGGCGGCCGGTCCGGGATCGGTGCGGGGGATGTGCCCGGTGACGGCGTCGATGCAGCGCTCGATCTCGGCGTCGGCGGGTGGGATGAGCTGGGAGCCGCCGTCGAGGTAGACCTTGTAGCCATTGTCGGTGGCGGGGTTGTGGGAGGCGGTTATCTGCACTCCGGCAACGGCTTTCAGTTCGCGGACCGCGAAGGCCACCACCGGTGTCGGCAGCGGGCGGGGGAGGGTCAGCACCGAGAAACCAGCCGCCGCAAAGACTTCCGCCGTCGCGGCGGCGAATTCGGCGGAGCCGTGCCGGGCGTCGCGGCCCACGATCACCAGTCCGCCGCCCAGGCAGCGGTCGCGCAGCCAGGCGGCGATCCCGGCGGAGGCCCGCGAGACGGTGTCCACGTTCATGCCGTCCGGGCCGTCCTGGAGCGGACCGCGCAGCCCGGCGGTTCCGAAGCGCAGCATCCCCGCGCGCCTAGAGGCGTTCCAGCACGCCGCGCAGCAGCTTGCCCAATCGCGGTGCGGCGGCGTGGCCTTCGGCCAGCACCTCGGCGTGCGAGAGGTGCGCGCCGGTGACCCCGGCGGCCAGGTTGGTGACCAGCGAGATGCCGAGCACCTTGGCCCCGCCCTCGCGGCAGGCGATGGCCTCCAGCACGGTGGACATGCCGACGAGGTCGGCGCCCATGGTGCGCAGCATGCGGATCTCGGCGGGGGTCTCGTACTGCGGCCCGGTCAGGCCCGCGTACACGCCCTCGGTCAGGCCGGGCTCGATTTCCTTTGCCAGCGCCCGCAATTCGGGATCCCAGGCGTCGACCAGGTCGACGAAATTCGCGCCCTCGATGGGGGTGCGCCCGGTCAGGTTGATGTGGTCGGAGATGAGCACCGCCTCGCCGACCGACAGCCCGTCGCGAATCCCGCCCGCCGCATTGGTGAGCAGCACGGTCTGCGCGCCCGCGGCCAGTGCGGTGCGCACATTGTGCACGACCTGGCCGGGCGCGTGGCCCTCGTAGAGATGCTGGCGCCCCATGAGTAGCAGCACCGGCGCGTCACCGACCGTGACGGAATGAATGGTGCCCTGATGCCCCTGGGCGGTGGGCGATCCGAATCCCGGCACCTCGGCCATCGGAATGGAGGCGGCCGGTTCGCCGATCTCGGCGGCAGCTTCCTGCCAGCCGGACCCCAGCACCACGGCAATCCGGTGCTGCTGCACTCCCGTTCGTTGCGCAATGGCTTCGGCGGCTAGTTCGGAAACCCCGCCCATGGCCTTCTCGGCTAGCATGTCGCCCACCCTAGTACCAGGTGATCTCGCACGCCCCGGGTGTGCCCGCGACCTGCCGTTTTCATCCCCTTTGTCCTTCTCGTTCGTGTCCTGCCGGTAATCGCTACCCGTCGGTAGGTATCGCGTCGCGCCCCCGCTACGCTGCACGCATGCCGTATTTGAAGCGTGATGGGGATGTGTTCGTGCTGTACCTCGGGACCGAGGGACAGGCCATCGACAACGAGAACCGCTTCCACCCCGACTGGATCACCGAGGTCCACGCGCTGCTCGACGAGGTCGAGGCGTCCGAGGGCCCGGCCGCCCTGGTGGTCACCGCCGACGGCAAGTTCTTCTCCAACGGCCTCGACACCGACTGGCTGTTCGGCAACTTCGACAAGAACTGCTGGTACCTCGACCGCGTGCACTCGCTCTACAGCCGCCTGCTGGCCTTCGGCCTGCCCACGGTCGCCGCGGTGAACGGCCACGCCTTCGGCGCCGGCGCCATGCTCGCCACCTCCTGCGACTTCCGGGTCATGCGCGCCGACCGCGGCTTCTGGTGCCTGCCCGAGGTGCACCTGGGCATGCCGTTCACCGTCGCCATGAACGCGCTGCTGACCAATCGCCTGGTCAATCAGGTCGCGGTGGAGGCCATGACCACCGGCCGCCGCTACGGCGCCGATGACGCCATCGCCGCCGGCATCGTGGACGCCAAGGCGGATGCGGATGTGTTGCTCGCCACCGCGGTCGCGCGGGCCGACATGCTCAAGGGCAACCGCAAGCCGAACCTGCCGGTCATCAAACGCGCGCTACACCAGCAGGCGCTGGCCGGGCTGGCCGTGGAGACGACCCCGGAGAACCTGGCCTTCAACCCGTAAGGGTCCGTTCCTTCTGCTTTGCAGGGGTTCGAGGGCTTGCCCTCGAACCCCTGATTGCTGAGCGTGCCGCGATGATTTCTGCGCGTCCCGCACTCTGCCGGAGATTTTCCGGCTTACCTGCTGCGACAGAGTTGCGCGGCAGTGCGAGACTGTTGGAATGTCACCATCGCGCAACGGCGATGACCGGAGATCCTGCGTACCGATCGGTCGGCACGACTCGTCCGTGCCGTCCTCGAATGCTGCCGTGGCATCGGCGGATCCGGCCCTGCTCGCCGCGGCCGATGCGGCCGTCGCCGGGTACCGCGATCAGCTGATCGCACTCTCCCACGACATTCATGCGGAACCCGAGCTGGCCTTCGAGGAATTCCGCAGCGTCGCAAAGACAATCGAGCCGTTGCGGGAACGCGGATTTCGCATCGAATCCGGCGTGGCGGAACTGCCGACCGCATTCACCGCCGAATACGGCAGCGGAGACCTGGTCGTCGGCATTTGTGCCGAATATGACGCCCTCCCCGAAATCGGCCACGCCTGCGGCCACAACATCATCGCCGCCGCCGGGGTCGGCGCGGCGCTGGGCCTGGCCGCGGTCGCGGACGCCTGCGGCATCACGGTGAAGGTACTGGGCACGCCCGCCGAGGAGTCCGGCGGTGGCAAGGTGCTCATGCTCGAGCGCGGCGTCTTCGACGATGTCGCCATGGTCATGATGGTGCACCCGGGCCCGGAGGATATCGCCGGTGCGCATTCGCTGGCCCTCGCCGATTTGTCGGTGGTTTTCCACGGCCGGGAATCGCATGCCAGCGCCGCGCCGCAGTACGGGCGAAATGCCCTCGATGCCGTTACCGTCGCGCAAGTTGCTCTAGGTTTGCTACGGCAACATCTCCTGCCCGGACAACAACTCCACGGTATAGTCGGATCGGGCGGCGTCGCCCCGAATATCGTGCCCGGACACGCGGAGCTGCTGTACTACCTACGTGCGGTCGACTCCGCGACCCTCGATGATCTGATGCAACGAGCATCAGCATGTTTCGAGGCAGGTGCCCTGGCGACCGGGTGCACACATGAAATCCGGAAGCTTGCGCCGACATACACCGAGCTCACTCCCGATAGCGCACTACTGTGCGCCTATCGCGAGCAGATCACCGCACTCGGCCGCGAGCCGATCGCCCCGGAATTCGAGGCGGCACGGCCGCTGGGCAGCACCGATATGGGCAATGTCACCAATGTCATCGCCGGTATCCACCCGGTCATCGGCATCGATGCAGGCGGTGCGGTGACCCACCAGCCCGCGTTCGCGGCTGCCGCCGTGAACGCGTCGGCCGATCGCGCCGTCCTGGACGGGGCAACGGCACTGGCTCGCACCGCGATACACATCGCAGGTGACAAATTGCACAGGGACAGGTTGTCGGAACGAGTCATACAACGGCAGTTTCAGCGACAGGAGGACATTCGGTGAGCACAACCGGCCGGTCCGCGGCGCGCGTCAACGGACCACTGGCGGCGTCGTGCGTGAACAACACGCAGACGCCGGCCGGCGCCGCGATGGAATCGGCGACCGGGCACGAGGTAGTGGAGTCGTGGCTCGCGGAGCACACGGACGACCTCACGACGTGGCGTCGCCATATCCACGCCAACCCGGAGCTGTCCCGGACCGAGTTCGGTACCACCGAATTCGTGGAGTCATGGCTGGTCAAGGCCGGGCTCGAGCCGCGCAAGCTACCGAGCGGCACCGGCCTGATCTGTGACATCGGCCCCGACGGCCCGCGTATCGGCCTGCGCGCCGACATGGACGCGTTGCCGCTGCAGGAGTACACCGGGCTGCCGTTCGCCTCCAGCGTGCCGGGCGTCTCACACGCCTGCGGGCACGACGCGCACACCGCGATTCTGCTCGGCACCGCGCTGGCGCTGTCCGAGATCGAGGACCTGCCGGTCGGCGTGCGGCTGGTGTTCCAGCACGCCGAGGAGGTCATGCCCGGCGGCGCCGTCGACATGGTCGCCGCCGGCGCCATGGAGGACGTCTCGCGCATGTTCGCGCTGCACTGCGACCCGCGGCTGGAGGTGGGCCGGGTCGGCATCCGGGTCGGTCCGATCACCTCGGCCGCCGACACCGTGGAGCTGGTGCTGGACTCGCCCGGCGGCCACACCTCCCGCCCGCACCTGACCAGCGACCTGGTCTACGCCATCGGCACGGTCATCACCGGCCTGCCCGGCCTGCTCTCCCGCCGCATCGACCCGCGCACCAGCACGGTCATGGTGTGGGGCGCGGTGTCGGCGGGCAAGGCGCCCAATGCGATTCCGCAGACCGGCATGCTCACCGGCACCGTCCGCACCGGCGATCACGCCACCTGGTCGCTGCTCGAGCCCATGGTCCGCGAGATCGTCGAGGGCCTGCTGGCCCCCACCGGCGTCCGCTACCAGCTCAACTACAAGCGCGGCGTGCCGCCGGTGGTCAACGACGAGCAGGCCGTGCGCATGTTCGAGGACGCCATCCGCGGTCTCGACCCCGACGCCCTCGCCGACACCCCGCAGTCCGGCGGCGGCGAGGACTTCTCCTGGTATCTGGAGGAGGTGCCCGGCGCCATGGCCCGCCTCGGCGTCTGGTCCGGTCAGGGCGAGCAACTCGACCTGCACCAGCCCACCTTCGACCTCGACGAGCGCGCCCTCGCCGCCGGAGTCCGGGTCTTCACCAACATCGTGCTGAACGCCCGCTGACCAACGACAACGAGGCCGGGCCGCACTGAACAGTGCGGCCCGGCTTCACGTTTCGGGCAACCACTTCGCCTTGCCGGCGGGAACTACTTGGCCTTGTTGGCGGGAACTACTTCGCCTTGTTGGCGATGTCGCCCCATGCGTGCCAGCGGTCGATCTCGATCCAGGCGGAGACGCGCTTCTGGTCGCGGACGGCATAGTCGCTGCCGATGTAGTGCTGGGCGATGCGGTCGATGACCGAGGAGTCGGGGTCGTTCTCCAGGGAGACGATGCGGCCCTGGATGCTCACGTGGCTGTACCAGTTGTCGCCGTCTAGGACGGTGAGGCTGATGCGGGGATCCTCGCGCAGGTAGTCCAGGCGCTTGCGGAAGTCGGCCAGGTTCACCAGGATTCGGCCGTTCTCGTACAGATACCAGGTGGCGACCGAAACCGGCTGGCCGTCCGGGCGATTCGAGGCGAAGATCGCCGGGTTGGGGCGGGACAGGAATTCGGCGATCGGGGCGGGCGCGGGGGTGGCGGGCATCGGCTTCTCTTTCGACGGTTCGAAGATCGTTTCCGGTTCCCGTAACAGCGGCGCCGCGCCGAATCTTCCGGCCCGGCCTCGCTGGTCCGTCCGCACCGAGTCCGATGCGCCGCGCGTGCTACAGCCCGAAGGTGCCGGGGCCGACGTTCTTGCTGTTGCGGGTGCGTAGCGCGTGTGTGTAATCGTTTGGCGCACCGGCCTTCTCGGCGGCATCGGCGATGACGCCCAGGTAGCGCGCGGAGGGTAGCCCGCCCTCGTAGGCATCCAGGACGTAGAGCCAGGCCAGCACCGGCTCGTTGCCGGTCCCCGCGTTCGTGGTGACGCGCAGGCGGATCTTCTTGTGGATGCCGAAGTCCGAGCCCTCCCAGCGGTCGAGGCTCAGCTCGTCCTCACTGGGAACGTCGTAGAGCACCACGAAGACCCGTTGCCCGGCCTCTTCGACCACCGTCGCCAGCGGTCCCTCCCAGCCGATGTCGTCCCCGGCGAAGGTGAGGCGCCACCCCTCCAGCCAGCCGGTTCCATACACGGGGGAGTGCGGACAGCGCTTGAGCATCTGCTCGGGATCCATGTTGGACCCGTAGGCGGCGTAAATCGGCACGGTAGAAGCCTATCGAACAAACCCGCAAGACCATCCCCGATCCCGATCACAAGGCGGTTCGCACGGGCCCGATCGATTGCCAAGGAGTCGCCAAAAGGACTCGTCCGCCCCGCTCGGAGCCGGTTCTGCCTGGGGTGACGGCGAGTTCGCGCGCCCCCGTCATGACACGCCGCCTCCCCGAATGGAATGCGCCACAGTGCGAAAATTGTCCGGAGATGCGGTTAAAGCTGTAGGTAGCTGCGGGGATAACGTTAGAGACCGGCACCGGAGATCCCGGGCGCCGACCTGAAAGCGGAGGAACAATGACCCGCATTGCGATCATCGGTGGCGGCCCCGCCGGATATGAAGCGGCGCTGGTGGCGGCACAGCACGGGGCGCCGGTCACGCTGATCGACAGTGACGGCATCGGCGGCGCGTGCGTGCTGTGGGATTGCGTGCCGTCCAAGACCTTCATCGCCTCCACTGGCGTGCGCACCGATCTGCGCCGCGCCCGTGACCTGGGCATCACCGTGCATCCCTCGCAGGCGCAGGTGCGCCTGGCCGAGGTGAACTCCCGCGTCAAGGCGCTCGCGCAGGCCCAGTCCTCCGATATCCGCGCCAAGCTGCAGACCGCCGGCGTGACCGTGCTGTCCGGCTACGGCGAGCTCATCGACCAGGCCCCGGGTCTGGCCACCCACCTGGTCAAGGCCACCCTCGCCGATGGC
Organism: Nocardia sp. NPDC059236; assembly: GCF_042754085.1. Lineage (NCBI taxonomy): Bacteria > Bacillati > Actinomycetota > Actinomycetes > Mycobacteriales > Nocardiaceae > Nocardia > Nocardia sp. NPDC059236. The sequence goes on from NZ_JBHZAF010000018.1 coordinate 143,962, forward strand.
CAGGAGCGGGTGATCGAGGCCGAGGTGGTGCTCATCGCCACCGGCGCCAGCCCGCGCGTGCTGCCCGGCGCGGAACCGGACGGTGAGCGAATCCTGAACTGGCGTCAGCTCTACGACCTCAAGGAGCTGCCCGAGACCCTGGTGGTCGTCGGGTCCGGTGTGACCGGCGCCGAATTCGTCTCCGCATATACCGAGATGGGCGTGCAGGTGAAACTCGTCTCGAGCCGCGACCGCGTGCTGCCCGGCGAGGATGCCGACGCCGCCCTGGTGCTGGAGGATGCGCTGGCCGAGCGCGGTGTGGAGCTGGTCAAGCACGCCCGCGCCGACGCGGTGGAGCGCACCGCCGAGGGCATCGTGGTGAAGCTGTCCGACGGCCGCAATATCAGCGGCACCCACGCGCTGATGACCGTCGGTTCCATTCCGAACACCAACGGGCTGGGCCTGGCACGGCTCGGGATCGAGCTGGACAAGGGCGGATACCTGCGGGTGGACCGGGTTTCGCGGACCACCGCGCCCGGCGTCTACGCGGCCGGCGACTGCACCGGCCTGCTGCCGCTGGCCTCGGTGGCCGCCATGCAGGGCCGCATCGCCATGTACCACGCGCTGGGTGAGGGCGTGCAGCCGATTCGCCTGAAGACCGTTGCCTCCGCCGTGTTCACGCGCCCGGAGATCGCGACCGTCGGCGTCTCGCAGACCGCCATCGACAATGGCGAGGTTCCGGCCCGCACGGTCATGCTGCCCCTGAACACCAACCCGCGCGCCAAGATGTCGGGCCTGCGACGGGGTTTCGTGAAGATCTTCTGCCGCCCGGCCACCGGCGTGGTGATCGGTGGTGTCGTCGTGGCCCCTATCGCCTCGGAACTGATCTTGCCGATCGCGCTGGCCGTGCAGAACAACCTCACGGTGAACGATCTGGCGCAGACGTTTTCGGTGTATCCGTCGCTCACCGGATCGGTCACCGAGGCCGCGCGTCAGCTCATGCGGCACGACGATCTGGACTAGCCGCAACACGTTTCGGACCCCTTTGTTACCCGCCCGTCTTGCTGCCTTGTCTCCCTTGTGATTAAGTTCGCGGCGGAAGCGATCGGCAGGGCGGTCGCGAGCGTTACGTAACGGGGGGTTCTCAATTCCCCTCCGATGCGAGGCTCCTCGATGCCCGGAGCGATCGTGCCGCCGAGGGACGAAGGAATTGAGCGAAACGTGAAGCACCGCAAGCCGAGTCGGATCAAGGCGAGCACCTCCCTGACGCTGGCCGGTGCGGCCGCGGTGGTGTCGCTGCTGTCCGCGCCCGCCAATGCCGCCCCCGCCGACCCGGGCGCGGTCCCGGCGGATCAGCAGCAGCCCGACGGCACCCAGCCGCCCACCGAGTCGCCGGCCCCGGACACGAAGGCACAGGTCGTGCCCGCGCCCAAGCCGGAGAACGTGCAGCCGGGCACCACCAAGCCGCAGCAGAGCCAGCCGGGCGTCACCACCCCGACCACGCCGAACACCCCGGCACCGGACAACGGTGCGGCCAAGCCGGATTCGGGTCAGCCGCAGGGCGCCACCCAGCCGGACGGCACCACCCCGAAGCCGGACGCCAACGCGCCCAAGAGCGATCCGAACGTGCAGCCGGCCGGCACCGACCCGCAGCCCGCGCAGCCCAAGTCGCTGCGGCCCTCGCAGCCGGGTGTGACCGTGCCGCGCGTGGCGCCGCTGCCGGTGCCGGGTCAGTCGACCCAGGCCCAGCCCGCGGTCACCACCCCGCAGCCGAACCAGCCGGGCCAGCAGACCCAGCCGGGCCAGCAGCCGGGTCAGCAGGGCGCCCAGCCGGTGAAGCCGAACGACCAGAACGCGCAGCCGGCCGTCACCACCCCGAACCAGGATCCGGCCGTGGACACCATGACCGGCCAGCCGACCGTCACCCCGCAGCAGCAGCCGCACTGGCAGTCGCCCGCGGTCGACACCGCCCCGGCCGCGCCGGTGGTCGAGATGACCGGTCCGCACACCGAGCTCGGCGTCAACCTCGACGGCGGCGCGGTGCTGCCGGGCTGGGCCGCCAATACCCACCACTTCAGCAACCTGGACGGTTACGTCGGCACCATCGGCTACACCACGCCGGGCGGCATCGGTGAGGCCGGCATGTCGCTGGACTTCACCAAGGTGAACCAGATCAAGGTGACCGCGTTCGCGGGCAATGGTCCCGACAACGACCAGAAGATGGAGTTCGTGCTCGACACGGCCGCGGCCAATGCGGCCAAGGCCGATGCGGAGAACTTCATCCGCCTGCTGCCGGGCGGCGCTACCGTCCTGGAGGCCGCGGGCCAGATTGGTAAGCTCCCCGAGGGTGATCGGCCGTCGCAATCGGTCGACGTCGCCGGGGTGACCGCACAGGTGGGCGGCTCGGTTCAGTACTGACAGGTCAGTCAGGGACCGGATAAGGTGCCGGCGGGAGCAGTGTTGTCGCGTGGGGCGGTCGGGAGCGACCGCCCCACGTGTCTGTGGCGAAAGGACGGGTGATGGCTTCGGGCAAGGACGAATCCGCCGACCGTCAGGTATCCGAGGGCCGGCAGCCGGAATCGGCCGGTCCGCCGGATTCCGGGTTCGGGCCCTCGCTCAATGATTTCGGGCCGTCACTCAATGATTTCGGGCCGTCGCTGAACGACTTCGGTCCCGCGCCCACCGCCGCCGCCCCGGGCTGGAGTCCCGCGCCCGCTCCGCAGAGTCCCGATCTGTCCTGGCGGCCCGCGGGCGCGCCGCCGCAGTTTCGCGCGCCCGACGCGTGGCAGCCGGTCACCGGTCAGTACCCGCCCGTCACCGGAATGTCCACGGGCCAGTATCCGGCCGTGGACGGCGCCGGGCAGGCGAGTACCGCCGATGTCGAACAGACCGTGAGAATCCCGCCTGGCGGGTCGCAATCGGCAGCCGCGGACGCGGCGACGCCCCGCGCCGCTGATCCGTCGGCCGCCGAACGGAATTCGGCGGGCGGTGACGAGACCTCCGAGCCGGACGGGCCCGCGGATTCCTGGTGGCGCTCCGCGCCCAGCGGCTTCCCGCCCGCGCCGCCATCGGAATCGGCTGCGGCCCAAGGGGAATCGCTGTCCTGGGCGGACGATCCGATCGTCAAGGCGCTGGCGCCGAAAACCCCTGTGCCGGAGCGCAAGCCGGAGTCCGAGGGCCCGCCGTGGCGCCGGATCGGCCTGATCGCGGGCGCGGCGGTGCTGGTGCTGGCGGTGGCCGGCGCCGCGGTCTTCGCGGTCACCCGCGGCAAGGACGACACGGCGGCCGGCGGGGCCACCACCACCGGCGCGGCCGCGCCCACCGCGACCGACGCCGCGCTGAGCTGCCCGGCCAAGCAGGACGGCAAGCTGACCATCGGCAACGGCGCGGGCGGCACCGGCAGCGGTGTCGACGCGATTCTCGGCTTCGAGCACGCCTTCTACGTGGACCGCAACGGCGCGAAGGCGCGCACATTCGTGGTGCCGGAGGCGACGACGGTCCAGCCGGCCGACGTCATCCAGCACAAGGGCATCGATCTGCTCAAGCCGGGCACCACCTACTGCCTGAAGATCGTCGAGGCCGGCCCGGAGTCCTACGACGTGGACATCACCGAGCATCACGCGGACGGCACCACCGATGTCTACACCGAGCACATCATGACCACGGTGCGTGACGGTAAACACCTGATCATGTCGATCGAGTAGCCGGACCTGGGCGTCTGGTGGAAGCCGGGGCCGGTCCACCGGCGCCGAAGTGGACCTATCGTCCCATGATTCGGGAATGGGATTTCATATCCTGGTAGCCGTGTGACATGGTGGAATTTCGCATACCCCGGCATCGCCTTCGGAGGTGTTTCCATGTCCGCGACCTTCCCGCCCCTCGCGCGGCGTCTCGACGGCCTGCAGAGCTCGGCGATTCGTGACCTGCTCAAGCTCACCTCGCGCGCGGACATCATCAGCTTGGCCGGAGGTTTGCCGGACGCCGAACTCATGCCCCGCGACCGCATCGCGGTAGCCGCCGACGCGGCGCTGTCCGACCGCTCCCGGCTCCAGTACACCGAGTCCCCGGGCTGGGGCCCGCTGCGCGAGGTGCTGGCCGCCCGCGAGTCCGGCCGGCTGGGCCGCGCGGTCCCGGTCGAGGAGATCTTCGTGACCCACGGCTCGCAGCAGGCGCTGTCGCTGCTGTCGGAGGTGCTGCTGGACCCGGGCGCGCTGGTCGTGGTGGAGGATCCCGCGTATGTCGGTGCGCTGCAGGTCTTCCGGGCCGCCGGGGCGCGCATCGTGGCCGTGCCCCTGGACTCCGAGGGCATGCGCCTGGACGCCCTGCGCGAGCTGCTGGCGGCGGGGGAGCGCCCGGCCGTGGTCCACACGGTCAGCAACTTCCACAATCCGGGCGGGGTCACTCTGAGCCCCGAGCGCCGCCGCGAGCTGGCGAATCTGGCCGAGCAGTACGGCTTCTGGATCATCGAGGACGACCCGTACGGCGAGCTCTGGTTCGACCGGCCCTCGCCCGCGCCGGTGGCGACCTACTCGCCCAACGTGATCCGCCTCTCCAGCGCCTCGAAGATCCTCGCCCCCACGCTGCGCGCGGGCTGGATGATCGCCCCCGCCCCGGTGTGCCGCGCCGTGGAGCTGCTCAAGCAGGGCGCGGACCTGTGCGGTTCGGCGCTGACCCAGCAGATCACCGCGGACCTGCTCGCCGACACCGAATGGCTTGCCGGCCACGTGGATTCGGTCCGCCAGGTCTACGGCACCCGCGCCAAGGCGCTCGTCGACGCCGTGCGCGGCCGCTTCGGCGACCGCGTCTCCAGCACCGACGCCGCCGGCGGCATGTTCGTGTGGGTCGACTTCACCGACGGCACCGACACCACCGCCCTGCTGTCCCGGGCGCTCGACGCGGGCGTCGCCTACGTCCCCGGCAATGCCTTCGCCGTCTCCACGGACTACACCCACTCGATGCGGCTGTGCTTCACCACCTCCGACGAGGCGACGCTCGCGGAAGCCGTCGACCGGCTGGCCAAGGCGCACGCGTCGGCGTAGTGCTCACACCCGGTCGGGCGTAGTGCTCACACCCAGTCGTAGGTGCGTTCCACCGCCTTGTTCCACTCGCCCATGAGGTGGTCGCGGTCGGCGGCCGGCATGGCCGGGGTCCAGCGTTTGTCCTCGGCCCAGTTGGCGCGGATGTCGTCGGTGGAGGACCAGTAGCCCACCGCGAGACCGGCCGCGTAGGCGGCGCCCAGGGCGGTGGTCTCGGTGACGACCGGCCGGACCACGGTGGCGTCGAGGATGTCGGACTGGAACTGCATGAGCAGTTCGTTGACCACCATGCCGCCGTCCACCTTGAGGGTGACCTTCTCGACATCCAGGCGCTGCGCGTCGGCATCGGCGCGCATGGCGTCGATGACCTCACGGGTCTGGAAAGCGGTGGCCTCCAACACGGCTCGGGCCAGGTGACCCTTGGTGACGAAGCGGGTCAGGCCGGCCACCACGCCGCGCGCGTCGGGCCGCCAGCGCGGGGCGAACAGACCGGAGAAGGCGGGAACCACATACGCGCCGCCATTGTCGGCGACCGTGCGGGCCAGCGGTTCGATCTCCTCGGCGGCGGAGATGATGCCCAGATTGTCGCGCAGCCACTGCACCAGCGAGCCGGTGACCGCGATCGAGCCCTCCAGTGCATAGACCGCGGGCTGATCGCCCAGCCGATAGCAGACGGTGGTGAGCAGCCCGTGCTCGCTGAAGACCGGGGTGGTACCGGTGTTCATGAGCATGAAATTGCCGGTGCCGTAGGTGTTCTTGGTGTCGCCGGGGGACAGGCAGGCCTGGCCGAAGGTGGCGGCCTGCTGGTCGCCGAGAATGCCGGCCACCGGGACGCCGGTGAGGGCGCCGACGGTGATGGGCGCGTAAACCTCGGAGCTGCTGCGGATTTCGGGCAGCATGGCCATGGGCACGCCGAATTCGGCGCAGATCTGCGGATCCCATTGCAGCGTGCGCAGATCCATCAGCATGGTGCGCGAGGCATTGGTGACGTCGGTGATGTGCAGGCCGGTCAGGTTCCACAGGATCCAGCTGTCCATGGTGCCGAAGCACAGTTCCCCGGACTCGGCGCGCAGCCGCGCGCCCGGCACGGCGTCGAGGATCCAGCGCAGTTTCGGCCCGGCGAAATAGGTGGACAGCGGCAGGCCGGTGCGGTCGGCGTAGCGGTTGGGGCCCTGGTCGCCGGCGAGTTCCGCGGTGAGGTCGGCTGTGCGGGTGTCCTGCCAGACGATGGCGTTGTGGATGGGCTTGCCGGTGGCGCGTTCCCAGACCACGGTGGTCTCACGCTGATTGGTGACGCCGGCGGCCACCACGTCCGCGGCGCCGATGCCGCAACTCCGCAATGCCTCGGCGATCACCGATTCGGTGTTGCGCCAAATGGATTCGGGATCGTGTTCGACCCATCCGGGTCGCGGGAAGATCTGTTCGTGTTCCCGCTGAGCGACTCCGGCGATTCGGCCCTGATGATCGAAGACGATGCACCGACTCGACGTCGTGCCCTGATCGATGGCGGCCACATAGCGACGCATTGATCGAGGCTAACCGACCGGACCTACTACTGTGGGCTACGGTAGCGCTGGGTAGCCGAAAATTAGCCCGGAGGAGACTCGCATGACGAATCAATCGCGATCGCAGTTCCTCGGCCCCGAGCAGCGTGAGGCTGCCTGGGGGCGGCTCGGCAAGGACACCTTCGACGTCATCGTCATCGGCGGCGGCGTGGTCGGCGCCGGAATCGCGCTGGACGCCGCCACCCGGGGCCTGGAGGTCGCCCTGGTCGAGGCCCGCGACCTGGCCTCCGGTACCTCCAGTCGCTCCTCCAAGATGTTCCACGGCGGTCTGCGCTACCTGGAGATGATGGAATTCGGGCTGGTCCGTGAGGCGCTCAGGGAGCGGGAGCTGGCGCTGTCCACGCTGGCGCCGCACCTGGTGAAGCCGCTGAAATTCCTCTATCCGCTCACCCACCTCGGCTGGGAGCGTCCCTACGTGACCGCCGGCCTGGTGCTCTACGACACCATGGGCGGCGCGAAATCCGTTCCCGGACAGCACCATCTGACCCGCTCGGCCGCGCTGCGGCAGGCCCCCGGCCTGAAGCGCGACGCCCTCACCGGCGGGGTGAACTACTACGACACCGTCGTCGACGACGCCCGCCACACCATGACCGTGGCCCGCACCGCCGCCCACTACGGCGCGGTCATCCGCACCTCCACGCAGGTGGTCGGCTTCCTCAAGGAGGCGGACCGGGTGGTCGGCATCAAGGTGCGTGACACCGAGGACGGCCGCACCACCGAGGTGCGCGGCAATGTCGTCATCAATGCCACCGGCGTGTGGACCGACGAACTCCAGGCGCTCGCACAGCAACGCGGCCGATTCCATGTGCGCGCGTCCAAGGGCGTGCACATCGTGGTGCCGCGCGACCGCATCGCCAGCGATACCTCGCTCATCCTGCGCACCGAGAAGTCCGTGCTCTTCGTCATCGCCTGGAACACCGACCACTGGATCATCGGCACCACCGACACCGACTGGAACCTCGACCTCGCGCACCCGGCCGCCACCAGGTCCGACATCGACTACCTGCTCGAACGCGTCAACAAGGTGCTGGTCACGCCGCTCACCCCCGCCGATATCACGGGCGTCTACGCCGGCCTGCGGCCGCTGCTGGCGGGGGAGAGCGACCAGACCTCCAAGCTGTCCCGCGAACACGCGGTGGCCCGCATCGCCCCCGGCCTGGTCGCGATCGCCGGCGGCAAGTACACCACCTACCGGGTCATGGCCTACGACGCGGTCGACGAAGCGGCACAGTACATTCCGCAGCGGGTGCCACCCACCATCACCGAGAAGGTGCCGCTGCTGGGCGCGGACGGCTATCACGCGCTGATGAACCAGACCCCGCACCTGGCCGAGAAGTACGGCGTCCACCCGTACCGGATCCAGCATCTGCTCAACCGCTACGGCTCCCTCATCGACGAGGTGCTCGGCCTCGCCGACGGCAAACCCGATCTGCTGCAACCGATCACGGACTCACCCGGCTACCTGCGGGTGGAGGCCGTCTACGCGGCCGCCGCCGAGGCCGCCCTGCACCTGGACGACATCATGGCCCGGCGCACCCGCATCTCCATCGAATACGCCCACCGCGGTGTCGATTCCGCCGACGAGGTGGCGCGGCTGGTGGCCCCGGTGCTGGGCTGGTCGGAGGCCGATATCGAGCGGGAGGTGGCGATCTACACCGCCCGGGTCCGGGCCGAGATCGACTCCCAGACCCAGCCCGACGACGCCTCCGCCGACGCGCTGCGCCTGGTGGCCCCGGAGGCGCGCCGGGAAGTGGCGGACGCTCAGCGCACCAACTTGTAATTGAACTCCGTGGTGCCCAGTGCACCCATGAGCCGCACCCACAGCGGGAGCATCATCTCGGTGCCGCGGGCGGTGGTGATATCGCCCAGGTCGATGATGTCGCGCCAGCCGAACTCGCGTAGCAGGCCGCTCACGGTCTCCTTGGCCTCGGCGTCGTCACCCGAGACGAAGATCGTGTGGTCGCCGCCCGCCACCCGCTCCGGATGCACCATCACCTCGGCGGTGACGGTATTGAGCGTCTTCACCACTCGCGCCTCGGGAAACGCCCGCTGCACCTGCTCGCCGACCGAATCGGTGTTGCAGATCGCGAGAAACGGCGGAAATCCCAGCGAGAAGTCCAGCGGATTCGAAATGTCCACCACCACCTTTCCCGCCAGATGCGCCGCCCCCGCGCCTGACAGCGCGGCCACACTGGCCTGCCCCGCCGTCGCGTTGATGATCATTTCCGCCCCGGCCGCGGCCGCTGCCGCCGTGGCCAGCGGCGCCGGAAACGGCTCCTCCTCCCGCGCCTCCGTGGCCTGGACATCCCGGGTCCCGATCACCACGTCATGTCCCAGTTCCACCAACCGCGCCGACAACGTCCGCCCGACCGCCCCGGTGCCCAGGATTGCGATTTTCATGCCCGCAACCCTAGGCCCGGAAACCGGGCCCGGGAACGCATTTCGGCAGCGACGAATTGTGACTGTCGCGTGAATTTCGCGCCACGGCCTGCCGCCGAGAGCGGTCAGCGGTGGGGCGGCTGGCAGCGGGGGCAGAAGTAGATGCCGCGTTCGGCGCGGGTCGCGTTCGTGTCGTCGCCGAGCAGATGGACGACCAGGGCCGTGCCGCAGCGGGGGCAGGGGCGGTGCTGGCGGCCGTATGCCTGTGCGCGCCAAGGTGGTTCGTTGGCGGCCTCGACCAGGACACGGTGGGCCTCGTCGACCAGGGCGGCCAGGTCCTCGATCTCGCCGACCGGGGTGGCGGGATGCACGCGGCGGAGGAAACAGATTTCGCTGCGGTAGATATTGCCGATCCCGGCGAGGTTGGTCTGATCGAGCAGGGCCAGGCCGATGGGCCGGCCGGGGTCGCCGGACAGGCGGCGGACCGCCTCGGCGGGATCCCAGTCCGGGCCCAGCAGGTCGGGGCCGAGATGGTCGGTCGCGGTGTGTTCGTCGGGGCGGCGCAGGACTTCGACCAGGCCGAGGGAGAAGCCGACGGCTTCGGCGTCCGCGGTGGCCAGGATCAGGCGCGCGGTGAAACCCGGTCTGGTCCACCGTTGTCCGGGTGCATAGACCCGCCACAGCCCGTCCATCTTGAGATGGGTGTGGATGCTCAGGTCCGGGGTGCGGACGAACAGGTGCTTGCCGTAGGTCCCGACGCTCTCGATCTCCCGGCCCCTCAGGTCGAGCGTCGCGTATCTGGGCACCCGGAAGTCGCTGCGGGTCAGCACCTTGCCCGCCAGGGCTTTTCGGAGCCGGTTGGCGGTGAGAAAGACCGCGTCGCCCTCAGGCATGCGCGCTCACGGGCGGCTCCGTAGCCGGAAGCCCTTCGGGGTCGTCGCGAAACCGGCCTCGGTGAGGAAGCCGGCGAAGGTGTTGCCGTGCACCGATTCCCCGTTCACCCGGTCGATGACCAGGGAATCCACCCGGCGGTCGTGGACCAGGGCGGCCAGGGCGGTGGCCGCGGCGGTGCGCACCGCCGGGTCCTCGGTGAAAGTGAGCAGGGTCTTGCCGCCGCGCTCCAGATACAGCGCGAGTTCGCCGTCGACCAGGACCACCAGCGCCCCCGCCTTGCGACCGGGACGGTGTCCCGCGCCCTCGGCCGCCGCCTTGGGCCAGGGGAGCGCCGCGCCGTACGTATTCGCCGGATCGCAGGCCGCCAAGGCCACCGCGATCCCGACCGGCTCGGGTGAGAATCCGTCGCCCGCCGCGCGGGTGCGATCGGTGTCGAAGGAGCGCAGGCGGTCCACCACGTCGGTGGTCGAGAACTGCGCGCCGCCCAGCGAATCCACGAAGTATCCGCGACGGCAGCGGCCGCGATCCTCGAACTCGGTGAGCACCCGGTACATGAGCGCGAACCCGCCCGGCACGCCTTCGCTCTGCACCGAGCCGCGGGTCAGCACGCCGTACCGCTCCAGCAGTACATCGGCGGTGGCGTGGGCGCGAATCGTGGTGTCGGCCACCCGTTCCGGCAGCAGCGACCAGCGGCCCGATACCTGTGGCGAGGCGGTGCGGGCGGGCATTCCGGTGCGCGGCAGGTACATTCGCCCGCGCGGGGCGCGGCGCGGCGTCCGGTGCGCGGTGGTGGTGCGGGTGGTGCCCGCCAGCAGGGCGCGCACGGGCGCGAAGGTGTCGCCGCCGATGTGCCCGGCCCACACCAGATCCCACAGTGCGGTCGTCACGGTGGCCTCGTCGTCGGAACCGGCGCTGTCCACCAGCTGCCGGAAGAAGTACGCGCCCCCGGTATTGCCAGCGACCACCTGGTATTCGCCCTTCGGCAGCGTGGTGCCGACCGGCTCCTCGCCCTCCGCCCCCGCGACCCGTGCGGCCGCATCGACGGTGCCGCCGATCACGGTGGCCCCCAGGGTCGTCAGCAGCCCGATGTGCCGGTCGGTGAGATCGATGTCATCGGGCGGCGGCAGCGTCAGTCCCGCCTGTTCGGCCGGATGCAGGGCGATCCAGCCGTCCTTGGCGGTGATCGACCCGTGCCCCGACCAGATCACCTCGCCGGTGGCCATGAGCTCGTCCAGCATGGCGGGGGAGTAGTCGCGCACCCGCAGCGGCAGGATCAGCGATTCCCACGCCGAGGCCGGAATCGGCACGCCCGCAAGCTGTTCCACCACGGCCGCGACACCGTCCACGCCGCGCAGCTCCCCGGAGCCGACATGCTGCCAGGACGGCAGGAAGCGGCCCAGCGCGGCGGTCGCCACCGGTTCCACCTCCTTGCGGGCGGCGGCCAGCGAGCGCCGGCGCAGGCGGCGCAGCACCTCGCTGTCACACCACTCCGCGCCCGCCGCACCGGGCGTGAATTCGCCCTCCACCACCCGCTTCTCGAGCCCGAGGCGGTGCAGCGCGGTGGCCGCCACGGCCGGGCCCAGCCCGAAACGATGCGCCGCCTGCGTCAGGGTGAACGGCCCGTGCGTGCGCGCGTAGCGGCCGATCAGGTCGCCCAGCGGATCGGCGACCGGCTCGATGAAGGCCGCCGGGACCCCGATGGGCAGCGGCACGCCGAGCGCGTCCCGCAGCCGCGAGGCGTCCTCGATGGCCACCCACCACTGCGACCCCGCGAAGGAAACCTCCAGCGCCCGGCGCGATTTCACCAGCTCCGCGAACCACTCGCGCGGCTCCGCCACGCACCGCTCGGCCGCCTCCGCGGCCGTCAGCGGGCCCAGCAGCCGCAGCAGATCGGCCAGCCCCTCCAGATCCCGCGCCTGCCGCTCGGGCGTGAGCCGCTGCAATTCCCGCTCGGTCTGCTCCAACACCCCGGCATCCAGCAACTCCCGCAGCTCGACCCGGCCCAGCAGCTCCGCCAGCAGGCTGGAATCCAGCGACAGCGCCGCCGCCCGCCGCTCCGCCAGCGGGCTGTCGCCCTCGTACATGAACTGCCCGATGTAGTCGAACAGCAGGGAATTCGCGAACGGCGACGGCGCGGCCGTCTCCACCTCGACCAGCCGGATCTGCCGCCGCGCCACCCGGCCCAGCAGGTCCCGCAGCGAGGGCAGGTCGTAGACGTCCTGGAGGCACTCCCGCACGGTCTCCAGCAGGATCGGGAACTCGGGGAACTTGCGCGCCACGTCCAGCAGCTGCGCCGCCCGCTGCCGCTGCTGCCACAGCGGCGCGCGTTTGCCCGGATCCCGGCGCGGCAGCAGCAGCGCCCGCGCCGCGCACTCCCGGAACCGCGACGCGAAAAGCGCTGACCCGCCGACCTGTTCGGTCACCAGATCGTCGATCTCGTCGGTCTCGAACACGAACAGCTCGGCCCCCGGCGGATCGTCGGTGGTGTCCGGCAGGCGCACCACGATCCCGTCGTCCGACGGGGTCGGCGCGGCATCCACCCCGAACCGCTCCCGCAGCCGGGCCGCGACCGCCAGCGCCCACGGCGCGTGCACGGGCAGCCCGTACGGCGAGTGCAACACCACCCGCCAGTCGCCCAGCTCGTCCCGGAACCGCTCCACCACCAGCGTCTTGTCCGTCGGCAGCTGCCCGGTGGCCTCCCGCTGTTCGGCGAGCAGCGCCACCAGATTCCCGGTCGCGTTCTCGTCCAGGCCCGCGGTCCGGGAGACCCGCTCGAGTTCGGATTCCGGTGTGGGCTTGCGCCCGGTGGTTTTCGAGGCGCGTGCTTTCGAAGCAGCGGCTTTCGGGGAGTCCGCCGCCTTGGCTTCGGGATCGTGACCCGCGGCGAATTCGGCCAGGGCCTGTGCCAATTCGACGGGGGCCCGCCCCTTGGATTTCCCGGCTGCCTTCTGTCCGGCCGCCGGGGGCTCGGCCGTGCCTCGGCCGGCCGCACGGTGCTGTTCGACGGCCTGTCCGGCGAGGCGCACGAATTCACCCAGCGCCGCGCCCAATTCGGCGGGGCGGCCCAGGGAATCGCCGTGCCAGAAGGGAAGCCGCCCGGGGAGCCCGAAGGCGGGTGTCACCAGCACTCGATCGAAGGTGATCTCCTCGATCCGCCAGCTCGTCGCACCCAGGGCGAAGACATCACCCACCCGCGACTCGTAGACCATCTCCTCGTCCAGTTCGCCGACGCGGGACGCTTTTTCGCCGACCATGAAGACCGGGAACAGGCCGCGGTCCGGAATCGCTCCGCCCGAGGTCACCGCCAGCCGTTGCGCGCCGGGGCGGCCGGTGAGGGTGCCCGCGTCGCGGTCCCAGACGATGCGCGGCCGGAGTTCGGCGAACTCGTCGGAGGGGTAGCGTCCCGCCAGCAGGTCCAGGACCGACTCGTAGGCCGAACGGGGCAGCGCCGCATAGCTTCCCGTGCCGCGGACGGTGTCGAACCAGGCGTCGGCGTCGATCGGCTCCAGGGCACAGGCCGCCACGGTCTGCTGGGCGAGGATGTCGAGCGGGTGGGCGGGGGCCTGGAGTTGCTCGATCTGCCCGGCGGTCATGCGCAGGGACGCGACCGCGCAGTGGATGACATCGGTGCGGTGCTTGGGGAAGATCACGCCCCGCGAGATCTCACCCACCTGGTGCCCGGCCCGGCCCACCCGCTGCAACCCGGAGGCCACCGAGGGCGGCGCCTCCACCTGCACCACCAACTCGACCGCACCCATGTCGATGCCGAGTTCGAGGCTGCTGGTGGCGACCACGCAGCGTAGCCGTCCACTCTTGAGGTCGTCTTCGATGAGCGCCCGCTGCTCCTTGCTCACCGACCCGTGATGGGCGCGCGCGAGAAGCGTTGTGGCGCCGTGGATCACCTCCGTGGACGCGCCCAGTTGGGCGGGCGGCGCGTGCTCGGTGTCCACCGTCTCGCCGATGCGCGCCGCGTACGCCTCGTTCAGGCGCGCCGTGAGCCGCTCCGACAGCCGCCGCGAATTCGCGAACACGATCGACGACCGGTGCTCGAGCACCAGATCCACGATGGCCTCGTCCACGTGCGGCCAGATCGAGCCAGGCTGATCCGAATCCTCCGCGCCCGCATCGGGTTCGGTCATATCGGGCACCGGCACCCGCACCGACAGGTCGAAGGTCTTGGGCGCGGGCGGGGCGACAATCGTGATGGGCGCGCTCCCCACCAGGAACCGCCCCACCTCCTCCGGCGGCCGCACCGTCGCCGACAGCCCGATCCGCTGTGCCGGACGTGCGGTGAGCAGGTCCAGTCGCGCCAGTGAAAGCGCCAGGTGCGCACCGCGTTTCGAGCCCGCGATGGCGTGCACCTCGTCCACGATCACGGTGTGCACCCCGCTCAGCGTCTCCCGCGCCGCCGAGGTCAGTAGGAGGAACAGCGATTCCGGCGTGGTGATCAGAATGTCCGGCGGGGTGCGCTGCATGGTGCGCCGATCCGCGGCGCTGGTGTCACCGGAACGCACCCCCACGCGAATCTCCGGTGCTGCCACACCCAAACGCTTGGCCGTCTGCGTGATCCCGACCAGCGGCGCCCGCAGATTCCGCTCCACATCCACGGCCAGCGCCTTGAGCGGAGAGATATAGAGCACCGATGTCTTGCGCGGCCCCTCGGCCGGTTCCCGGGTGGCCAGCTGGTCGATGGCCCACAGGAACGCCGACAGCGTCTTGCCCGACCCGGTGGGCGCGATCACCAGCGTGTGCTGCCCGGCCGCGATCGATTCCCACGCCCCGAGTTGCGCGGCCGTCGGCGCGGGGAACGCACCGTCGAACCACTCTCTGGTAGCGGGTGAGAACCGATGCATTGCCCCAGTCTGCACCCGCGCACCGACAGACTCCGCCAACCTGTCGGGGCAACCCCGTCATACGCGGCATCGCGATACGCCTCCAGATCCCGCGCGTAGGCTTCGGACCGTGCAGAAGGTGCTCCGACTCGACCTGGTCAGTCACGGTATGACCGAGGCGATGCGCAGAGCACGATTCCCGGTCGACGAACCCCTCACGGAAGCGGGCCGCCGCGCGGTCTCCGCCTGCGGCCGCCTGACCGCCGCCCGGGTGATCACCGCCCCCGAGCGCCGCACCATCGAAACCGCCACCCTCATGGGACTCACGGGTGACGAGGACGATCGACTACGCGATCTCGACGCCGGGGCCTGGCGCGGTGGCGAACTCATGTCCGTGCCCAAGGAAGACCTCTATCTCTGGCTCACCGACCCGGGCTTCCGCGGTCACGGCGGCGAGGCGGTGGTCGACGTCATCGAGCGCACCGGCGAATGGCTCGCCGATATCGCCCTCGACGGCGAACCCACCGTTGCCGTCACACATCCCGCGGTGATCCGCGCCGCGCTGCTGGTCACCCTCGACGCGCCCGCAAAGTCCTTCTGGCGCATCGATGTTCCGCCCGTCAGCGTCACCCGGCTGCACTATCGGGGCGAATGGACGCTCCACTTCCGCTCGTGACCGGCTAGCGCTGCGGAATGCGCTGCGCGGCGGCCAGCATGGCCCGCACGGCGTCGGTGATCAGGCGGGCCGAGATCCCGGGGTCCACGGCGCGTTGAATGCCAAGGCCCAGGCCGAGACTCAGCAGCGTGGTCGCGGCGTCCTCCGCCGACATGGGCAGGGTCAGGTACATGGAGTCGGCCAGCGCCTGCAGCTGAACCGCGACCGCGCCGCGCATCATGCTCAGGCTGGAGACCAGCGCGGCCTGCAGATCCGCGTCGTCGCGGGCCACGATGGCGAACTCGAATTCCAGCAAGGTCCAGCCGACATCGCCGAGTGTGCGCTCGGCCCAGCTCTGGAAGCGTGCCATCCGCGCCTCCAGGTCGTCCTCGCCGGCGAGCAGGTCGCTCAGCTCGGTGAACTTGGTCTCGTGAATGAGCGCCAGCACCTCGAGGCAGAGCGCGGATTTGGTCCGGAAGTTCGAGTAGACCGCGCCCTTGGAGTACCCGGCCTCCTCGGCGACCCGTTCCAGGCTGGTCTTGGCATACCCGTCGGTCAGGAACATCTCGCGCGCGGTGGCGAGCAGGTCCGCGCGGGTGCGCGCCTGGCTCTCGGTCCTGGTCAGTCGTGCCATGGCCACGATTCTATGTACTCCAGGATTTGGGATACCGACGGTATGTGAAAACTGCTAGTCTGCGAAACCATGAGTAACAGGAACGGGTCACAGCGACGTGGCCTGGCCATCGGGTGCGGCGGCACGGTCGGCATGGCCTGGATCGTCGCCGCGCTGGCCGCGGTACAGGATGTGCTCGACTGGGACCCGCGCACCGCCGACGTCATGATCGGCACCTCCGCTGGCGCGGAGGCGCTGACCATGCTGGGCAGCGGCATCGGGGTCGACGACCTGGTCGCCATGCAGCGCGGCACCGCCACCAACCCGATCCTCACCGACCACATGCGCTCGGAGCCCGGACGATTCCCGCCGTTGCCGCGTCCGCGCCTGGGCGCGCCCGGCCGCGCGGTCCGGGAACTGCTGGCCCGTCCCGGAAACGGTCACGCCCTGCTCACCGCGGGCAGTGGGCTGCTGCCGCAGGGGGGCGGCGACGCGGCCTGGCTCCAGCGACTGGCCGAGCGGCTGAACCCCGGCCGGGACTGGGTCCAGCACCCGGCGACCTGGCTGGTGGCCATGGACAATGCCAGCGGCGAGCGGGTGGCCTTCGGCTCCCCGTCCGCCCCCGACGCGAATCTCGGTGCGGCCCTGCGTGCTTCGTGGGCGGTGCCCGGCTGGTTCCCGGCCGTCCCGATCGCGGGCCGCCGGTTCATCGACGGCGGCGCGGCCTCCACCGCGTCCGCCGACCTGCTCATCCCGGCCGGCCTCGACGAGGTCGTGGTGATCGCCCCGATGGCCTCCACCGGCCGCCTGCCGGTCACCGGCCCGGGCCACTTCCTGGAGCGTCAACTGCGAAACCGCATGAGCCAGAAGCTCGATGCCGAGATCGCCCTGCTGCACGCCAGTGGCGTGCGGGTACTGCGCATCGACGCCACGGCCGGGGATCTCGCGGTCATGGGCCCCAACTTCATGGACGGCCGCCGCCGTCTCGACACCTTCGAACACAGCCTGGGCAGCACCCGCCGCCAGGTCGAACAGGGAGAGTTCAGATGAGCATCTTCGGAAACGGCTATCCCGCCATCGAATTGACCGGCGCCCGGGTGCTGATCACCGGTGCGGGCCGCGGCATCGGCCGGTGCACGGCCGAGCTCTTCGCGAGCAAGGGTGCACAGGTCGCCATCGCCGATGTGGACACCGCCGCCGCGCAGGCGGCCGCGGCCGCCCTGGACGCCAGGGCTTTCGAGCTCGATGTGCGCGACCGGACCCGGTGGGACAAGGTCGTCGCCGACTTCGGTCCGGTCGACATCCTGGTCAACAATGCGGGCGTGATGCCCGCGGGCGCCTTCCTCGACGAACCGGACGCGGTGGGCCACACCACCATGGACGTCAATGTCTGGGGCCTCATCCACGGCATGCGCGCCGTCGTCCCCGGCATGATCGAGCGCGGCCACGGCCACGTGGTGAACGTTGCCTCGCTGGCCGGCAAGATCCCGATCCCGGGCCTGGCCGTTTACAACGCCAGCAAGTTCGCCGCCGTGGGCCTGTCGGCCGCCACGCGCCTGGAGTTCGCGCCGCACGGCGTCAGCGTCAGCTGCGTCATGCCGTCCGCCGTGCGCACCCGCCTGTCCTCGGGCCTGGCGCTGGGCGGTGGCATGCCGACCGTCGACCCGGAGGACGTGGCCGAGGCCGTGCTCGGCACCGTGCGCACCCGCCGCGCCGAGGTCGCCGTCCCGAACTACCTGGGCCCCATCGACGTCGCGCTGGCCGCCGCGCCCGAGCCCGCGGTCCGCCTGGTGCGCAGGCTCTTCAACGGCGACCGGGCGCTGCACCCGGCCGACGAGCAGGTGCGCGCCCGATACGAGGAACAGGTGCGCGCGATCGCCGCCGAAGAAGACAGGCCCGAGGCATAGGCGGGTCCGGCGGGAAGGCCGAGGGGTGCTACTCGAACCGAATGCCTTGCGCCAGAGGCAATTCGGCAGAGTAGTTGACGGTGTTGGTGGCCCGGCGCATGTACGCCTTCCAGGAGTCCGACCCGGACTCCCGGCCACCGCCCGTCTGCTTCTCACCGCCGAACGCGCCGCCGATCTCGGCCCCCGAGGTGCCGATATTGACATTGGCGATACCGCAATCCGACCCGTCGGCGGCCAGGAACCGTTCCGCCTCGCGCTGGTCCCGGGTGAAGATCGACGACGAAAGTCCCTGCGGCACACCGTTGTGCAGCTCGATGGCGGTGTCCAGGCGGTGGTAGGTGAGCGCGTACAGGATCGGCGCGAAGGTCTCCTCCCGGACCACCTCGGTCTGCGCGGGCATGCGCACCAGCGCCGGCCGGACGTAGAAGGCGTTCTCGCCCGGCCCCTCGATACGCTCACCACCGCAGATCAATTCACCACCGTCGGCCAGCGCGCGCTCCAGCGCCGCCCGCATGCCGTCGTAGGCCCGCTCGGTGATGAGCGGCCCGACGAGAACGCCCTCCTCGAGCGGGTTACCCACGCGCAGTTGGCGATACGCCGCCGAGATCCGATCCAGCAGCGGCCCGGCCACATCCACGTGCACGATCAGCCGCCGCAGCGTCGTGCACCGCTGGCCCGCGGTGCCCGCCGCCGCGAAAACGATTCCCCGCGTGGCCAGGTCGAGATCCGCCGAGGGGGTGACGATCGCCGCGTTGTTGCCGCCCAGCTCCAGCAGACAGCGACCGAACCGCGCCGCCACCCGCGGCGCGACCTGCCGCCCCATCCGCACCGACCCCGTCGCGCTCACCAGCGCCACCCGCGGATCGTCCACGAGCTGCTCGCCGATCGCCGCCGGGCCCTGGATCAGCTGGTGCACTTCGGGATCCACGCCCACCTCCCGCGCCGCGCGGCGCAGCAGAGTGTGACAGGCCAGCGCGGTCAGCGGCGTCGCCTCCGACGGCTTCCACACCACGGTGTCCCCGCACACCAGCGCGACCGCGGTATTCCAGGCCCACACCGCGACCGGGAAGTTGAACGCCGAGATGACCCCGACCACCCCGAGTGGGTGCCACGTCTCCATGAGCCGGTGCCCGGGCCGCTCCGACGGCATGGTCCGCCCGTACAGCTGCCGCGACAGCCCGATGGCGAACTCGCAGATATCGATCATCTCCTGGACCTCGCCGCGCGCCTCCGCGCCGATCTTGCCCGCCTCCACGGTGACCAGTTCGCCCAGCTCGTCCCGGTGCGCGGTGAGCAGCGCCGCCAGCCGCCGCACCACCGCGGCCCGCTGCGGCGCCGGTACCGTGCGCCAGCTGTGGAAGGCGGTCTCGGCGCGGGCGATGGCGGCGTCGACCGAGGCGGAATCGCTCGCGCGCAGGGTGATCAGCTCGTCGCCGGTGATCGGGGTGCGGGCCGAGAGTTCACCCGGTTGGGGTGTTTCGACACCGAGGCGTTGCAGCAACTTCTCCGTTTGCTCACGGAGCTCACGGGTCACCCCGTCTGACAGTGCGTGACTCATTACATGCTCCAGGTTGGGTTCCGGCACCGAGTTCGGTTCGCTGCGTTAGCCTTCGCTGATGGCGGATACACCGGCGAAACTTGTACTCGACGACATCGATCGACTGCTGATCCGTGAGCTGATTGCCGATGGTCGCGCCACCCTGTCCAATCTGGCGGAGAAGGCCAACCTTTCGGTGTCCGCGGTGCAGTCGCGGGTGCGGCGGCTCGAGGCGCGGGGCGTGATTCGCGGCTACACGGCGAATGTCGATCCCGAGGCGCTGGGCCAGATGCTGTCGGCTTTCGTCGCGATAACTCCTCTCGACCCGTCTCAACCTGATGACGCACCCGCACTGCTCCAGCACATTCCGGGTATCGAAGCGTGTCACTCGGTCGCCGGCGATGAGAGCTACATGCTCATGGTGCGGGTGGCCTCGCCCAGGCACTTGGAGCAGCTGCTGCAGGAGATCCGAGCGACGGCCAACGTCCGGACGAGAAGCACCATCATTTTGCAGACATTCTATGACAAGTAAGGTCGCGGCCGCCGCAGACCTTCAGGTTTCGCGCCGGTCACGGGCGTAATTATTCCGGAACTTACGGGCATAGCCGTAAAAGTTCATTTACGCTGGGTGGCGTGACCCTCGAACTCGATCGGCTCGGGGCGGCCGCCGAAACCACCCTTGTCACCCCCGCCCGGGTGCATGAGATCCTCGCCGGGAGCATTCTCGCCGACGGCTTCGACCTGGTACTGGACCTGCGCGAGTCCAGGGGCCGCCGGCTCGTGGACGCCCGCGACGGCACCGCGTACCTCGACATGTTCGGCTTCTTCGCGTCCTCGACGCTGGGCATGAACCACCCCGCCCTGCTGGGTGACAAGCCCTTTCTGGCCGGCCTCAGCACGGCCGCGCTCAACAAGCCCAGCAACTCCGACGTCTACACCGTCGAAATGGCGCGCTTCGTGGACACTTTCGTGCGCGTGCTCGGTGATCCGCGACTGCCGCACCTGTTCTTCATCGACGGCGGCGGCCCCGCCGTCGAGAACGCCCTCAAGACCGCCTTCGACTGGAAGTCGCGCCACAACGAAATACACGGGCGCCCAGGCGAACTCGGCACCAAGGTGCTGCACCTGACCGGAGCCTTCCACGGCCGCACCGGCTACACGCTCTCGCTCACCAACACCGACCCGGTCAAGACCGCGCGCTTCCCCAAGTTCGACTGGCCCCGCATCGACACCCCGTATGTCGGACCCGATCATCCCGACGTCGAGGCCGCCGAGCGACACGCGCTCGACCAGGCCCGCCGCGCCTTCGCCGAAAACCCCTACGACATAGCGTGTTTCATTGCCGAGCCGATTCAGGGAGAGGGCGGCGACCGGCATCTGCGCCCGGAGTTCCTGCGTGCGATGCAGCAGCTGTGCCACGAGCACGACGCGCTGTTCATCCTCGACGAGGTGCAGACCGGCGTCGGCATGACCGGCAGCGTGTGGGCCTACCAGCAGCTCGGCCTCGAGCCGGATGTCGTGGCCTTCGGCAAGAAGACCCAGGTCTGCGGCATCATGGCGGGCGGCCGGGTGGACGAGGTGCCCGACAATGTCTTCCATGTCAGCTCGCGCCTGAACTCCACCTGGGGCGGCAATCTGGCCGACATGGTCAGGGCCCGGCGGGTTTTCGAGGTGATGGAGCACGAGGATCTGGTGGGCCGAGCCCGGGAGCTGGGGCCGTACCTGCTCACCCGGCTGACCGAATTGTCCACGGCCCATGCGGAAGTCACCGATCCGCGCGGCCGCGGCCTGATGTGCGCCATCACCCTGGCGACCCCGGAGCTGCGCAACGAGGTGGTGAACCGGCTGCGCGAGCAGGAGCACATCCTGATCCTCGGCACCGGCGAGCGTGGCATTCGTTTCCGGCCGCCGCTGACGGTAACCGAGGCGGAGCTGGACGAGGCCGTGGACGGCCTCGGACGCGTATTGGCCTGAGCCGCAACCCGACCGGTTGGGTCCGAGTTGCCCGCGTTTGCTGAATAGTCGCTTTTGCCCGAAACGCGTGGCGCGGAGCGACACTCCGTGATCGCGCCGCGAACCTCCATGTCGCCGCCTAATATTCGACGACATGTCAGCTCACCGCAATGCCGCCCTGGCACGGTGCGCCCTGTGATCGCGCGCCGTGCACGTCTGGGTCTGGTCATCTCCATCGCAATGCTGGCCGGTTGCTCGAGTGGTAGTGCGGTCACCGTGCCGCGCCCTTCCGCGCCGCCGGCCACCCCGCCCGGTGCGGCGGTGGCGCCGGACCTGCTACCCGGCATGCCGCCGCCGCTCTCGCCCGACGACATCTACGCGGCCACCCGCGAACTCGGTCCCGCCGTGGCCGATCAGCCCACCCGTGTCTACGTCCCCAACAGCGAATCCGACACCATCACCGTCATCGACCCGGACACCTTCCAGGTCATCGACACCCTTCCGGCCGGTGGCCGCGAACCCCAGCACGTCGTCCCCTCCTACGACATGCAGATGCTCTACGCCAACAACGATCTCCCCATCGGCAGCGGCAGCCTGCTGCCCATCGATCCCCGCACCGGCGAGGCAGGCGACCCCATCCCGGTCCGCGATCCGTACAACATGTACTTCACCCCGGACGGCAAGTACGCCCTCGTCGTCGCCGAGGCCGACCGCTCCCTGGACTTCTACGACCCGCACAGCTGGGAGAAGCTGCACGACATCGCGGTCCCCGACTGCCCGGGCGTCAACCACATGGACTTCACCGCCGACGGCCGCACCGCCCTGGTCAGCTGCGAATTCGGCGGGCGCCTGGCCGTGGTCGACATCGCGGGCCTGCGCCTGCTGCGCATGATCGACCTGCCCGGCGGCCGCTCCGGCATGCCGCAGGACGTCAAGCTCGCACCCGACGGCCGTACCTTCTACGTGGCCGACATGATGGCCAACGGCATCTACGTCTTCGACGCCAAGACCTTCGACAACACCGGCTTCATCGAAACCGGCGCGGGCACCCACGGTCTCTACGTCACCCGCGACTCCAAGCAGATGCTCATCACCAACCGTAAGGAGGGCAGCATCTCGGTCCTGGACTTCGCGACCGGACAGCTGGCGAGCAAGTGGCGGATCCCCGGCGGCGGCAGTCCGGATATGGGAAATCTCTCCGCCGACGGCCGCGTCTTCTGGGTCTCCGGCCGCAACAACAGCGAGGTCTACGCCATCGACATCGTCGAGTGGAAACTGCTGGCGCGCATCCCCGTCGGCCGCGGCCCGCACGGTCTCACCATCTGGCCCCAGCCGGGCAGATACTCGACCGGCCACACCGGCGTCATGCGTTGAGCCCCTCGGCTTTCCGGGGCGCGCGCGGGCCGGAATCCCGCCGGCCCGCGGTGTGTGGACCCGGCCAAAACCGGGCCGGGATGACTGGGGGAATTTGCTATTGAACAGCGTTCGAGTCGCGCCGGTGCGGTGATCGAATCGCGTGCTCTACCTGCGGCTTTCTACTGGCGGGTAGCCAATAACCGTACTCGCGAGTAGCCCCGTCTGGATTACGAAGGGGGTCTGGTACTGGTTACACTCCCCGTCATGACGAGTGTCCAGCAGCAGCCTTCGCCGGGGTCGGCGGGCGCCCCTGATATCCACACCACCGCCGGCAAACTGGCTGATCTGCGCAATCGGCTGGAAGAGGCCAAGCACCCGATGGGTGAGGCCGCGGTCGACAAGGTCCACGCCAAGGGCAAGATGACCGCGCGCGAGCGCATCCTCGCCCTGCTGGACGAGGGCTCGTTCGTCGAACTCGACGCCCTGGCCCGCCACCGCAGCGTGAACTTCGGCCTGGAGAACCAGCGTCCGCTGGGCGACGGCGTGGTCACCGGCTACGGCACCATCGACGGCCGCGACGTCTGCATCTTCTCCCAGGACGTCACCGTCTTCGGCGGTTCCCTCGGTGAGGTCTACGGCGAGAAGATCGTCAAGGTCATGGACCTGGCGCTCAAGACCGGCCGCCCGCTGGTCGGCATCAACGAGGGCGCCGGCGCGCGCATCCAGGAAGGCGTCGTCTCCCTGGGTCTCTACGGTGAGATCTTCCACCGCAACATCCAGGCCTCGGGTGTCATCCCGCAGATCTCGCTGATCATGGGCCCGGCCGCCGGCGGTCACGTCTACTCGCCCGCGCTGACCGACTTCGTGGTCATGGTCGACCAGACCTCGCAGATGTTCGTCACCGGTCCCGACGTCATCAAGACCGTCACCGGTGAAGAGGTCACCATGGAGGAGCTGGGCGGCGCCCACACCCACATGGTGAAGTCCGGTGTGGCGCACTACGTCGCCTCCGGCGAGCAGGACGCCCTGGACTACGTCCGCGACCTGCTGAGCTACCTGCCCAGCAACAACCGCGCCGAGGCCCCGCGCTTCCCGGCCACCGCCGCCGCGGGCGCCATCGAGGAGAACCTCACCGAGGCCGACCTCGAGCTGGACACCATCGTCCCGGACTCGCCGAACCAGCCCTACGACATGCACGAGGTCATCAAGCGCCTGGTGGACGACGAGGAGTTCCTCGAGGTCCAGGCCGAGCGTGCGATGAACGTGATCGTCGGCTTCGCCCGGATCGACGGCCGCAGTGTCGGTTTCGTCGCCAACCAGCCCTCCCAGTTCGCGGGCTGCCTCGACATCGACGCCTCGGAGAAGGCCGCGCGCTTCGTGCGCACCTGCGACGCCTTCAACGTCCCGATCATCACCCTGGTCGACGTGCCCGGCTTCCTGCCCGGCACCGGCCAGGAGTACAACGGCATCATCCGGCGCGGCGCCAAGCTGCTCTATGCCTACGGTGAGGCCACTGTGGGCAAGATCACAATCATCACCCGCAAGGCCTACGGCGGCGCCTACGACGTCATGGGTTCCAAGCACATGGGCGCCGACGTGAACCTGGCATGGCCGACCGCGCAGATCGCCGTCATGGGCGCCTCGGGCGCCGTCGGTTTCGTCTACCGCAAGCAGCTGCAGACCGCGGCCGCCGAGGGCAACGACGTCGACGCACTGCGCCTGGAGCTGCAGAACGAGTACGAGGACACCCTGGTGAACCCGTACGTGGCGGCCGAGCGCGGCTACGTCGACGCGGTCATCCCGCCCTCGCACACCCGCGGCCAGATCGTGTCGGCGCTGCGGCTGCTGGAACGCAAGATGGTGTCCCTGCCGCCGAAGAAGCACGGCAACATTCCGCTCTGATAGTGCGATATGCGCGGTGTGGGGCGCACACTGTCGAATGGGACAAAGGTCTCGTACCGCGCACGATCGCCTCATCCGAGCGAAGATGTTCAGGAATGGCCCTCGCCGTCGAGGGTTGTATCGAATACCGTTTGCGACCCGGACAAACACGGGCCACGAATGCGCCGCACACCCTGCGGCGAACGGACAGGAGGACTGGCGCTGTGACGACCATGGCCGATGAAGAAGTACTGCGCGCCGCCGAACTGGATCTAGCAACCGTCGATGAATTGGCGGACGCCGTCGACACGGCCGTCACCGAGGTCGCACCGTCGAGCACCGACCCGGTCATCCGGGTCCTGAAGGGCAACCCGACCGACCTCGAGCTCGCCGCCCTGATCACCGTGTTCGCCGCCGCGTCCGCGAGCGCCGCGGCCGCGCCGGCCGAGACCGGCCCGGCCGACAACTGGGGTGTGCCGACCCTGATGCACCGCGGCTCTTCGCCCTTCTCGCCCTACGCTTTTCCGGCGCTGTCGCACCTGCGCGACTGACGGCCTGTGACCGTCTTCGTACTAGCGTCTCAATCTCCGGCCCGGCTCGGCGTCCTGCGCAATGCGGGCGTCGAGCCGGTCGTCCGGGTGTCCCATGTGGACGAGGACGTGGTGGCCGCGGCGCTGCCCGCGGATACCGCACCCGATCGTGTCGTCATCGAACTGGCCCGCGCCAAGGCGCGTGAGATCGCCGGTCAGCTGGCGGCCGATCCCGCCTTCGCCGATTCCGTTGTGGTGGGCTGCGATTCGATGCTGCTCGTGGACGGCGTACTCCAGGGCAAACCCCTGACCCCCGAGGTCGCCCGCGCGCGCTGGGCCGAGATGGCCGGGCGGAGCGCCGATCTGCTCACCGGGCACTGCGTGCTGCGGCTGCGTGCCGGTGAGGTCACCGCCGAGGCGGCCGACTGTAGTTCCACCACGGTGCATTTCGCCAAGCCCGAACCCGATGAACTCGACGCGTACATCGCGACGGGGGAGCCGCTGCAGGTGGCCGGATCCTTCACCCTGGACGGCCTGGGCGGCTGGTTCGTGGACAAGATCGACGGTGATCCGTCGAGTGTGATCGGTATCGGCCTGCCGCTGGTGCGCCGGCTACTGGCCGAAGTAGGCGTCGGTATTGCGCAGCTGTGGGTCGGTGGCCGCGCGTAGCTGCGGTTCGGTGGCGGTCCGCAGTTGCGGTGCGGTACGGCCGGGCGAGGGCGCTAGCCGAGGCTCGCCGGGCTCGGCCTGACCCTCCTCGCGCCCGGCTTCGCCGGCGCGCCCCTGCAGTAGTTCCAGACGGGCGACACACAGTTCGGGTTCCACGAACGGGTGTAGGCGCACGGCCACGCTCTCGCGGCCGCCGTTGCGGTCCAGTACTTCTCGCATGAGTCCCAGGTGCACGCCGCACACCACCTCGGAGTGGGTGCGGGCCAGTTCGCGTAGTGGGCAGGCGGTCATGCGGATCAGGGCCGACTCTTCGGTCTCGCCGGCCTGGTCGCGTTCGGGGGCGAAGCCGAGCTCCGACATCAGGGTGACGGTGAGGTCCTTGGCGTCTTCCAGCGTTTCGATGGGCTGGTCCGCCGCTTCCAGTTTCGAGCCCCAGGCGCGCCCGGCCGCGATGGCGGCCTCGGAGCGTCGGCGCGGATCGCTGCCCAGCTGATCGGCGAGCACCTGCGCCAATTCCTGATAACCCACCGATCGCTGTACAGCGGTATAGCCGATGCGCGGGCGACCGCGGCCGCGTGGCGGCTGTTGAAATTGGCGGACCAGCGATTCCCGGGTTAGGACGTCCAAATGAAAACGCACCGTTGTCACATGTTGTCCGGTGACACGTGCCAGTTCCTGGGCGTCGAGAGGCTCGCTGGCGCCACGTAGGATCGCAAGCAGTCGCCGTCGCGGCCAAGAATCGGACATAGCTCACCCCTCCTCTCGAGAGACTTTATCGGATGAAGCTGCGCTTAATTCGCTCAATCATCCGATTCGTGATCTGAAACGAGTTACGTAACCGCCATATGCCTACGATCGGTGTCGAGATTCGAACCGCCAATACCTAACCCACCACGCGTGAAGGACCACAACGTGCCCGTCGCTCCGGATCCGCATCACTCGTTCGGCTCCTACGCACATCCTCACCGACTAGTAACCACAGAGTGGCTATCGGCAAACATCGGCACGCCGGGACTCAAGATCATCGAGTCCAACGAAGACATATTGCTATACGACATCGGGCATGTGCCCGGCGCCATCAAGATCGACTGGCGCACCGAGCTGATCGATCCCCGCACCCGTGACGTCGTCGACGGCGCGGCCTTCGCCGACCTGATGCGGGTCAAGGGCATCGAGCGCGACGACACCGTGGTCATCTACGGCGACAAATCCAATGGCACCGCGGCCGCCACCCTGTGGGTGTTCTCCCTCTTCGGACATGAGGACGTGCGCCTGCTGGACGGCGGCCGCGACGCCTGGATCTCCGAGGCCCGCGACACCACCTTCGAGGTGCCCGCGGCCGGGCTGGGCGACTATCCGGTGGCCGATCGTGACGACAAGTCCGCCCGCGCGTTCCGTCAGGACGTGCTCGCGCACTTCGGCGGCCCGCTCATCGATGCGCGCGGGTTCGGCGAGTACACCGGGGAGCTGGTCGTTCTCGATCGCCCCGAGGAACAGGCGCTGCGCGCGGGCCACATTCCCACCGCCGTCAATATCCCGTGGACCTCCTCGGTCGGCGCCGACGCCCGCTTCCGGCCGCGGGCCGAGCTCGATGTCATCTACGGCGCGGTGGTCACCGGCGTCGCGCCGCTGGTCTACTCGCGGGTCGGCGAACGGTCCGCGCTGACCTGGTACGTGCTGACGTATCTGCTGGGCGTGCCCGGTGTGCGCAACTACGACGGCTCCTGGACCGAGTGGGCCAATGCGGTCGGTGCGCCCATCGTGATCGGCGAAGAACCCGGCGAGCCGCCCGCGGTCGTGGCAAGCTCGTAACGCCCGCGCCCCTCCCGGGGTATGCACAGGAGAAGGTCGCGGGAGAGTCTGGTAGAACAGGTTCTAAAAAAGGCCGTTCGAAGAGTCGCATTGCTCACTCTTCGGGCCTACTCTTCGGTAGCCCTATCCTCGGTTCGGTGATTGTTGGCACGATGCCTACACTGCCGACAGACGAAAGTATCCAGAGCACAGGAGGCTCAGTGCCCAACCATGCCAACGCGCAGATCACAAAGGTCCTCGTAGCCAACCGAGGCGAGATCGCCGTGCGCGTGATCCGGGCCGCCAAGGACGCCGGTATCGCCAGTGTGGCCGTATACGCCGAACCGGACGCCGATGCGCCGTTCGTCAAGCTCGCCGACGAGGCCTTCGCCCTGGGCGGCCAGACCTCGGCCGAGTCGTACCTGGTGTTCGACAAGATCCTCGACGCCGCCGCCAAGGCCGGCGCGGACGCCATCCACCCCGGCTACGGCTTCCTCTCCGAGAACGCCGATTTCGCGCAGGCCGTGATCGACGCCGGGCTGATCTGGATCGGCCCCTCGCCGCAGTCGATCCGCGACCTGGGTGACAAGGTCACCGCCCGCCACATCGCCGAGCGCGCCAGCGCGCCGATGGCCGCGGGCACCAAGGACCCGGTCAAGAACGCCGACGAGGTCGTGGCGTTCGCCAAGGAGTTCGGCGTTCCGGTGGCCATCAAGGCCGCCTTCGGTGGTGGCGGTCGCGGCATGAAGGTCGCGCACACCATCGAGGAGATCCCCGAGCTGTTCGAGTCCGCCACCCGTGAGGCCATCGCCGCCTTCGGTCGCGGCGAATGCTTCGTGGAGCAGTACCTGGACAAGGCCCGCCACGTCGAGGCGCAGGTCATCGCCGACAAGCACGGCAATGTCGTGGTCGCCGGCACCCGTGACTGCTCGCTGCAGCGTCGCTTCCAGAAGCTCGTCGAGGAGGCCCCCGCGCCGTTCCTGTCCGACGAGGTGCGCTCCAAGATCCATGAGTCCGCCAAGCGGATCTGCAAGGAGGCCGGTTACTACGGCGCCGGCACCGTGGAGTACCTGGTGCAGGGCGAGACCGTCTCGTTCCTCGAGGTGAACACCCGTCTGCAGGTCGAGCACCCGGTCACCGAGGAGACCGCGGGCATCGACCTGGTGCGCCAGCAGTTCCGCATCGCCGAGGGCCACGAGCTGTCCATCAAGGAGGACCCGACCCCGCGCGGCCACTCCTTCGAGTTCCGCATCAACGGTGAGGACGCCGGCCGCGGCTTCCTGCCCGCCCCCGGCCCGGTCGTCGTGTACAAGGAGCCCGCGGGCCCCGGTGTGCGTGTCGATTCCGGTGTGGTCGAGGGCTCGGTCATCGGCGGCCAGTTCGACTCCATGCTCGCCAAGCTGATCGTCACCGGCGAGAACCGCGAGCAGGCGCTGCAGCGTGCCGCCCGCGCGCTCGACGAGTACCAGATCGAGGGCCTGGCCACGGTCATCCCGTTCCACCGCCACATTGTCGAGAACCCGGCGTTCGTCGGTGACGGCACCAAGTTCGACGTCTACACCAAGTGGATCGAGAACGAGTGGGACAACCACATCGAGCCCTACGCCGGTGCCCAGCCCATCGAGGACGAGGACGAGGCGCCGCGCCAGAAGGTGGTCGTCGAGGTCGGCGGCCGTCGCCTCGAGGTGTCGCTGCCGGGCCAGTTCTCGGTCGGCACGGCCGCTTCCGGCAATGGCGTGGGTGGTGCGGTGCGCAAGAAGCCGAAGCCGCGCAAGCGCGGTGGCGCGGGCGCCGGTGCCGCCTCCGGTGACGCCGTGACCGCCCCGATGCAGGGCACCGTCGTCAAGGTCGCGGTCGAAGAGGGCCAGTCCGTCGAGGCGGGCGACCTGGTGGTCGTGCTCGAGGCCATGAAGATGGAGAACCCGGTCACCGCCCACAAGGCCGGTGTCATCACGGGTCTCTCGGTGGAGGCGGGCGCCGCCATCACCCAGGGCACCGTCCTGGCCGAGATCAAGTAGCGCAACGCGATTCGCATCAAGTAGCGCAACGCAAGTCGCCGAGTGGCCGCTCACCTGCAGGTGGGCGGCCACTCGCGCTAATGTCATGGCATGGCTGAACCACCCGAGATCCGTATTGGCACCGCCGAGCGTGAGGACGCGATGAAGCGGCTGTCCGATCATTTCGCGGCGGGGCGGCTCAGCGTCGCGGAGTTCGACGAGCGCAGTGGGGTCGTGGCCGCCGCCCTGACGCGCGGTGACCTCGAGCGGGTGTTCACCGATCTGCCGGAGCCGGTGGCGGACAAGAGCGTTCCGGCGCAACGGGAGTCGCGGTTCGGTGCGCACTGGCGTGGTCGGGTGATGCCGGTCGTCCCGATCATCGCGCTGATCCTGTTCTTCGTGACCCACCAGTGGTGGATGTTCCTGTTGATCCCGCTGGCGGGCGCGGTGCTGTACGGCGGCGGCAATCCGCGGCAGCGGCGGGAGCACCGGGAGCGGCGGCGGCAGCGGCGACTGGATCGGGGATCGGAGGACTGATGGAGCCCATCGAGATCAATGCGGGCAGTTGGTATCTGCGTGCCCTGCGGGCGGACGAGCGCATCGACGACCGGCCCGCCCTGGCCGACGCCGGCATCACCGAGCCCGGCTATGTGGCCCGGCGCAGCGCCGAATGGGCCGAGGAGACCCACTTCTCGTGGGCGGTGTGCATCCCCACCACCGCGGAGATGGTCGCCGAGATCGGTGTGTGGCCCAATGCCGACGGCACCGCGACCGTGACCGGCTGGGCCCGTGCGGGATACGACGCCGCGCTGGCGGACGGCCTGGTGACCGTGCGCCGGTTCACCGCGGGCGCCCTCGGCCTGGAACCGGTCGACGCCTGAATCCGAGCCGCCGGACCCGTTCCGCTGTCCGGTCCGGACACCGATCCTTGTCGTGAAAGTCCTTATCTACCAGCCTTGATGCCGTCCGCACCCGAAAAACCGGTCGTGCTCGGCCCCGGTCGTGGGTCACTCTGGAGTCGCATCCGAAACCGACGACCTGGGGAGGCGGTTATGTGGAGCTGGAGTGAACACCAAGCAGATCGGGCAGCGGCGGCATCGTTCACCGCGTGGCGGATCCGTGATCCGGAGCCGACAGTGACCGATCCGGAATTCAGTGAAACCTCGGACGACGACGGCGCGAGCGGCGGCGGGCGCACCGCTCCGCTCGCGGGCGACGGCCGTACCGGGGGTGGCGGCGAATCGACGGGGGACGCCGCCGCCCCTGCGTACGCGGAGATGCCGTGCGCGGGCGGGGCGATGCCGGTCCCGGGCACCCCGGTGGCGGGCGCGGGTACCCCGGTACTCGTGTCCGCCGACGCCGAGTCCGACGCGGCCGAGCCTGCGCGAGAGGACATTTCCGAGCATGTGCTCACGGGCCTGTTCGAGGCCCTGGCGGGCATGCTGCAGGCGGTGTCCGCGCCGCGGTAGCGCGCCGGGCGAGAAGGGGCGGGTCCGATCCGGACCCGCCCCTTGTCGTTGCCGTGTGGATGCGGGCGGGGGAGTAGCGTGCGGTGCATGGACAGGTCGCCGCTGGATGTTGACGTGCTGGGCCGGAGTGTTGCCGAGGTGCCCGAGCTGGGTTTCTTCTCGGCCGTCGAGGTGGTCGAGTCGACCGGGTCGACCAATGCGGATCTGGTTGCGCGGGCCGCGGATTCGAGTGCCGATCGGCTGGTGCTGATCGCCGAGTCGCAGGAGCACGGCCGCGGCCGCCACGACCGGCGGTGGGTGAGCCCCGCACGGGCGCAGATCGCCATGTCGCTGCTGGTGCGGGTGCGGGGGATCGATCCCGCCGTGCTGGGCTGGCTGCCGCTGCTCACCGGCGTGGCCGTGGTGGACGCGGTGCGCGCGGTGGCCGGGGTGAAGGCGGTGCTCAAGTGGCCCAATGACGTGCTGGTGGACGGCCGCAAGCTGGCCGGGATCCTGGCCGAGATCGCCGCCGCGGGTGCGGACCCGGCGGTGGTGGTCGGGGTCGGGCTGAACGTATCCCTCACCGAGGCCGAACTGCCTGTCCCGCACGCCACGTCCCTGCTGCTGGCCGGGGCTCCCGAGATCGATCGCACGGTGCTGGTGCAGGCGATGCTGCGCGAGTTCGCCCGCCGCTTCACCGCCTGGGAGGCGTCCGGCTGGGATATCGCCGAGCTGTCGGCGGCCTATCGCGAACGGTGCGCCACTCTCGGTGCGCAGGTACGCGCGGAGCTGCCCGGTGGGGAGGTGCTCACCGGAATTGCCACGGGCATCGACGAATACGGCAGGCTGCTGATCGGTGATCGCGCCGTCTCGGCGGGCGATGTCACCCACCTCCGCGCCGAGTACTGACAGAAACGCGTTTCCCGCAACCTGATTCGCGCTGGCCCCCGAACAGGTTCGGCGCGAGGACTATTGGCTGTTCTGTCCGTGCGGGCGGCCGCCGTGGCGGTTGCTGCCGGCGGGCCCGGGGAAGCCCGGAAGGGTGAAGCCGGGACCGGGCAGACCGGGACCGGGGATCTCGAGTCCGGGCAGCCGCGGGCCGGCCGGGGCGTCGATGGTCGGCGGTTCGGCGGGGGCCAGTGTGTCGTCCGGCATCGGTGTGACGGATTCGGCCGCGGGGTCCTCGGGAGGTTCGGTCGTCGGCTCGGTGGTCGGTGGAAGCGCCGCCTGGACAGGAGCTTTCGTGGTCGGTACGGCCGAGGTCCGGGCGCGCTGCCCGGGCTGCAGTTCCGCGGCCCGGCTCGTGAACAACGCGGCGCCGATCGCGATGGCGGTGGCGGCGGCCGTGAAGCCCGCGGCGGCGAGCAGTCGCCGCCGGGTCCAGCGGCGAGCGGGCAGACCCAGATCGGCTTCCTTGGACAGCGCGACCGTACCGACGTCCATTCCGGCCGGGATTCCGACAGCGGGCACCGGGCGCGGGAGGGCGGTGGTGCGCGCGTCGGTGTCGGCCGGGTTGGGGATGACCACGGTCACCTGTGCCTCGGGACCGGGCTCGGCCGGGACGGCGGGCGCGGTGAGGGCGGCCTTGGCGGCGTCGGCGAATTCGCCTGCGGTGGAATACCGTTCGCCGGGATTCTTGGCCAGGGCGCGCAGGACGACGGCGTCGAGGGCGGCCGGAACGGTCTCGTCGAGGGTGGACGGCGGCTTGGGCGCGAGGTCGAGGTGGGCGCGCATGAGCTGCGCCGGATTACGCACCCGGAAGGGCCGCTGCCCGGTGAGGCATTCGTAGAGGACGCAGCCCAGGGAGTAGATGTCGGAGCTCGGTGAGGCGGCGCCTTCGAACCGTTCCGGCGCCATGTAGGCGGGGGTGCCGACCAGCATGCCGGTCTGGGTGATGGCGCTCTGGCCGTCCTGCAGGGCGGTGCCGAAGTCGATGAGGTAGGCGACGTCGTCGGGGGCGACGATGATGTTCTGCGGCTTGACGTCCCGGTGGATCAGCCCGGCGGCGTGGGCGTCGTCGAGCGCGGAGGCGACCTGGGAGATGAGGTCCACGGCCGCGTCCGCGGCCATCGGGCCCTCCCATTCGAGCAGGGCCTCGATATCGAGGCCGTCCACGAATTCCGAATCGATGTACAGCCGGCCCTCGAGTTCGCCGTAGCTGTGCACGGGCACCACGTGCGGTCCGTGCAGCAGTGCGGCGGCCCGGGCCTCCCGCTCGAAGCGCCGCCGGTATTCGGGATCGGCGGTCAGGACGGGTGCCAGCATTTTGAGCGCGACGGTGCGATCCGCCACAGTGTCGTGCGCACGCCACACTTCCGCCGACCCGCCGCTGCCGAGCAGTTCGTCGAGGCGGTATCGGCCCAGGTAGCCATCCCCCAACGGATTTCCTCTCGTCACACTGGGGGACACCTTAGCGAACCGAATTTATTTCAATCGCGCACAACGTCCCCCTGGTGTCAGACCCTTTGCAATTCGTCGCGGGCAGCTTCCCGGGCGAGCATGCGGTCGCGTTGTTCCTCGAACTTGACGACGTCCTGGCCCAGTTTGTCCAGATAGGCGGCCAGCTCTTCGCGCGCTTTCTCGCCGCGCGGCCCGAAGTCGTTGCGCTCGAAGATATTCCAATTCTTCAGCACCGGACCGACCACTTCCTCCAGGTGCTGGCGCAGGTCGTAGATGCCGTGCTTGGCCATCATGACCCCGTTGCGGCGGAAGTTCGGCATACCGTGGCCGGGCATCACGAAATGGGTGAGCACCTTGGTGATGGCCGCCACCGCCTGGTCGGGCGCCAGGTCCAGGCCGGCCGCGCACAGGGTGCGGTAGAAGATCATGTGCAGGTTCTCGTCGGCGGCGATGCGCTGCAGCATGCGGTCCGCGATGGGGTCGTTGCAGACCTGGCCGGTATTGCGGTGACTCACCCGGGTGGCCAGCTCCTGGAAGGTCACGTACGCGACATTCTCCAGGAAGCCGCCCCAATCACCGGGCGACCGCACGCCACTGGTCATGTGGATCAAGCGGGCCTGTTCCAGCGCCACCGGATCCACGCCACGGGTGACCACCAGGTAGTCCCGCATGACGATGCCGTGCCGGTTCTCCTCGGCGGTCCAGCGACCGACCCAGGTGCCCCAGGCGCCGTCCTGGGAGAAGTTCTCGGCGATCTCGCGGTGGTACGAGGGCAGATTGTCCTCGGTGAGCAGATTGGTGATCATCGCGATCTTGGCGACCTCGGTCAGCCGCGACTGCGAGGGATCCCAGTCCTCGCCGCCCATGGCGGCGAAATTGCGGCCCTGCTCCCACGGCACGTAATCGTGCGGGTGCCATTCCTTGGCCATCGACAGATGCCGATTCAGATTCGCCTCGGCGACGGGCTCGAGCTCACGAAGTATCTGGAATTGCGTCAACTCTCGGGTCACACACGCCTCCTGTGTCTTGCACAACCGGGTAGAGCCTGTTGTCGACGATCACCGGCGAAGCCGGATGGTCCTGCTCGGGATAACCCTGAAGGTCTTGCGCGGTACAACTAGGAAGAAAGGCAACTCGTGCCTGCCGATGGTACCGGCAACCGCAAGATTGTGCCCTGGCCCGCAGGTCGCCGAGCGGCATTCCGGCATCCGGCCGCGATAGGGTTTCGGCATGGGTTATCCGGAGGAGGCATTGGCGCCCGAAGAGGTGCTGCTGCTGCACCGCCATCCGCACTGGAAGATGTTGTTCTGGCCCGCCGTGACTTTCATCCTGATCACCGCGTTGGCCGGATTCGCCGCGGGGGTGACGGCGCGCAATACCGGCGGCACCCTCCAGACCGGTTTGCTGCTCGGCATTCTGGCGCTGTGGCTGGGGATCGTGGTGTGGCGCAGCGTCGCTCCGCTGATCCGGTGGAAGTCGACGCATTTCATCGTGACCGATCGGCGGGTGCTGATCCGGCAGGGCGTGCTCACCCACACCGGCATCGACATTCCGATGAACCGGATCTCGAATGTGCAGTTCCGCCATGGGTTGTTCGATCGCATGCTGGGTACCGGCACGCTGATCATCGGTTCGTCGTCGGAGGATCCGCTGGAGTACGACGACATTCCGCATGTGCAGCAGGTGCACGCGCTGCTCTATCGCCAGGTCTTCGATGTGGTGCAGAACAATCCGAACGGTGGCGGCTTCTACGGATCCGCCGGGGCGTACCCGTAGTCTGGTGCCGTGACCGCAGTACTGCTGGCCGAAGACGACGAGGCCATCGCCGCCCCGCTGTCGCGGGCGCTGGGCCGTGAAGGCTATTCGGTGACGGTGGAGAGCTACGGTCCCGCCGTGCTCGAACGGGCCCTCGAGGGTGGTCACGACCTGCTGATCCTGGACCTCGGCCTGCCCGGTATGGACGGGCTCGAGGTGTGCCGTCAGGTGCGGGCGCGCGGCGCCGAGCTGGCCGTGCTCATGCTCACCGCACGCACCGACGAGGTGGACTTCGTGGTCGGCCTGGACGCCGGCGCGGACGACTATGTGGGCAAGCCGTTCCGGCTGGCCGAGCTGCTGGCCCGGGTGCGGGCGTTGTTGCGCCGCAGCGGAATCGGGGACGAGGCCGTGGAGGTGGGCGGCATCCGGCTGGAGCCGGCCGCGCGGCGGGTGCTGGTGAACGGCATCGAGGTGAACCTGGCGAACAAGGAGTACGAGCTGCTGAAGGTGCTCATCGACCGGGCCGGGCAGGTGGTCTCGCGTGAGATGATCCTGCGCGAGGTGTGGGGTGACGCCGATCTGCGCGGCTCCAAGACCCTGGACATGCACATGTCGTGGCTGCGCCGCAAGATCGGCGACGAGGGGCCGGTGGCCGAGCGGCGTATCGTGACCGTCCGCGGCGTAGGCTTCCGGTTCAATACCGACTAGCCGCTCAGATCGAAATCCTTCTGTTGTGCTGTTCCGCGCGCGTCCGAACCCCGAAAACCCGGCGAAGCGAGGCATCTCGACGATGAGACGCAGGATCCTGCTGTCCATGGTGGCCGCCTTGACTCTCACCACTCTGGTTCTCGGTGTGCCGCTGGCGTTCACGGCCTGGAAGTGGGTCGAGGACATCAACCGCAATGAACTGCGCAACCGGCTCAACGGCATCTCCGAGGAGGTGACGCGGCAGGAGCGCGACGGCGTGGTGTACGGCGAGCTGGACACCAAGGCGGTGCGGCTGCTGATTCCCGCCAACGGCAAGCTGACCATCATCTATCCGACGCCGACCGAGCCCAACAAGAAGGTCGACATCGGCGCGAACACGGTGCGCGATCCGCTGTCGGAGTCCTGGTCGATGGGCACCGACGGCTCGCTGCGGCTGGAAGTGCCCTCGGCCCCAATGCATTCCATGCAGCGGCAGGCGCTCGGCGCGGTGCTGGGCCTGGTGCTCATCTCGCTGGGTGCGGGCATCGCGGTGGCGGTGGTGACCGCGCGCCGGGTGGCCGACCCGCTGCGGGACGTGGCGGCCCGCGCGGCGCGGCTGGCCATGGGCGACTTCCGCGCCGATCCGCGCCGCCACGGCATCACCGAACTGGACCGGGTGTCCGACGTCCTGGATTCGGCCACAGTGGAAATCGCGGGCCGGCTGCAGCGCGAGCACGCCCTGGTCGCCGATGTCTCGCATCAGCTGCGCAGCCGGCTCACCGCCGTGCGCCTGCGCCTGGACGAGCTGTCCGCGCACGCCGACCCGGCGGTGGTGCACGAGGCGGAAGAGGCCATGGCACAGGTGGATCGGCTCACCGACGCCATCGACGAACTGGTCCGCGCTTCTCGCGACGAAGGTGCGGCCGAACGCGATCCGCTGCCGGTGGTGGCCGAATTGCGCAGTGTCGTCGCGGAATGGCGGCATCCCTTCGCCGAGGCCGGGCGCAAGCTGGTGTTGCTCGGCGACCCGACTCTCAAAGCGCCCGTGACCGGTTCACGCCTGCGCGAGGCGCTCGCGGTGCTGGTCGACAATGCGCTCATGCACGGCGGCGGCACCTGCACGGTGTCGGTGCGCACGGTGACGGGCCGCATGGACGACCGCGAGCCGCTGGTGGTCGTCGAGGTCGCCGACGAGGGCGACGGCGTGCGAGATGAGCTGGCGCCGCATATCTTCGACCGCGGCTTCTCGGCGGCGGGCTCCACCGGCGTCGGGCTGGCCCTGGCCCGCGCGCTGATCGAAGCCGACGGCGGGCGACTGGAACTCCAGCGTCGCCGCCCCGCCCTGTTCGCCGTGTTCCTCGGCTCCTCGGGGGTGGCGTCGCGGCCCATCGCAGTCGGCACCGAGCCGCGCTGATCTTCTATCCGTTCTCTAACCGTTCGTTAGCCGGTCCTGAGAATCCGCTTCCTACCTTCGGATTCGTCAACCGGAACCGGCGCACGATCGCCGGTGAGAGAACAGGAGACGCCATGCCGACCTTCACCGTCCGTCGCACCATGACCGCCGCGGTCCTCGGGACCGCCGCCCTCGGGGCGCTGGTACTGCCCGCGGTGGCACAGGCCGCGACGCCGGATTCGATTGCGGGACTGGCGGATACGGGAAGCAACGAGCCCGTCGCGCCGGCCGCCCCCATCGGTCCGGGCGTGCTGATCATCAAGGATCGCGACGGCAATGTGACTGTGCGCCAGGCCGAGCCGGGTGTGCCGCCCGGCCCGGACGCCGTGCCGGCCCTCCCGTTGCAGCCGGGCCTGCCGGCGCCCGGCGTGGTGACCGTGCGGCCGGGCGATCCGGGCGTGGCGATCCCGCCCGGCAAACCGTCGCAGACCATCGTGGTGAACCCGGGTCGCTGAGGCTCCGCTCTCAGCTCGCGTCAGTATCGTCTGATCTTGTGACGGGTCCCCGGATTCTGATTGTGGACGACGATGTCAGGGTGCTGTCCTCGGTGGCGCGGGGGCTCCGGATGTCGGGTTTCGACGTCGAAACCGCGGCAGACGGGGCCGCCGCGCTCCGCCAGATCGCCGCGTATGCCCCGCAGGCCATGCTGCTCGACCTGAACATGCCGAATCTGGATGGCGTACAGGTCGTCACGGCACTGCGCTCGCTGGGCAACGACATCCCGATCTGCGTGCTCAGCGCCCGCGCGGAGGTCACCGATCGCATCGACGCCCTGGAGGCCGGGGCCGACGACTACCTCACCAAGCCCTTCGACCTGGGCGAACTGGTGGCCCGGCTGCGCGCCATGCTGCGCCGCGCGCCCGCCCCGGCCCACGTCACCGACGATCACATCACCGTGGGCCCGCTGACCATCGCACCCGGCGCGCGGCGCGCATGGGTCGACGGCACGCCCCTCGACCTCACCAAACGCGAATTCGATCTGCTCGCCGCGCTGGCCGCGGCGCCGGGGCAGGTCTTCTCCCGCGCCCAGCTCCTCGACCGGGTCTGGGGCTACGACTTCGAAACCCAGACCAAGGTGGTCGATGTGTTCGTCTCCTACCTCCGCCGCAAGATCGAGGCCGCCGGATCCCCACGGCTCGTGCACACCGTGCGCGGCGTCGGCTTCGTCCTGCGGACCGAGCCGTGACCAGGCTGCCGCGACGGCCGGTGTCGCTGCGCGCCCGGGTCGCGCTGGCGAGTGCCGCGACGGCCGCGGTGGTGGTCGCCGCCATGTCGGTGGTGTTGTTCGCGTTCGCGCCGAACGACGCGGCGAATCAGGTCGGCCGGGTGGTCAGCGCGATCGCGCTCGCCCCCGCCCAGCTGCAACCCGGCCGGTCGCTGCCGGAACCCGTGCTGCCGAGTCTCCCAGTGCCCGGCGGCACGGCTGCTCCCGAGCCGGGCCTGCCCGCCGTCACGAAACCCGGGGTGCTCATCGTGCGCGGCGAGCCGGGCAGTCCGGAGCCGGAGTACTCGCGCACGGTGGCGCTCGACGGCCATCCGGTGGCGGTGACCGTGCCGACCGATGTGGCTTCGGATTCGGCTGCGCAGCAGCGGATCCGGATCGTGCTCATCGGACTGGCCGCGGTGCTGCTGGCGGCGCTGCTGGGCTGGTATTTCGCGCATCGGGCGGTGGTCCCGCTGCGGCGGCTGACCGCGGCGACGGCCGGGCTGGGAGAGGGGCTGGCCCTGCAGACCCCGCGTCATCCGGTGGCCAGCGAGACGACGGAATTGGCCGAGGCCATGAACACCCTGCTGGGGCGCATCGCGACCGAGCGCCGGCACACCGGCGAAGCACTGGTCACGGCACGCGATTTCGCCGCCACCGCCGCGCACGAGCTGCGCACGCCCCTGACGGCCATGCGCACCGACCTGCAGGTGCTGCGGTCCATGCCGCTGTCGGATGCCGAACGCGCGGAGATCCTCGACGAGATCCTGAGTGCGCAGAGTTCGGTCGAGGCCACCCTGCAGGCCCTGGAACGGCTGGCGGTGGGCGATCTGGCCACCGAATCCGATCGGGAGGATCTGGAGCTCGGACAGCTCATCGATCAGGTGGTGGATGACGCCCGGCGCTCGAATCCCGGCGTGCTCATCGACACCGAGGCGGTGGAGCCCATCGTGCTGCGCGGGCTGGCCGCGGGGCTGCGTTCGATCGTCGACAATGCGGTGACCAATGCCGTCCGGCACGGCGGGGCGCGGCGCATCGAGATCGCGACGCGGCGCGACGACGATCACGTCGTCCTCACCGTCGACGACGACGGTCGCGGCATCCCGGCACCTGATCGGGAGCGCGTCTTCGAACGGTTCTACCGGGCGAGCACGACGCCGGGCAGCGGTCTGGGTCTGGCCCTGGTCGCGCAGCAATCCCGCCTGCACGGCGGTACCGCGACCATCGGGGAAAGTCCGGCGGGCGGCGTCCGCCTGACCGTCACCCTCAGCTGTGACCCAGCTGCTCCTCGTTCTCGGTGACGAGATCTTCGGCCTCGTTGACGAGGTCCTCGAATTCGGTTTGCAGTTCCTGCATTTCGTCGGGGAACACCCAGCGCTTCATGGCCCAGAATCGGAATGCCATTTGCAGCAGGTTGCCGATGATGAAGGCGCTGAAGAAGTCGGCGATGTTCTCGACGGTGAAACTCACATTGGGCTGCCGGAGGTCGAACACGTAGCTCGACACCCACAGCGGCAGCGCGGCGAGTCCGACGCCGATTCCGCTGACCAGGAAGAACAACAGCGCTTCGTGGTGCTTCTCGCGCCCACCGCGCTTGTCGAAGGTCCATTCCCGGTTGAGGATGTAGGACACGATGACCGCGATGGTGCCCGACATGATGCGGGCCACGGTCGGCTTGGTGTCCATGATCGTCCATTTCAGGACGTAGAAAATGCCCAGGTCGATGACGAACGTGGTCGCACCGACTATCGCGAACTTGAGTAGTTCGTAATGGCGGTCCGCGAGGGCCCGCAGGGGGGTGGGCAGGCGGTTGACCACTTTGTCGACAAATGACACGGAGCGAGTCTACGTCTCTGATCCATGCGCTGTCCGGCCGGTACAAATCGGGGCAGATACCTGTCATGCGACCCGCGGGTCAGTAGCCGGTGGGTGTCATGACAACATGGTGCAGCGTGAGCGCCCGTTCCTTCGATTCCTCCGCGATGCCCACCGT
Organism: Nocardia sp. NPDC059236; assembly: GCF_042754085.1. Lineage (NCBI taxonomy): Bacteria > Bacillati > Actinomycetota > Actinomycetes > Mycobacteriales > Nocardiaceae > Nocardia > Nocardia sp. NPDC059236. The sequence goes on from NZ_JBHZAF010000018.1 coordinate 184,476, forward strand.
CACCATGATCGGCGGTGGCCAGCTCGCGCGCATGACCCATCAGGCGGCCATCGCGCTGGGCCAGCGGCTGCGCGTGCTCGCCGAGCGCCCCGACGACCCGGCCGCCCAGGTGACGCCGGACGTGGTCCTCGGCAGCCACGACGATCTGGCCGCGCTGCGCAAGGCCGCCGTCGGCTGCTACGCGCTGACCTTCGACCACGAGCACGTGCCGACCGCGCACCTGGAGGCGCTCATCGCCGAGGGTGTGAACGTGCAGCCGCCGCCGCAGGCGCTGATCTACGCCCAGGACAAGCTCCGGATGCGGCGCAAGCTGGCCGAGCTGGGCGTGCCGATCCCGGCCTACACCGAGGTGACCTCGGTCGCCGACGCGGTGACCTTCGCCGACGAGCACGGCTGGCCGTTCGTGCTCAAGGCGGTACGCGGCGGCTACGACGGCCGCGGCGTATGGATGCCCGCCGACGCCGCCGAGGCCGCCCCGATCATCGAAGACCAGCTGGCCCACGGGGTCTCGCTGATGGCCGAGGCCAAGGTGGATCTGAAGCGGGAGCTGTCGGCCATGGTGGCGCGCTCCCCGTTCGGGCAGGCCGCCACCTGGCCGGTGGTGGAGACCGTGCAGCGCAACGGCCAGTGCGCGGTGGTCATCGCACCCGCGCAGGACCTGAACGAGGCCAGGGCCACCGAGGCCGAGGCGCTCGCCCTGCGCCTGGCCGCCGAGCTCGGCGTGACCGGCGCCATGGCCGTGGAGCTGTTCGAGACCCAGGCCGGCGAGCTGCTGGTCAACGAGCTGGCCATGCGCCCGCACAACTCCGGCCACTGGGGCATGGACGGCGCCTGCACCGGTCAGTTCGAGCAGCACCTGCGTGCGGTCCTGGACTACCCGCTGGGCAGCACCAGGCCGCTGGCCCCGGTCACCGTCATGGCCAATATCCTGGGTGCGCCGCAAGCCCCCGAGATGTCCATGGACGAACGGCTGCACCATCTTTCGGCACGCATCCCCGAGGCCAAGGTGCACCTCTACGGCAAGGGCGAACGCCCCGACCGCAAGATCGGCCACATCAATATCCTCGGCGACGACGTGGCCGAGACCCGGGAGAAAGCCGAGCGGGCGGCGCACTGGATGTCGCACGCGATCTGGACCGACGGATGGGATCCGCACCATGACTGACACCGCACAGGTTGGCCTCATCATGGGGTCGGACTCCGACTGGCCCACCATGGAGGCGGCCGCGGAAGCCCTGGCCGAGTTCGGCATTCGCTTCGAGGTCGGCGTGGTCTCCGCGCACCGCACCCCGCAGCGCATGCTCGACTACGCCAAGAACGCGGCCGACCGCGGCGTCAAGGTGATCATCGCGGGTGCGGGCGGCGCGGCCCACCTGCCCGGCATGGTCGCCTCCGCCACCCCGCTCCCGGTCATCGGCGTGCCGGTGCCGCTGAAGTACCTGGACGGCATGGACTCCCTGCTGTCGATCGTCCAGATGCCCGCCGGCGTCCCGGTCGCCACCGTCTCCATCGGCGGCGCCCGCAATGCCGGCCTGCTCGCGGTCCGCATCCTCGCCACCGCCGACCCCGAATTGCGTTCCCGCATGGAACGTTTCCAGCAGAGCCTGGAAAAGCTGGTCCTGGAGAAGGACGAGGCGCTGCGGACCAAACTGCTGGGCTGACACGTCACCTTTCTCTCGAGCTGACCTCACCGTTCCGCGCGCCGTCGACCGTGGCGTGCGGAACGGCCCGCCCGGGTCGCTACCGTTGGCGGATGCCTACCGACCAGCCCGCACGGCCGCGCGCCGACGCGGATTCGACCCAGCGCCGTCTCACCGTGGTGGATCAGGCGCTACGGCTGTTCGCCGAAAAGGGTTACGAGGCAACGACGGTCGATGAGATCGCGGAGGCGGCGGGGATTTCGCGGCGGACCTTCTTCCGGCAGTTCCGGTCCAAGGAGGACGTGGTCTTCGCCGATCACGAGTCGCAGCTGGCGCAGGCGCGGGCATTCTTGGAGAGCACGCCGCAGGGGGATCCGTGGGATGCCGTGTGCGAGGCCGTGGTCGAGGTGTTCGAGCGGTTCACGCAGTGGCGGGAGATCGCGGCCCGGCGCTACGGGGTGGTGCGGCAGGTGCCGACGCTGCGCGAGCGGGAGATCGTGACGGTCTTCCGGTACGAGCGGTTGTTCACCGACTATCTGCGCGGGCGATTGCACGGGACCGCGGATCTGGAGTTGGTGCAGTTCACGGCCGCGGTGACGGCTACCCACAACTATCTGCTGCGGCGGATGGTCCGGGGTGAGTCGGCGGCGAGCCCGGCGGATCTGCGGGCGGCGCTGGCGGCGATTCCGCGCGGAGGACGCGGGCCCGCGCCGGCCTCGGACGAGATGGTGGTGGCGGTGTTTCCCCGAGATCTCTCGCCACGGCAGGTCGCGGACCTGCTGGCCCGTCGCCTCGATGCGCTGTGAGATGCCCACAGTGGCGCAAATGACACTGCGTGCCACAGATTGGTGAGCGGGTACCCGCACGTAACTGCGATTTCGCGGCGTATACTCGACTTCGATTGGCACTGAGTGCCGCACAAGTTGGCGATGCTGGGCAACCAGCGGCGATCCCCCGAAGACCAGGAGAAGAACCCCATGGCGGGCAACCCCGATTTCAACTTGTTCCAGCTCGAGGACTTCCACCACGAGCTGCGCGAGGCCATCCGCGGCCTGTCCGAGAAGGAGATCGCCCCCTACGCGAAGGACGTGGACGGCAACGCCCGCTTCCCCGAGGAGGCGCTGACCGCCCTCAACGCGGCCGGCTTCAATGCCGTGCACGTGCCGGAGGCCTACGGCGGCCAGGGCGCGGACTCGGTCGCCACCTGCATCGTGATCGAAGAGGTCGCCCGCGTCTGCGGTTCCTCCTCGCTCATCCCGGCCGTCAACAAGCTGGGCACCATGGGCCTGATCCTGAACGGCTCCGAGGAGCTCAAGCACAAGGTGCTGTCCGACATCGTCGCGGGCAAGATGGCCTCCTACGCCCTGTCCGAGCGTGAGGCCGGCTCCGACGCCGCCTCCATGCGCACCCGCGCCAAGGCCGACGGCGACGGCTGGGTCATCAACGGCTCCAAGTGCTGGATCACCAACGGCGGCCGGTCCGACTGGTACACCGTCATGGCCGTCACCGACGCCGACAAGGGCGCCAACGGCATCTCCTCGTTCATGGTCCACAAGGACGACGAGGGCTTCGTGGTCGGCCCGCTGGAGCACAAGCTGGGCATCAAGGGTTCCCCGACCGCCGAGCTGTACTTCGAGAACTGCAAGGTCCCCGGCGACCGCATCGTCGGCGAGCCCGGCACCGGTTTCAAGACCGCTCTGCAGACCCTGGACCACACCCGCCCGACCATCGGCGCGCAGGCCGTCGGCATCGCCCAGGGCGCCCTGGACGCCGCGATCGCCTACACCAAGGACCGCAAGCAGTTCGGCAAGGCCATCGCCGACTTCCAGAACACCCAGTTCATGCTGGCCGACATGGCCATGAAGATCGAGGCCGCCCGCCTCATGGTCTACACCTCGGCCGCCCGCGCCGAGCGTGGCGAGAAGAACCTCGGCTTCATCTCCGCGGCCGCCAAGTGCTTCGCCTCGGACGTGGCCATGGAGGTCACCACCAACGCCGTCCAGCTCTTCGGCGGCGCCGGCTACACCACCGACTTCCCGGTGGAGCGCATGATGCGCGACGCCAAGATCACCCAGATCTACGAGGGCACCAACCAGATCCAGCGCGTCGTCATGTCGCGTCAGATCCTGCGCTGATCGCTTTTCGATCCGGCGGATACGCGGGAGGCGGCTCCGAGCTGGGCTCGGGGCCGCCTCCGTTGCGTTCGGCCCGGATGAGGGAGTGCCGGGCCGGACGTCTGCGAACTACTGCGCGGACAGGCTGCTGAGCAGGCCGCCGATCAGCGGGATGGAGTTCGAGCTGCCGGTTCCGGTGGACGGGGTGCAGCTGGTCCCGGAGGGTGCGGTCTGCACGACGGTGACCGCCAGCGGGCCCTCGGCGGTGGCCGCGACATGGGCCTCGGTGACGAACAGGTTCCAGGAGCCCGTCGCGGTGGCGGACGCGGGCACCGACTGCGACGGCGTCCACTGGAAGGTCACGTCCTGGCCCGAGGTGGAGGCCACGGCGGCGGACCACCAGGTGACGTTGCTGGTGGTGTTGGTGGCTTCCAGCACGAAGTTGTTGTCGCCGTACTGCGAGGCCATGGCCGCGGCGTCGGCCGCGGGGAAGGTGATGGTGTAGGTGGTGCCGGCGCAGTAGGCCGTGGAGGTCGTGATGGCGAGCTGCGCGGAGGCCGCGGGGGCCATCGCGAGGGTGAGCCCGGCCACGGCAGCGGCTCCGGCGATACCGGCGCTCGAACGAGCAAGGACCGACTTCTTCATCGGGTCTGTTTCTCCCCAGTTGTTGTCGAAAACCCCTGTGTCCAGGGGACTTCCGGACCTTAACCGAGTATTGAAACGTTAGTTCTTCACTTAGCCGGGAATCTCCTGTGAATCGGCGAGATTCGACCGCCGCGTGACGCGCGGGCCGCGGACGCGGCGAAATCTGTTCAGTAGCTGAAGGATTGCTCTGGTAATCGGCTCGCCGTCCATGTGCGGCAGGAGGGTTCGCCGGAACTTCTCTTCGCGGCTTCCCCGGGTAAAGCGCGGGTTCGAGGGCTGTTCGGGTGGGGATGCCGGGGGCACTATGGAGCCATGGCCGGAGTCGAAATCAACGACACCTTCGTCCGGCGCACACTGGCCGACGGACGGGTGGAAGAGGTCGCGTGGACGGAACTGGCAGAGGTGCGGATCATTACGGCGGCCGACGGCCCGTTCGCGGGGGACGTGTTCTTCGTATTGATCGGGGCGACCGGTAAGGGGTGTGTGGTGCCCTACTCGGCCGCCGACACCGCGTTCCTGGCCAAGCTGCAATCGCTACCGGGGTTCGACGAGGCGAAGGTGGGGGAGGCGATGGTGGGCAGCGCCGACCGGCATTTCCGGGTCTGGCAGCGTCGGCAGCACCGCGCGAATTAGGCCACCAGGTCGGCGTATTCGGGGTGCTCCCCGATGTACTTCTCGACGTACCAGCAGGTGGGAATGATCGAGAAGCCGTCCGTGCGCGCGTCGTTCAGCGCGAACTCCACCACCTGCGCGGCCACGCCGCGGCCCCGGAACTCGGGAAAGGTGAGGGTGTGCTGGATGTCGCGGACCGTGGTGTCGCCGTCCACCCGCTCCGCGTAGTCGGCGTAGCCCGCGAGAGTGCCGTCCAGGTAGATCTCGTAGCGGGTCGCGTCGGCATTGTGTTCCAGCTTGGTGCTCATGACCGGTGTGAACTCCCTTGTGATGTGGATTGTTCCGGCGAACCGGTCAGAGGACCGCGCCGGGATTGAGTATCCCGTGCGGATCCAGCGCATCCTTGATCCGGCGAGTGAGCGCCATCACATCGGGGCCGAGCTGATCCGGTAACCAGGCCTTCTTGAGCCGGCCGACGCCGTGTTCGCCGGTGATGGTGCCGCCCAGGCCGATGGCCAGGTTCATGATCTCGCCGAACGCGAGGTGCGCGCGCTCGGACTCCTCCGGGTCGGCGGGGTCGTGGACGATGAGGGGATGGGTGTTGCCGTCGCCCGCGTGCGCGATGACGGAGATGAGCACCCGCCGGTGCGCGGCGATCTGGGCGATGCCGGTGACCAGGTCGCCGAGCCGGGGCAGCGGCACGCCCACGTCCTCGAGCAGTAGCGGCCCTTTGCGTTCCACGGCCGGGATGGCGAATCGCCGTGCAGCGCAGAAGGCTTCGCCCTCCTCCGGATCGTCGGTGCGGAAAGCCTCGGTGGCCCCGGCCTTTTCGCAGGCGGCCAGCATGATGTCCGCCTCGTGCCCGGCGTGTTCGCCCGGGGCGTCGGACCGCGCCACCAGCAGCCCCGCCGCGTTCCGGTCGAGTCCCATGCGCAGCTCGTCCTCGACGGCATTGATGGCCACCGAATCCATGAATTCCAGCATGGAGGGCCGCAATTGGCCGGTGATGGCCAGGATCGCGTCGGTCGCCGCGGTGAGCGTGGGGAAGGTGGCGACCACGGTGGATTGCGGCGGCTGCGCGGGCAGCAGCCGCAGGGTCAGCTCGGTGATGATCCCCAGCGTCCCCTCGCTGCCCACGAACAGTTTGGTCAGTGAGAGCCCCGCCGAGTCCTTGAGCCGCGGCCCGCCCAGCCGCACCGCGGTCCCGTCGGCCAGCACGACCTCCATGCCGAGCACGTAATCGGTTGTGACGCCGTACTTCACGCAGCACAGCCCGCCGGCATTGGTGGCCGCGTTCCCGCCGATGGAGCAGATCTCGAAGGAGGACGGGTCCGGCGGGTACCACAGCCCGTGTTCGGCCACGGCCCGCTTGACCTCTGCGTTCAGCAGTCCGGGCTGCACCACCGCGGTCCGCGTCACGGTGTCGACGCTGATCTCCCGCATCTTCTCGGTGCTCAGCACCAGCGCCCCGGGCTGCGCGGTGGCGCCGCCGGACAGTCCGGTGCCGGCCCCGCGCGGCACGATCGGCACCCGATGCTCGGCCGCCCACCGCACAGTGGCCGCGACCTGCTCGGTTGTCAGCGGCCGCACCAGCGCGAGCGCGGTCCCGGCGTCCGGATCCAGCGCCCGATCCTGCCGATAACCGGTCAGCACGTCCGGATCGGTCACCACCATGCCCGTCGGGAGCAGACCGCTCAGTGTGTCGAGATCGATGTCCACACTCAGGAACGTACGGGCTTCCGGCTGATTTGTCCGGAAGCCCGTACGACAAGCGGGAGTTCTCAGTGTGCGGTGGCGGCCTTCGGCAGGGCGAGTGCGGCGGTGAGCACGACGGCCAGCACCGCGGCCCCGCCGAGCGCGGCCATCTCCATGGCGGTCACGTAGCCGCCGGTCCCGTGGTGCGCGCCCAGGGCGCTGAAGAAGATCACCCCGAGAACCGTTGCGCCGATGGCGTTTCCGAACTGCTGCGAGGTGGTCAGCACGCCGGCCGCCATCCCGGCCTGCCGCGCCGGAATCCCCGACGACAGCACGGCCCCGACCACCGACGGAATGGTCAGCCCATTGCCGGTGCCGACGATTATCATGCCGGGGATGAGTGCGAGCACGGTCACGTTCCGGCCCATGATGGCCAGCACGGCCAGGGTCAGCGCCAGCCCGGTGAGGCTGGTGAGCGTCCCCACCACCATGACCCGATTGCCGATCCGGGCGGCGACCCGCGGCGCGAGGAAGAACGAGCTGCTCGCGAAGCACAGTCCCAGCGGCGCGAAGGCCAGGCCGGCGGTGAGCGGTGAGAGCCCGAGCCCGTTCTGCAGCATGAGCGTCAGGCACAGCATGAATCCGGCGAAGAAGGTCAGGTAGCCGCCCGCGATCACCAGTCCGAGGCTGAACCCGCGTTCACGCACCATGCCGGTGTCGAGGACGGGTTCGCCGCCGCGCGTGGCCAGCCGGTTCTCGTAGCGCAGGGTGAGCAGCAGCACCGGGATCGAGGCGAGCATGCTGACCCAGGTCCACACCGGCCAGCCCTCGGGACGCCCCAGTGTGATGGGGACCAGCAGCAGTGCCAGCGCGGCCGAGATGCCCAGCGCGCCGATCGGGTCCAGTTTCGGCCGGTGGGTCGGCTCTTGCTGGGGCAGCCAGCGCGCGGCCAGGGCTGCGGCGATCAGCCCGATGGGCACATTGATGTAGAAGATGGTGCGCCAGCCCCACCCGAACAGGTCGGCGTCGAGCAGCACCCCGCCCAGCACCTGACCCGATACCGCGCCGATGCCGATGGTGGCGCCGAAAGCGGCCATGGCCCTGGGCCGTTCGTGCGGCGGGAAGAGCGTATTGATGAGCGCGAGCATCTGCGGCACCATGAGCGCCGCGGTGCCGCCCTGCAGAATGCGGAAGGCGACCAGCGCCCAGGCATTGGGCGCGAGCCCGCACAGCAGTGAGGCGAAGGTGAAGGCGAGCATGCCGATCACGAACAGCCGCCGGTGTCCGTGCAGGTCGCCGAGCCGGCCGCCGGTGATCAGGCCCGAGGCGTAGGCGAAGCCGTAGCCGCCGACGATGAGTTCCAGCGCCGATTCACCGGCGTGCAGGTCGTGTTCCAGCGAGGAGGCGGCGACATTGACGACGAACCAGTCGAACATCGCCATGAACATGGCACTGAGGATGACGGGCAGCGCGCGCCAGCGGGCGGCGAACTCGAGGGGGCCGGTCGCGACGGGAGCCGTTGCGGCAAGCCGGTTTTCGAGGGTGGTCACGTCGTTCTCCCGAGCGTGAAGGGGGAATGGGGGTGGCGGGCGCGCCATTGCGCCGGAAACTCGAGTCTTGTAACTAACCGGTTGGTTAGAGATATTCCACGGGGGATCCCCGGTTTGTCAACCAGTTGGTTGGTTACCATCGAGGGCATGGCAGGCACCAGGGATCCCGAGGCCACGAAGGCACGCATCTTCGAGGCCGCGACCGCGGAATTCGCGCAGTACGGGATCGCCGGGGCGCGGGTGGACCGCATCGCGCGCAATGCCAAGGCCAACAAACAGCTCATCTACGCCTACTTCGGCGACAAGGAGAAGCTCTTCCATCAGGTGCTGGAGAAGACCATGCTGGCCGTGGCCGGCTCGGTGACCACCGATATCGAGGACCTCGACACCTGGATCGACCAGCACATCGACTACCACCGCGAACATCCCGAACTGCTGCGCCTGCTGCAGTGGGAGGCCCTGGAACTGGGCCGGGAGCACGCCTCGGCGGGCGAATTGCGCTGCGGCCGTTACCTGGAGAAGCGCGAGAAGGTCGAGGTGGCGCAGGGCAAGGGCCTGATGCGCGCGGACATGCCGTCCGGTCAGGTGCTGATGCTGCTCATGTCGATGATCAACTATCCGCTGGCCGTTCCGCAGGTCAACGCCTTCACCTTCGGCGTGGACGCCGATCCGGAGGAGCAGCGCGCCTGGATCAAGGACGCCATCCGCCGCATCGTCGCGCCTGAGACCGCGGCGTCGGCCGTCGGGCCGGACGCGGGCACCGGGGCGTAACCGCTCGTACTCGCGCAGTACACTGCCGCGGTGTCCGATGCCAAGCTAGAGATCCAAATGCTGCACGACCGCGTCATGGTCAAGCTCAACCCCGAGGCGGGCGAGCGGCGCAGCAGCGGCGGCATTCTCATCCCGGCCACCGCGCAGGTGGCCAAGCGCCTGTCGTGGGGCGAGGTCTGCGGCGTGGGTTCCCATGTCCGCGCGGTGAGCGTCGGCGACCAGGTGCTGTTCAGCGCCGACGATCAGTTCGAGGTGGAGATCCAGGCGCAGGCGTATTACGTGCTGCGCGAACGCGATCTGCACGCCGTCGCCAACTCCCACCCCGAGCACGGCACCGGCCTCTACCTGTAGTCGATCGAATATCAACGGCCCGCGTTCTTTTCGAGAACGCGGGCCGTTGTCGTACCGATGTGTCAGACCGTCTTGATGATGCCGCCGTCGATCACATAGTCCGCGCCGGTGATGATGGCGGCCTGCTCGGAGGCCAGGAAGGTCACCAGCGCCGCCACCTCCTTCGCTTCGGCGATGCGGCCGGCGGTGATATTGAACTGCGCCGGAATGGCGTTCAGGAACTGCTCGTGGTCCATGCCGTTGGCCGCGGCCAGCTTCGCGCCGAGGTGGTCGGGGCTGCGCCAGATGTCGGTGCCGACCGGCCCGGGCGACACCGTGTTGACGCGGACGCCCTGCGGACCGAACTCCTCGCTGAGCCGCTTCCCGAGGTTGGTGAGCGCGGCCTTGGCCTCGCTGTAGCCGGCCGGGCCGGCCGCCGGAATCCGGGCATTGATCGAGGACACGGTCACGATCGCGCCGCGCCGCTCGATGATGCTCGGCAATGCCGCGCGGGTGGTGGTCACGACGCCGAACAGGTTGAGGTCGAACAGCTTTCGCCACTGCTCGTCCGGGACGTCCAGAAACCCGCCCAGGGTCAGCTGGTCGGCGTCGCCGCCGCCCACATTGTTGACCAGGATATCGATGCCGCCGAGCTCCGACAGCGCCGCCTCGACCGCGGCCAGCGCGCCCTCGGTGGTGCTCAGATCGGCGGAAACCGCTGCTGCCGCGACCTTTTCGAGCTCCGGGGTGACATTGCGGGCCACGCCCACGACGCGCACGCCCTCATCGGCCAGCGCTTCGGCGACGGCCAGTCCGATGCCCCGGCTGGCGCCGGTTACGAGGGCGGTCTTGCCGTTCAGTCCGAGATCCATGATTCGTACCTTTCTTGAACTGTAGGTCAAAAACTGGGGTAAAGGAAAGGGCCGCCGGATGCGGCCCGTGAGTCGGTCAGAGGGTGGTCAGTGCGGTGTCGATAATGCGGTACAGCGTCTCCGCGTCCGCGATCTTGGCCATGATGCGAAGGCCGCCAATGGTATTCATCAAGAACTCGCTGTAGGCCAGGGCGTCGAGCTGCGTCGGGACATCGCCGTCGCGCTGCCCCTGCTCGATGCGCTCGGTGAACGCCTCGACCAGGTGTGCGTGTGCGGCCGTCACCGCCTTGGTCGCTTCGGCGTCATGCCCGCCGAGCTCCATGGCGGTATTCACCACCAGGCATCCCCGGCGGACCGGCTGCGCGAGATCGTTGTCGACGGTCCACCGCATCCAGGCGCGAAGTCGTTCGCGGGTCGTCCCCGGCTGTGACAAGACCTCCCGGGCCAGTTCCGCCCCGGTCCGGTCGTACAGCGCCAGGCACTGGTCGAACAACTCCCGCTTGCTTCCGAAGGTGTTGTACAGGCTGCCTTTTCCGACTCCGCAGGCTTCCGCGAGCTGGGCGGGAGAGGTGTTCGCATAGCCGTGGGTCCAGAACGTCTCCATTGCGCGTTCCACCACGGCGTCTTCGTCGAAGCTCCGTGGTCGGCCCATGAATGCAAAAGTACCCCGTTCTAGACCTGGAGGTCAAGAACGGGGTACTTCACGAAACCGCTACAGCGCCTTCAGTTCCTCGGTGACCGCACCGACGGACTTCTTGGCGTCGCCGAACAGCATCGAGGTGTGGTCGGCGTAGAACAGCGGGTTGTCGATGCCGGCGAAGCCGGAGTTCATCGACCGCTTGAGCACGATCACGCTCTTGGCCTGGTCGACGTTGAGCACCGGCATGCCGTAGAT